>CAVXJY010000061.1:0-4193 GCA_963761855.1 Bryobacterales bacterium | reverse complement strand
TCGGTTGCGCGCACCCATCGCGTGGTGATCGTCGATGAGGGCTGGCGTTCCGGCTCGCTGTCCGCCGAGATCGCCGCGCGCATCGCGGAAGCCGGCTTCTTCAACCTCGATGCGCCGATCCGCCGCGTGTGCTCCGCCGAAGTGCCGATCCCGTCCGCCGCCGAGATGGAGCAGGCGGCACTGCCGCAGGTGGCGACGATCGTTGCCACCGCGCGGGAGCTGGTACGCATACGATGACCGGGGATTTCTGTTTCGGCATAGCAGTAACAGCCGCACCACCCCCCGCGTCATGGCGGGCGAAGGCCCGCCATCCACGACTTTCCTCGTCGGCACGACGGCAAAGTCGTGGATGGCGGGCCTTCGCCCGCCATGACGAGGGGGCACCCAGTGCGGCCCATCCCGGCACAGTGAGGACATCTGGCCGATGACCGACTTTCGCATGCCATCGCTCGGCGCCGACATGGAGGCGGGCACGCTGGTCGAGTGGCTGGTGAAGCCCGGCGACCGCGTCAAGCGCGGCGATGTCATTGCGGTGGTGGACCAACGGGCTCTATCGGCCGCTGACGAAAATCTCGTATCTATTCAATTACGCAGTCCTCGGCAGCGGCCCGAATCCGGCCAGTTACCATTGGGTCAATTTTGCGCTGCACGCCGCCAACATCCTGCTGGTGTACCTGCTGGGGCTATTGTTGCTGCGGGAGTTCCGGCTGGCAATCGCGCTGGCTGCGGTCTGGGGGCTGCACCCGATTCTAACCGAGTCCGTCACCAACGTGGTGGGCCGCGCGGATCTCCTGGCGGCCTTCGGCACGCTCGCGGGGTTGCTATGCCATGTGAAGGCGACCTTAGCGTCGGGTGGGCGCAGAGGCGTGTGGCTTGCAGCCCTGGGAACGAGCGCCGCTATCGGCATTTTCTCCAAAGAGACGGCGGTGGTCTTGCCGGCGGCGATGTTGATCTACGACGTGGCGCATAGGCGCGCCGCACCCTGGCGGGCACGCCTGGCCGGATACTGCGCAGTGGCATTGCCGTTTCTGGCGTATTTCTACCTGCGCGCAAAGATGATTCGCTCGCTGTATGAAACGGCAGCGGGAACCTTCGCATTTGTGCAGAATCCATTGGTCGGCACTGACTTCTGGAGCGCACGGCTGACCGCCATAAAGGTCATCGGCAAGTATGTT
This sequence comes from Bryobacterales bacterium, assembly GCA_963761855.1. Classification (GTDB taxonomy): domain Bacteria; phylum Acidobacteriota; class Terriglobia; order Bryobacterales; family Bryobacteraceae; genus Bog-375. The sequence goes on along the minus strand of CAVXJY010000061.1, from coordinate 3,018 downwards.
GGACTCTGGCTGTGGCCTGGCAGATTGTCGTGCGATTATTCTTACAATCAGGTTCCGCTCTTCGACTGGAGGTTACATAACGGCGAGGCGTGGTTGGCGTTGGCCGCCGTTGCCGGGTGCGTGGCTGCGGTGGCGGCCGCGGTCGTCTGGTACCGCTCGAAGCCGGCCCTGTTTTTCTTCATTGCCTTCTTCTTCGCCGCGCTTGCTCCCACGTCGAATCTGGTCATCCTGATCGCCACCATCATGGCGGAGCGTTTCTTGTACATGCCCTCGATCGCGCTGGCGGCTCTCTTCGTGATGGCTGTGTTTTACTTGGGCGACCGTTACACGGCTCGATTCCGTCTTGGGCGGCGCCTGCCATGGGCCATTGTGGGCGTGGCGTGCGCGTTGTTCGCCGTCCGAACCTACGCGCGCAACTTCGACTGGCGGGATGAGCCGAGCCTCTGGGCCAGCGATGTCAGAGCGGCGCCGGGCAGCTACATGACCCACCTCGGAGTGGCAGTCTCGGCGATGGACGGCGCTACCTTGAGTCCGGCCACGGCCGACCGGGAACTGAACCGCAGCCTGGCTATCATCGACCCCTTGCCCGACGACCGAAGCATCCCGCTTCCCTGGGCGACTGCCGGCTACTGGTACCGCACCCAGGGCGACATGGCGGCAAGCGGTGCGGGCGGCTTCTGGTATCGGAAGGCGCTGGCGGTTCTTCTGCGCGCCAAAAGAATCGATCTTGCGTTGAGCGCGGAATTGCGCCGGCGCAATCGCTTGCGCGGCAAGGCCCTTGCCTACGACAGTCCGTCACCGGATTTGTATCTGGACTTGGGACAGGTCTACCTGCGCCTGGCGCAACCCCGGCAAGCGGTGGAAGCCCTGGAGTACGGGCGCTTGCTCAGCCCGAGACCGGCTTTCTCCGAAGAGCTGGCCAAGGCATATCGCGCGACGGGAGACGACGCACAGGCCGCCGTTACGCTGCACGAGGGACTGATTCTGACTCCGGGCCAGCGTCCCTTGGTTTCGCAGTTGGTGGAAATCTACCGGGAGATCGATCCGAACGGCTGTGCAGTGGAAGCAGCCGGAAATCGCACGACCCTGAACTTCAAGTGTCCGTTGGTGGAGAGCGTTTCGTGCAGGGCGGCGCGGAACGTGGTGGACTTCTATTCCAAGACCGGCCGGCGAGCCGAGGCGGAGCGGCTCAGGATCGCGGCAACGCGCGATTGGGGCTGTCCGGCCGGCATGTTTCCGTAGCGCGGCGGCACCGGCCCGATGGCGCCGCGGGGATCTCTCCGCCCGCTCTCATTATTCCTTTGCGGTGCGCGAGCGCGGCTTTCTAGTGGAGCGTGCCTTGCCTTGCGCAGCCAGTCAATGGGGCTGTTGCGAGTCGCTGCGAGCATCGCTGCGTGAGTCGCCGCGTTTGATCTGCGCGCGGCGCCGGCCGGTTTCCAGATTGGCCGCGGCCTTTTGTTTTGCGGCATCACTAAGCTGGATGCGGTTGTTCACTGCCAGCGCGCCGGCGGCTTTGGCCATGCGGGTGGCGCTGCCTTTGTGCTGCATGACGCCAGTCTTGCCTTCGATGGTGGCCACGCCACCCTGTACGTGCACCTGAAAATGGTCTAGCGATATCTTCTGCGATTTGGCGAACCTGGCGCGAATAGCGGCTTCGAGTTGTGCGTCGGAAAGACGCGGCTGTGCGGTCACGGCCGCAGTTCTGGGGCGGGCGCCAGCGCCGTTGGCAGGGGAGCGCACGGTCTGTGCGCCGAGGGCAGCGGCGAGCATCGCAAGCGTTGCCAGGAGACGAACACGGGGCATAAAATCAGAGTGAAGCGAGCCCGCCGTGACTCTCAGGTTTCTGTGCTACAGTTAATCTTTCTCAAGGCTTAGCGCATTTTTCATGGCCGAACAAATCCTGCTGCAAGGCAAAATCCTGGGCACCGAGGAGTTTCTTTCGGCGGCTGCCGCCGAGGGACGTCCCGCGCGTTCCGCGGGTGAGGATTTGCTCGTCGGGCGGTCGCAGTGGATCACGCTACTCAGCGAAGTCTTGCCGCGGGCCCTGCTGGCGGAACTCGGGCTGGCGCGCATCCTTTTAGGATCGAGCGGCGGCGGCCAGTTCCTGCTGGTTCTGCCGGGCGCGGCGCGCGGGACGCCGCGGAGAACTTCCTGCGAGCGGCGGCGCAGCAGATAGCCGACCTGAGTTCCGGTCACGTGAAGCTGATTTGGGGCGTGACGGACAACCTGGGCGACTGGGCGGTGATCCGGCGCCGGCTGAACGAAGAATTGGACCACCGCCGCAACCGGCCGCTAGCGGACTGGGCAGGCGCGTTCCAGCCTTACACGCACGGTTCCGAATACCGCGGCCGATGTCTACTTCGCCAAGGAACTGGGCGCCAAGGTCCGGGAGGCGCAGCAGGCCGGCTGGTCCCCCGAGTCGCCCGGGAAGGTGCTGGTCGAGGGCGGCAAACACACCTGGAGCCTGACCGCCAATCTTTCGCCGGACGCCATCCTGCTGGCGCGCCACGCGGCGCCCAGCGATGACGGCAAGCAGGCTGCGCCGGTGCAGACGCTGGCACGGCGTTCGCAGGGCCGCGCCATCTGGGGCGTGCTGCGCGGCGACGTCGATAACTTCGGGCTGCGGCTCCGGCGGGTGAATTCGATTGAAGAGCACGTGCCGCTTTCGGTGCTCTACAAGCAGTTCTTCGCCGGCGAGCTGGAAGTGCTGTGCTCGATGCCGGAGTTCTGGCGCAAGGTCAGCATCCTCTATTGCGGCGGCGACGATTTCGCCGTTTACGGGGCGTGGGACGCGCTGATTGCGCTGGCGCGCGAAGTGCAGCGGCTGTTCCACCGTTTCACGGAAGAGAATTTGAAGGAGTATCCGGGCCCCGAGGGCAAGACCATTTCGATGGCGATTGCCCTGGCGCCGGAGTCTTACTATCCGCTCGCCGGCGTATATGAGGACGCGGGGCGCAATCTGGACCTGGCGAAGCGGCCGACAAGGATTGCATCTATCTGCTGGGGCGCATCCTGGAA
>CAVXJY010000060.1:0-84462 GCA_963761855.1 Bryobacterales bacterium | reverse complement strand
CTCCCCTGTAGTTCGATCCGGTGCGCCGCATGCACCAGGCGATCCAGAATGCTGTCGGCCACCGTGGGATCGCCGATCTGCGCATGCCACTTCGCCACCGGCAACTGGCTGGTCAGCAGCGTCGACCTGGTCAAGTAGCGTTCGTCGCAGATCTCCAGGAAGGCGCGGCGTTCGCCCTCCGCCATGGGCGACATCGCCCAATCATCGACGATCAGCACATCCACCTGTCCCAGCCCTCGTAGCCGCTTGGCATAGCTGCCGTCCGCCCGCGCCAGCTCCAGTTCCCGAAACAACTGTGCGGCAGTGGCGAAGTAAGCTGTGAATCCGTCGCGGCAGGCCTTCTGTCCGAACGCCTTCGCCAGAAACGTTTTCCCGATCCCGGTTGGCCCCACCAGGAAAATGTGTTGATGGCGGCGCACCCAGTCCGAGTCGTTCATCAGCGACCGGACCACCTGCTTGTCCAGACCCCGCGCCGCACGGAAGTCGATGTCTTCCATGCAGGCTGGACCTTGCAGGCGCCCCTCTCTGAGCCGCCGTTCCAATACCCGGTTCTGTCGCCAGTTCCACTGGCGGTCCACCAGCAGGGCAAAGCGTTCCTCGAAGCTGAGTTGCGTGGTCTCGGGTTCTTCCTGTTGTTGGGTAAAAGCATCGGCCATGCCGCGCATGCGCATGGCGTACAGTTTCTCGATCGTCTGTTGGTTGAGCATGGTTCTCCTTGTCGGGTTTACTGAATCACCGGAGGCTCGGCCTCCGGCGGGGAATCGAAGTAATCGGCGCCGCGAATGTTCTCGTGGTTCACTGCGGGCTGAATGGGCGGGTCGCCAGGCAGCGGCAGTCGATCCAGTTGGTTCTTCAGGATCGAGTCCATGCTCTGGCAGTTGTAGGCGCGAGCCCGCAGGCAACGCCGGGCGGCGGCTTCCATACGCTCGGCCGGATAGGTTTTCGCCAGGCGCAGAATCCCCAGGCACGACCGATATCCCTGCTCTGGATGGCGTTTGGCCGCCAGAATCGCCTCCACCAGTTGCCCCGTGTAGGGGCCGGTCTGCTGGGCATCTTCGATCAGCCGCGACGGCGTGCGCCCCACGTATTTCTGATGGGCCTTGGGCATGTGCTCGGTCAACGTAGTCGCTTTTCCCGGCTACGTAAGAACGAACATGCGAAGCCACACGCACCCCGCGGTGGATGACTTCCACCGTCTCCCCCGTCAGATGCACGTCCACTCTGCTGGTGCACCAGCGCGTACGGCACGCTGTAGTAGTGCCGCTCCACCTCGATGTGATAGTCGATGTTGACGCGGGCCGTCTCCCATTCGCCGAACTGGTAGCGCGTAGCCGGCAGCGGCTTCAGCGCCGGCTGGTCCAGTTGCGCGAACAGCGTGGCGCGACTGCCCTCGCGCTTGCGGAATGGCCGCTGGTTCAGCCGCACCAACAACTCGGCAATGGCCTGGTTGACTTCCTCCAGGGAGAAGAACTTGCGCTTGCGCAAGGCAGCCACGATCCAGCGTTGGACTACCTGAACACCCACCTCCGCCTTGGCTTTCTCCCTGGCTCGATACGGCCGCGCCGGAATGATCGCCACGCCGTAGTGCTCGCCCAGATCGCGGTACGTGGGGTTCAGATCCGGCTCGTAATAGCTGGGATGCGTGACGGCGGACTTCAAGTTATCTGGGACCACGACCTCGGCCACGCCACCGAAAAACTCCCAGGCCCGCATATGCGAACCGATCCAGTTCCGCAGATCCTGCCCGGTCGTGGCCTCGGCGAAGGTGTAACTGCTGGCGCCCAGCACCGCCACGAACACGGCGGCAGGGTGCACCTCACCGCTCTCCGGGTTGTGAATCGGAATGGTGGCCCCGGCGTAATCCACGAACATCTTCTCGCCGGCGCGATGCTCCTGGCGCAGCACCAGGTCGAGCTTCTTTAACCACCGCCGGTAGAGATCGCAGAAACGGCTGTATCCGTAGCCGTCGGGATTGCTCTCGCGGCCCTCCTGCCAGACCAACTGCAGGGTCAGGTCCTTGTGCGTCTGCAACTCTTGGTGGATCTGCGTCCAGTCCGGCTCGGGATGTTTCCGCCAAATCGCGGGCGCGGGCCGCTGCGGAAACAGCGTTCGCTCGATCTGCTGGTCATCCCAGTTCTCCGGCGCCGGCCACTTCACGCCGGCCGCTTGCGCGGCTGACAAGTACTCGTGGACGGTGCTTTGGGAAATGGAGCAACTACGGGCGATCTGGTGCTGGCTCAGTCCGAGGGAATGGAGCCGCAGAACTTCCTTCAACTTGCGCACGGATTATGTTCCCGGGGAACATAATCCATGTAATGTGCCCACCCGCATTATGTGGCCGATAGGCCGGTGGCCCCCGTAAGTCGCGGGCAGTCGCCTCTCGGGGGGCACATAACGAGTCCATGCGGGTACGATGATCTCCTGAACCTCCCCCACCGAGAGGAGATTTTCGTGCTTGACCGATACTTCATTCGTCCGACAACCGTCGACGAATTCGCTCATGCTGGCTCGGTGACGCCATCGAGCACTACGTCAACTGGCTCGCCGCACAGAATTATGCTGCCCGGAGCGTCTTCAGTCGGGTACCGCTGCTGATCCAATTCGGGGAGGCTGCTCAGCGCGCGGGAGCGAAGACATTCGCAGAACTCCCTGCTCACGTCGAGCCATTCGTGAAGGTTTGGCTGGCGCGTCACGGAAGGCAGTACTCGGAAGCGCAACGCCAGGCCGCGGTGCGAGGCGTCCGTGGTCCCATCCAACAAATGCTTCGGCTCATAGTGCCAGAGTCGCACGACGCCAACTCCGGTTTAGACGAGCCATTCGCAGATGTGGCACCCAGGTTCTTCGGGTTCTTACGCAGGGATCGCGGCCTTCGTGACACAACCCTGGTCCAGTACCGGCACTATCTCCGGCGCTTCCAGGACTATCTGCGGAGAGTCAGCGGCCATTGCTTCCCGATCTGCCTTCAGCCATGGTCACCGCGTTCATTACTGAGAGTGGCGAGACTATCGACAAACGCTCGGTGCAGAGCCTCTGCAGCATTCTCAAAGTCTTCTTCCGCTATCTCTATCACGCTTCTCTCATGCCCCGCGACCTGAGCAAGGCCATCGAGTCGCCACGGCGATATCGCTTCGCCAACCTGCCGCGCTCGATCTCCTGGCCTGAAGTCGAACAATGTTGCAGAGCGTGGAACGGCGGAATGCGATTGGCCGCCGCGACTTCGCCGTCCTCTTGCTTTTGACGACATATGGTCTACGCGGTCGGGAGGTCGGAGCCTTGACCCTGGACGACATCGACTGGAAACACAATCGCCTTCACGTCGGCGGACGCAAAGCGGAACATTCGACGGCATACCCTCTGGCTCCCACTGTAGGCGAGGCGATCCTCGCCTATTTGAAAAACGGACGCCCCGAGACAATCAGCGGGCGGTCTTCTTTGAAGCTTATGCGCCACACAAAGCCCTTTCGCGCGTGGCCGTCACAATGCGCGCCAAACATTACCTACGCAAGGCTGGCATCAATGTGTCACGGCCAGGTTCGCACACCCTGCGGCACGCGTGCGTTCAGCGTCTGGTCGATGCCGGATTGTCATTCAAGACAATCGGCGATTTCGTCGGCCACCGAACGCCTGACGCCACCAAGATCTACGCCAAGGTGAATCTAAAGGCACTGCGCGAGGTCGCTCTGGGCGACGGCGAGGAGGTCCTGTGAAGTGCGCACCGAAAGGCCCATTAGCAGAAAGCATCGAACGGTACCTCGCGCATAAGCACTCCTTGGGGAAACATCTGACCAAAGTGGGTCCAATGCTTCATCTGCTGGACTCCTATTTATTAGTCCACGGTGTTCCGAACTAACGTCAGGTTACGGCCACCGACCTCGACGGCTTCATTGCCTCGCGGCCGCGTCGAAGTCCCCGCAGCTACAACGGCCTCGTTGGTGCGATTCGAGGGCTGCTGGATTGGATGGTGGTCAACGAGGTCCTGCCGGAATCGCCTCTGCACTGCGAACCTCGGCGCATCACTCCGTCTGCGCGGCCGTTCCTCTTTAGCCTCGATGAGGCGCGCCGTCTGCTCAAGGTTGCCAACGAACTGCCCAGCACTCCCAGAGCGCAGAACCGTGGGGAGATCTACAGGATGATCTTCGCCGTGCTGTACGGTCTTGGACTTCGGGTCGGAGAAGTGTCGCGACTGTGCCGGAGGGATATCGACTTCGACCGCCAGTTGTTGATCGTTCGCCAGACGAAGTTCGGGAAGGATCGCTTGGTGCCATTCGGACCGAGGATGGGGCGCGCGATCGCGGAGTACCTGGAGCGTGAAGAGTCTCAGTTCGGAGCGATTCCGCCCGAAGGGTCGATCTTTTCGTTCGATCGGCGCAAGCGAGGGCTGATCGGCCCCAACACGATCAGCTGGACATTCCACAAGCTTCTTCCCGCACTTCAACTGACGATCCCCTCGGGCGTGGCGCCGCCGCACTTGCATTGCCTTCGGCACTCGTTCGCCGTTAGTACTCTGCTGCGCTGGTACCGCGCAGGCGTCGAGCCGATGTCGCGGCTGTTTGACCTTTCCACTTTCATGGGGCACGTCAGTCCCTCGTCCACGGCCGTCTACCTCACCATCACCACCGAACTGCTCAAGTGTGCCGGTGAGCGCTTCGCGGCGTTCGCGGCAAGCAGCCGCAAGGAGTGCATGCGATGAATGCAGATACTCCGCCGCTCGGAGCGATCCTGGAGTCGTTCTTTACTGATTACCTCAGGCTTCAGAAAGGACTGCGGCCGAACTCGATCAAGAGCTACGCGGACGCAATGCGGCTCTTATTGCAGTTTGCCGCTGAGTCCAGCGGGAAGAAGCTGACACAACTTGGTCTCGATGACCTTCATGCCGACGCCGTCCTACATTTTCTGGCCAGCCTGGAAGAACGCCGGCACAATGCACCGCAATCCCGTAATCAACGATTGGCCGCGATCCGCACCTTCTTCGAACATGTGGGACGCCGATTCCCGGAGCGGCTCGGACAGGCGCAAAAGGTGACGGCCATTCCAAGAAAGAGGGCTCAGTTCCCGGAAACGGTCTTTCTGGAACGCGATGAAATCGAACGCACACTGGCTGGTCTACCGGGGGGTTCTCGATCTGCGTTGCGCGATCGAACGTTGCTGTTGTTCCTCTATAACACCGGAGCCCGCGTCCAGGAAGCAGCAAGCCTCTGTGCAAACGACGTTCACTTCGATCCGAATCCGCGTGTGCACCTTCACGGTAAGGGTGACAAGTGGCGGGTGTGTCCTCTCTGGGCGGAGACAGCCGCTCTGCTGCAGAAACTGCTTTCCGACCACGCGCCTGGCGCAGCGACGGATCGGCCGGTCTTCACGAGCCCAAGGCGTACGGCCCTCACCCGGTTCGGAATCTACAAGATCGTGCGGCGTTACACGACTGAGATCGTCAAGAGGGGATCGGATGGTCAATTACGCCGTGTTTCACCGCATACGTGGCGACACTCGACGGCCGTTCATCTTCTCGAAGCCGGCGTCGAGGTGAACGTGATTCGCGCATGGCTCGGGCATGTGAGTCTGGAGACCTCACCGGCGGCGGCGGCGGCGGCGCGGTCTCCAGACTCACATGCCAGAGCCATGCGCCAATCACGTTCACCTCGACGCCGGCTTCGAGAAGATGAACGGCCGTCGAGTGTCGCCAGTATGCGGTGAAACACGGCGTAATTGACCATCCGATCCCCTCTTGACGATCTCAGTCGGTAACGCCGCACGATCTTGTAGATTCCGAACCGGGTGAGGGCCTGACGCCTTGGGCTCGTGAAGACCGGCCGAAGTCCGTTCGCTGCGCCAGGCGCGTGGTCGGAAAGCAGTTTCTGAGCAGAGCGGCTGTCTCCGCCCAGAGAGGACACACCCGCCACTTGTCACCCTTACCGTGAAGGTGCACACGCGGATTCGGATCGAAGTGAACGTCGTTTGCACAGAGGCTTGCTGTTCCTGGACGCGGGCTCCGTGTATAGAGAACAACAGCAACGTTCGATCGCGCAACGCAGATCGAGAACCCCCTAGACCAGCCAGTGTGCGTTCGATTTCATCGCGTTCCAGAAAGACCGTTTCCGGGAACTGAGCCCTCTTTCTTGGAATGGCCGTCACCTTTTGCGCCTGTCCGAGCCGCTCCGGCAATCGGCGTCCCACATGTTCGAAGAAGGTGAGGATCGCGGCCAATCGTTGATTACGGGATTGCGGTGCATTGTGCCGGCGTTCTTCCAGGCTGGCCAGAAAATGTAGGACGGCGTCGGCATGAAGGTCATCGAGACCAAGTTGTGTCAGCTTCTTCCCGCTGGACTCAGCGGCAAACTGCAATAAGAGCCGCATTGCGTCCGCGTAGCTCTTGATCGAGTTCGGCCGCAGTCCTTTCTGAAGCCTGAGGTAATCAGTAAAGAACGACTCCAGGATCGCTCCGAGCGGCGGAGTATCTGCATTCATCGCATGCACTCCTTGCGGCTGCTTGCCGCGAACGCCGCGAAGCGCTCACCGGCACACTCGAGCAGTTCGGTGGTGATGGTGAGGTAGACGGCCGTGGACGAGGGACTGACGTGCCCCATGAAAGTGGAAAGGTCAAACAGCCGCGACATCGGCTCGACGCCTGCGCGGTACCAGCGCAGCAGAGTACTAACGGCGAACGAGTGCCGAAGGCAATGCAAGTGCGGCGGCGCCACGCCCGAGGGGATCGTCAGTTGAAGTGCGGGAAGAAGCTTGTGGAATGTCCAGCTGATCGTGTTGGGGCCGATCAGCCCTCGCTTGCGCCGATCGAACGAAAAGATCGACCCTTCGGGCGGAATCGCTCCGAACTGAGACTCTTCACGCTCCAGGTACTCCGCGATCGCGCGCCCCATCCTCGGTCCGAATGGCACCAAGCGATCCTTCCCGAACTTCGTCTGGCGAACGATCAACAACTGGCGGTCGAAGTCGATATCCCTCCGGCACAGTCGCGACACTTCTCCGACCCGAAGTCCAAGACCGTACAGCACGGCGAAGATCATCCTGTAGATCTCCCCACGGTTCTGCGCTCTGGGAGTGCTGGGCAGTTCGTTGGCAACCTTGAGCAGACGGCGCGCCTCATCGAGGCTAAAGAGGAACGGCCGCGCAGACGGAGTGATGCGCCGAGGTTCGCAGTGCAGAGGCGATTCCGGCAGGACCTCGTTGACCACCATCCAATCCAGCAGCCCTCGAATCGCACCAACGAGGCCGTTGTAGCTGCGGGGACTTCGACGCGGCCGCGAGGCAATGAAGCCGTCGAGGTCGGTGGCCGTAACCTGACGTTCGTTCGGAACACCGTGGACTAATAAATAGGAGTCCAGCAGATGAAGCATTGGACCCACTTTGGTCAGATGTTTCCCCAAGGAGTGCTTATGCGCGAGGTACCGTTCGATGCTTTCTGCTAATGGGCCTTTCGGTGCGCACTTCACAGGACCTCCTCGCCGTCGCCCAGAGCGACCTCGCGCAGTGCCTTTAGATTCACCTTGGCGTAGATCTTGGTGGCGTCAGGCGTTCGGTGGCCGACGAAATCGCCGATTGTCTTGAATGACAATCCGGCATCGACCAGACGCTGAACGCACGCGTGCCGCAGGGTGTGCGAACCTGGCCGTGACACATTGATGCCAGCCTTGCGTAGGTAATGTTTGGCGCGCATTGTGACGGCCACGCGCGAAAGGGCTTTGTGTGGCGCATAAGCTTCAAAGAAGACCGCCCGCTGATTCGTCTCGGGGCGTCCGTTTTTCAAATAGGCGAGGATCGCCTCGCCTACAGTGGGAGCCAGAGGGTATGCCGTCGAATGTTCCGCTTTGCGTCCGCCGACGTGAAGGCGATTGTGTTTCCAGTCGATGTCGTCCAGGGTCAAGGCTGCAACCTCCCGACCGCGTAGACCATATGTCGTCAAAAGCAAGAGGACGGCGAAGTCGCGGCGGCCAACCGCATTCCGCCGGTCCACGCTCTGCAACATTCGTTCGACTTCAGGCCAGGAGATCGAGCGCGGCAGGTTGGCGAAGCGATATCGCCGTGGCGACTCGATGGCCTTGCTCAGGTCGCGGGGCATGAGAGAAGCGTGATAGAGATAGCGGAAGAAGACTTTGAGAATGCTGCAGAGGCTCTGCACCGAGCGTTTGTCGATAGTCTCGCCACTCTCAGTAATGAACGCGGTGACCATGGCTGGAGGCAGATCGGGAAGCAATGGCCGCTCGACTCTCCGCAGATAGTCCTGGAAGCGCCGGAGATAGTGCCGGTACTGGACCAGGGTTGTGTCACGAAGGCCGCGATCCCTGCGTAAGAACCCGAAGAACCTGGGTGCCACATCTGCGAATGGCTCGTCTAAACCGGAGTTGGCGTCGTGCGACTCTGGCACTATGAGCCGAAGCATTTGTTGGATGGGACCACGGACGCCTCGCACCGCGGCCTGGCGTTGCGCTTCCGAGTACTGCCTTCCGTGACGCGCCAGCCAAACCTTCACGAATGGCTCGACGTGAGCAGGGAGTTCTGCGAATGTCTTCGCTCCCGCGCGCTGAGCAGCCTCCCCGAATTGGATCAGCAGCGGTACCCGACTGAAGACGCTCCGGGCAGCATAATTCTGTGCGGCGAGCCAGTTGACGTAGTGCTCGATGGCGTCACCGAGCCAGCATGAGCGAATTCGATCGACGGTTGTCGGACGAATGAAGTATCGGTCAAGCACGAAAATCTCCTCTCGGTGGGGGAGGTTCAGGAGATCATCGTACCCGCATGGACTCGTTATGTGCCCCCCGAGAGGCGACTGCCCGCGACTTACGGGGGCCACCGGCCTATCGGCCACATAATGCGGGTGGGCACATTACATGGATTATGTTCCCGGGAACATAATCCGTGCGCAAGTTGAAGGAAGTTCTGCGGCTCCATTCCCTCGGACTGAGCCAGCACCAGATCGCCCGTAGTTGCTCCATTTCCCAAAGCACCGTCCACGAGTACTTGTCAGCCGCGGAAGCGGCCGGCGCGAATTGGCCGGCGCCGGAGAACTGGGATGACCAGCAGATCGAGCGAACGCTGTTTCCGCAGCGGCCCGCTCCCGCCATCTGGCGGAAACATCCCGAGCCGGAGTGGACACAGATCCACCAAGAGTTGCAGACGCACAAAGACCTGACCCTGCAGTTGGTCTGGCAGGAGGGTCGTGAGAGCAACCCAGACGGCTACGGATACAGCCGTTTCTGCGATCTGTACCGGCGGTGGTTAAAGAAGCTCGACCTGGTGCTGCGCCAGGAGCATCGTGCCGGCGAGAAGATGTTCGTGGATTACGCCGGGGCGACGATTCCGATTCACAACCCGGAGGGCGGCGAGGTCCATCCCGCCGCCGTGTTTGTGGCGGTGCTGGGCGCCAGCAGCTACACCTTCGCCGAAGCCACCACCGGGCAGGATCTGCGGAACTGGATCGGTTCGCATATGCGGGCCTGGGAGTTCTTCGGTGGAGTGGCCGAAGTCGTGGTCCCGGACAACCTGAAGTCGGCCGTGACGCATCCCAGCTATTACGAGCCGGATCTGAACCCCACGCACCGCGATCTTGGCGAGCACTACGGCGTGGCGATCATACCGGCGCGCCCGTATCGAGCCCGGGACAAGGCCAAGGCGGAGGTGGGTGTTCAGGTAGTCCAACGCTGGATCGTGGCGGCCTTGCGGAAGCGCAAGTTCTTCTCCCTGGAGGAAGTCAACCAGGCCATTGGCGAGTTGTTGGTGCGGCTGAATCAGCGGCCATTCCGCAAACGCGAGGGCAGCCGTGCCACGCTGTTCACACAACTGGATCGGCCCGCGCTGAAGCCGCTGCCGGCGGTTCGCTATCAGTTCGGCGAATGGGAGACGGCCCGCGTCAACATCGACTATCACATCGAAGTGGAGCGGCACTACTACAGCGTGCCGTACGCGCTGGTGCACCAGAAAGTGGACGTGCATCTGACCGGGGAGACGCTGGAGGTCATGCACCGCGGAGTGCGTGTGGCTTCGCATGTTCGTTCCTACGTAGCGGGCAAAGCGACTACGTTGACCGAGCACATGCCCAAGGCCCATCAGAAATACGTGGGGCGCACGCCTTCGCGGCTGATCGAAGATGCCCAGCAGATCGGACCTTACACGGGGCAACTGGTGGAAGCCATCCTGGCAGCCAAACGCCATCCGGAGCAGGGATATCGGTCATGCCTGGGAATCTTGCGCCTGGCGAAACTCTATCCGGCCGAACGTATGGAGGCGGCCGCCCGTCGCTGTTTGAGGGCTCGCGCCTACAACAGCCAGAGCATGGACTCGATCCTCAAGAACCAACTGGATCGGCTGCCATTGCCCGGTGATCCACCGATTCAGCCTGCGGTGAACCACGAGAACATTCGCGGCGCCGATTACTTCGATTCCCCGCCGGAGACCGAGCCTCCGGTGATTCAGTAAACCGACAAGGAGAAGCATGCTCAACCAACAGACGATCGAGAAACTCTACGCCATGCGGATGCGCGGCATGGCCGATGCTTTTACCCAGCAACAGGAGGAGCCGCAGAGCACGCAACTCAGCTTTGAGGAGCGCTTTGCCCTGCTGGTGGACCGCCAGTGGAACTGGCGACAGAACCGGGCGTTGGAGCGGCGGCTCCGAGACGGGAGGCTGCAAGGTCCAGCCTGCATGGAAGATATCGATTTCCGCGCAGCGCGAGGTTTGGACAAGCAGGTGGTCCGTTCGCTCCTGAACGATTCGGACTGGGTGCGCCGTCATCAGCACATTTTTCTGGTGGGGCCAACCGGGATTGGGAAAACGTTTCTGGCGAAGGCCTTCGGACAGAAAGCCTGCCGCGACGGATTCACGGCTTACTTCGCCACGGCGGCACAGTTGTTTCGGGAGTTGGAACTGGCACGGGCAGACGGCAGCTATGCCAAGCGGCTACGAGGGCTGGGGCAGGTGGATGTGCTGATCGTCGACGATTGGGCGATGTCGCCGATGGCGGAGGGCGAACGCCGCGCCTTCCTGGAGATCTGCGACGAACGCTACCTGACCAGATCGACGCTGCTGACCAGCCAGTTACCGGTTGCGAAGTGGCATGGTCAGATCGGCGACCCGACCGTGGCTGACAGTATTCTGGACCGGCTGGTACATGCGGCACACCGGATCGAGCTGCAGGGAGAGTCGATGAGGAAGAAGAAGGGCGTTCGAGGAGCAAAAGATGCGGAGTAACGGGCAGGTGGCGGAATGATTTTGGGCGCTAACTCCAGTCGCCCTACGGGCTCCTTCCGTCAGCGCCCAAAACCATAAACAGCCGGGGAAGCAGGAGAATCCGTCGTATCAGGAAAGAGAAAACAAGCAAAAGTCTTGACTGATGCCGATCACTATTTCAAACTGAGAGAGCCCTGCGTCGCTTCGCTCCGATCTGATCGGCATGAGATCGGAATGACTGATCGACATCATCGGAATGCGCAGACGGCCTGGGACATGCGAAAACTGGTTTTTCGTTGTTGAGCGACTGCCTGGTCGAAATTCAAGAGCCCGGCCTGATCGGCTTCATCGAGCACGGAGAGCGTGCCGGCAGCCCTCTGCCCTCTGCGAACTGCTTCCTGCCGTCCGGCCTGCTCATCAATGAGCAGTACCGCGGCATGCATCTCAGTTGCGAGAGCGATCGCCCTTCGGCTTCTCCCAGATCAAGCTGTGCGAGGCAGGCAGTCTTTCGGGCTAAGAACTTCCAAAACTTGGGCGCATCGTAGGCCCAGTCTCGAACCGGTTTCGGTGGCGAGCGGATGCTTCAGATCTGCCAGAACCTCAGGTGGAATCAGAATTCGCGCAGCCCGCGTCAGGAGGTCGATCTGCTCGATGAGAACGACGTAGTTGATTGGCGCAGTGTCTGCGACGACGACCATGTCGAGAACCGGCTCAAAGCTCAGCTTCTCTAGCCCGGAGCTGGCGGAGCGTTTCCCGGTCTTGCTCGAAATCGGCAGCCGTGAAGTCGTAGACTTCGTGCTCCTTCAAAAAGGCGTCCACCTGCATTCGCGTTTCGAAACCAAGCAACCTGCGAAGCTGAGCCGCCGTCAGCGCCTGGGACCGGTATGCTTCGAGTGCCAGGCTTTCCATCGCCGCGCGAGGCAGGTCCTTCCACTTGGATTCGAGTCCCTGTGCGATGTCTTCCGGTAGGTCCAACGTGATCTGCATGGTGACGTCCTTCACTCCATTATCTCAAGGTACAGCGCTTTCCACTACACCGTCCTGAAAACGCGGTTCTGCCGGGTTTACAAACCTGTCTGCGGCGCTACTGCAGAGCCTGTTACCTCCCCAGCGGCGCGCGACTGCACCGCTCGCGCCTTCCGAGACGAACGGGTCTCACGTGCGGCGGCCTTCCGGGGGGCCGGGTCGGCCTTGCCGACGGACGGAATAGTCACCAAATCCAACTCGTCCTGAACATCGGTGGCCGGTGCCAGGTAGCGCATCGTCGTCTCCAGGGACTTGTGGCCCATCCAGTGCTGCACGGTCCGTACGTCGAAACCCCTTCGCAGCATACCCGTGGCATAGGTGGAACGAAACGTCTTCAGATCAAATTTTGTCGGATCGAGCTTGGCGCGCGTCGCGATGGATTTGCAGTGATCGAGCATGTGCTGTTCGCGGTTTCCCGTAGGGGATGGGAACACAAACTGGCAGTTCGGGCGATGTGTATGCTTCCTGAGCTCGTCGATGAGTTCCACCGGGGCCGGAATCTCACGATCTTCCCATCGCTTCGGGTAGAACCCCAGTTCCGGTTTCGCGGTCACCCGCACAGTCCGCAACTCGAAGTTCACGTCGCTCCAGCGCAGGAACATCACCTCCTGCTCGCGGAAACCGGTCAGCAGAAACGTGGCGAACAAGGCACGTTCCGCGTCGGAGCAGGCTGCAAAGAAGCGGGCGAGCTCCTCGTGGCGGTATATCATATCCTCACAAGCGGCGTGATGCGCTCCGGTAGGCGACGGGTTCCGGGTACGCAAAGGCTGACGGCGGCTGAGGCGCCGGAGGTCGAAGTCCTTGATCGCGCCCAAGGGGTTGATAACAGGCCTTAATACCGTAGATGCCTTTTGCAATTTGCGGTGACATTGGCACTCTTGTTGCAACCGCGTTGATTGTTTGGGTTCCGGAGTGCGGTTTGCTCCGTCCCGGGCGCAAATTCTGCGTCCTGGCGGGCTACTCGTGCAGAAACTGCGTGGTGCTGCAACGGGACCAGATCGCAATGAGCTACAAAACTCGGCGCCTTGCGGCGCGGCACGGCTGGTGCAATATTGAACGCAGGAGGCGCGGGCCGGTGAAGTGGATTGTTGGCTGGATGATCGCTAGCGTGCTGGTCCCCAGCTCTCTGATGGCGCAGCGGGGCATGGGGGCATGCTGCAGCGCGGGTCCCGTAATGAATCCAGGTCCGCTCGTTGAGCTGAAGGGCAAGGTAGCTCGCGTTCAGATCACGCCTGGAGAAGGGATGCCGTTTGTGACCGTCAAGAGCAGTGATCAGACGGTGAAGGTTTATCTGGGGTCGATGCGGTACCTGATGGCCCAGGGATTCAATCCAAAGGTGGGTGACGAGATCGCGGTTAAGGCTTACAAAATGAACGGCGACATGGTGGCAGCCACCGTCACCCTCCCCGCCGACAAAAAGACCATCCGCCTCCGCGACGAATCCGGCCGCCCGCTCTGGCGAGGCGGAATGCGCGGACCGCTGATGCGGTAAAGGTCTCTGGCCGCGCGTTGTCACGTTTTGAAGTCTCTTCGCATCCAGGCAGATGGAGGACGTATGCAACCCTCAGGCTTCGATACCATTCTTTGCCCCGTGGATTTCAGTGAACTGTCGGGCCACGCGCTCCGCGAGGCTTCCCGGTTAGCGGCGGGCACGCCGGCGAAGGTTATCGCGGCGTATGCGAACTGGTTCGAGGCCCCGGCATACTTCACCGAGGGCAGGATCGAGGAACTGAAAACGGAATTCGCTGAATCGGTGCGATTGGCCGAACGCGCGTTGGGGGTATTTGTTAAGTCAACGCTTGGCGAGCAGTCCGCCCAGGTTGAGACGCGGGTAGCCGAGGGACTGCCGGCGGATGCCATCCGGAAACTGGCGGATGAGGTCCACGCCGACGCGATTGTGATGGGGACTCACGGTCGGACCGGCTATAACCGATGGATGCTCGGCTCCGTGGCCGAGCGGGTCCTACGGGAGAGCCCCGTCCCGGTGCTGACGGTCCGCGCCGCAGCCGAACGACCGATCCGGCATATTCTGTGCCCTGTCAGCGACACTCAGACTTCTCGCAACGCGCTGAGTGTCGCCGTCGGGCTCGCCGCCAGGCTCGATGCCAAAATCACTGTTCTCCATGTGCAGGAGCCCCATGCGGCGGACTCCGTGCCGAACCTGTGTTCCTGGATTCCCGCCGAAGATCGGGCGCGCTGCAACATTCGCGAACTCGTCCGCCACGGCGATGCGGCGGAAGAGATCGTGACGGTGGCGTCAGAAGAGCCCTATGATCTGATCGTGCTCGGGGCGCCGCGCCGGCGGTTCTTTGAGGGCCTGGTGCTGGGCACTACGACGCTGCGGACCGTGCGGCATGCCGCCTGCCCCGTCCTCACGGTCGGGGAGCCACATAATGCCAGCAGGAGCGCGCTAACCTGAAATCGGGTGAAACCGCCATGCAAGCATCCAGAAATATCGAGTATGGTTACGTTCAAAACGTGAGTCTTCCGTTCGATCAGGCCGTTGACAGGATGGAAAGCGCGCTCAAAGCGGAGGGCTTCGGCGTTTTGTGCCGAATCGATATTCAGGGGAAGCTCAAAGAGAAGCTGGGGATCGAGTTTCCGCGTTATGTGATCCTCGGGGCATGCAATCCCCCGCTGGCGCACCAGGCACTTCAAAAGGAAATAAACCTGGGGCTGCTGCTACCATGCAACGCCGTGGTCTACGAGCACAACGGCGAGGTCATGGTGGGAGTGGTGGACGCAGCGAAGATGCTCTCTGTGGTAGGGAACCGCGAAATGGGAGAAATGGCGCGGCAGGTCAACGAGAAACTCCGCCGCGCCGTGGACAGTGTTGTGCAGGCTGAACGCTGACCCGTCTCACCTTCCGGGCTGTGCGGCGGCTTGGTTTGCGGCAGGGATATTGACGCGGGGGCAGTTCATGCCCGCTGCACGGCCAAAACCCATACCGACTCCGCGGCCGTAACCCATACCACGACCGCGCCCGTTTCCCGTGGCGCGGGCGCAAAGCGCTCCTCCGGCCATGCGCCCGCAACCCTGGCCGACAGGCAGGCCGGTGACGTCGCAAAGACCGTCGTCGTTCCTATCGCTCCACGCTTGCGGCCCACCTTGCTTCTGAGGCGTCGCGGTCTGGTTGCCGCTTTGGCCAAATGCGGCTAAGCTAACCCAAGTTCCGCAGCATAGGGCGCTGCGCAACTATTTTTGACCGGTTTGAGACCCGCTGAACCTCGCGGCGATGCGGCCGCCCTTTGTTTCCACCACCGCTTTTCGCGGCGGCGTTCGGCTCTTCCGAAAAGCCGATGTAGTGACGACCAACCCTCTTGAATCAGACTCCGATATCCGTAATATGGAGCCATGTATGTGCGGCGCTGCTACCGCAAGAAGGATGGCAAGCGCCACGCTTACTGGGCGCTGGTCGAGAGCTATCGCACGGCACGCGGACCGCGGCAGAGGGTGGTGGCCTGGCTGGGCGCGATGGATGAGCAGGGCCGCCTGGGAGTGAAGCGCTGCGCCGAGCGAACGGCCGCACAGCAGCGCGGCTTATTTTTCGATCCGCAGCCGGAATGGGTAGAGGTCGATGTGAAGGGCGTTCGTGTGGAGCGCAGCCGGAAGTTCGGCGGCCCCTGGCTGGGGCTGGAACTGCTGCGGCGGCTGGAACTGGATCGCTTTCTGGAAGAGACCTTGCCAGAGGGGCGGGAAGAGATTCCCTGGCCGCTGATGGCCACGGTGCTGGTGTTGGGGCGGCTCTGCGATGCCTCCAGCGAACTGCACCTGGCGGAGCGGTTTTACGAATCCAGCGCGCTGCCGGAGCTGTTGAGCGTGCCCGCCGAAAAGCTCAATGAGGATCGCCTGTACCGGGCGCTGGATGCGCTGCTGCCGCACAAGGCCGCGCTGGAGAAACACCTGAAGGAAAAGCTCGGCGAGTTGTTCGAGCTGGACTACGATCTGCTGCTGTATGACGTGACCAGCACCTACTTTGAAGGTCAGGCGGAGAAAAACCCGCAAGCGCAGCGGGGCTATTCGCCCGATCATCGGCCGGACTGCAAGCAGGTCAACATCGCCCTGGTGGTGAGCCGCTGCGGGATGCCGCTGGGCTATGAGATCTTCGCCGGCAATCGCAACGACGCCACCACGCTGGAAGAGATGGTCGGGCACATCGAAGGGCTCTATGGCCGGGCCAGCCGGATCTGGGTCATGGATCGCGGCATGGCGGGCGAAGACAACGTGGAGTTCCTGCGCGAAGGTGGGCGGCGCTACATCGTAGGGACGGCGAAGAACTCGCTGCGCAAGTTCGAGCGGGAGTTGCTGGCCGAGGACTGGCGGCTGGTGCATGCGGGGCTGGAGGTGCGCATCACACCGGCGCCGGGCGGAAAGGAGGTTTTCATCCTGTGCCGGAGCGCGGAGCGGCGGGCCAAAGAGCAGGCCATGCACGAGCGTTTCGAGAAGCGCATTGAGGAAGGCCTCGGAAAGATCCAGACCAGTTGCCTGAAGAAGAAACAGAAGCCGGTGACGATCGCCACACGAGTGGGCCGGTTGCTGGGGCGGAACACGCGAGCGGCCGCGCTGTTCGAAGTGAAAGTGGAAACGGACGGCGGCGGCTTCGCTCGCCTGCGGTGGTCGAAGGTGGAAGCCTGGCGAGAGTGGGCGCGCTTGAGTGAGGGCTGCTACGTGCTGCGCAGCAACGTGACCGATTGGAGTCCGGAAGATCTGTGGCGGGCCTACATCCAGTTGACCGAGGCCGAGGCAGCGTTTCACATTCACAAGTCCGACCTGGCGATCCGCCCGGTGCGGCATCAGAAAGAAGATCGAGTGCAGGCCCACATCCTGGTTTGCTTCTTGGCCTATGTGCTCTGGAAGACTCTGGCCGCGAGTTGCCGCGAGGCGGGACTGGGAGACGAACCGAGGCAAGTGTTCGAGGCCCTGTCGGAGATCGCGATGGTCGATGTGGTGCTGCCGACCAGATCCGGGCAAGTGATCCGCAAGCGTTGCATCAGCCAGGCCACCGAGCACCAGCAGATCTTGCTCCAGCGGCTCGGCCTGAAGCTGCCCAGCGCACTGGAACGAGCGGCAATGTAGTGGAAACTCGCCCATGCGGCGCTTGAAAGCAAAGAGTTTATTCTTCCAACTGCGGAACTTGGGCTAAGCCGGCCAGGAGTAGAGCCAGCGCCAAAATGCCCACCAGGTTCTTTCTCATGAATCACCTCTGTTTATCCTCAATGCAGGTAACGAGCCAGACCGCTATCTCATTGAAGAGATGATTCGTATAGCTCCGACCGTCGCAGAGGCGCGCGCAAGGTTTGCGTAGCCACTGACACGGCGGCGCGGGTCTTGCGCGCCGGGGTCCTGATAGGTGTAACTTGCATATAGAGGACAATAGATGGTACTCTGCCGGTTCGGGAGGGAAGCACGAGATGCCCCGCCGCACTTGCCCGCGCCATGGAAACGGACACCCCTGTACCTGCGCCATGGGCAACCTGTACCGGTTCGTCGAGCCCGTACTTCTGTTCCTCCTCAAGAGAAAAGGCCGCTCTTACGGATACGAGCTCGCAAACGATCTGCGTGCATACGCCCTAACTGACGCCGAAATTGAGGTCGCAGCTTTGTACAGGACGCTGAGGCAACTGGAAGTGAACGGTTGCGTAACCTCGGAGTGGGATGTCGAAGGCAGCGGACCCGCAAGGCGGGTATATGTGCTTACGGCCCACGGAGAAGAGCATCTTCAGGAATGGGTAACCGTGCTTGACCATATGTCCAAATCGATGAAGCGGTTTATCAGAGAGGCCAGGGCCGCGGTGACGGACACCGTCGGGGTTTCCTGATGCAGGCGATCGAGATCGAACCTTCAACGCCCCCTCGGGCGCAGCCACAATCCGTCTGTGTCGTCTGCGGGCCAGACCATCCGCATGGGCTGCATCTCGAGTTCGACCTTGCTTCTGACGGGGCGGTGAGTGCGCAGTGGACTCCCGCGGAAGACTGGCAAGGTTTTCGTGGAATTATCCACGGCGGCATCATCAGCACGGTGCTAGACGAAGCCATGGCCAAAGCCGTTGCGGCGGTGGAGAATGCCCTAACTGGCGAGCTCCGGGTGCGCTTTCGCCATCCGGTGGCGCCCGGAGAGGATCTCAGAGTCCGGGGTTGGATCGTCGAACGCACAAGGCGGGTGATTAGGGCCGAAGCGACGCTCACGACGCTCGACGGCTGCGAGCGCGCTCACGCGTGGTCGGCTTTTCTGCCGCCCGTCGGAAAGGAAAAGGACTTTGCGGGGTGACCTCGCACTACCAGACCGCCATCGAGTATGTTATCGCTGCCCTCAACAGGGATATCTTGCTGGAGATTCGCATGGCGGATGAATGTATTCAGCGAGCCAGCTCCGTGGCCCAGCCGTACGCCTATTTCCAGCGGCTGATCGTACGGTGTGCGGCGTCGGCGATGTCCAACGCCACGGCCCTGGCTGCGGAGGTGCTCTCGCTGGGAGGCGTCCCGCGCGCGTATACTCCAAGGCGGCGCGGGAGAACGCGCGGCACGACTTCGATCGAGGAGTACGTGGTCCAAGCGCAGTCGCTCGTTGCGCACTACCAGGAGCAACTCGCCATGGCCGAGAAACTCGGTCTCCTACGCCTGCGGGAGGTCCTGCAGGAGATCGTTGCAAGCAAGAGAACGCACATGACGCATGCAGTGCTCGTCGCCGCCGCCGGTGTGAGTCCCAGACAATTGAGCTAGCGAACAGAGAGGAAGAGACAAATGAGAATTGCTGTACCCACGAACGATGGAATATCGATTTCCGCGCACTTTGGCCGAAGTGAGGGTTTTCTCGTTTTCGAAATCGAGGATGGACGAATCCGAGGCCGCGAGATGCGATCGAACACGATGCAACACTCGCACGAGCAGGGGGCCTGCGACCACGGTTCCGGCGGGAGCGAACCGCATAGCCACGCCAGTATTCTATCGGCGCTGTCCGGGTGCGATGTTGTCATTTGCGCGGGGATGGGCTGGCGGGCCGCCGAAGCCCTCAAATCCGGGGGCATTGCCGAGGTTGTGTTTGCGGCGCCCGGGCTGGCGGAAGAAACGGTAACGGCTTTTCTGGCGGGGACGCTGACTGCGCAGGAGCAGAGCTACTGTCGCTGTAGTCATTAGGGGCGAAGTGACGATGCCGCTGAACCTCCATACAATCAATCGATATCCGGCGGACCTGCCTGCCACGCCGCTTGTGCCCATTCAGTTATCGGGCGAGGAGCCCTTAATATGGTGCAAGCTCGAATTCCTCAATCCCAGCGGCTCAACCAAGGATCGGATCGCCCGCTACATCCTCGGCAATGCGTTCCGAAACGGCCAACTGAAGCCGGGCGCCACGGTCATAGAGGCGTCCAGCGGGTCGACGAGCATCGCCATGGCGCTGGTGTGCGCGCAACTCGGCCTCAGATTCATAGCCGTGATGCCGGAGGGCGTGAGTAACGAACGGGTACTGATGATCCGGGCGTATGGAGGAGCTATTCATCTCGTCCCCGGGCACGCCGGAATCGGCGGGTGCATCGCGGAATCTGAGGCGCTCGCTCAGGAGATCCACGCATTCCTTCCGCGGCAATTCTCGAACCCGGAGAACGCGGAGGCCCAAGAGTTCGGCACGGCGCGCGAGATCGTGGAGCAGATACCGGGCCATTTGGTGGACGCCGTGGTGAGCGGCGTTGGGACGGGCGGAACGCTGGTCGGCTTGATGAGGGGATGCGAGGCCGAACGCCACGTACAGCGGGCATTCCTGGCGCGTCCGGTGGACCTGGGCAAGAGCAGGGAGCAGGAGTGCTGTAGCTTTAGCTGTCGCATTCCCGGAGTCATGGAATGCGCCTCTACGATTTTCCGGGAGTCCGATTATCCGAGTCTTACGACAATCGAGGTGCCCGATGAGGAGGCGATTGAAACCACGCGGGCGCTCATCCGAATGGGCTTTCCGGTCGGGCCGAGTTCAGGATTGAATTACCGTGCGGCGATGATAGCCGCCCGAAGCGTCTGGCCGGCGAAGATTGTAACCGTCTTCCCAGACCGCATGGAGCGGTACTTCTCAACCGAGCTGTTTGGGCTTTTCAGAGGCGAACTGGAGGCGGCGCCGAGACCCGAGCGATCTTCGATTCAGCAGCGAGAGCAGCCAACCTAACTGTCCGAAATTATGCTTGACATCGCCTGGCGTATTTGGCAGAATCGCCAAAGATGGACAAGAAATTGCGTGCCCGCTATAACGTTCGGGCTCGAATCGTGAAGGCACTGGCGCATCCCACACGGCTCTTCATCGTGGATGAGTTGGCAAAGCGAGAGCGCTGCGTTTGCGAATTGACCGCAATGGTGGGCGCAGACACCTCCACGGTATCCAAGCACCTCTCGCTTTTGAAGACGGCTGGGATCATTGTGGATGAAAAGCGGGGTACGCAGGTATTCTACAGCCTCCGGGTCGGGTGCGTGCTCAAGTTCTTTGACTGTGTAGAGGCGGTAATGCGCTCGGTCGCGAAGGAGGACCAGGAGATTCTGGCAGCGAAATGAGGCCTTTTTTTTGCGCTCCATCATTGGTTATTTGGCCAATTAGCTGACATTGCGATGACGATATGAAAGCAAAACACGCGGTTTGGCTTCTTGCGGCTGTTTTCGTAGTTTCCATAACGACGTTCCTCTTGCTACGCGATCGAGCTGGCGCCAGCGCCGATGCGGCCCCGCGGAAATCTAATCCGGCCATGGCCGAACCGGGATCGCGCACGAAGGTAATCGCCTACTACTTTCATCTGACGGTCCGCTGCCCGACGTGCCGTGCGATAGAGGCCTATTCCAGGGAAGGAATCGAAACGGCGTTTGCCGGCGATCTCAAGAGCGGGGCCATCGACTGGCGTTCGGTTGATATTGAACTTCCGGAAAACAATCGCCTGGTCCACGACTATCAGTTGTTCACTAGTTCCCTGGTTCTTGTGAAGGTTCGCGACGGCAAACAGGTTCAATGGCGCAACCTCGACAAGGTCTGGGATCTGGTTCGCAAAAAGGATGATTTCCTGAGGTATGTCCAGACAAACATCAGGGAATACTTATGAGGCTGGCGCAATGGACCAGCGTGCCTGACGGCTCGCCGAGTGGTGTTCGTTCTGGGCGGGGCCAAGTCCGTTTTGAACTACATCTGCGAGGTACTGGTATGAAAATCCAGATCGCAGGGACGCGAGCGGAAGACACCCCCGAGTTGGGGTGACTTGAGAAGAGCGCGCTCAAGCTGAAGGAGAATTCATGTATCTACTCGAGTTGTTTCGTGCAGGACTGGACGCATTGAAGGATTACATCGCGCTTCACATCGTGACCTGTCTGATTCCGGCCTTTTTGTTGGCAGGGGCAATGGTCTCCTTCATTTCCAAGGAGACGATCATTCGCTACTTGGGAGCGGCCGCAAATAAGCTGAGGGCTTTTGCGATCGCTGCTGGGGCGAGTTTTTTTGTCGCGGCATGTTCTTGTACCGTCATTCCAGTTTCCGGTGGGCTGTATTATGGCGGCGCCGGAATTGGAGCCGCGTTCATCGTGTTGTGGGTGGCGCCGGCCGCTAACATATTGGCTGTTATTTACACCGGGGCGATTCTGGGACCTCAGATGGTGATTCTCAGAATTGTCACCGCAATGATAACGGCATTCCTGGTTGGCTGGGCAATGAGTTTCTTCTTTCGTCGTGAAGAGGCCGTGAGGGTCAAGGCGGCTTTTCTTGAAAAGGCCGGCGAGGCGCGCGTCATCTCTCGCAAAGACCTGATTCTCATTCTCCTCATAGTAACGACACTGCTGGCCCCCAACTATCTCGTCCAGAAGGGACCCTACCTTTACAAGATTTATGTATGGGCCATCGGGATGATAGTTATAGGCATCTATGCTCTCAGAACGAAGCCGATGGACGAAATTCGCAACTGGATGAAGGAAACGTTGTGGTTCGTCAGGATCATCCTTCCGTTACTACTAGCTGGGGTATTTGTCGTTGGAGTAATCGGCAAGCTCCTGCCTGAACAATGGGTTCAGAACTGGTTGGGAGGATCGGGCGTATTGGCTTCCTTCCTGGCAACAGTGATCGGCCAGTTCATGTATATGGCAACCATGACCGAGGCGCCCTTTGTCCACAAACTGCTGAGCCTGGGCATGGGCAAAGGTCCGGCGTTGGCTCTTTTGTTGACAGGCTCGGGAATGAGCCTTCCCCACAACTTGGCGATCATCAAAGTCTTTGGATTCAAAAAGGCAATTGTCTACATTGCCATGATTACTGTTTTGGGGACGTTCGCAGGCTGGTTCACCGGCAACTTCATCTTCTCCTAGACTGCAACTTCGAGGTGCAGGTATGAAGATACAGATCGCAGGGCCCGGCTGCTTGAATTGCCGAACCACGGAACAACGCGTGCTGAATGCGTGCGCGGAACTCGACTTGGCGGCCGACATCTCCCATGTCTCAGACCCTTCGGGAATTGCCGCGCTCGGCGTCGTCCGGACGCCGGCCGTGGTCATCGACGGCAAGATTGTCTCAATGGGGAGGGTTCCGTCCGTTGCGGAACTCAAAACAATGTTCCGAACGTAGCGAAGGATCTCGTTCAAGTTCAACTGCAATACACGATTCCACTGATTTGGAAGGAGCTTATATGGATATTCGTCCCAAGTGCACGTGTAACGGAGCGTTGGATCTGATGTTCTGCTGCTCGGGCGTAGCCGATACAGCGGAGATCGGAGACCGCGCCGTCCGCAGACTTCATAAGCAGGGCGTCGCTCGGATGTACTGCCTAGCCGGCATCCCCGCGAAGGCGGAGGTGATCGTTCAGAATGCGCAGGCGGCCAGCAGGATTGTCGTGGTGGATGGCTGCGACACCGACTGCGCTCGGCTGACGATGGAGTCCGGAGGGTTCACAGGCTTCGTGCATCTGCGCGTTACCGATCTCGGCATGGAAAAAGGCAAGACCCCGGTCACGGACGAGCGGATCACAGAAGTTGCCGACCGCGTGCGGCAACTGCTAATTCCAGCCGAATGAGGATTCGCCGGCGTCCGTGGCGCCCATCAGCATGGTAAGTCCCGTGGAGAGGCGGCATTTCCCGGTTGACCGGGCGCATCCATCGCGCTATGCTTAAATCGTGAATCGACGATTACAGATGACAGTGAAAGAGCAGGACCAACCCACGTGCTGCCCGGGCGCCACGCCTGAAACGGACGTCGACCTTCGGCCCGTTGAGGGGCCGGAGGCGGACGAGGAACTCGCGCTCCTCACCAAAGCTGTCGGGCATCCCGCACGAGTCAAGATTCTGCGCCTGCTCTCCAGGAAAGAAGCGCGTGTGTGCAGTGAGATTGTCGGCGAGTTGCCGCTCGCGCAGTCCACCGTTTCCGAACACCTGCGGATCCTCAAAGAAGCCGGCCTGGTCCGAAGCCGGGAGGATGGCCCGCGTGTAGGATACTGCATCAATTTCCCCGCACTCCGAAGGCTCAAAGCGCTCGTGGCAGTCATTTGATATCGGCTAAAGACGATTAAGGAGATAGGGTAATCATGAAGAGACTTGAGGTTTTCGACCCTCCGATGTGCTGTTCTACCGGTGTTTGCGGTCCCAGTGTGGACCCGGCGCTGGTGCAGTTCGCCGCGGATTTCCACTGGCTCGCCGGGCAGGGCGTCCATGTCGAGCGGTATAACCTGGCACAGCAGCCGCAGGCTTACGCCGCGAACGAGACTGTGAAGGCGGCGTTGGCCCAGTACGGCAACGGTTGTTTGCCTTTGGTTCTCTTGAACGATGCGATCGTCAGCAAGGGGCGGTACCCGACCCGTCAGGAGCTCGCGCGGCTGGCCGGAGTGGAAATGGGTGGGCCCGAACTGCCGATCATTTCGACTCCTTGTTGCGGATAGGGAGCGACGATGGATACCTTGGAGTTTCTGGACCGCGCTACGCGGATTCTGTTCTTCACGGGCAAGGGCGGCGTCGGCAAGACGTCGCTCGCCTGCTCGACCGCGGTAGCCCTCGCAGGTCGGGGGAAGCAGGTGCTGTTGGTCAGCACCGATCCGGCTTCGAATCTGGACGAGGTGCTTGGCGTGCGACTCTCGGGACAGCCAACTCCTGTGCCTGGAACGCAAGGACTCCGCGCCCTGAACATTAACCCCGAAGCGGCGGCGAAGGCCTACCGGGAGCGGGTTGTCGGGCCGTATCGCGGCGTTCTGCCGGAAGCCGCTCTCAAAAGCATGGAGGAACAGCTTTCGGGAGCGTGCACGGTGGAGATCGCGTCCTTCGACGAGTTCACGAAGATCCTTGGGGATCCTCGCGCTACCGCGGGCTACGATCATGTGATTTTCGACACCGCCCCTACGGGCCACACGCTGCGCCTATTGAAGCTGCCGGCGGCGTGGACCGGCTTCATCGAAACCAACACCACAGGAACTTCGTGTCTGGGGCCCTTGGCGGGCCTACAGGAGCAGAAGGCAATCTACGACGCGAGCCTGAATGCTCTTTCGGATGCCGAAACGACGACGCTTGTTCTCGTGAGCCGGCCTGAGCAGTCCGCTCTGACGGAGGCCGATCGCACCAGGGAAGAGCTGGCCGGAATGGGCGTGACCAATCAGATTCTCTTGCTGAATGGGGTGTTCACAGCCCGAGACACGAGCGATCCGGCTGCGGTTGCGCTCCAAACGCGCGGCGAAAGCGCGCTGGAATCGATCCCGGCCGGTCTGGCCCATTTACCGTGTTTGACCGTGCCCTTGCTGCCGTTTGCGCCGATGGGCATTTCGCGCCTGCGCGCGGTATTGAATCGACCCGAACGTCTGAGCGAAGCTCTGGCGTCGCGGAAGCGTCGCCCTGTCTTTAGTGGGCCGGGCCTGGCGGAGTTGGTCGAGCGGCTGGAGAAGAGCGGGCGCGGCGTGATTATGACGATGGGCAAGGGCGGCGTTGGCAAGACCACTGTCGCCGCGGCCATTGCAGTCGAGCTGGCCCACCGCGGACACAAGGTCCATCTCAGTACGACCGATCCCGCAGCTCACCTGGCCGCGACCGTGGACGGCGCCGTACCCGGCCTGAGCGTCAGCCGCATCGATCCGGCCGAAGAGACGCGCCGGTATTCCGAAGGCGTGGTGGCCAAAGCCGCCGCGGCCCTCGACGAGCAGGGGAAAGCGCTTCTCGAAGAAGACTTGCGGTCTCCCTGTACCGAGGAGATTGCAGTCTTCAGCGCCTTCGCCGAGACGGTCGCGCGCGGAGAACACGGATTTGTCGTGCTCGATACCGCGCCTACCGGACATTCGCTTCTTCTGCTGGATGCGGCCGAGGCGTATCACCGGGACGTCTCACGCACAATGAGCGACGTGCCGGATGCGGTGCGCAACCTGTTGCCCCGTCTCCGCGATCCGGAGTTCACGCACGTACTGATAGTCACGCTAGCCGAGGCTACGCCCGTGCATGAAGCCGCCAGCCTCCAGGAGGACCTCCGGCGCGCCGGCATTCAGCCGTACGCCTGGGTGATCAACCAGAGCTTCGCAGGCGACGGGTTCCGCGATCCTGTTCTGGTGCAGCGAGGCATTCAGGAATTGCCGTTCATCAATGAGGTCCGGCAGCAGCATGCGCGCACAATCGCGCTGGTGCCCTGGAACATCGAGGCGCCCGTGGGACCCGAGCGGCTCAGGCAACTTGCTCTTTCCGGGCGGGTGGACGAACCCGCTGCGAGTCAGACAGGACATTGACAGAGGACATTATGGCAAACAAACAAGGCGCTTCCCGGCTTTCATTTCTGGACCGGTTTCTGACCGTGTGGATCTTCGCGGCGATGATCGTGGGGGTCGCCTCGGGCTACCTGTTCCCCGGGGTGGTGCCGTTTCTGAACCGCTTCAACGTGGGCACAACGTCCGTCCCTATCGCGATCGGCCTCATCCTGATGATGTATCCTCCGCTCGCCAAGGTGAAGTACGAGGAGATGGGACGCGTCTTCTCGCACCGCAAAGTGCTGGCCCTTTCGCTGATTCAGAACTGGATCATCGGTCCGCTGCTCATGTTCGGGCTGGCGGTGGTATTTCTCCACGACAAGCCAGAGTACATGACCGGCCTGATCATGATCGGTCTGGCTCGCTGTATCGCCATGGTGATCGTGTGGAACGATCTGGCTCGCGGGGATCGGGAGTACGCCGCGGGGCTGGTCGCGTTGAATTCGATCTTCCAGGTGCTGTTCTTCTCGGTGTACTCGTACTTCTTCCTGGCGGTGCTTCCGGGTTGGCTGGGCATGACAGCGGTGCGGGTGAACATCTCGATGCGCGATATCGCCGAGAGCGTCTTCATTTATCTCGGCATCCCATTCATCGCCGGGATCCTGACCAGGTTTACGCTCATTCGGGTGAAGGACAAGGAGTGGTATCAGAACCGCTTCATTCCGAAGATCAGCCCCATCACGTTGATCGCGCTGCTCTTCACAATCG
This sequence comes from Bryobacterales bacterium, assembly GCA_963761855.1. Classification (GTDB taxonomy): domain Bacteria; phylum Acidobacteriota; class Terriglobia; order Bryobacterales; family Bryobacteraceae; genus Bog-375. Next base: position 57,852 of record CAVXJY010000060.1, on the reverse strand, counting down.
TCGTGATGTTCTCGCTCAAGGGCGGCATGATCGTGCAGTTGCCGTTCGACGTCATCCGCGTGGCGATCCCGCTGAGCGTGTACTTCGTCGTCATGTTTTTCGTGTCGTTCTGGATGAGCGCGCGCGTCGGTGCCACCTACCCGGAGGCTACGACCCTCTCCTTCACAGCGGCGTCGAACAACTTTGAATTGGCAATTGCGGTGGCCATTGCGACCTTCGGAATCAACAGCGGAGCGGCTTTCGCCGCTGTGATCGGACCGCTCGTGGAAGTCCCCGTCCTTATCTCGCTCGTCAACGCAGCGTTCTGGATAAACCGGAAATACTTCGGTGGCCGTTTCGGCGCCGCCGAGACCCAACCGGACCGGCAGGCTGTCTAATCTTCACGCGACTGCCATGGATCTGATTGCGGCATTCCCGAGGCGCAGCGAGTTCGAGAAGGCTCGCTCCGTCCTGGCGCTGCTGAAGTTGCCTCATCGAGTTCTGTCGCCAGACCCCGGATACTCGCTTGTGGGTGCTCCCGCCCTGATCTGCGAGCCCGATGGACTGTCAGCCATACAGGAGGCGATACAGGGCGGTCAGGATATAGTCTGTGCAGGATGGACGGAGTACCGGGCCTCGCCTGCCGGCGTCCCGGACCACCCTCCGGCACACTTCGACGAAGACGTTTTCCGCGAGGTAGTGATCATGTTTTTCGGTCCTTGCATGGCGGATGAGAGCCGGATTCGTCTGATTGCGCACCTTGCTGGCGACCTGACGGCGGCGCTCCCGTATCTCAACGCCACTATGCCCCAGGCGTCTTTCAACGCTGGTCCGTGCACGCTCACCTATATGGACGGCCACCGCATGGTGAGCGTGTCTCCCCGGCGCGTGGCCATCGGCAAGGCTGACGATTTGGTGGATGGATGGCGCACCCTGGAGAGGATCCGGATAATTGTGAACCAGGCTTGGGCGCGGCGTGCGGCCATCGTTCCGTCATTCGAGCGACGCACCAAGCCGCCCGCCCTGGAGATCTATAAGCGCCTGCCCCGCACGAACTGCAAAGCCTGCGGCGAGGAAACCTGCATGGCGTTCGCTGCCAGCCTGTGGCAGGGCACGGCGCAGCCCGCACAGTGCACCCCTGTATTCACGGACAAATACGCCGGGCTGCGGGCAGCCCTCTTGGAGATCTGTCGGGGACTTGGCGTTCCAGACATACCCGAGGAGGCCGGCGTATGAGGCACACGTACTTCAAGATCAGCGCGGAGGACCGAGTGACGCCCTCTGGAGGCCCATGATGAATTTCTACGCAGTGGCGATCCATTCATTCCAAGAGAACCTGAACTGGATTGAGAGGCAAGGGCGGAAGGACTCGCCGGATTGGCATTTGGCAAACGGCTTTCTTCGGCTGGCGCAGGCCCTACAGCAAGATCGTGACGATCAGGAAGAACGCCTGAAATGCTTCGCAAGGTCTTCTCCGCCGTCAAGATTGCTATCCGAGGCATCTGTGCATGAGGCCTAGACCGCCTGGCGCATCGACCGTCAGGTATGCAGAATATGCTCAATGCTCTGGGCGCGGAACCTCGGCTCCGCATCATGCGGCTGCTGCTATCCGCACACCCGGCCGGAATGGTGGTGGGCGCGATCCAGAAGGAACTCGGCCTCTCGGCCTCGAACCTGTCACACCACCTCGAGAAACTGAAGAACAAAGGACTAGCGACGGTACGGCGGGACGGCGCCTTTCTCTGGTATTCGGCCAATACGGCAGTATTACAGGAGCTGCTCGGATTTCTCTATTCCGAGTGCTGCAGCCGGAACCGCGTTCTAAATCCTGACTCAATCATTCATATCAAAAACTAACGAGGCAATATGTCAAATCAAAGATGCTGTAAAAGAGAAATATGGCCAAGCGGCGCTCAGGGTCGTTTCCGGCAGTGGCGCTGCTTGTTGCGGATCTTCGGCTTCCTCATGCTGCTCGTCAGATCCGATCACATCGAATCTGTACGACACCGGCGAAAGGAGCCAGTTGCCGGAAGCTGCGGTCCTCGCTTCACTGGGCTGCGGCAACCCTACGGCGCTGGCTGAACTGAAACCCGGAGAAATCGTTCTCGACCTGGGCAGCGGTGGCGGCATCGACGTCTTGTTGTCCGCCAGGCGCGTTGGCCCAACGGGCAAGGCCTACGGGCTCGATATGACCGATGAGATGTTGGCGCTGGCGCGGGAGAACCAGGCAAAGGCCAGGATCGAGAACGTGGAGTTTCTCAAGGGCGAGATGGAGAATATCCCGCTGCCAAACAATTCGGTGGACATAATCATTTCTAACTGCGTGATCAACCTTTCGGCGGATAAGGATCGCGTCATCCATGAGGCGTTCCGCGTGCTAAAGCCGGGCGGCCGCTTTGCGGTCTCCGACGTCGTCGTTCGAGGCGAAGTCCCGGCGGAGGTCCGGCGCAACATCGAACTCTGGGTGGGTTGCATTGCCGGCGCCATGCAGGAAACCGAATATGTCGAGAAGCTCTCACAAGCTGGGTTCGTAGATATTGGCGTCGAGCCGACTCGGATCTACAACATCGAAGACGCCCGTGACTTCCTGACCGCCGAAGGCATTGACGTCGATGCAATGGCGCACCAAGTAGACGGCAAGTTCATGAGCGCGTTTGTCAGGGCCAGGCGGCCTTAGGATGGCATCCTGGCTTGTCTGGCCGGTGCAAGGGGTGAGCAATGGAACAAACATTCGGGAGGGGTAGATGACGAAGAAAAGGGTCTTGGTGCTATGCACTGGAAATTCCGCACGGAGCCAGATGGGCGAGGGGCTGTTTCGGGCCGAAGGGGGAACCGGTTTCGAGGTGTTCAGCGCCGGTACAAAACCCAGTTCTGTCCGGCCGGAGGCGATCGCCGTGATGAGGGAGATTGGTATTGATATCAGCGCTCAACGATCCAAGTCCGTTGACGAGTACTCGGGGCAGTCGTTCGATTATGTCGTGACCGTCTGCGACAACGCTCGCGACGCCTGTCCGGTGTTTCCGGCCGGGACCTCACGCCTCCACTGGAGCTTCGAAGATCCCGCCGCGGCCGAGGGCGCCGAGGAGCAGCGCCTCGCCGCCTTTCGTCGGATCCGGGACCAGATCCACGAACGGGTAAAGGCTTTTCTTCGCGAGCAGACCGCTAGCGCCAAATAGACTTCCATGGCCGATTGCTCACCGATCAAAAGACAGCGGCTACTGATTGTGTGTACGGGGAATTCTGCCCGAAGTCAGATCGCCGAAGGGCTGATCCGATATGAAGCGGGCGAGCGATTGGAAGTGTTCTCGGCGGGCACGCAACCGGCGCCAGTCCGCAAAGAAGCCGTTGAGGTGATGCAGGACCTGGGCATCGATATTTCCGCCCATCGGTCCAAGCCGGTCACGGAATTCGTGGGGCAGGAATTCGATTTTGTGATCACGGTCTGTGACCGGGCTCGTGAGGAGTGCCCTGTCTTTTCAGGGGCGCCGGAGCGCCTCCATTGGCCATTCGAAGATCCCGCGGCTTTTACGGAAGTCGGCGAAGAACGTCTACTCGCGTTTCGCAGATTGCGGGACAAGATTCATGCTCGGGTGATGGTGTTTCTCGGAGAAGGGGCCTACGGGAGCCGGGAGGCCGTATAGCCTGGCGAGCGATTGGGATCTATACCAACTGAGAGGGGAAGACAGAGATGCGTGTCTACGTTCCATCAATAGTACTTGGGTGCTGGCTCAGGCCGGATTGGCGCAGGAGGCTAGCATGACGCCAACACCGCGGCATTTCAACATTTTGTTTCTGTGTACCGGAAACTCGGCGCGGTCCATCATGGCCGAGGCAATTCTGAATCGAAGGGGCTTCCCGAACTTCACGGCGTATAGTGCGGGGAGCCACCCCACCGGTCAAGTCCATCCTGAGGCGCTACGCCAGATAGTGAGCGCCGATTTACCAACGGACGGGCTGCGCAGCAAGAGCTGGGATGAGTTCGCAAAGCCGGATGCGCCCAGGATTCACTATGTCTTCACCGTTTGTGACAGGGCGGCCAATGAAGTGTGCCCGATCTGGCCGGGGCACCCTTTGATAGCCCGGTGGGGAGTTCCCGATCCGGCTGCCGTTCAAGGGACGCCGGAACAAATCGAGCACGCTTTTTCCGAAGCGTTTAGAATTCTGGATCGAAGGATCAATCTATTCCTTTGTTTGCCGCTGGCCACACTGGAACGAGAAGTCATCCAAAGCGAGATCGATCGTATTGGCCGGCAGTAAGACGAGCGCTCTCCGGCGACAGGAATAGTATATTCAGGGGCAGGCCCACACACGATGACCGTTTACGATCTCATGGCGCCGGTCTACGGTGCCTGGGCTGCAGTGACCGAGACACGGGCCCATCGCCGGGCGCTGGCGATACTGGAGAGATCCCCATGCTCCAGCTTGCTGGAGGTGGCGGTTGGGACTGGCACGGAATCCGGTCGTCTTGCGGTCGATCCTCGCCGGAAACTGTGCGTGGGTATCGATCTTTCCGCCAGTATGCTGACGCGGGCACGGCGCGCATCGGGCCGGCGTGCCCTGTTGTGTCAAGCAGATGCTCACGGCCTTCCGTTCCGCGACGGATCGTTCGATTGCCTGCTTAGCTGCTACATGATCGATCTGCTGCCCGACAACGATATTCCGATTGCCCTAGGAGAATTCCGTCGTGTTTTGCGTCCTGGCGGGCTATTAGTCCTCGTCGTCATGGGACTACAGGCGTGGGCGCTGCAGCGCACTTGGATGATGTTGTTTCGCCGCATTCCCGCGCTCGTCGGTGGCTGCCGACCGGTCGAGGCTGCTGCCTGGCTGAGGGCTTCCGGCTGGGAACTCGAAGCTCGGGAGCGGATCGTTCAGAGTGGATTTCGAAGCGAGATTTTGGTGGCGCGCGCTTCGTGAAATGCGCGTGCCGGCGAGCATCGTAGGATCCGACTGATCGTCCGTTCCGGCGCGCGTACACGAACTCAGTCATTGGTTATCCAACCTGGCTTTCCGAGGTGGCGAATCATCTTAATTAAATACTTGGCTAGTTTGCCAAATAGTGATAGCATGAATCAATGGACGCCAAAACGCAGGCTCGTCTGACGACCAGGGCTAATGTTTTCAAAGCGTTAGCCCATCCCTCCCGACTCCTGATCGTGGAGGAGCTCGCCCAGAAAGAACGTTGCGTCTGCGAGTTGACTGAGATGATCGGCGCCGACATGTCCACGGTTTCCAAGCACTTATCTGTGCTCAAGGGCGCTGGCATCATCCAGGACGAGAAGCGTGGCCTTCAGGTGTACTACCGCCTGAAGATGCCGTGCGTACTACGTTTCTTCGACTGCGTCGGCGAGGTCATCGAAACCAACGTAAAGGAGCAATGGGAACTCGTGAATCTCCGCTAGATCCACGGGACCCCGTCCTCCCAACAGACCGGTATGAACAATGAACAGAAATGCGGCTCTAACGGGTTTAAGGATCTGATGTTCTCAAAAAAGGGGTAACCAATGACCGCTAAGAGAGCCATCCTCCTTCTATTGGGGATCTTCGCCGCGACGAGCACCGTGTACTTGATCGCCGGCAGCGACAAGCGCCCCGACGCCAAAGCGCCGGCCCAGACCGCGAAGGCGCCGGCGGCCGGTCCGTCCAGGATCGTCGCCTATTACTTTCACGTCACTGTACGATGCACAACGTGCAAGACGATTGAGGCCTATTCGCGCGAGACAATCCTGAATCACTTTAGGAACGACATCGACCAGGGACGTCTGGAGTGGAAGGTCTTAAATGTCCAGTTGCCGGAGAACAGGCACTTCGTGCGGGACTACCAACTCTTCACGAAATCCGTCGTGCTGGTACATATCGCAGATGGCAAGCAACAGTCCTACAAGATCCTGAATGACGTGTGGGAACTCGTCGGCGATAGGGCGCGGTTCCAGGCCTACATCGACAAGGAGACGCGAGGTTATCTCGCCCGATTGTAATGGACGAAATGAGGGTGGCTATTGGCTCCGCGCTCTGGCTTGGCTTCCTGACCTCGATCAGCCCTTGCCCTCTGGCAACCAACGTCGCGGCGATGTCGTTCATTTCGCGTGACGTCGCAAGTCCTCGGCGAGTTCTGATGACTGGCCTGGTCTATACGGCTGGCCGGAGCTTGGCTTATCTGGTGCTGGGGATTTTGATGGTGGCGAGTCTGCTGACAGCGCCGGGGGTGTCGCTGATTCTTCAGGAGCGCATGAATCAGATTCTCGGACCGGCTTTGATCCTCGCGGGCGTTTTGTTGCTCGATCTGATCCCTCTTCGTTCGCGCGGCGGCGGAGTCAGCGGCGGGCTTCAGAAGAGAGCAGAACAATGGGGCATCTGGGGCGGTGGATTGCTCGGGCTGGTCTTCGCGCTATCGTTCTGCCCGACTTCCACGGCGCTGTTTTTCGGCAGCCTGATCCCTTTAGCCCTGAAGTCGGGATCCCGAGTGCTTCTGCCCTCGGTCTATGGGGTCGGGACGGCTGTGCCCGTGTTCGCATTTGCGATCGCCTTGGCAATCGGAGCGAATGCCGTTGGCCGGGTGTTCCATGTCTTGAGCCGGTTCGAAATCTGGGCTCGACGCATCACGGGAGCGATCTTCGTCGTGGTCGGCGGGTACTACTGCCTCACATACATTTTCGGGGTGTTCATTTGATGTCCGCATTGAATGGTCATCTAGCAACCGCGATTAGCCGGCGCCACATGCCAGAAATGGCTCGAAGGCCGGCATAAGGAAAAAGAAGCATCAACGATAGGAGAACCACAATGGACCTGAAAGATACAGTCAAGCAGAAGTATAGTGAGGCCGCACTTCGCGTCTTCGAGGGTGGTAGCCCGTGTTGCGGGCCGAAGGCCCCGACTGGAATCGCACAGACGGCTCGCATGTCCCACGAGATTTACGGAGAAGGGGATATCGCCGGGATTCCAGCCGCAGCGATCACGGCCTCGCTTGGCTGCGGAAACCCTACCGCGCTCGCTCAACTGAAGCCGGGCGAGACCGTGCTCGACCTCGGTTCGGGCGGCGGGATCGACGTCTTTCTGTCAGCCCAGCGCGTCGGGCCGACCGGCAAGGCGTACGGTCTCGACATGACCGACGAAATGCTCGCGTTGGCCCGCGACAACCAGAGGAAAGCCGGGACTGAGAATGTTGAATTTCTAAAAGGCGAAATCGAGAACGTCCCGCTACCGGATTGCTCGGTGGACGTAGTGATCTCGAATTGCGTAATTAACCTCTCAGTGGATAAGACCCGCGTGCTAAGAGAAGCCTTCCGTGTACTGAGGCCCGGCGGACGGTTCGCGGTCTCCGATGTGGTGTTGTGCGGTGAGATTCCGGCCACTCTTCGCAGCAACCCCGAATTGTGGGCGGGTTGCGTCGCGGGAGCGTTGCAGGAATCCACGTACAAGTCCGAGTTGGCCGCATCCGGCTTCGTTGACGTCGACATTGAGCCGACAAGGGTTTTTAGGGCCGCGGACGTTCGAGAGTTTCTCTCGGCCGCCGGAGCGGAAGCGATGGCAGTCGCGGATCAAGCGGACGGGAAAATCATGAGCGCATTCGTGCGTGCCACAAAGCCCGCGACAGGCGGCTCAAGTTTGCCGAAAGAGAAAACTGTGTCGAAGATCCAGATTTTGGGAACAGGGTGTTCGAGATGCCGTGACCTGACGGCGAACGCCCACAAGGCCGTTCAAGAACTCGGCATCGAAGCTGAGATCGAGAAAGTCACGGAGATTCAGGACATCATCAAGTTTCAAATCCTGATGACGCCGGGCTTGGTCATCGATGGGCAAGTGAAAGCGGCTGGGCGCATCCCTTCTGTTGAGGAGATCAAGCAGATGCTCGTAGCAGCCGGAGGCAACTAAATGGCCGGCCAACGTCCCGGACTGCTGATGTGCGTCTGCACAGGCAAGTGCCCGGGGTTCGAAAAGATGGACATCTGGGACTTCATCAATCGCGCGCGTGTGGAACTGCCGGTGGAATATGGCGCTATTCACCCCCAACTCTGTGAGGTGGACGGCGACCGCTTCCTTGCCGATTTCCTGGAGGCGAAGCGGCCGTTGCTTATCGCGGCGTGCGCGCCCAACATGCAATACAAAATGTTCCGCGACGCCTTCGCCGAAAAGGGCATGGATGTGAAGCGGGACATGACTCCGCTGGACATTCGGGACATGACCACTGACGAGGCGATCCAGAAAGTCTCCAACGCGCTACATGAGATGGGGGTGAAAGAAGATGGCTGAGACGAGGTTCATGGGCGTCCCTCGCGCTCAAATCCCCTGGTTCCCCACGATCGACTACGACAAATGCAACTTCTGCATGGAGTGCGACACGTTCTGCCCCCATCGCGTTTTCGAGCGACGCGAGGGCGATCGTAAGCTGGTGGTCGCGAACCCGACGAATTGCGTGGTGTTCTGCCGGGCCTGCTCGAAGACGTGCGGGCCGGATGCGATCTCGTTCCCAGGCAAGCCGGAAACCATCGCCAAGATCAAACAGATCCGCGAGGGAGTGACCGTCAAATGAAACGAGCGATTCTCTCCTGCAACGGCCTGGACAAGCCGGAGGGGTCGGTGGCGCGGGAGGTGGCGATACGTGCCGCCGATGCTGTTGGGGGTGAAATCATCTGCCCCGTCCTGCTGAACCGCGCGCCGGCGCGCTACAAGAAGGCCCTCACCGATAGTTCTCTGATCGTCATCGATGGTTGTTCGACGCGGTGCGCCACGAAACTCGCCATTCGGTTTGAGGCTAAAGTAGAGCGGAAAATGCTGGTGTCGGATGCCGCAAAAGCCTATGGAAAAGCGCTGGAATCCACACTCAGCCTGGGTCCAAATGGTCTGGCGCTTGCCAGCACGATCGTCGAGGATCTGGTCCGCGCCCTCAACGCGCCCGCGGTTGGCGCCGAGCCGGTTGCGGAGTTTGAAACGCCAACGGAATACCTCGTCGTGACCCACGACAAGTTCGAATTCCGGATTCCCGTAGTGGATTACGTGTTCAATGAGAACGACGTTTGGGCGCGCGTGTTAGACGGGGTCGCGCGCGTTGGGATCTCCGACTACATGCAGCAGAAGCTGACCGACATCAGCTACTTCGATCCGCCCAAAGTCGATGCGGCCGTGGAGCAGTTCGGCGAGTTGGGTAGTCTGGAGTCGGCCAAAGCGGTCTTTGAAATCATCTCGCCCATCAGCGGCACGGTAACCGCCGTCAATCCCGCCGTGATCGATAACCCCGGACTGATCAACGAAGATCCTTCCGGCGCCGGCTGGCTGGTGGAACTGAAGTTAACAGCTTGGCCGCAAGACCAGGAACTGCTGCTGGATCCACCGGCGTATGCCGAGATCGTCAAGCGAAAGGCCGCCGAGGAATAAGAGGTAGAGTCGAATGCGAAACGAGCCTATTGAGAATGCGGTGCTGGTCATCCCGTGCAGCGGGATCGGCAAAGTACACGGCCTGATGAGTCGCGAAGCCACCTATCTGGTGATGGATGAACTGGCTCCGGGACACACGGACACCCTGTGCCTAGCCCTGTTGGTGAAGGGAGACTCCGAAGCGGTCGCGGCGGTACGAAGCCACGCCTGTATCACGATTGACGGGTGCGCCAAGGCCTGTGCGGAGAAAAACGTGGCAATGGCCGGCGGACGAGTGGCCAAGGCGGTCCAGGTGGCGGAAGCGTTCAAGAACCACCGTGGTGCGAAACCCGGCAACGCAACCGCGCTGACCGACGACGGGTGGACCATCACACGGGAGATCGCCGATTTGGTGGCGCGTGAAGCGTTTCAATTGCGCGACTGCGAGGAGGCCGCCCGATGAGTGCGGAAGTCACGAAGGTCGGCATCATCGCATGCAGCGGAGAAGCGATTCCCGAAGGAACGATCTCGCGCCTGGCGACGCGACGTGTCCTCGGGCTGCTGCGTCCCGATGCGACCGTCACCCTCTGTTTACCGCTATTCCTGGCCGGGAATGAAGCGGAACGGAACTTCGCTAGAACACATCCGACGATCACGATTGACGGGTGTGAAAAACAATGCGCCAAGTGGGGCACGGAAGAGCACAGCGGCCCGGTCACTTCCGCCCTGGTGGTCACCGACATCCTGGGGACCCGGGCAGCAGGATGCCATCGCTCGTCACAGGACGCCTCACAGCCGGATAAGGAAGCGGTCTGGGCGGTGGCAGAACGAATCGCCGCCGAGGTGGACACAGTATTGGCAGAGGCGAGGCCAAACGATGCCACGGCCAGTGTGGAAAACGGGGCGCAGTGTTCATGCTCGAGCCCGATGCCGGGCGGGAAGCTGACGATCCTGGGCGCCGCAGTCACTATTCCCGGTTTGGCGCTGATCTTCGAGCAGTGCGCCGAACGTAACATTCCCGCGGACTTCACCGGCTGCGCCGCCTTGCTTGACGCCGTGAAGATCTATCACTCGATACCGCCGGAACAAGAAGCCGAGTATCGAAGCGCCTTGCTGGCGGCCTACCAGGAGTTTCGGAACGGCGGCAAGGCGGTGAAGTAGTGGAGATCCTGTTCCGGTCGGCTCCGACCGTGGCCGAGAACCTCGCCATCGACGACGACGCGGCGCGCTCGGCGGCGGCGACCGGGCTCCGCAGGCTGCGGTTCTGGTGGGGAGGCCCACCTGCGGTGGTGATGGGATCTAGCGAACGGCCTGAACAGGTGGTGGACGCCGAGGCGTGCGCCAGGCTGGGCGTGGACGTCCTCAAGCGGTCCACCGGCGGAGGCAGCGTGCTCCAGACCGGCGACGTGCTGAATTATTCGCTGATAACGCCCGCTCCCACAAGCCTGGACTTGAAGGCCGGTTTCCGTCCGGGAATCGATCTGATTCGTGCGATCCTGGAGGCCTTCGGAGTGGTTGGCAGGCCAGAAGGGACATCGGACGTGGCGGTGGGCGACCGGAAGATCTCCGGAAACGCGCAAGCCCGTCGTTGGAGGGCGCTTCTCGTCCATGGGACGCTGCTCGCCGACTTCGATCACGAACTTGCCGAACTCGTGTTGAAACATCCTCCGCGAGAGCCTGCATACCGGCGAAGGCGCGTTCATCATGACTTTCTGGTCACTTTGCGCTCACTTGGAGTACATGCCGACCGAAGCTCGATAGAGCAGACGGCACTCGCGGTTGCGCACCAAGTGTTCGGAGAGGTCAAAACCCTTCACGATTACTCGTCCTGCTCGCCGGTTGAGGCATCAGGGGGCCGGCCATGACGCACTATCATCACGAAGCTGAAGCCGGGAGTCTCGACCGCCGGCTGTGGGCCAGTGCGGCTCTCAACCTCGGCATCACGCTCGTCGAGCTCATCGGGGGCTGTGGGCTGGAAGCCTGGCGCTGCTGGCCGACGCGGCGCACAATCTGACAGACGTCGGGGCGTTGGGGCTGGCCATATTCGCGCGCAGGTTGGGCCGGCGCGCACCCACCGCGCGGCACACATATGGTCTGAAGCGCGCCGAAGTCGTGGCAGCCCTGATCAACGCGGCGGCGCTGATTGCGATCTCCGCCCTGATCGGACGCGAGGCCGTGAGCCGGCTCCTCCATCCCGCGCCAGTGCACGGCTCGGTCATGCTCGTTGCGGCAATCGTGGCGTTTGCTGGGAACGTAGCCTCCGTTCTTCTACTCCAGACGCATAGCACAGAGGACATCAACGTCAGAAGCGCCTTCCTGCATCTTGCACAGGACGCTCTGGCGTCGCTGGCTGTGGTGGTGGTGGCGCTTTTTGCGCGTACGGCCGTGGGCCGGTACGTTGACCCGGCAGCAGCGATTCTGATCGGAATCGTTGTCCTTCGAGGCGCCGTTTCGATCGTCTGGGAATCGTTGCATACCTTGCTGGAGGCTGCTCCCGCGGGAGTGGATGTCGAACAGTTGGCCGAAGAGGTAGCGCGGCGGTTCACCGCTGTTCGGCTGCATCACGTCCACGCGTGGGAGGTGGGGCCTGGCCAGCGAGTGTTGACCGCCCACATGAAGGTTGGCGCAACGAACTTGCTCGAAGTGGAAGCCATTGCCGCCGAAGTGCGCAACTTCCTTCATGAAGAATGGGGCATTACGCATGCCACCCTCGAAGCCGAAGTGAACGGTTGTGGCCGGGAAGAACTCCTTGGCGAGTGGAAATGACATGCAGCCCGCGGCTCACGCTCCATCAACGCTGAATGGTGACCGCGGGGAATCTGTTTCTCTCGTCCGTCTGCTGCTGGCGTTTCTGAAGATCGGCAGCATCGGTTTCGGCGGAGGCATGGCCGTAATCGCGCTCATGGAACAGGAGTTCGTGCGAAAGCGCCGCCTGATCCCCCTCGATGAATTCGTCCACAGCGTGGGACTCGGACAGGTTCTGGGTTCGTTTGCCGTGAACGTGGCGATCTTCATCGGCTACCGTCTGTTCGGCGTCGCCGGTGCGCTGCTTTCGGCCGGCGCATTCCTGGCGCCTTCGATCACTCTCGTCATTATCTTGTCGGATCTCTATTTCCGCTACCACGCGGTGCCTGCTTTACAGAGCGCTGTGGCTGGGCTCGCACCGGTTGTGATTGCCTTGATCCTGGATGCCGGCTGGTCAATTGGACGCAAGGTATTGCGCTCATGGCCGGCTGGGTTGATCGCGACCGGCGCTCTGGCGGCGGGAGTCGCACAGTGGAACGCGGTCTGGGTGCTCGTCGCGGCAGGGGCCGCAGGCTTTCTCCTACCCGTGAAACCGACACCTCCAGGACGGCCGCACCAGCCCGGAAAGAAGGCGGGCGGTGGGGCGGCGAACTTGATGCCGTTCGCAGTTTTCGCCGCGGGGCCGATGTCGCAACTCGTCACAACCTTCTTCAAAATTGGTCTGGTGTTTTTTGGTGGCGGATTTGTGCTCGTGCCCGTTCTCCACAACCGGCTGGTCACCCAACTGGGCTGGTTGAAGCCTCAAGAGTTCATTGACGGCGTTGCAATCAGTAATCTGACTCCGGGGCCGATCGCGGTTCTTGCCACTTTCGCCGGATTTCACTTGGCTGGCACGGTAGGCGCCCTGGCGAGTACCGTCGCGTTATTCGCCCCCGGCATCATACTAATGCTGGCGATCAGTCACCAATATGGCCGTTTCCGGGATGACCATCGCGCCCAGCGCTTTCTGGCGGGAGTCAATCCCGCGGTCGCGGGACTCATCCTGAGCGCAGCTCTGGTGCTGTGGCGAAGCGCCCTGACCTCGTGGCACGGGTACGCGCTTCTCGCGCTGTCGTTCTCCTTGCTTGCCGGGTTGCGATGGCACCCGGCATTCGTATTGGCGATCGGCGCGGCGGCGGGATATTTCGGTCTGCTCCCATGACCTATATGCCGAGGAAAATCATGTTCTCAAAATTCGCCCAAATGCTTCTTCTTACCTTGTTGCCGCTATTGGTATTCGCGGAGACTGCGGAACAGCCTCAGGTGAGGGTCGACCGCCTGGAACATGCTGTCTTGGCGCCTTGCTGCTATACCGAATCTGTCGCGATTCATCAGAGCGAGATCGCGGTCAAGATGCGACTGGAAATCACGAAGTGGGTGGCGGCGGGAAAGTCCGATCAAGAAATCCTAGATACTTACGCCGGCCTGTACGGCGACAAAGTGCTTGTGGATCCCCGCACGGTGCCGCGGGGATGGACGCCCTACTTCCCGTGGCTTGTCTTGATCCTGGGAGCGTTCCTGGTGGCCTGGCTGCTGAAACGCTGGAGTCGGGCCCCCAGGCCCGCGACCGCGTTGTCCGCTACAGAAGTCCTGAATCTGCCGGACTTGGACGACGAGTGAACTACCTGCGCACTATTTGCTATCGCCGCCCTTGACGCGATTGCGCAGCTTCCGGTATAGAGTGGTCGTGCCAATGCCGAGCATTTTTGCAGCCTGAGTTTGATTGCCATTAACGCGTTCCAGCACCGCGAGTATGTACTCCATCTCGACCTCGTCGAGCTTGCGGGCATCCGCAGCCACGTTCGGCACAGGTGCGGCGCCTCGCACTTCCTCCGGCAGGTCGTCAGGCTCCACCAATGTTCCCTGCGCCAGAACGGACGCGCGTTCCACGGCGTTCTCGAGTTCCCGGACGTTGCCCGGCCAAGGGTAGCGCAGCAATTGATCGGCCGCCGCGGGCGACAAGCCGAGCACCTGTCCCGGCCCCGTCCTGCGGCTCAGGAATAGCCGCGCCAGGGGAATAATGTCCTCGCGCCGCTCTCGCAGCGGAGGGAGTTTCAGTTCGACGACTCGCAGGCGGTAATACAGGTCCTTCCGAAAACGTCCCTCTTCGAGGTCTTGGACCAAGTCGCGGTTCGTGGCCGCCAGAACCCGCACGTCGATCCGGCGGGGCGCATTCTCGCCGACTCGCCGGATTTCGCGCTCCTGGATCGCGCGCAGCAACGCGGCTTGCGTCGCTGCGGGCAGTTCGCCGACCTCGTCCAAGAACAGAGTGCCGCCGTGGGCCGCTTCGAACAGGCCAATGCGGTCTTGAGTCGAGCCGGTGAACGCGCCCCGCACGTGACCGAAGAGTTCGCTCTCAAGCAAAGACTGTGAAACCGCGGCGCAGTTGATTGCCACAAAGGGGGCGGACGCGCGCGGCGACTTCTCATGAATGAGGCGCGCCACGACTTCCTTCCCGGACCCGGTCTCGCCCATGATCAGAATCGTGCTGTCCACGTGCGCCACCCGCTCCGCGACGTCCAGCGTCCGGCGCATAGCCGCGCTGCGTGCGATTATGCCGCCTGCGTCTGGCAGTTCAGGCGCGATCCGCGCCAACTCCCGCCGTCGGGCGCGGAGCTTTCGTTCGGTCTGCCGCAGCGCCTCGGCGATTTCCGCCACGGAGCCGTCAAGCGAGTCGGTCTCAAAGAACGTCCGCTGAGCGCGCTGCGACTCGTCGAGATCTTCCACTCTCCGGAGAATCAAATGGCATGCGGGGTCGCCTTTTCCGACGCACCGGTCCTCGAACGCGAATGCGTTTACGCCCATGCACCGGCTCGCGTACCCGCTAGCGAGTCCAGCCACGGTCCAACAGACGGCGTCGTCGCTCTGCCCGATGTGCAGGAGATGTTGCTCGGCTTCATAGGAATAGTCGAACGTGACCCCTTCAGGCGACAGAGGGCCTCCCGGCGGCAGCGCCTGCCGCTTTAGTAGACCCTGCAACCGGAACAGTTCGGGCCCGAGCCGTCCCCAAAAGTCGAGTCCTGCGCTGGGAAACCGGTGCATGATGACCTCGGCCAGGTGCCTGCCGTGAGCGTAGCCAAACCGCGTCAGGAGTGTTCTTGCGGCGCGCTCACCCAACAGTCCGATCAGTTCCTTGCGCAGCAGGCCGAACGCCGCAGCATCCCAGACGAGCATCCGGTTGCCAGCGACCCTTATTTCTCCAGAAGCCGCGTCGAATTCGACCAGGTTCAGGAAGTCCAGGTTATCGCTTGAGTCCACCATTTTGAACGGCCCCCATTTCATTTTAGTGGACCCCGCAACGTCTTCGCCAGCATATGTGCATCTATTTATTAGACTTATATTTTGGCGAACGGCGTGCTCCCATGTCGGGTCAGGAGGCCGCCATTGAAACATTTGAAGTCCAAACTGTTCCGCCTGCTGCTGCCCGCCGCCGCGATCCTGCTCCTGATGCTATGGGTGGCCGGAACATTCGACCACGGGGTGATCCAGGGCGCAGGCCAACCAGTGCCCGAGGAAACGGCCACGGGTTTGGCGATCTGCAAGGCCACGATGCAGACGATCCCTGCCGTTACTGAGGCCGTGGGAACCGTTCAGGCCGAACATATCGCTGCGGTGACTTCACGAGCGGTGGCCAACATTGTCGAGATGCGGGTCTCCGCAGGGCAGCAAGTTGCGAGCGGGGATACCCTCGTTGCGCTTGATGATCGGGACCTCCAGCATCGCGTCGAGCAGGCGCAGGATGCGGTGCGCGGCGCGGAAGCGACGCTGGCGCAGGCGCAATCCGATTACAAGCGCGACAAGCCGCTCTTCGACCAGCAGGTCATCACGCCCTACGATTTCGAGCACACCCAAACCAACCTCAAGACCGCCGAAGCGAATCTGCATCGGCTTCAACAGGCCGAACAGGAAGCCAAGGTAAACCTCTCGTTCGCCGTCATCCGCAGCCCGTTCACCGGAGTGGTGGTAGACAAACTGGCGAACATCGGCGATTTGGCCGCTCCCGGCAAGCCTCTTTTCACCATGTACGAGCAAGGCCGGTTGTGGCTTGAAGCGAACGTCCCCGAGGACATGCTGGCCGGCATTCACATTGGTGAGCTACGGACCCTGCGAATCGATGCTCGCGGCCGCGACTTACGGGGCCGGGTGGTCGAAATTGTCCCATCTTCCGATCCCTCCACCAGGACAGTGGTGGTGCGCGTACATCTGGAGGACCCTCGCGAAATCGTGCCGGGCATGTTCGGCCGCCTGCTGATCCCATCGGCGCCCGAGCAGGTTTTGACCGTTTCCGCTTCGGCGGTCACGCGCGCCGGCCAACTGACCATGGTGGACGTCGTCGATCAGAACCGCGTTCAGCGCCGCACCGTGCAACTCGGGCGCGCTATCGGCGGGCGGTTCGAAGTGCTGAGCGGACTCGCCGCGGGAGAAACCGTCGTTCTGCGCAACGCGAACCCCTCCGCCCGCGGGGAGAACGCTTTATGAGCGGTCCTCACGAGTCCCTCACTATCCGCATCGTCCGGAAGTTCTTGGAGTCCAACCTTTCGGCGGTTTTCATCCTGGTGTCGCTGGCCGCCGGCGTGATCGCCCTGGTGGCAACGCCTCGGGAAGAAGAGCCACAGATCGTCGTAGCCGCAGCCAACGTGATGGTCTCATTTCCCGGCCGTACCGCCGAGGACGTGGAGCAACTCGTGTCGACGCCGCTCGAAAGAATGTTGCTTCAGATCCCCGGCGTCGAGCGAGTCTACTCCCGCTCCATGCCGGGCCAGAGCATCGTGACGGTGCGGTTCTATGTGGGGCAGCCGTTGGAGCCCAGCTACGTCAAACTCATTCGCAAGCTGAATGAGAACATGGATCGTACGGCGCCTGGCGCGGCCGGCTGGGTTGTGAAGCCCATCGACGTGGATGACGTACCGGTGGTCACATTCACCCTGACCAGCGGCTCCCGCGACGACTACTCGCTGCGGCGCATGGCCGATGAAATCGTCAGCCGGCTGCAGAGCGTCAACAACGCCGGGCTCTCCTATGTGGTGGGCGGCCGCCCGCGCGAACTCTTGATCCGGCCATCCGCCGCACGGTTGGTTTCTTACCGCATTTCGGCGCTGGACCTGAGCCGCGCCATCCAGGCATCCAACTCCAGCGTGCTCGCCGGGACCTTCGACCGCAACGACCAGGATGTGCGGGTCCAGGCGGGACAGTTCATCGCGGACGCGCAGGACTTGCGGAATCTGGTCGTCGGCGCCTGGAACGGACGTCCCGTCTACGTACGGGACGTGGCCGAAGTGACCGACGGCCCCGGCGAGTTTCAAGATTACGTCCGCTTCCACCGGGGCCTGGCCTGGGACCACCCCAAGGAACAGGGGGCTGCGGGCAGCTTGATCGGCGGATCCTCCACTTCAACCCCACCCAAGTATGGCGCCCAGCCCGCCGTCACCATTGCCGTAGCCAAGAAGCACGGCGCCAACAACGTCTGGGTGGCGGAAGACCTCCTGAAGCGCATGGAAGAGCTGAAAAAGGAAATTCTGCCGGCAGACGTGCAAGTGGTAGTGACCCGAAACTACGGCGTCACCGCCAACGCCAAGGTGAAGGAACTCGAAGTGGGCCTGTTGGTCGCCATCGCGGTCGTCATGGCCCTGCTCGCCATGGGGCTCGGCTACCGGCAAGCGCTGGTGGTGGCAATCGCGGTTCCCTGCGTCTTCGGTCTCACCTTGGCGGTCAACTACTTCCTCGGTTTCTCCATCAACCGCATCTCCATGTTCGCGCTGACAGTCGCCCTAGGACTGCTGGTCGACGACCCCATAGTTGACGTTGAGAACATCCACCGCCATTTTCAAATACGGGGCAAATCCACGCCTGAGGTAGTGCTGGAAGCGGTGAATGAGGTCCGGCCTCCGCTGATCGCGGCGACGTTCGCCGTGATCCTCTCATTTCTGCCGCTGCTTTTCGTCACCGACATGATGGGACAGTACCTGCGCCCAATGGCTGCCAACGTTCCGGTGACCATGATCATGTCGCTGGTAGTTTCCTTCACCATCACGCCGTGGCTGGCGTACAAGCTGTTGAAGGGCCACGCCACGGGCGCCGCTCACGGCGCCGAACAGACTGCGTCCGGCCCGCGGCGGTTTTTCAATCGGACGCTGCTGCCGCTGATCAAACATCCACGGCGGGGCCGCCTCTTTCTGCTTCTAGTGATGATGCTGTTCATCGGCAGTATGCTGCTGGTCCTGACCCGGCGTGTGCGCGTGAAGCAGTTGCCCTATGACAACAAAGACGAGATGCTGCTGGTCCTCGATATGCCAATGGGCACGACACTGGAGCGAACCGATGCCGCCGCCCGCGATTTCGAACACTACCTGGCGTCGGTTCCCGAGATTACGGATTACGAGGCCTACGTGGGGACGGCTTCCCCCGTCGACTTCAATGGCTTGATGCGCCAGTATTTCCTGCGCCGCGCGCCCAACCGCGCGGACATCCGGATCAACCTGATTCACAAAACGGAGCGCGCCTACTCCAGCCACGCCCTCGCATTGCGGCTTCGCGGCGACCTGACGGCCATCGCGCAGCGGGACGGAGTCAAACTAAAGATCGTCGAGCTGCCGGCCGGTCCTCCGGCGATGTCGACGGTCGTCGCGGCCGTCTATGGCAGCGCCACGAACTCACATCAGGACCTCATCGAAGCCGCTTCGATCGTGAAAGCGCGGATGCGGCGCGAGCCGGGCGTAGTCGATGTCGACGACACCGTCGATGAAGACCAAACCAAATACACGTTCGATGTCGATAAGCAGAAGGCCGCGCTCAACGGCATTTCTACGGACGAAATCGCCCGCACTGTCGGACTCGCGCTTGGCAGTCAGGCCGCCGGCGCCGCCCAGATTCCTCACGAGCGGACCCCGGTGAGAATCGCGCTTTGGTTTTCGCGAGCCGAACGGTCCGGCCCGATCAACCTGGCGCGCATTTACGCCAAGGGCGCGGCAGGCAACCTGGTTCCCTTGTCGGAGCTTGGCGGCTGGCGAACCCAGATCGAGGATAAGACCATTTACCACCGCCAGCTCCAGCGTGTGGTCTACGTTTTGGGAGAAATGGCGGGACGGCCACCGGTGGAAACTATCCTCGACCTCACAGCCGATGAGGTTCAGGACCGGCCGCGACCTTTCGTAGACATGCTGGCGCAGCCTCGGCCTTTGAATGTTCGCACGATGTTTCACAAAGGCGGCGGCGTCGATTGGCAGGTACCGAAAGGAGTGACGATCAGCTGGTGGGACGAAGGCGAAATGTACGTCACTGTCCGCCTGTTTCGCGATCTTGCGTTTGCCATGTTAGGCGCTTTGATCGCGATCTACATCGTCCTCATGAACCAGACCGGCTCCTACCGCCTGCCGCTCACCATCATGCGCGCCATCCCGCTCATGGTGATCGGCGTGATGCCCGGATTCTGGCTGCTGAATCAGTTTGGACAGCGCAACATCGGAGGGTTCATGAACCCAGTCTTCTTTTCGGGTCCGGCATTCATCGGCATGATCGCTCTGGCAGGGATAGTTACCAGGAACTCGATCATCATCGTCGACTTCATTCAACTCAGGCTGCTGCGCGGCTTGCCGCTCGATCAAGCCATTCTGGAAAGCGTCTCGGTGCGTCTGCGACCGATCCTTCTGACGTCGGGGGCCGCGGTGCTCGGCGCGTTTCCCATCACTCTCGACACCGTTTTCGGCGGGATGGCCTGGTCGCTGATCTTCGGGCTAATCGTCTCGACGCTGTTCTCGCTGTTCGTCATCCCGGTAACGTACAACCTCGTGTATGCGAAAAAACCCGACCATGGCCTGCCTGAGCACATTCGCAAGAAACTAGCCGCCAGCCAGGGCCAGGAGGTGGTCGCATGAAGACCTCAATCGGATTGGTCGCGCAGGTCGCGCTGTTCTCCTTTTTCGCCGCGGCCGCGGAACCACCTTCGAACTCCGGCATGAGTCTGCGGGAAGCGGTCGACTACGCTCTCTCACACTCTCCAGACCTCAAGTCTTCGCAAACGGAGATTGAGCGCCGGCAAGGTTTGGTCACCTCCGCGCGCTCTTCCTTGTTCCCGCAGGTAGATCTCTCTGCCGACGCCGCCCGCTCGCGGTACGAGCACGGCTACCCCGCCGGCGTCACTCCTTCGCTGCTGCGCTTCGATACCGCCATCTACACCGGCAGCGCCGACTTGAAATTCCTGGCCTGGGATTTTCACAGGACCGAACTCGAACTCGCCGCCACAAAGGAGCGCGTCGAAGCCGCGCGCGCAACCGTGGACCGCCGGCGCCAGGAAATCGTGTTCGAGACCGCCCGGCTCTATTTGCAGACGTTGGCTTATACGGATTTGATCGCAGCCGCTGAATCGCGGATCGAAAGCCTGCAATCGCTGTTGGATCGGACGAATCAGCTTATCAAAGGAGGCCGTGCCGTGCCTGTCGACGGACTGAAGATCCAGACACGGCTCGCGCAGGTGGAAAGCGATCTGGCCACGCTGCGGTCGGGCCGGAGATCGTCCCTGAGCGCTCTGGCCGCTGTCATGGGATTCGAGGGAGATCTTCCGCAATTGAGCTACACGCCTGCGTCCTCCGAAGTCTCTCCCCTAGCGGCGCCAGAGAGCGAATTGTTGCGCCAGGCAGAAGCGGGCCGGCCGGAGATGGTCTCGCAGGATCACGAAATCCGCGCCGGCGAACGGGCTGAGCAATCGGCCCGCAAGTCCGCCTGGCCGCGCATCGATCTGCGCGCCTCGGCCATGCAATATGGTTCGAACACTCCGGTCGGCTTCCCGCAATTGATCGGCAAATTGCTGCCTTCGATCCCCTCCAATCTGCCATCCCCGGGAAACGCCGCCACCGACTGGGTGGTCGGCGTGCACGTCTCGTTCCCGCTCTTTGATGGCGGACGGCGCAAGGGCCAGATTCAAGCGGAACAGGCTCAACTGGAGGAATCGCGTCTGGCGCGCAAACAGTTGGAACTTCGAATCAGTCGCGAGGTCCGAACCGCCATGGCGGACCTGGATAGCGCCGAAAGCCGGGTTCGATCCCTGCGCAACTCAGTGACTGAGAGCGAGCGGGTGCTGCACGACGAGCGCCTCAAGTTCGATACGGGACGAAGCGTAATCAACTTCGTCTTGGATGCCGAGTCCGCCCTGCTCACTAATCAGTCGCTCCTGTCCCAGGCCGAACGATCGGTCACAACCTCGGCGCTGGCGCTTGACCTTAGTCTTGGGCGGATTGACGTGGATCGGCTGCCGACACCATAAGGCCATAGTTTCCTAGCCGTCTGAACCCGGGACCTCTTGCACTAGTCGCTCTTCACGAAGTTGTCGCCATCGAGCCCCTATTTGTCGTGCCGACTCTCCCAAGGGAGCTGTGCTTGCACGTCGGCTATGAGAAATCGAACGCCCTGATTGTCAGGCGGATTCAGCCAGAGCATCCGCTCGAATACCCGGCAGGCATCCTCGAACTTGCCAGCTCGCCACAAGCAAAGGCCGTATCCGTGCAGGCACCGGAGGAATGGCCGGTTGTCGATCATGCGCCAGAGAAGGACGCCGTCAAAGTCGACGCCCAGCGACAGCTCTCCAATTCGCACTCCCACCTCATAGTGCCGCAACGCCTCCTTGGGCAGATGCTCGAAATCCAGGTTGCCAAGGTGAGCATGGGCGCCGAGACACCGCAGGTCCGCCTCGCACATGTCGGTCAGCAACGTCTCGGCTCCGGCAAGATCGCCAGCATCCTTGCGGTCGTTCGATTCGGTGATCGGGTCCGAGAACGGATCGTCGGGGTCCTCCCCCGGCAATACCTGTTGCATTTCGAACAGCGGTCGAGGGCCGCGGCCAATGATTGGTTTTGCCCATTCTTCAATGGGATAGCCCTCTTCGCCCCAGTATTCCTCTGCCGGAGCCCAAATCCCGCGGCCCTCCAGACTGAGTGGCGCAAGGCCGAGCGCGCCCGCATCGATCCGTCTGGATTTGATCTCTCCGGAAAGATAGGGGTTGCCCGCATAGCTCCACTGTTTATTGGGCCGCACCGAGACAATTTCGCCTGGCGCAAGGTCCCAGAATCGCTTTGCACGGAGCGTTATCCGCTCCCCGCCCGCCAGAGTCCTGCACCGCACCGCAAGTTTCTGGACCGAAAGCACAACCAGTTCGATCGCGCCACCTTGGTCCAGAGAGGGCCTAACGGACTTCTTATTGACTGGCGCCGCAATGGCCGGCTTCGCCCTTTCCCGTGGCAGCCCCATCCATTTTCGATAGGCCGCAATGTAACGCTCACGGGGATCTCGGGCCGGAAGCCGAATATCCGCTGCGGAGACGGTATATTGGGAGCCGTCTGGAAGACGGCATTTGGCAGTGAGCCCCCGCCGCTCGTTGCCATCGAAATCGAACTTGACCACGGTTACAGACGCTCCGGCGACTGTCGCCGCGCAGGGCACGCTGACATTCTCCTCGAACGCCTGGCGGAAAGCCCAGAACTGCTCGGCATCCCCATACGCATCCACCGTGATCTCCTCAACCAGGATCTGCAAATCGTCGCGCCGAGGCCGGGTAGCGGGCTTCGGCGGCATTCTCCGCTTCATGTAGTGGGACTCCCAAACCGCTTGCGCCAACTGCGCTTCGCGCGGTCCAGAAATGACGGGGACTCCGCCGAATAGGCACCCGAAACCACCGCCCGAAAACCTGAGATGAATCCCGTCTTGCGGAAGTGGCGATCACTCACCAGCCGAACGGTGCGCTCCCACTCGACGTCAAGACCCGCGCGTTCATAACACTGCTTCGCTCGCATGAAGTCCCGCAGGGCCGCATCATAGTACTTGCTCTTGCCCGCCTCGACGATCCGCATGCCCTGCGCACGCCACAGGCGCGCTGCCAATTCCGGACGAGCGTTCTCAAGAGCCTTTGCCGCTGGTGCGGTTGCGAAATGACTGGCGCCCTGCAGCGCCTCGTCGGTCGTGCCGGCGATCAGATCCGCGAGGCGGCCGATTTCCCCGGCCGCGATCAGCAGATCGATCAGCGTGTGGATATCGGCGCCCTTGGCCGCATCCAAGGCCCTTGCATGCCAGTCGGTGTGATCGGGTTCCTCAACAAACCGCATGAGATCTGTGTACGTATACTGGCTTGGACGTGCCTCGAACTCGTTCCAGGCAATCGCCCGGGCCTCAGCAGTGCGGCCAAGCGCGGCGAGCAGGTCGCACTGTAGCTTGGTCAGTTCGAGGTGCGCCGACCAGGCGTGCGAATCGTCGCGACAGAGGTCTCCGCCGCGCCTGATCCAGGCGAGCGCGTCCTCGAGCCTGCCGGTCGAGCGATCCAGCTTCGCGAGGGCGAGACAGTCCTCTGGCCTCAGGCCTGTTTCACTCGTGAGGGCAATGTACGCGTCCCGGTCTTTCTGGACGAGGTATATGGCGCGTAGGACCCCGCCCCAATGACGCCGCCAATATTCGGGCCGATCGCCCGCGGGCGCTTCCGGCGCCGTTGCCGTCAGCGCGGCTTCGAACCGCGAGCGGATCCGTTGTTCAAAGGCGGCGAGGCCGTCCGTGTCAAAGGCTTCGACCAGCTGTTTCTCGAGATCATTAAAGAACGCGAACGGATCATCATCCATCCAAGCAAGAAGCATGACGACGGTCTCGTCCCGGTTGATGTCCGCCGCGCAACGGGCTTTAATCCATCCACAGATAATGTCGCCAGCAAATTGTCGAAAATAGCCACTCGAATCGTCGAGTTCGTCGGCCTTGGCGGTACAGCCGGCAAGGAACGCTTCGTAAAGCTCGCAAGCGCGCCCGGGGTCGCTCTGGACGAACTGTTCGATCCTAGCTGCGACCGTCTCCAACCCGCTTACGAACGAGAAGCACTCACCATCGCTGATGAAGGCGCGCGGTTTGAGCGCAGCCTCGATATCCCGCTCGATTGGGTCCACCTTTCTCATCGGGTCTAATTCGAGTGTGCCACGATGCTCCGCTCTCGGGTTCAGAGCCCTATCCTGCCCCGGCGGGTGGTGTTTATGCCATTTTCAGTGCGCGCTGACTGGCGCGGCAGATTGCCAGAAGAATGTCATAGCCGACCTGTGCGCCGCCCTTATCGAACTGCTCGTCGTGCCCGATGGCGTTCGTGACGTGCGCGAGCACACCGACGGGGAATCCTCGCGCGGCGCCGAACGCAAAGAGTGAGGCGGCCTGCATCTCAACGGCGAGCGCTCCCGCGGTTGCGTGCTCGCGGAGTTGCTCCAAGGTTTCCCGGTATGGGGCGTCGGTGGTCCACACAAGACCTGCCGTGACGGGCAGGCCAAGCGTGCGTGCCTCCTGCAACAGCGCTTCGGTGACATCATGGCGCGCTTCGACCATGCGGTCGGGCGGGAGGTAGTGATACGAAGTGCCCTCGTCACGCAATGCTTTCGTGGCGACAACCAGGCTGGGGATAGGCAATGAGGGAGCCACTCGGCCTGCGGACGTTAGACCGACGATGATACGCGCACCGGAAGCCCTGAGTTGCTCGGCGACCAAGACCGCGTACGGACCGCCGATCGTGCGAGGAACAATTCCACACGCACAGCCATCCAGATCGAGCATGTACATCGTGGTGTGAAAGCACGCCCAGTCATTGCAGGGCCGCGCGCGTCCGGCGCTCAGGAGCCAATCGGTCAGATCGCCGTCGAATTCGAGCACGCAAACGGGCGGCACGCTGTTGGCTTCCAAGCCGCGCTCGGTTCGGACAGCGGCGATGAGCGCTTCGGGAGTGAAGGCCGACGCGTGGTCGAGGGGGTGGGCAAGCAACGGCAGATGGGCGCGGCTCATGACCTACCCGGTATAGCAGAGGTATCGGGCACTATTCAAGTAGGTTGTTGAATGGTCGACAAGCCTGACTTATAATCAAGGAAGCACTTGAATAGCGTATGGCCGGAACAAGCTTGAAAAAGGCCGTTTATGAGCAGCTCGCCCGGATTGGCAAGGCGGTGGCGAGCCCGCCCAGGCTGGAACTACTCGATCTGTTGTGCCAGGGTCCGCGGACCGTGGAGGTGCTCGCGCGAGAGGCGGGCTTTACCGTCGCGAATACGTCGCAGCATCTGCAGGTGCTGCATGCAGCGCGACTCGTTGACGCCCGCAAGGATGGACTGTTCGTCACGTACCGCCTCTCCGACCAGCAGGTGTGCGGGTTTTACCAGGCGCTGCGCACGCTGGCGGAGAGCCGCCTCGCCGAGATCGACGAGATCGTCCGCCAGTTCAACCACGGGCGCGAGTCGATGGAGGCCGTCGAGAAGCAGGCGCTTCTGGAACGCGTACGCCGTTCCGAGGCGATCGTGCTGGATGTGCGCCCGCCGGAGGAGTATCGCTCCGGCCATATCCCCGGCGCCGTCTCGATCCCACTGAAGCAGTTGCGCAGCCATCTTTCGAAGCTCCCCCGGCGCCGCGAGATCGTGGCGTATTGTCGCGGCCCCTACTGCGTGCTTGCCATCGAGGCCGTGAAACTTTTGCGAGCCAAAGGATTTCGTGCCATCCGCATGGAGGACGGAGTGCCCGAATGGCGGGCGCAAGGCTTCCCAGTGGCTCTCGGCGAGGAACCCAGATGATATCCCCCGAATCGGGAAGGGAGGTCGTATGAGTGTCGGTCGCAAGAGCGTGGTGGTGGTGGGCGGTTCGTTCGGCGGCATCAACGCCGCCTACGAACTCCGCCGGCGGCTTCCACATGACGCCGAAATCACGGTGATCTCGCGGGAGGCGGAATTCACGTTCGTCCCCTCGCTGCCGTGGGTGATCATGGGCTGGCGCGACCCAGCGACGATAAAGGTTCCCTTGCGTGCTGCGCTCCAGCGCCGGAACATCCGCTTTGTTCATGGCGAGGTTACGGAAATCGATCCGCGGAGAAGTAAAGTGCGCACGGCGACCCAGGCCTATCTCTATGACGCGCTCCTCGTCGCGCCCGGCGCGGAGCTCGACTACGGCGCCGTGCCCGGGCTGGGTCCGCAAGAAGGAAATACTTACTCGACGTTTACAGCCGCTGAGGCGGCGGCGACGCGGGATGCGCTCGCGCGAGTGCTTGCCGCCGATACCGGCCGCGTCGTAATCGGGGCCGCCGCCGGCGCAAGTTGCATCGGCCCGGCGTACGAGATCGCGATGATGATCGACACCGTTCTGAAGCGGGCAAGGAAGCGTCACCGTTTCGCGATCACGTTCGTCACGCCGGAGCCGTTCCTGGGGCATTTTGGCGTCGCAGGCATAGGCACGTCGCCGCGTCTGGTCCAGGACGAGTTCGCAAGCCGCGACATCGCTGCTATCGTGAATGCCCGGATTGCCAGTGCCTCTCCCGATCGCCTGATTCTGGCGGATGGTTCCGAGCACGCGTTCGATTTTTCCTTGGTGATTCCTGCATTTCTGGGCAACCGGTTTGTTCGCGCGGTAGACGGGTTGGCGAACCCGAAGGGCTTCATCACGGTCACGCCAGAGCTTCGCAGCACGGCATTCGCGAATATCTACGCTGCTGGCGTCGCGGTGGCGATCTCTCCGCCCGGTCCCACGGCGGTACCGGTTGGCGTGCCGAAGACGGGGCACATGACGGAACTGATGGCGCAGGCCGCGGCGCGCAACATCGCAGCCACGTTCACTGGCGGCGTGAGCGTCGATGGGATGACGCTGCGATCTACGTGCATTGCCGATGCGGGCAATACGGCGTTCTACATGCGTGCCGACCCGTTTCTGCCTCCGCGCAACACGGTGACGGTGAAACGTGGCAAGTGGGCTCGGTATTTTAAGCTGGCCTTTGAGCGGTACTACCTGGCACGGGTCCGATACGATCTGCCATCGATGGAGTTCGGGTGGTAACGGAACGGGGAGGGGGTATGCACATCTACCTTGACTTCAATGCGAGCACGCCGGTGGCGCCTGAGGTCGCGGCTGCCATGCAAGCAGTGCTGGCGGCGCCGTTCGGCAATCCGTCGAGCGATCACTGGGCGGGGGAACCCGCGCGGAAGGCCGTCGAGCACGCACGCGCGGAGGTTGCCGATCTCCTGGGATGCGATGCCGGCGAGGTTGTCTTCACCAGCGGCGGAAGCGAAGCGAACAACTTCGCGATTAAAGGCGTCTTCTTCGCCACGAACATCACGCAACCGCACATCATCACGACGCAGGTCGAACACCCGGCGATCATCAATCCCTGCCGGTTTCTGGAGCGGCTCGGGGCAACCGTGACGTACCTGCCGGTGGATTCTTTCGGTCGCGTTGACCCGGAAGACGTGCGCCGCGCGGTGACGCCGGCGACGATCCTGATTTCCGTGATGCACGCCAACAACGAAGTGGGCACGATACAACCTCTCGCGGAAATCAGCCGTGTCGCGCGCGAGCGCGCCATCCTGTTTCATACCGATGCCGCACAGTCCGTCGGAAAGATCCCGACCAAGGTTCGCGAGTTGGGCGTCGATCTCCTGTCAGTGGCGGGCCACAAGCTATACGGACCGAAGGGCGTCGGCGCACTTTACATCCGCGCGGGCGTGCAACTCGAACCGCTCATCCACGGCGCGGGACATGAAATGGGCCGGCGCGCCGGCACAGAGAACGTCCTGCTCGATGTGGGGCTTGGCGCAGCCTGTGAACTGGCGCAGTCCTGGGTTGGCAGCGGGTCAATCCAACAACTGCGCGACCTCTTCTGGAACCTGTTGAGCAAGGAGTTTGGCAACTGCGTAGTGCTCAACGGACATCCCGTGGAGCGTTTACCGAACACGCTGAACGTCAGCTTTCCCGGCAAGGTTGGCGCGGAGATTCTACGCGGGCTGGAGGGCGTTGCTGCCTCGACCGGTTCCGCGTGCCACGCCGGTTCCGTCGAACTGTCTCCGGTTCTGAAGGCAATGCGAGTGCCTCCTGAGACCGGCATGGGAGCGATCCGGTTCAGCCTGGGACGCACGACGACGCAAGGAGAGGTTGAAGCCGTGGTGAAGCAACTGAAAGGGATTGTTCGGTAACTGCGATGAACTATCTGTTGATCCTCAACGATCCGCCGTACGGCACGGAGCGCAGCTATAACGGCCTCCGGTTGGCGAACTCGCTTGCTAAAGACGAGACGAATAGCGTGTCGGTGTTTCTGATGGGCGACGCGGCATCCTGCGGCGTTGCCGGCCAGAAGACTCCGAACGGGTACTACAACATCGAACGCATGCTGAAAATTCTGGCATCGAAGGGCGAGAAGATCGGGGTGTGCGGAACGTGCATGGACGCCCGCGGCTTGAACGCTGAAGGCCTCGTTGAAGGCGCACATCGCAGCTCGATGGACGAACTCACGTGCTGGACGCAGGAGGCCGATAAGGTCCTTGTCTTCTGAGCCGGCAGCCAGATACCCGATAGTCACGCAGAATCGCGGTCGGTGAGCTCTCTGCGAGCAGGTCAAGCGCTGCACGGATAATTTCGGTCTGGAGGCTGGCGTCGCCCGCCGCTCCCAGGGGATAGCCCAGCGGGAAGTCCACAAACAGCGCGCGAGATGGATTCACGCGTTCGGTCACTTCACGGAGCAGACTGATGGAGACCGTCGGCACACCTATTCTCTCGATGACGCTCTGGATCAGTCCGACCGACTGATGGCACATCGGTCACACCGGCGTGAGGAGGACGGCGTCCACGCCATCCTCGACCAGCATGCGGGCAACCTCCGGCGCTGTACGGTCGATAAGACGGCCCGGCGCGGAGATGGAACCCATGAAGCTGAAATGACGAGGCGCGACAGAGCCGATGACGCCTGCTTTTGCCAAAGCCTTCAGGCGGTCCAAGGGCAAAGCCAGATTCTTGTCTGAACCAATCCCGCGGCTGTCAAAGGCATCGCTCCGGTGAGCAATGCGCAGTGTGTCCAGGTCCGTATCCAGCGGGAGCACGCGGCAAGAATAATCCCCTCCACGAACCGAGACATCGAATGGGAGTTGGTCCGGCTTGAAGAAAGCCGCGGTGGTGACCACGGCGATGCGCGCCGTGCGCAGCGGCTTGACCAGGCGCGCTCCCGGGCTCCAGTCAACTCTGCGGTAGGGGTACGCCTTCATGAAGAGCTGGTAGGACAGCTTGAGATCGGATAGCTTCGCCATAGCGCATCCCTCTTCAGCTTACCGGCCGCGACCGCTCCACAGCGCCATCTCTTTGAGCGTCGTCGCGCCGCGGACATCGCCGTGCAGCCCGAACAGGCGCCGCAGCCATCGGACGATCCCCGGCGTGAGCTTGGCCATCATGAACTGATCCGCCGCCCGGCGGTTGCCTAGAACATAAGTAGGATACGGGTGGATCGTCGAGGATACCCTGCTCAACGAGATTCCGTTGCGCATGGCGAGCGCGTACTCGCCGATCATCTCGCCGGCGCGGGAGCCGAGTATCGAAACGCCAAGAATACGCCCCCACCGATTCGCGAGGACTTTGATCAGTCCAGTGGTTTCCGAGTCGGTGATCGCCCGATCCAAGTGCGAAAACGGAAAACGGTAGACCGAGTACGCGGTTCGGCTTCGCTGCAACTCCGCCTCGCCTGCCCCCACGTGGGCAAGCTCCGGGTCGGTAAAGGTCGTCCAAGTGACGTGGCGCTCGTCCACCTTCGAGGGAATGTGCAGGATGGCGTTTGTCACCGCAATCTTCGCCATATGCTCGGCCATGTGGGTGAACAGATGCCGTCCGGCTATGTCGCCGCATGCGTAGATATGCTTCATGGAAGACTGGCAGCGGCGGTTCACCATGATGCCTCTTTCGTTGGTCCGCACTCCCGCCGCCTCAAGACGCAGGCTTCCCAGGTTGGGCCTGCGTCCAAGGGCGATCAGCAGAACATCGGTTTCCACTCGCTCCCCCTGTGCCGTTCGCGCGGCGCCGGCCTGCAGCGCGACGACCTCGGCATCGAAAAGGAACCGGATGCCTTCGCTTTGAAGATGTTCAAGCAGGGTTGCGGTCAACTCCCCATCGTCCCGGCCCAGAATAGCGCTGCCGTGAGTGGCCACGGTGACCGAGGAGCCCAGGCGGTGAAATGCCTGAGCCATCTCGAGTCCAATCGGGCCGGCGCCGAGTACCAGCAAGCGCTTCGGCAACCGGTTGAGCTCGAACAGGGTCTCATTGGTGAGCGCCGGCACGGTCCCGTCGGTGTCGAACTGAGGTATACGTGGCGAACTCCCTGTGGCCACGACGACATAGCGGGAAGTAAGCATCCTGGTTCCGCCATCCGCGTCAATCTCAACCGCGTGCGGCCCCAAAAACCGGGCTCGCCCCGGTATCACTTCGACGCCCAGTCGTTCGAAGTTCGGAGGTGCGTCCGCGTCGGCGTAAATATGATTCTGGATGGAACGAACTCGATCCATGACGCGCCCGAAGTCGTGTTCGACGTTCACTGGCGTGAGCCCAAAGCGGCCGGCAGTCCGCATCTGATGTGCGACTGCCGCGGCCCTGAGCAGGCTCTTGCTCGGGACACACCCGTACCAGGTGCAATCCCCTCCCAATTTGCGCGCCTCCACCAGCGCTGTTTTCGCCCCTAGGACGGCGGACATGCCCGCGGCCGTGAGCCCCGCGGCACCTCCTCCGATCACCAGCATGTCGAAGTCGTACTTCATGCCGGTCTGCCTCCTGGGCGGAGCTTCGCCGCGATCTTCCGAACAGCGGAGTAGCCGCCGGCGGCCACCATGGCGGCAACAAAGAAATAGACCCAGGCGGGGATGTTCCGGCCGGCCACGAGCAAATAGAGGTACGCGGACACAAACCAGAACGACGCACTCAGCGCCGGCACGACCGGGGACTTGCGGCGCCGCACGGATCGCGCCAGCAAGGCAAGCGACAGCGAGAACAGCGGTACGGCCCCCACATA
Source organism: Bryobacterales bacterium (assembly GCA_963761855.1). Classification (GTDB taxonomy): domain Bacteria; phylum Acidobacteriota; class Terriglobia; order Bryobacterales; family Bryobacteraceae; genus Bog-375. Next base: position 26,960 of record CAVXJY010000060.1, on the reverse strand, counting down.
GATGGCTCCGAACAGTAACGGGTTCACCCCGTAATGCAGTCCGAGGCCGAGCAGCCAATGGCGGATGGCTTCCATCATGCCGTGGCCTCCTGATTCAATTCGCGCATACCCGTGAGTGATCGAACCGCGGCGGATCTTACAGCGGTGCTGAAGGTAAGTGTTCCGCAGGGTCTTGAATTCGCCCCCAGCCGATGGCGGCGACACTCACGAGCACTGAGCGCTGGTTGTTATCGAGATTGGCGCACGGTCTCGGCTCGACGGCATTGGATAAGGCGTGGTTCATTCCTCCCGCGCTTCTCTCAGGGCCGCTCGAATCATTTCTTCCGACGGCAGGCCTCCCCTATACCGCCGACACGCGAGACCCGTCGCCGTTGCGCCGCGAGAATCCGCCTCAATATCCAGGCCGTTGACCCGGATCGTTGGCGACCCGACGAATCCTAGTACCTTCGCCATTGCCTCATCTTTCACCTGGATGAGCTCAACATCGAGGGGCAGTCCGTCCTGACTCAAGACCGCTTTGAGCCGCTCGACCGCGGGCAGATAGTTGGGGCACCCGTCGAAATACAGGATCTCAATTCTCATCGGACGTCCGTATCGGAAAGTTTGCGGAGCAGGCGCGACTCCAGGTCGTCCCCCGCGCCGGTCTTCTCCCGGCCGATGGCGGCGGCCAGCTTCGCTGCCGCTGCCCCCATCAATTTCACCTGCCGCGCCAGACGCGCACAGTGGCGGCACATCCATAGGTGCATCCCGACTTGAAGTCTCGTCCCGAAGCCGGCGTTCCGGAGCCGATCGGAAGTCAGCAATTCGGCGACATTTCTGCAGCGGATCATGATCGGCCCCATCCCTTGGCCTCGATGCACTCCCGCAAGCGGTTGCGCGCGCGGTGCATCAGCACTCCCATGTTGGTGACAGTCACGCCCAGAATCTTACAAATCTCGGCCGTCTCCAGGCTTTCCATCTCCCGGAGCACGAATACTTCCCGCTGCGCGGCAGGCAAGCCCTCCAGGCAGCCGGCCAGGGCCTCTCCGATTTCTTTGGATTCCAGGGCGCGATGGAGGTCCTCCGGCGGCCGGACCCACTTGCCCCGCGCATCGAAACGAGACTCGCAGACCTCATCAATAGGATCGTGCTGCTGTTCGCGATATTGTTCGCGGCGCCTCTCCAATGCCTTGCGGTGGAGAATACCGAACAACCAGGTCCGCACTTGAGAGCGTCCTTCGAACCGGTCCAGCGTCTCCAGGAAGGTCGTGAAGACGTCCTGAATCAAGTCCTCGGCTTCCGCTTCCTGGAATCCCATGCCCCGGGCTGCGCGATAAAGAGTGCGTGCGTGGTCCTGCACGGCCGACGCGAGCGCATCGGGATCACGGGCGCGCAATCGGGCTACCAGGCCGGCATCGAGTTGGCTTTCGACAGGCACCGAATATCATTTTTTCAGAACGGCTGTAAGAAAGTCCAACTCGCCCGCACTCATGTTCGAACGCGGCAAGCGCAAACGACGCGGCCGCGGCAAGAGGAGAGGAAATGAAAACGAATCGATTGATCGCAAGAGTATTTGCCGGGGCGCTGCTGGCTGCTGCGGCCTTGAGCCCGTTGCCGGCCGCGAGCGCGGAAAGCGCCTTCACCGCCGGCCAGGTCACCGTGGCATCGGACAAATCGTTCGACCAGGTAAGCGAAGCCATCAAAACGCTGGTGGCCAAGAGCGGGATGATGGTCATGGCCGAGGTGAATCAGGGCAAAATGCTGTCCATGACCGGGTTGAGCCTGAAGGCCACGCTGTTCCTGGTAGGAAACCCCACTGTCGGCAAACAACTGTTCGAGCAGAATCATGGGGTGGGACTGTACGTGCCCCTGCGGGTCTTCGTCTACAGCGACGAGAGCGGCAGGACGCACGTATCGTACGACAAGCCCTCGACCCAGCTGGCGCAGTTCCACAACGACAAGTTGGCGATGATCGGGCAGATGCTCGACGAGAAACTCAATGGGCTGGCGACGATGGCCGCTCAGTAAGGACTCCCATTGCGGGGGCGCGGGGGCGCCCCCTGGGCCGGCCCCTTCCCTGGAGGCGAACATGAAGAACGCATTCCTGCGTCTTGGATTGGCATTGCTGGCTTCCGCCGGGCCGGCGGCGTTTCCGCTCGCGCAAATGGGATACCTGACGCTCCAGCGGCTCGCCGTCGTTCTGGTTCTGCCGTCCGCGGGTCTGCTACTGGCCGTCACCGGATACATGGAATGGCGGGGGCACAGCGTTGGGCGGGCAATTCGAAGTGGGCTCGTCGCCGGGGCTGTCGCCACAGTCGCGCTGGAAGTGGTCCGCTATACCGGCTTCCGCCTCGGCTTCATGCCGGGAAACCTGCCGGAGCTCATGGGGGTGCTGCTGCTGAATCGTTTTGCGCTGGGGACCTCCACCGGATCGAACGTGGCGGGCTTCGCTTATCACTACTGGAACGGCGCCGCCTTCGGCGCCATCTTCGCGGCCCTCTTCATGAGGCGACCGCATTGGTGGGCCATTCCGTACGGCATGGCGATTGGTATCGGGTTTCTGGTGAGCCCGGTAGTCCAGAGCCTTGGCGTGGGATTGTTCGGAAAGGACTTCGGCTGGCGCTTCGCTGCCACAGTGCTTTCCGCGCACGCCGCATACGGCGTCGCGCTGGGAGCGCTCGCCGGGGAGCGCCGCAAGAGGAGCCGCCATGCTACCGAACGCCGAGCCGCGTGAGATCTTCCGGCCGGTCCACATCGAACCATGTGGGCCCGAGTTCGACGCCGAGTCCGCAAGCTTTGAGCGCTGTGACGGTATCGCTAAGAGCGTCGCCGGTAGACCATCGAACGCCATCGAACATCGCTGGCGCGATCCGGCTGCAAGCGATAGCGTAGAATCCGCCATCCTCCACCGGGCCCAGGCACGCGTCGGCAGTAGAGGCGAACAGAGCGCGAACGTGCGCCGGCGGCAGTCCCGGGGAATCGCTGCCGAGGATCAGCGCCTTCGGCCGTCCCGCGGCCAGCGCCAGTTCGAGAGCCGCGTAGATACGTTCTCCCAGTTGGCCGGGACTCTGAACCGACCGCGCCACGGAAAATTCGCGCCAGGCCTCGGTCGGCTCGTCGGTGGAGAGTTCCACATCCGCCTCGGCACGCATGGATTCCAGCATGACGAGCGTCTGGCGGACGAAAGAGGAATGAAGCTCGGCGGCGCGCGCCGGGCTGACCGCCAACCGCGTCTTCACGCGTCCCGGCGTCGGAGCCTTCGCGAACAGAACGATCAACGGGAGCAAGTCACGATTTTAGCGGACGTGGCGATACAGTCGAGCCAAATGGCGCGGCGGGACGCCCAGCGAATACAGTCCCTGAATCAGAAACCAGCTCCACATGGTCCGAAACAGTCCGGATTTTCGCCAACGGCGGTCGGATACCCAGATGGGGCATTCCAGAAAGGCGAGCCTGCCGGCTTTCGACAAGCGCCGCGCAAACTCGTAATCTTCCATAATCGGCCACAATCGGTAGCCGCCCAGTTTCGCGAACACCGACCGCCGGCAGAAGATGCCGGAATCGCCGTAGAAGATGCCCCATCTCCGCCGCCAACGGTTGATACGCGTGAAGGCGCCGGCAGCCCAGTCTTTTCCCTCGTATCGGATATCGAAATTCCCGCCGACTATCGAGGCATCCTCCATGATCCGGCGGACCTGATCCAGCGCGCCTCTTCCGAGGAGCGCGTCGGCGTGAAGGAACACGAGGATCTCGCCAGCCGCGGTCGCAGCGCCGGCATTCATCTGCGCGGCGCGCCCCAACTCGCTTTGGACGAGACGGGCTCTTTGCATGGCAATCTCCGCTGTCCGATCGGTGGACCCGCCATCCACCACGATGACCTCCACGGGGCCCTGCGCATCCAGGTTGTCCAGCAGCCGGCCGATGGACGCCTCTTCGTGGTAGACGGGAACGATGATCGATATGGCCGGCGCGGACGTCATTGGGACCGGAACAGATCAGCTTATCAGGCCGCATGAAGAAGACTGGTACACTCCGATGAACGCGAACGTGATCAGGCCCCAACACCCCCAAGGACTCGAATTGGTGAACCAGCGCGGAGAGCGCCGCGGATTCGTGGATCCTAAGAGCCTCGGCGGCAAGCCGGCCCTCGACGACCTCTGGGTCATGCAAGGTTCTCTCTGCGACCTTAGCTGCAAGCACTGCTATACGGCGTCTTCACCGTCCAACAACCGGCTGGAGCAGATCACGTTCGCCGAGCTTGCGCCGCACCTGGAAGACGCCGCCCGCTTCGGCGTACAGAAGATCTACTTCACGGGCGGAGAAGTCTTCGTCAACGAGGACATCCTGCGCGGCCGAGCCGAGCGAAACACCGAGTTGTTGAAGAGCCTGGCTTTCGCTCTCGACATCGCGCCCATCGAAGTGCTCACGAACGGCCGCCGGTATATCAGGAACCATATCGAGGCTCTTCAGCGTCTTAACGAGCGCCACGGCGGCCGCTTCACGCTTCGCATCACCCTGGAGAGTCCCGACCCGCAACGCCATGACGCCGTCCGGGGTAGAGGGACCTTTGTGCAGACCGTGGAAACGATCCGGCTGCTGGCTGGGATGGGTTTCGATGTCGTCATCGCCGCGGAGCGGCCCCTGCTGGAGGGCCGTACCGATGCGCAGATTCGAGAGAGTTACCGCTCGCTCTTTCCCGGTACGGCCATCGAGGTCAGCCTGATCGAGAACATGCTTGAGATGGGCCACCAACTCACCACGCTTTCGCATCGCGGCGAAGCGGCCCAACCCGAAGTGTTCGTGACCACCAACTGCTTCAAGGTCCTGTCCAAACCCGCGGAGCAACTCATGTGCCACTTCAGTCGTTCGATCCAGAAGATCGAGGGCGAACTCCGCTACTATCCCTGTCCAGTGATCTACGACGATCCGCGATTCGAGTTGGGCGGAACCCTGGAAGCATCCCTCCGGTGCGTCTACATCGCGCACAAGAACTGCTACGACTACTGCATGAAAGGCCGGGGGGCGACCTGTCGCACACAACCTATGTGAGCCGGTTGTCACTCCTCCTAATACCGCCGATCAACGCCGGAACGCCGCCCGGCCGGCGAACCGGGCTTGCTTGCCGAGGCGCTCTTCGATCCGAATGAACTGGTTGAACTTTGCAACGCGTTCACTTCGGCAGCCCGATCCGGTTTTTATATGGCCTGCTCCCGTCGCCACGGTCAGATCTGAGATAAAGGTGTCTTCCGTTTCACCCGATCGGTGAGACACGAAGCAACCGTAACTGTTGCGGCCGGCCAATTCAATCGTGTCGAGGGTCTCTGTGACGGAGCCGATCTGGTTGAGCTTGATCAAGACCGCGTTGGCGACGCCCTTCTCGATTCCATCCTGGAGGATTTTCGGGTTCGTGCAGAAGAGGTCGTCCCCGACCAGCTCAATTCGGGTTCCCAGCGTGGTGGTGAGGTCTTTCCATCCGCCCCAATCGTTCTCCCCCATTCCGTCTTCCAGCAGGACGATTGGATACTGGTTTGCCCACGACTCCCAGATCTTGATCAGCTCCCGCGAGGAGATCGCCTTCTTGGTGGACTTGAAGAGCACATATTTCCCGTCGTCCCACATCTCGCTGGCGGCGGGGTCGAGGCAAATGGAAATGTCCGAGCCGGGCTTGTAGCTGGCTTTCACGATCGCCTCCAGAATCAATTCAACGGCTTCGTCATTCGACTTGAGATCGGGTGCGAAGCCTCCTTCGTCGCCGACCGCCGTGCTATAGCCCTTGCCATTCAAAACTTTCTTGAGAGCGTGAAAGGTCTCCATCCCCTTGCGGATTGCCTCCGCGAACGACGGCGCATTGTGCGGCGCGATCATGAACTCCTGGAAGTCGACGGTGTTGTCGGCATGCTTGCCGCCATTGAGCACGTTCATGCACGGAACAGGCAGCGTGCAGGCGTTGGCGCCGCCGAGGTATCGATAAAGGGGCAGGGCGTGGGCGCTCGCGGCAGCCCGTGCTGTCGCCATGGAGACCGCAAGAATGGCGTTCGCCCCCAGGGTTGCCTTGTTCGGTGTCCCATCGGCCTCGATCATCGCCTGATCGATAGCGCGCTGACTAGTCGCGTCCCGGCCGACAACAGCGGTCGCCAGTTCTCGCCCGATGTGGCCGGCGGTCTTGGTGACGCCCTTTCCGCCATACCGTTGCTTGTCGCCGTCCCGCAGTTCAACGGCCTCCTTTTCGCCCGTTGATGCGCCCAGTCGGATCGCGGCGGCGCGACTCAACCGGGCCAAATCCCGCTTGGGCATTGTCGGCTCAGTATGGCGCGCGATTCCACGGGAACGAATGGTTTTCTTGCCACCGGGCAGGCATTCAACACCAGCGGTCCAGTTTCATTGCCATGCGGGCTAGCGGGTACAGCGCTTTCCACCACGCCGTCCTGAAAACGCGGTTCTGCCGGGTTTACAAACCTGTCTGCGGCGCTACTGCGGAGCCTGTTACCTCCCCAGAGGCGCGCGACTGCACCGCTCGCGCCTTCCGAGACGAACGGGTCTCACGTGCGGCGGCCTTCCGGGGGGCCGGGTCGGCCTTGCCGACGGACGGAATAGTCACCAAATCCAACTCGTCCTGAACATCGGTGGCCGGTGCCAGATAGCGCATCGTCGTCTCCAGGGACTTGTGGCCCATCCAGTGCTGCACCGTCCGTACGTCGAAACCCCTTCGCAGCATTCCCGTGGCATAGGTCGAACGAAACGTCTTCAGATCGAATTTTGCCGGGTCGAGTTTGGCGCGCTTCGCGATAGATTTGCAGTGATCGAGCATGTGCTGTTCGCGGTTCCCTGTAGGGGATGGGAACACAAATTGGCAGTTCGGGCGATGCGCATGCTTCCGAAGCTCGTCGATGAGTTCCACCGGAGCCGGAATCTCACGATCTTCCCATCGCTTCGGGTAAAATCCCAGTTCCGGTTTCGAGGTCACCCGCACAGTCCGCAACTCGAAGTTCACGTCGCTCCAGCGCAGGAACATCACTTCCTGCTCGCGGAAACCAGTTAGCAGAAACGTAGCGAACAAGGCACGTTCCTGATCGGAGCAGGCTGCAAAGAAGCGGGCAAGCTCCTCGTGCCGGTATATCTTCACAAGCGGCGTGATGCGCTCGGGTAGCGGCAGCTCTTTCGTGATCCCGCTCCTACCGTGGCGCTTGAGAAATTGGGCGACGATGACCGCGTTGTGCAGGATCGTATTGGATCCCAAGCCATGATCTTTCTTGAGCGTTACGACGAATCGCGTCAGGTCGTCACCGGAGATCGCGTCGATCGAGACGCAGTCGCGGAAGAACTCCCCGAAGCGGTTGAGCACTGCTTCATATTTGCGATGGGTGTTGGGCTTTTTCAGCGCTTCGATCTGCTCCAGGTATTTAGCGATGGCGACGTGCAACGCAGGCTTCTTGACAGTTTCGCCGGCTGTTTCAAATCCGGGGATACCCAGTTTGCGTCCTTCCAGTTCATGGTGCTTGCGGCGCTGTACCTCGAGTGCCTGAGCGGCGGTGACGCCAGCACTCACTCGACGGCGAGTGCCGCCCACGTACCACTCGACATAGTAGCGACCGTCGGCGATAGCGTTCCAGTCGTAGTTGCCTTTGGCATTCCGGGGGATGGAAAACATCTTCCAGCGGCCGCCAATTTTGATGCGTTTGACGATGTTGACTCGCGACAAAATGTCTCTCCTGCGAGCCGCATCCTTGCGGACAGCATGGGAGACAGCACATCGTCTAAACGACAGAAAACAAAGGGGGAGCGTAGAAGCTGGCATTCTACCACTGAATTACTCCCGCTCAACTCCTCATGTAAGCATAACTGAAACAGCAATTTGCGCGCAACCGCGAAGTTGGCCAGCCGGAGAATCCGAGATTCTACCGCCCAAGCTAGCCATATTCATCCTAAAGAAGAAGCGCAAGGAATCTGTGCCGCCTAGTTTGAAAAAAGAACTGTGGTTCTCGCAAACCTCGATCCAATTGATAAAGTGTGAATTGACCGTTCTCCGCCGCTTCTCGCCTTGCCACCTATTCGCCGCACTCTGGGCCAGCTTTCGGGGCTCCCTCCGCCGCCGCGCAGTTCTGCAATTGGAGATCCTCGCCCTGCGCCACCAACTCGCCGTGCTCCAGCGCTCCGTCAAACGCCCGAAGCTCAACTCCGCAGATCGCCTGCCCTGGGCTTGGCTGTCCAACGTCTGGGCCGGCTGACGCTCCGCGCTGGTCATCGTTCAGCCGGCGACGGCGATCGCCTGGCACCGCAAAAGGCTTCCGCCTCTTCTGGACCTGGAAAGTGCGGTACGGCCGCCCCGGCCGGCCACCGGTGCCACGAGAAGTTCGCCAATTGATCCGCACCATGAGTCGCGACAATCCGCTGTGGGGCGCCCCGCGCATCCATGGCGAACCGCGCAAACTGGGCATCGACATTGGCGAGACCAGCGTGAGCAAATATCTGGTGCGCGCACGCAGGCCACCCTCCCAGACCTGGAGAACCTTCCTGGAAAATCATCTGAAAACGCTGGTCTCCGCGGACTTCTTCACGGTGCCCACGATCCGCTTTCAGGCCTGTACGTGTTCCTGGTGCTGGTGCACGATCGGCGACGGATGCTGCATTTCGGGGTGACGTCCCATCCAATAGCGGAATGGACGGCGCAGCAATTGCAGGAGGCATTGTACATCGAGCGCGTGATGGGTACGAAGCGGCCCGAATATCTGGAACACGTGATGGTCTGGAATGAAGAATCGCTGCGTCGGCAGATCAGGTCATTCGTAGCTTATTACCACCAAGCCCGCACGCATCTGTCGTTGGCGAAGGACACACCCGAGGCACGGCGGGTGCAAGGGGTTGATGAGGGACAGATTCTGGCGATTCCACAGGTAGGCGGACTGCATCACCGATACGATCGTCGGGCAGCCTGAATGGCGGTTCTGAGTCTGGCGGAAAAGCGCGAAGAGGAGTCGTGCGTGAGCGTCGAGCCGGCAGCAAGCGTGAAATCCTCGCGTGACACGGTGGTCGCGGACCCGGGAGAGAAGTAACGCGTTGGTCATCGTTCGAGGGTAATTATAGGAGCTCTTCGCTGGTAAGCATCGCCAAGGTCGGTTCAAGCGGCCGCGAAATGCAGTTGACGAGAGCCACAGTTGGCGCGATGATCTCCGTTGCGCGCGATTGCACCCCAGCGAGAGGGCGAGGAAACGGCCGGCCGGCGCTTACCGCCGTTACCTTTAACGTTTCAGCCCGTCGGCACCGGTTCAACGCGTACGCTGCAGTCGGAACCCCCGGCAGATTTCGCGTAGCCGGCGCTCTCGTGACAGATTGTCCCTTGTCGCGTGGCCACCCGGCCGGGGCAGGCCGCAACTACGTTTCGTCGCTCGCGCTCGGGGTACATAATAGTAAAACAATGGCGGTAACGATGAAGGACATCGCCCGGGAACTCGGGGTGTCCGTGGTAACGGTCTCCAAGGTCATTCGCAACCACACTGACATTGGAGAGGAGACGCGGCAGCGCGTGCTCAAACGTATCAAGGAGCTGAACTACCAGCCGAATATGGCGGCTCGTGCGCTGGTCACGGGCCGGAGCTACTCGGCCGGGCTGATTGTGCCGGACCTGATGCACCCATTCTTCGCGGAGGTGGCGACCGGGCTCTCCGACGTGCTGCGCCGAAAAAGCTACAGCCTGTTGATCTCCTCCTCTGAGGGAAATCCGGACCTGGAGCGCCAAGAGATCAGGCGGCTGCTAAGCCGCCGGCTGGATGCGCTGATGATTGCCTCCACGCAGTGGACGGTAGAGAGCTTCCGGCGCATTGAAGAGCAGAAGGTTCCCTACGTGCTCATCGACCGCGGCTTCCTGGGGATGCCGGCGAATTTCGTGGGCGTTGACGACATCGCGGTCGGCCGGCTGGCAACTGAACACCTGATATCGGGCGGATGCCGCAGGATCGCCCATATTAGCGGCTCCGCTACCAGCACCGCCATCGGGCGTCTGGAGGGCTATAACCAAGCCCTCGCGCAAAACGACCTGAGCCAGTTCCAAGGCTATGTTCTGGCCGGACGCTCGGCCGACGTGGATAGCTGGATCAGCGGCAACGAAGCGATGAAGAAACTGCTGGCTCTCGATCCGCGGCCCGACGGGGTGTTCTGCTACAACGACCCGATCGCCATCGGAGCGATCGACGCCATCCTCGAGGCCGGATTGCGGGTTCCCGAAGATATCGCCGTGATTGGCTGCGGCAATCTTCATTTTGACAAGTCCTTGCGTGTGCCGCTTTCGAGCGTGGACCAGCAGAGCCGGGCCATCGGCGAGCGCGCCGGGAGACTGGTCCTGGCCCTGATCGAGGCCAAGGTCCCGCCGCAGCCCAAAAGCATCATGCTTCAGCCATCCGTGGTGCCACGCGAATCGACGCGCAGGAGCGCATGACGGCGCGCCACCGAGGGCGCTGACTGTGGCGCTGGTTGACGTCGCAACCGGGCGCCGATGCGAACGACCTGCGTTCCGCGGAAGCAACCCTGAGGCGCCTGCGCATTTTGATCGTTCACGCCGGAGGCGACTCCCGCCGCCTGCCCGCATACTCGCTGTGCGGGAAGATCTTCATTCCGCTTCCCGGCGACTCTCGTTCCGTCCTGGGTTCGACGTTGTTTGACAGGCTGATGCCGGCCTTTCTCCGCCTTCCTGCAGGCGCGTCAGGCGCAGGTCAGGTGGTGGTCGCTTCCGGAGACGCCCTCCTCGGTTTCGATTCAGCGGCGGTTCAGTTTGCGACATTGGGTGTCACCGCGCTCGGCGCGCCGGCATCGCCGGAGGAGGCTGCGCGTCACGGCGTGCTTTGCCCGAATGACGATGGTTCCGCTCGCGGTCTTCGACGGGAGAGATAGGCGATTTGAACTGAACTTTTGGAGCGCGACACGACGTTAAGGGGGTAATTGCAGTTGTTTGGTCTGTCGACGTCAGAGCTTTCTAAAGTTCCAGCGGGCCTTGACGCTGTCGGGGTCGAACTTGGCCAGCGTCGGAGTGCTGTGGCCCACCGCGGTCAGTGCCATGGGCTCCTTGGAGTTGGGCACCGATTTGGGCATGATGCGGTAGGTGCTGTCGGTCAACTGGTCGATGCGCCACAGTTGTTCGGGACTGCCGGTAAAGGCGGGAACCGCTACCACTTCACCGTCGGCGGTCGCAGCCAGCGTGCGATCGGTGCCGGCGATGGCGATCTTGAAATAGGGCGAGCCGGGATAGCCGCCGGCGTTGGCCACGGGCGTGATCGTCCACTTCTGATGGGGCCGGAACATGTAATCGCCGAGGCGAATGTCGATGTTGCCGGCCGGCCAGTTCGCCGACACCTGGGCGAGTTCCTGGGCGGGAATCGGCGTCACGGGGCCGCTTGGGGGGCCAAAGCCGCGCATGCCGCCGGGCATCCGCACGAAATCCACAGCCAGCTCCAGCGCATAGCCGCTGCGTTCGGACTGGATCTCATAGGTGCCTTCCTGGAAATTGTCGCCGGCAACCGGCCATCCGTCTTTCCAGAGCAGCGGGCGAATGTCCAGCACGCTGCGGCCGCCGCGGTCCAGGTCGGCCTCGTAATGACAGGAGAACTTCTCCACGCCGTCGCCCAGGTCCAGCCTGCCGAAGTGGCCGGGTCCGACAAAGCGGCCGCTGGCGGCCACAAAGAGCTTGCCGCCGCCCTTGAGCGCGTCAATGCCCATGTTATCCAGGTAGGGGCCGGTCACCTTCCGGGAACGGGCCACACGAATGTTGTAGGTGGAGTTGGCGCCGTCGCAGCACGTGCCGTGAGTGCCCAGAAGGTAGTACCAGCCGTCGCGATACATCATCGCAGTGGCTTCCATGTCGATGGCGATGTTCAATGGCTGGTTGCCCGGGATGCGTATTCCCGTTTTGGGATCGAGCTCGACGAGGCGGATGTAGCCGAAGTAGGTCCCGTAGCTGAGCCACAGCCGGCCATCGGTGGGATCGAGCAAGAACGCCGGATCGATGGCATCGCAGTCCTCGACGCCGTCGGACGAGGCGACGACGGTGTCGTCTTTGAATCCGAAGTCGGGGGATTTGGGGTCGAGCGTCTTGGTCCACATGACGTGGACATTGCTGGCGTGTCCACCGCCAATCCGCCGCCTCCCTTGGCATAGGCCATGTAGTAGCGATCCCCGATGTGGATGACGTCGGGGGCCACTCCACCGCCGGGGCGCACGGCGCCGCTGTGCCAGGTCCAGCCGTCGTCGGATATCAAGCCGCCGCCGCCGGTGCCGAAAACGTAAAACTTGCCGTCGCACTGAATGACGGTCGAGGGATCGTGGATGTAGGGCTCGCCGTCCACCGCCAAAAGTGGACGAAACACACACAGAGCGAGCGCGGCGGGCACGGCCGCGGCCAGAAGATAGGATTTCATAGAAGCTCCCCGTACAAAACGATAGAGACCAAAAATGGACGATTCATGGATTTCGAGTGTTACTCGAGGCTCAGCGAAAGATCCCGGATCGGCGCACCGTTCTCATCGATGAAGCGGACGCAGAAATCACTCAAGCCGGGACCGTTGATCACGGCGCCGCGAATCACGTTCCGGCCCTTGTTGAGCGTGAGCCGTTTGGAGACGCAGTCATCCATAACCATGCGCCGATCGCCGGAGAGGATGACGGCCTCCTTGCCGTTGAGCCACCACATAGACGCCGAATTGGAGCCGACCGCCATGCGAACGTTCTCGATCTGACGCGGGCTGTTGACGACGGTAACAGCCCAGAACAGGACGCCGTAAGTCGGCTTGTTGAGGCCATAGGCGAAACGAAAAAGCTTGACGTTCCAATTGGCCGAATCGAGAGCATGCCATGCGAGTTCCTCACCGGCAACCGTCACCTTATCGCCGTCGTGCGGAATGGCGGTGAACTGGTTGGGGAAGTACTCGGTGTTCATGGCATTCCGGACGTAGCTGTCGGTGAACACGGTGTTGGTCCGGTTCGGCTTGTCGATCGGCTCCAGAAGCAACCAGCGTTGGAGGAAACCCTCGGCGTCCGGCGCCTTGGGGGACGATGTGGCCGGCGTGAAGTAAGGCGCGATGCTGCGAGGTGGTTCGTCGGGTGCAGGGGCGGGAGCCGCACTACCAGGCGCTGTGGAAAGGACTTGAAATGCCAATATAGCCAGGGCACCAATCACCGGCATCACAGTTCTGCGCAACATGGTCATAGTAGGCCCTCGGCAGGATTTCCATTATTTGGAGGCAGCAACTCTTTTCTGAAGCGACCAATGTAAGCGATTGCGTGCCGGAATGTCCAGCCTGCCTCAGCAGTGGCAGCGATTCCGCAACCCCAGGTTCGGGTCATCGGTAAGCTCCACTGTGCAATGGGATTCCGGCACAAAGCACGATTACACTCGGGATGCCAGATAGAGCGGCTGTTGAGACGGGTGCTCGCGGCAAAAAGGACAATGCCGGGTGCCTCATGCGACTGAGACCTGAGAGACCCAATCGATCGGCTTGCGGTGGCCGAGCTTCAAGCGGAACGTCACCGGCCTGCCTTCCGGCAAGTGTATATCGACGTTGGCCTTGCCAGTCCGGAGCGGTGCCGCCAGGACGCCCGCCGTGATCCGTGTCGAACACAAGAAGATTCTGCGATTCATAATGCACCGGTACTGTTACAGCGAGCCCCGAGCCGAAAACTGTGGCAATGCGATCGTAAACCGGTTGAGTTTCAACTTGGAATCTCCTGTCTGTTCATGCCGAGTTTCTGATTGCGTTGCATTCCAGTTGCGCCTTTCTGAAAGCCGCGTCTCAGGGTAGCTTCACCTGGATTTCATCGCCCGAGTAGGCTACCGCGCGCGCCCCGGCAGATTCCTCCAAGCCGCCGCCGCGCTGCTGATCGACGAACACGACCCGGAGGGTGCGCTTCGTGAGCATTCCCTCGTAGGCGCCCGCGCGCTTGCCGATAATCAGCGTTTTCGTTGCGTCGTTCCAGCGTAGCGGAATCGTCGTGTAGGCTCCGTGTTCGTAGTCATAGGAATCGCCTGCGTCTTCGTAGAGCGTGAACGAGCCGTTGGCGCCCGGATAGACCCGCACTTCAAGCGGATCGGCCGGTTTCTGGTCCACGTATTCGACGTCCGGCCCGAGCGGCAGGATCGAGCCGGCCGGCACATACAACGGCATGGACTCAATGGGCGCGGAGGCATTCACGCGGCCGCCCGCGGTTTCGCGCTTGCCAGTCCAGAAGTCATACCATGTATTCTTGCCAGGGAGATAGACGGGGCGCGACGAAGCTCCCGCCGTGGTCACCGGGTTGACCATCAGGGCAGGGCCGAACAGATACTGGTCGGCAACGTTGAGCGCGTCATGATCGCTGGCGAAGTCCATCACCAGCGGGCGCAGCATCGAACCGCCATCGTTGGTCACTTGCCAGGAGACAGAGTAGATGTACGGCATCAGGCGGTAACGCAGACGCTCGAACTTCCGCAGGGTCTTCTGTGTGGGCGGGTCGAATTGCCAGAACTCCTTGCCGGCGCCGGTGCCGTGCACGCGGAACATGGGTGTGAAGGCGCCGAACTGGAACCAGCGCACAAATAGTTCCTGGTATTTAGGGTCTTTGGGGTTCCCTCCGAAGAAACCACCGATATCGGTATTCCAGTAGGGAATGCCGCTCATCGAGAAGTTGAGGCCCGCCGGGATCTGCTTGCGAAATACGTCCCAGGTGCCCTGGATGTCGCCCGACCATGAGATGGCCGAATTGCGCTGCTGACCGGCATAGGCGGAACGAGTGAGAACGATGACGCGCTTCTTGTCCGTCTTCGCGCGCTGGCCCTGATAGATAGCGGTGGTTGTCATCAAGGGGAAGGCATTGAATACCGCCGCACCCGGCCCTGCGGCGGTGGAAAAAGCGCGATACTCGCCCCACTTTCCACCGATCTCGGGTTCGGTGGCGTCCAGCCACCAGCCGTCCATGCCCATCGTGCCGAGGCGGTCCCAAATCTGTTTCCAATAGATGCGGCGGCCTTCGGCATTGAAGGCGTCGTACCACTTGCCTTGCCCCTTCGGATACACATTCGGAATCACGGGAGGGTAAAGCGCGCCGGCCTGCTCCAGTTCCTTCCCATTGGCAGTGTCGAGATCGAAGCGCGCCCACACCGAGATCAGAATGTGCGCATTCATCTTGTGGATGGCGTCCACCATGCCCTTCGGGTCCGGATAACGCGAGGGGTCGAACTCATGCGAGCCCCAGCCACCCGGCTTCCAATACTGCCAATCCTGCACGATGCCATCCAGGGGCATATGGTTCTCGCGGTATCGCGAGACGATTCCGAGCATCTCCTCCTGGGTGGAGTAGCGCTCCTTGCACTGCCAGAACCCCCAGGCCCACTTACCGAGCAGCGGCGCCGCGCCGGTCAGCTTGCGGTATCCGGCGATCACGTCGTCGGACTTGGGGCCGTAGATGAAGTAGAAGTCGATCGCCTTGCCGGTTTCCGAGGCCCAGCGGAGCAGGCTTTCTTTGCCTTTGATGCCAACTTCTATATCGGTAATCGCGGGGTTGTCCCACAGCATGCCGTAACCGCGACTCGAAACGAGCATCGGGATGCCAATCTCCATGTTCTTCTGCTGCAGGTGGACCGAGGTCCCGCGATAACTCATGTAACCATCCTGGTGCTGGCCCAGGCCGTAGATCTGTTCATCAGGCGCGAGCGCAAAGCTGTCGCCGACGGTCGATTCGCGGGGGCCCATCTCTTCGAAGATCACTTTGCCAGCCAAGTCGCGGAATGAAACCAGGCCGGTACCCGTGTCAACGTGCGCGCGCAACGCGTGCGTGGAAAGGTCGACGCCGGCCGGCGTTTCGTGAATCTCGAAGGGAACCGCGGCAGGAGTGGAGATCACACTCAGACTGCGGATGGCGGGAATCTCCGCGCCCTGGGCGTACGTAACCCGCACGACGCGGTCGGACCAGACTTCGAGGCGAAGCGCTCCGGCATCCAATCGCACCAGTACGCCGTGCGCCTGTTTCTCCACCGCCGAAGCCGCCGCGCGCACAGGCCAACCGCTAAGCGCAACCGCGGCAAGAGCCAGGACTTGCCAGTGGTTTGTCATAGGAATCTCCTTGCCGGTTTCCCGCACACGGCCCGGCGCCTCACCGATCCCGTACTGCCGGCACGGAAGGCCGCAGCTCCGCCCGTTTCGCGGTAATCGCGAGTTTGGCCGGCATCAATTCCGGACCATCCCATCCTTCTTTCATCGCTTCGATGCGGATCTCGCCGGGGCGCCTGCCGGCTTGCAGGATCACCTGCGCCAGGCCGTTGAACAGCGAACGCGCGGGCATACGACCGGCATCGGTTTTCAGGCCAAGGTCACTTTCAGCGCAGCCGCGTAGTCCACCTTCGGCTGATACTGCCTCGGAATTTCGACCCGCAGACCATTGGCATTCTGCTTCCAGTTCACATTGTCGCCCGTTCCGAGAAGTTCCACCCGGGCCACTTTGCCCGGCTGGGTCGTGGCCGAGGTTCCCAGAGACTGCACGTCGATTGTTTCCGTCGGCCAGCCCAACACCAGGGCGTACACCACGTTGTTCGCCTTGTTGCGCGTGAACCGGATATCCTTCGGCCCGAGGCTACGGACGCTGTTTCCCTGGAACGATCCGCTCTTCACGCTGTTTGGGCCTTCGCCATTGATCTTCCATGGCCGAGTCTCGTAGATGGCTTCGCCATTGACCTGCATCCAAGCGGTCACACCGTCGAGCACGGCTATTTCCTTGCTGTCGATAGTGCCGTCCGGCTTGCCCGGGATGTTGAGAACGAAGGTGCCGTTCTTGCTGACTGTGTCGATAAGCCAGCGAATGACATCGCGCGGGGGCAGGTAGCCGCCGTATTCACCTGGCTTGTCGTAGAGAGCGCGTTTGTAGTGCCACTCGCCGATGCAGGTCTCCGATTGCCAGGGATACTTCACGATCCCGCTGGTGATCCCGCGCTCGTAATCTGCGACCAGCGCTTTGGCCAGACGATCGGGAACGTCTTTTCCGTTCAAAACCGCTTCCATCCTGCCCCCGGTGGTCTTGAGGCAGCGGTTGTAAAAGTACGCTCCGATGTTCATGCCGCCCCAGCCCAGCGGCAGCAGCGAATTGTCGAAGTAGAGCAGGTCGGGATTGTGCTGATCGATCAGGTCGCGCGTTCGGTCGTAGAAGTCCTTGACGTAGGAGATGTCGGGTAGTGCGCCGAGCGGGTGCTTCACGCCGTAGAGGCGCTGCGGATCGAGCCCCAGCCACCACTGGTCTCTGCCCCCGGAGGCGGTGAGTTCACCGTCGTAAGGCACGCCGGCCAGCGGACCAGACTTGTCCGCGCCATGGGAAGGTTGGAACCACCACCAGTTGCGCGCCTGATGCACCGTGACCCCGAGGCGCAACCCCTGCTTGCGAGCGGCGGCAGCCCACGTGCCGATCACGTCGCGATGCGGGCCGATCGCGGCGGCGTTCCACGGTTGATGCCTGGAGGCCCAAGCGTCGAAACCGTCGTGATGATTGGCGAGCGCAATGAAAAACCTCGCGCCCGCCTTCTTGTAGCGCGCGATGAGTTCGTCGGGTTCCCAGTCCAGCAGCGTCCACTGCGCGCAGAGGTCCTTGTATCCGAAGCGCGAGGGCGGCCCATAGTGTTCGAGGTGATACTTGTATTGCGGCTGGCCCTCGACGTACATATTGCGCGCGTACCAATCGCCGGCTTCGGGCACGCACTGCGGGCTCCAGTGGGCCCAGATGCCGAACTTCGCGTCGCGGTACCACTCCGGCGCCTCGTATTCGAGCAGCGAATCCCACGTAGGTTTGTACGGGCCCTCTCCCGCGAGATTCGGGATCGGTGACTCCATGGGCACGCCGTCCCACGATCCGCCCGGGAGGGGCAGCGCGCTTGGCTCGCCCCACGCCGATGGTTTGCCTGCCGCGTCGTCCGGCTTCGCTTCCACGATCTTGTCGCCGCTCAGCCGGTAGAAGACCCTCTTTTCCGGCGGCAAGGCGCAGAACTGTGCGTAGTCCATGGTGTAGCGGTTGAATCCGTCCGGCGTCCCCGGGCGGCTATCCTGGGCGGTCTCCCCAAAACCCGGGATGGGCTTCCATGCGGCTGTACTCGCCAGAAACTTGCAGAAATCTCGTCGCTGCATAGCGGCTCCTGTCGTTCTGGCGAAGCGGCTGGTCACCCAATCCGCTTCGTCATCGCGGACTTGACGTCAACGAGTGCCGATCATAGCAAACGCGATCCACTCCAGTCAACGATACAGTCATCGATATAGAAGACATGAAACCGAGAGGGCAGGAGGTGAGTCGCCCGGGGAGTTCCAGCCCGAGCCGCTCTCAGATCAGCAAAGCCGCCCTGGCCAAATATCCTTTGGGCGGCACGAGGCCGATGGCTCGCGCGTTTCCCACGGACGGCACCGTGGCGGAGTGGTAAGCGCCCCAGCCAATCAGGCCCGATCTATTTCGCCCACGCCTCAACTTCCGGCGTCCGGCGCCAGGCAAAGTACCCATCCAGCACCTTGAGCGATTCGGCGCTCGGCACCGGTCCCGTGTGGGGAGTCCGGTAGAACACATCACCACCGGGTTGGCGTCGCTGAAGCGACCCACGGATAGCGGTCACGTGCCGCCGAATTCGTTTCAGCTCTTACTCTTCAGGTAGTGTATATCCTAGCGGCAACAACCGAAATAGCTTGCACAAAAGATTGCCCTGAGCGCTGGCATGCACTCCAAAACTGGATGTAAGCCATTGCAGCAGACGCCGCAGCCGCCTACAATATCGATTCCCTCGCGTGCGTCCGACTAAGGAACCTGAAAGTGACATTGACTAGAGCAAATATCTCACGCCTGCTGGCAAGCGCCCTGGCGCTCGCCAGCGGAAGCGCTTTGGGCGCGCCTTCCCAGGCCGCCGCGCCGCTCCCATTTGTCAGCCCTATCTTCGGCGACAGCATGGTCCTTCAACGCGGCAAGCCGAATGCGATTTGGGGATGGTCGCAGCCGGGAGACACTGTGCGGGTGGAAATCGGAGAGAACTCCGCGACCGCGACCACCGCGGCGGACGGCAAGTGGCAAACGCGAATTCAGCCTCCCTCGGCGGGCGGGCCGTATACCGTCAAGATCGCCGGTGGGCAGCAAACCGTCGAACTGCACGAGGTGCTGGTGGGCGACGTGTGGATCTGCGCGGGCCAGTCGAACATGCAGTTCGGATTGCGGCAGGCCAGGAACGGGGCCGAGGAAATCAAGAACGCCAACTATCCCGACATCCGTTACTACGTGGTCGGCGAGCGCGTGTCTTATTCCCCCGTGGATGTGCCGCGGGGTTCCTGGAAGGTCGTGTCGCCAACGACACTCGGCGGAATCTCGGCGGCGGCCTATTTCTTCGCCAGGAAGGTGCACGAGTCTGTACACGTGCCCATCGGATTACTTCAGGAGGCGGTTGGCGGCGTTCCGGCCGAGACGTTCGCCAGCATAGAGGCCTTGCGCCCATTGGGAGACTTCGACGCGCGCATCGCGTTTCTCGAACACCAGCGCCAGAAGGGCGGCAAGGAGTATGGCAACTACATCATGCCCTGGTATGACGAGTACGACATCGGCTCGCAGAACGGTTCCTGGGCGGATCCCTCCCTGGACGATTCCTCGTGGAAGATGGTTCCCATTCCGGGCGGGTTCAAGGAACTGGGCGTGGCCGATGTCCCCAGCCTATGCTGGTTCCGCAAGGAGTTCACGCTTCCCGACCCCCTTCCGCAGGGTGGCGCTCGCATCTATCTGGGCAACGTCGACAAGATGGATACCGTCTACGTCAATGGACAGCAGGTGGGCTCCAGTTCCTGGGTGGAGAATCCTCGAGTCTATTTCGCGCGGGGTCTGAAGCCGGGACGGAACGTGATTTCCATCCGGTTGTTCAACCTCAAGCCCAACGGTGGATTCATCAGCCCGGCCGAGACCCTTCGTCTGGTTCTGGGCGACGGCACGGCGATACCGCTCGCCGGGGAGTGGAAGGGCAAGGTAGCTGTGGACGGCCACCCGCCGCAGCCGTTGCCGCCCGGATACGAAAGCGTGACGAGCATGGTGAGCGTTTTGTATAACGGCATGCTGGCGCCGATCGCTCCGCTCGCGATTACCGGTGCGATCTGGTATCAGGGCGAATCGAACGCCGAGCGCGCGTATCAATACCGCAAGCTGCTACCGGCGATGATCGCCGATTGGCGGAGACTCTTCGGCCAAGGCGACATTCCGTTCTATATCGTGAGCCTGCCGGCCTATATGCACCGCAAGGATGTGCCGGGAGACGACTCCTGGGCCGAGATGAGGGAAGCTCAGGCTCTCGTGGCGAAGACGGTACCGCATTCGTGTGTCGCCATTACCGTCGATACAGGCGACCCCGACAACATTCATCCCATCGATAAGAAAGAGGTCGGCGACCGCTTGGGCCTATGTGCGCTGGCCGGGCATTACGGTCTCAAAGTCCCATATTCCGGGCCGACCCTGTCCTCGGTGGAGCCCGTACCTGGCGCGTTGAAGCTTCATTTCGCTCATACCGATGGAGGGCTGGTGGTCAAGGGCGAGAAACTGGGTGAATTTTCGATCGCGGGTGACGACCGCAAGTGGTACTGGGCAGACGCTCGCATCGAAGGCGACACCGTGATCGTTTCCTCGAATTCGGTTCCCGATCCGAAGGCCGCCCGTTACGCCTGGCAATCGAACCCAGCAGCGACGCTGTTCAACGGCGCCGGGCTCCCGGCAGTACCTTTCCGTACGGACGATTGGCCCGGTATCACGGACAAGAATACGATCTACTGATCGGGTATCAGGGGGAGCTACGGCGGCGCCATGGCCGACCCTGCGGAATTCAACAAGAAGGTCAAGGTCTTTTTCTTCAGCACCGGCACGGAACCCCCGCTGGAGAATCCCGAAGGACTGAAGAAACACCAGGAACAGCTCATTGCCGCCGGAATCACCAACAGCTACCTTTATATTTCCCCTGGCACCTCACACGAATGGCAGACCTGGCGAAGGAGCCTATACACGTTTGCTCCTCTGCTGTTTCAGGATGGCCCTTCCGCCCCGTAAGCAAAGCGACGGCGGAAATGAAACGGAGTGGCGGAGCGAGTAGTCCGGATCGCTGAGGTCATCGATATAGCGATTCCCGAGCCGTCTTACTGTCCGACCCTCTCCAGCGTCACCAGCACGACATCATTGCTGTGCATCGCCAGCGAAAACCCGCAGGAGCCGCTAGTCGCAACCTTGACGACGCGGTCGGTCTCCGGGAGGTCGCGCGTGAGATTCCTCAGTTGGTCGAGTTGTGCCGGGCTCAAGTCTTTGGGCGCGCCCATGTCGATGTAAGCCGAATATGCGTCATTGGCGCGATAGCCGGTGCGCCGGACCTTCAGTTGGTAGCTGCCCGACTTCAGATGGCTGACACTCACCTCCACGGATGGCGCGGGCGTTGCCGGGACCAGGCGGCTGTAAAACGGCCGGTTGCTGACCTTCTGCTGCGGTTGCTGGAAGTCCCAAATAACGGCCGAAACGCCGCCACTCTCTGCCGCGGCGAAAACTTGCGCGTCCTGAACCGGAATCTCGTTGCCCTGCACGCCATGGAGGTACTTGTAGGCAAAGTAGGCCGGTTTGCGGATGCCCTCGCGGTTCAACAAGCCAAACCCGCCATGGAACGGCGTTGGCGGTGGGCCCGGTTCCTCGAAGAGATCGCTGTACGTCCAGTAGCTCATTCCCTGCAGTAAGCCCTGGCTGGCCTTGAGCTTGTTGAGAATATAAGGCGCACTGATGTACGAGTCGTGCACCAGATCACGTGGGGTGTAGCTCGTGCTCCATTCGGTGAAGTAGAGAGGCAGGTTGGGGAACCTCGATGCCTTGATCTGCTGGTGGACCCTGCGCACGTCGCCGACGATGGCGTCGGGCGATGGGGACAGCTTGGTATCTTCCTTGCCATTTTCGTCCAGGAATCCGCCGTCAACACCGTACGTATGGGTGGTAATGAAGTCCACCGCAGCGCCGCTTTGGGCCACGTGATCGAGGAATTCCGGCACCCAGGCGGCGCCAGCCGTTGACGGGCCGCCGACTCGCAGATTCGGATCGATCGCCTTGATCGTATTCGCCGTTAGATCGTACAGTTCGAAATAGGCCTTTTGGTCGGCACCCTCCCAGAAGCCGGACAGGTTGGGCTCGTTCCACACCTCGAAGAACCAGTTGCGAACCTTGGCCTGCCCATAGCGCTTCTCGATATGGCGAATGAAGGCGTCGATCAAGTCCCTCCACGCCGCCGGCACCGGATGCGAAGTATTGCCCTGCCAATAGAAGACCTTGTTGTCGGACGTCTTCATTGCGTTAGGCGTGAATCCCAGTTCGACAAATGGCTCGATTCGACGCGACAGCAGGCCATCATAGAGCTGGTCTATTTTGGTCCAGTCATAGACGCTCGTCCCGTTTTCGCGGCGAACCGTGCCCAACACGTCGTGGAAGATGGCGTGGAAGCGAATGTAGCGGAAGCCGAGTTCGTCGACGGCCGTTTTGAGCTGCGCCTGGCTGTCGTCGCGAATGAGTGTGCCCGGATAGTCGGAGCCGACCGCCAGGTCGAAGAACCGGTCGAGAGGTCTCACAGCCTGTGCAACGTCGAGATCAATACGGCGCGATGTTGGAGTGGCTGTTTCGGCCGAAAAGGTCATCGTGAAAAACGCCAGGCAGAATGAGGCGAATCCTGTCAGGCGTTTCATCCGCAATTTCGTCATGTTGGTTTCCTTTGTGAATGTCCATTGAACAATGGCGCAAGATACGGCGCAAGGGTAGCGGCCTTCCTTTGTAACGCGACACCCGGCCATCGACGTCGGGCGGCGTGGCGATGCCTTCGCCGGCGGCACAGGGGGAAATGGCGGGCCAAGACGGAGGATGTCTTCCACCTGGATCAGCGCTTCCCGGCCCGGATCTTAGCAGGAAGAGATCCGCACATTGATTCGCAGAGAACTCCGCACCGGCGTCTCGGAAGCCACAATCATGTATCCGCCGCCGCAGCCCGAATACATGGCTCCGGGGTAGTGGGCCTGGAACCACAAAAGAATCTCCTTCAGATCGATGTTAATTGTCGGGTGCGCGATCGTCTGTGGCAGGATCGCCTCCCAGCACCACATGCAGTGATTCAAGGAAGCTCCAAGGCCATGAACGTCTCCCCTGAGGATAGCCTCGAAACACGCCTTGCCGGTTTCTCCTAATTCGCGGATCCACTGGGGATCGAGGTTCTTGACGCCCAGCGGGCTGTAGCCTGGAGGGCGCTGGTTTATCGGCACCAGATAGAGAACCTTCTCCACCCAGCGCGCCACCTCCGGATCGCGGACGGACTCGATGTGGGCAGGGAAGATCCCTCCCTCGACGTCGGCGTAGTAATCCAGCCTGCTGATGCCGGGATAGATCAGGCCGATCATATCTTGCGAGCCCGAGGGTTCGGTCTTGCCCAGGTTCTCCGCCGCGTACAACTCGCGGACCAAGTCGGCCGGCGGCCGGTCCGGCAGAACGCCTTTCCAGATCTTAGTCGCGACGCGGCGCGTGCTGCCGGCCATACCGCAACGATCCATGAACCAGTTGACCGGTTCCAGCCCTACGACCACCATGCTCCCCGGCGGCGACGGGTTGCGCCTGGACAGGAACGGCTGATCGCTCCAGCCCCCGGCCAGCGCTATCCGATGGGGAATCCGGCTGTCCATCAACTCGACGTCGGCGCAGCGTGGCGCTGACTCGGCTCCGTCCCGCAGCGGCGGAGATTGCGACGCAACGAGAGTCTGGGGATCGTCCACTGTCAGTCCTTAACCACCCGCTTACCCGCCTTGCGATCGGCGTACTGCTGCGCGATCCAAGCATAGGTTTTTTCCATGCCGGTTCTGAGAGGCGTGTGCGGCTCCCAATCGAGGACGCTGCGGATGAACGTGTTGTCGCTGTTGCGCCCGGCGACGCCCTGCGGAGCATTCAGATCGTACGTACGCGTCAGCTTCACCCCGGCGATCAGCTCCACCATGGTGACCAGATCGTTGATCGAGATCAGTTCACTCGATCCCAGATTGACCGGCGTGGCGATGAGTTGGTCGCAGTGCGTGATCTGATCGATACCCAGTACGCAGTCGTCGATGAAGCAGAAGCTGCGCGTATGGGAGCCGTCGCCCCAAATGTCGATGGTCCCGCTGCCTGCGTCTTGCGCCTCGATCACCTTGCGGCAGATCGCTGCGGGAGCCTTCTCGCGTCCCCCGAACCAGGTTCCATGCGGACCGTAGATGTTGTGGAAACGGGCGATGTGCGTCTCCAGACCGCGCTCCGCCCAGTACTCCTGGCAGAACATTTCGGAGATCAGCTTTTCCCAGCCATAACCCCGCTCGGACATCGCGGGGTAGGCGTCAGACTCCTTGAGTGCGCGGACATGTGGGTCCTTTTGCAGGTCCGTGTTGTACGCGCACGCGGACGATGAGAAGAAGTAGCGCTTAGCGCCAGCCCGCCAGGAGGCCTCGATGAGATGTGTATTCACCAGGATGCTGCGGAGGCACTCGACGCGGAAATGTTCGATGAAACCCATGCCGCCCATATCTGCGGCGAGGTTGTAGACCTCGGTGGCGCCTTCAACCGCCCGGACGGCGTTCACCTTCTCGCTCAGATCCATCGACAAGCTTTCGACGCCAGGCACGCGCTGATACCACTCTGGCAGCGGCTTGCGATCGATGGCGCGGACACGTGTGTAGCCGAGTTCGTGGAAGTGGCGGGCCAAGGCGCCCGCGATGAACCCACCGGCGCCGGTGATCACGATCAGATCGTCACGGTCCAGCCGGCGGTCTATTTTGACTGCGGAATTGTCCTTCATATTTGTGTCATGGGATGCGTATTTGATCGCGTGCTTATAACGTTAAAGTAACCGTTGTTATCGTAAACTTTTTGAGGTCTTCCTGTCAAGCCGCGCCGCCTAGCGCGGGGGGTGTCCGATGCGGAACCTCACGCATGCTATGCGGTCTTCTCGGGCAACTCGATCTTCAGGCCGTCGTGGTCGCGATTCCATTTCAGTTTGGCGTCGGAGCACCACAGTTGCACTCCACGCCCGGTCTCCCGAAGAGCTTGACGCAGACCCCGACGGACGTTATCGTTAACTGAAACGCGCAACATATCGGCGGTCTTGGCTGCGTGCTAATCCCATGCAATCGTTCAAAACAGCAATGTCAAACTCACCTGAACCCTGGCATTATCTAATACTGACCGCGGCAAACGACGAACAGGCGGCGGCTTACGGAGCGCAGATCGGTATGCGCCTGGAGGCCGGTCAACTGACCCAGGTGCGTGACACGCTGGTTGTCGCCGATCCACAGGGTCGCCGCGTGGGCAGCGGCGGGAGTACGATCGAGTGTCTCCTCGAAGTGCTTCGCCGCGAAGCTGCGCGGGGCCAGAATATCACCGACTTCGCGGCGGCGGAGAGAGTGCTCCAAGGCTTACGCATTCTAATCGTGCATGCGGGAGGCGACTCACAGCGCCTGCCTGCCTACTCGCCGTGCGGCAAGATCTTCGTCCCTATCCCCGGAGACTCGGAATCCACCCTCACGCCAACTCTGTTCGACCGTCTGGTCCCGAGTTTTCTTGGCCTTCCCTCCGCTCCCCGAGGCCAGGGACAGATCGTGGTCGCCTCCGGAGACGCGCTCATTCTTTTCGATCGCTCCGAGGTTGGCGCCATCCGGGCGGGGATTACGGCGCTCGGCTCCCGGGTGTCGCCCGACGAGGCCGCGCGTCACGGCGTATTCTGTCCCAACAGCGATGGCTCCGTCCGCGTCTACCTGCAGAAACCGGACGTGCCACGGCAGGCGGAGGCCGGCGCAATTGGCGCGGATGGCCGGTCCGTGCTGGACATCGGCTTGATGAGTCTGGATGCCGGTGCTGCGGTGAGGTTGCTTAGCTCCTTTTGTGCCGCCGGTGAGGAATCGATGGACGGCCCGACGGCGATTCGATGGACATCGTTGGCCCGGCACATCGTCCTCACGCACGGGATCGATCTGTATCGCGAGATCTGTTGCGCACTGGGTACGGGCGCCACATTTGCGGAGTACCTGCGCGCCGTGCGGTCGAGCGGGTCGAAGCTCGAAGAACCCGTGCTGGGCCGCTTGTTCGCGGAACTGCACACCATTCCGTTCCATGTCCAGATGCTGGGCCACTGCAGTTTTCTGCACTTCGGATCGACCAGCCAGTTGATTTCGAGCGGTCTGGAGCTGGTTGCGCACGATCAAGGCACACCGCCATCCGGTACGATACTGGCGGTCGGGATCGCGACTCACGACGGCGGCGCAATCGACGGCGTCGATTCCTGGGTGGAGGGTTGCCGTCTGCACGCCGCGCTGCATCTGGATCGCCGCAATGTGGTGGTGGGAGTGGACGTATCCGAGCCTTTCGAACTCCCCGAAGGAGCTTGTCTCGATCTGTCGCCAGGCGTGAATCGGGAGGGCCGGAAGGTGTGGTTCATTCGGTACTACGGCATCGACGACACCTTCAAGAATTCTGTAATGGGCGGCACCACGTTTTGCGGCAAACCGCTGGCGGCGTGGCTGCGGGCCGCTGGCGCGGCGGATTCCGACATCTGGAGCGCCAATGTGCCCGTGTCCGAACGCACGCTCTGGAACGCCAGGGTATTCCCGGCCGAAGGCGAGCACGGGCGGTACCGGCTCTGGCGCTGGATGCTCGATATCGACCACGCCACGGCTGAGCAGAAGATCAACTTCCTGGCCGCCGATCGATATAGTTCGGCCGAGATTGCCCTGCGCGTGGATCACGCCGCCTTTCACAGGCGTCGCGTGGCGATTCGCGCCGACGCGATCCGGCAGTCTCTCCTTCGTCAGGAGCGCGCCTGATCATCCAGGAGGCGACGATTGAAGAACCAAAGTCGTCCGCCGTCTCATCGCCCCGGCAGTTGCCTGAATCAGCTTGCGGAGGGCGAATTGCTCATTGGAGCAGGTCGCGAAAGGCGGGCTCCAGGCCGGCGGCGCCCTCGCTGC
>CAVXJY010000059.1:0-7556 GCA_963761855.1 Bryobacterales bacterium | reverse complement strand
CTCAGCCGATGAGGCAATCGGAAAACCCTTCTCGATGGTCATCGCGCCGGAACGAAGGGCGATGGCGGATCGACTTACCCGGCAGCTATTGGGCGGGTTGCCCATATTGGTAGATCAGGGGTTGGGATTGCGCAAGGATGGAAGCAAGATTCACGTTTCTTTGACCACTTGGCCCATCCTGAGTTCCGCCGGCAAAGTGACGGCCATCTGCTCCATCGTTCGCGATGTTTCCATCCGCCATGAGGCGGAAAAGAATCGGGCTTTGTTGGCCTCGGTCGTTGAATCCTCCAGCGACGCGGTTCATGCTGTCAATCTGGATGGGACTGTCGTCAGTTGGAACCGGGGCGCCGAGGCGCTGTTCGGGTACGCGAACGAGGAAATCATCGGAAGAAACATCGCCATACTCGCCCCGGATGGCCGCGGCCAGGAAGTCCTATCCTTCATGGCGGTCATCGCGCAGGGAGGACTCGTCGGCCCTTTCGATACATTTCTTCGCGGCAAGGACGGACGCGACGTCGATCTCTCGCTCTCGATATCCCCGATCCGGAATTCAGACGGGGAGATAGTTGGCGCTTCCGCTATAGCCCGCGACATCAGCCAACGCAAGCGGGCGGAGGCGGCGCTGCGCGATAGCGAGGAGCGCTATCGCGTCACCTTTGAGCAAGCTCCGGTCGGCATCGTCCATACCTCCTTCGGCGGCAAGATCGAGAAGTGCAACGCGCGTTTTGCCGAGATCATCGGCTACCCTGAAGGCGAAGTGCCGGGCATGACACTTGAGCAGCTTTCGCCGCCTGAGGATATGCCCAGGACTCGGGCGGCGATCCAACCCTTATCAACCGGTGAGGCCGGCTCCGTCAGTTGGGAAAAACGCTATATCCGAAAGGACGGCAGACTCACCTGGGTAAAGGCGACGGCAGCGATCCAGCGGGATAGCGACAGGCGCGCGCAGAACCACATCGCCATCATTGAGGACATCAATGCCCGCAAGGAGGCTGAGGAGCTCCTGGCTGCGGCCGCGGAGGCGTTGCGGCTGAGCGAAGAACGCTACCGAACCATATTCCAGATCAGCCTGGATTGCATCTCCATCACCCAGCAGAGCGATGGAAGAGTTGTCGATGTCAATCAGGAATTCCTGCGTATGTTTGGATACGAACGAGAGGAAGTGATTGGGCGAACCACCACGGAACTCAACATCTGGACGGATCCTAAAGATCGGCTGGAGTTGGTTGAGGCGATGCGCAAGGATTCCGTGATCAGGGACCTGGAGTTCTTGCTTGCAAGGAAGAATGGGCAACGGTTTTGGGTTCTGGCCTCGGGGGCGCTGATTGAGCTGAATGGCATTCCCTGCTTTCTCATCGTGGTTCGGGACATCTCCGCGGCCAGGGCGGCCGCCGAGGCGTTGCGGCTGAGCGAGGAACGCTACCGCGCCACCTTCCAGTTGAATCTCGATGCCATCGATATCTGTAATTTGGAAGATGGGAAGTTCATCGAGGTCAACGAAGCATTCCTCAAAGTCACAGGATTCAAGCGGGATGAAGTCATCGGGCATACTGCGCTGGAGATCGGCATCTGGGCGAGCTCTGCCGAACGGCAGAAACTGGTTGAAGAGATACGCAGGAATGTGGTCTGCCGGAACTTTGAAACGCAGTATCGAACCAGGGAAGGAACATTGCGATGGGGTGTGTTGTCGGTGTCGCAAATCGAGATTGACGGCGTTGCCTGCATCCTTTCCATTACGCGGGATATCACCGCGGCCAAAGCGGCCGAAGAGCTCCTGGCTACGGCCGCCGAGGCGTTGCGGCTGAGCGAGGAACGCTACCGCACCGCATTCCAGACCAGTCTCGACGCCATCAGCATCATCCGCCTCAGCGATACGATGTTTATCGACGTCAATCAGTCCTTCCTCGACATCTTGGGATTTGAACGCGAAGAAGTCCTTGGGAAAACCTCGCAGGAATTGGGAGTCTGGGCGGATGATCGCGACCGCCATGCCATGGTGGAAATCGTGCGCCAGAACTCCGGATTCCGCGCTTTGGAGGCGCGGTTCAGGAAGAAGAACGGAGAGATTGTATGGGGAGAGGTTTCGGCGTCGATCATCGAGATTGACGGCGTTGCCTGCATCCTTACCATTACGCGGGATATCACCCCTGCCAAAGCGGCGGAGAACACTATCCGGAGCCTGGCTTTTTACGACCCGTTGACGGGATTGCCCAACCGCCGGCAGTTGTTGGAACAATTGCGCCAGTCCCTGGCCGCCGGCGCCCGAAGCGGACGCTTGCGGGCGCTGGTGCTGATCGATCTGGACAATTTCAAGGTGTTGAAAGAGACCCTCGGCTATCGAATCGTCGATCTTCTGCTCAAGGAAGTCGCGCGGCGCATCGCCGCCTGCGCCCACGAAGCCGACACCGTGTACCGGTTAGGCGGTGATCAGTTTGTGATGATACTCGAAGGCCTGAGCAAAGTTGCCGAGGAAGCCGCGGCCCAGGCCGAGGTCGTCGGCGAAAGAATCCTCGCCGCGGTTGGCCAGCCCTACCCGATTGAAGGCCGCGAATGTCTCGCGACCACCTGTCTCGGGGTCACCGTCTTTGGAGATCGGCAAAACAGCACCGATGAAATCATGCAGCAGGCCGATATTGCCCTGCATCAGGCCAAGGCCGCCGGAGACGGTCTGCTGCGTTTCTTCTCCCCCGCTTTGCAGACCTCCGTCAACGCCCGCGCCACCTTGGAGGAGGAGTTGCGTCAAGGGATCAAGGCAAAACAATTCCAGCTTTACTATCAGCCCCAGGTCGAGCGAGGCCGCGTGACGGGCGCCGAAGCCCTGATCCGTTGGAACCACCCCAGGCGCGGCCTCGTACTGCCGGACGAGTTCATTCCCCTGGCAGAAGAGTCCAGACTGATTCTGCCCCTGGGAGATTGGATTATGGAAGCCGCCTGCGCCCAAATTGCTGCCTGGGCAGGCCGGGAGCAAACAGCTCGTCTCATACTTTCCGTCAATATCAGCGCCCTGCAATTCCGTCAGCCGGAGTTTGTCGAACATGTATTGATGGCCCTGGATCGCGCCGGAGCCAATCCCAAATGCCTCCGGCTGGAACTCACCGAGAGCATGTTGGTGGAGAATATCGAGGAGATCATAGCCAAAATGGCCGAACTCAAGTTCCATGGCCTGAGATTCTCCATGGACGACTTTGGCACGGGCTATTCGTCGTTGGCTTACCTCAAGCGCCTGCCCCTCGATCAACTAAGGAACCTCTGATTAAGTCATCCACCGGCGTTGTGCTTGCATCCAATGGCATGTAGATGGAGATTGCGATGCGCCAGATAACATTTGCCTGCCAGCCGAGTTTTGAAAAGCATGCGCGGCCCAGCCGCCGGGAGCAGTTTTTGCAGACCATGGAGTCGGTGGTTCCCTGGCGAGAACTGGAAGCTTTGATCGAGCCGCATTATCCCAAGGCGGGCAACGGCCGTCAGCCTGTCGGCTTGTCGATCATGCTGCGCATCTACTTTTTGCAGCACTGGTTCAATCTCTCCGATCCCGGCGCCGAAGATGCGCTCTACGACTCGCCCGCGCTGCGCGGCTTCGCCGGAGTCGATCTGGGCCGCTCGGCAGCGCCCGATGAGACCACCATCCTGAACTTCCGCCATCTGCTCGAAGCCCACGATTTATGCGGCAAGATACTGGATACGGTGAACTGGTATCTGGATAGCAAAGGCATTCGCATCTCTACGGGCACGATTGTTGATGCCACCATCATTACGGCTCCCTCGTCGACCAAGAACAGCAAGAAGGAACGCGATCCCCAGATGCATCAGACCAAGAAGGGCAACCAGTACTACTTCGGCGCCAAGACGCATATCGGCGTTGATAGCAAGGAAAGCGTGGTGCACTCGGTCTGCACCTCGGCGGCGTCAGTGCATGACAAGCATATGCTTCCTGACTTACTCCACGGCGATGAGAAGAAGGTCTGGGGCGATGCGGGCTATCAAGGACAAACGAAGGTGATACACGAGGCCGCGCCCCAGGCGCAGGACATGACCAATCGGCGCGTGAAGACCAAGCAAGGCGTGGATGAAGACGAGAAGCGCAAGAACCGGACCAAGTCGCGAGTTAGAGCTAAGGTGGAGTGGCCCTTCCGCATTCTGAAGCGCGTCTTCGGTTATACCAAGGTGCGCTATCGCGGCATCCTGAAGAATCACCATTGGCATCTGGCGGCCTTCGCCCTGGTCAATCTCTACCAGCACCGCAGGCGGTTGGTCCCGCAAGGGGCGTAGTGTCTCCGGAGACCGGAAAACGGACTCCAGAGACGCAAAACGTAGACGCGCAAACCACATTTACCCTTGAAATCGCCGTCGGGATACGGAATCTCTCCAGGAAAACAGCCTCCAACCTTCAACGCGGAAAATATCAGAACCTGATCAGAGGCTCCCTAAAGATCGACAGAGCGTTCGTCCGCGACATTCTGGTGGATTCGAGCAGCGGCGCCATTGCGCAAACTATCATTTCGCTGGGCCGGGCCATGGATATGTTGGTGATCGCCGAGGGAGTGGAAACAGAAGAACAGAGGGGCTTCCTCGCCGGTCTCGGCTGCCATAACTTCCAGGGGTTCCTGTTCAGTCACCCGCTGCCGTTGGAGCAGTTCGAGGCATTCCTGCAGAACTCCGCATAAAGCATTTTCACGTTGAGTATAAGGTCATGGGCGCATCACCCTCGCCGTCCTCCTGAGCGAACCCTGAGCGCAGCGAAGGGGAAGTCGAAGGATCTGCGGTTCGTTCTTTTACGGCTTCGGGGTGGGATAGCACGATGCCCACATTACAGAAACTGTGAAAATACTCTATTGATCCGGCCCAGAAGTTTTGAAACGCTGTGCCCCATCCATTCCGCGCTTTTTGCGGAATGGGTGGGAGGGAGTGTTGCATTTCTTTGGGGCCGGATCAGTAATTCAGCGTCAATCTCCGCGCTGAGCGGCGTGTTTTCGCTGGAGTCGCCGACGCGGATGACGAACTTGCCGGGATCGATGGTCCACTTGTGGGCCGCTCGCGTCCCAGTAGCTGAAGGCGCGGGCGTCGAGAGTCGAGCGTGACGTGCCTGGTTTCGCCGGGAGCCAGGCGGACCTTCTCAAAGCCCTTCAGTTCGCGCTCGGGGCGGCTGGCCTTGGCGGAGGGGTCGGAGACGTAGAGCTGGGCCACTTCAGCGCCGGCCACGCTGCCGGTGTTGGTCACGTCGAAGCTGACCGTGAACGGCGGAGCCGGAGGCGGCCGTTGCCGGAACTTGCAGGTTGGAGAAGCTGAAGGTGGTGTAGCTCAGCCCGAAGCCGAAGGGGAAGAGCGGGTGCTTGCCGGTGGTGGTCCAGTAGCGGTAGCCGACCATCAGCTTGTCCCCGTACTTCACGTGGGGAATGACGTAATCGACCGGCTGGCCGCCGGTCTTCCGTCACGTGCAGCGTGGTGTCCGCGCCCTTGACGGGGTAGTAGTACGGCGCCGAGGGGTTCTCCTCCCAACTGCGGTCGAAGCTGACCGGCAGCTTGCCCTCGGGGTTGTGCTTGCCGAAGAGAACTCTCGGCGACGGCCGTGCCGCCCTCCTGGCCGGGATAGTAGGTGTGCAGCAGCGCGGGAACCTTGTCGAGCCATGCGCCGGGTATCCATGCCGCCGCCGCCGGTGAGAGTGACGATGGTGTGCGGATTGGCCGCAGCCATGGCCTCGATCAGCGCGTCCTGGCCCCAGGGCAGCGCAGAAGGTGCGGTCGTGGCCCTCGCTCTCGGTGGCGGGATTGAAGCCGACGGCGACCACCACGGCATCGGCGATGGCTGCGAACTGTTTGGCTTCGGCCGAGACCAGGTCCGGCTCGATAGGCGATGCCCAGGCCGAAGCGCACGCCGGCGAAGCGAGGGCAGATACTCGGCCACCACCTTGACGGTCTGGCCGGCGTTCAGATCGAGCGGTCCAGAACTGCGGAGCCTGGCCCTCGGCGTGCGGCGGAGCAAGCAGCGGCTTGCCGTCGATGCAGCACCTTGTAAGTCGTCGTTCGCCGGAGGCGGCGGCCAGGATCAGATATTTGCCGGCCTTGTCCGCCTTGTAAGCGGCGGTGTAGCGAATGCTGCGCGGAGTCTTGTCTTCCGGGCCCCACCATATCGTTCTTGCCAGTCGGCGATGTTCTGCGGTGCGTGGTATCTTGGGCGTGCCGGTGAAGTCCTTGCTGGGATAGGTGGCCACCTTCACGGCGCCCTCCCAGCGGGTGTTGCCTGAAGACTTCGGTCATCTCCGGCAGGCCGCGGCTGTAGAGCACGCTGCACGCCGGGTCCGGCCAGCGTTGGCGATGCCGGTGAGGATGCTGACCGGCTCGAAGGCGTGTAGCCTCCGAGGAGCCGCCGCCGCCGGGCACCGCCGGCCAGGCGTCGGGGCCGATGACGGCGATGGTCTTGATCTTGGCCGGCATCGAGCGGGAGCAGGTGGCCCTCGTTCTTGAGCAGGGTGATGCTCTCGAGCGCGCCTTCAAGGGCAACGGCGCGATCGGCAACGGAGTAGGTGGAGTCGGCCGGATCGAATTGCGGGCGGTCGAGAAAGCCGTAGCGCAGCACGGTCGCGCAGCAGGCGCAGCACCTTGTCGTCGATGGTGGACTCCTTCACCGTGCCATCCTTGACCGCGGGCAGCAGCGTCTGGGCGTTCATGAAGCGCGCGCTGGGCATCTCCAGGTCGAGGCCGTTGTTGGCCGCGGCCACGCCGTCGTAGGTGGCGTCCCAGTCGGACATCAGAATGCCCCTGAAATCCCCACTCGCCCTTGAGCACCTTGAGGTTGAGGAACTCGTTCTGGGTGGCGTGGACGCCGTTGACCAGGTTGTAGGAGTTCATCACCGCGTCCACGTGGGCCTGGGTGACGGCGGCCTCAAAGGCCGGCAGATAGATCTCGCGCATGGTGCGCTCGTCCACGTCGGAGCTGACGTTGTGCCGGTTGTACTCCTGGTTGTTCAGGGCATAGTGCTTGACCGTGGCGATCACGCCCTGGGACTGGACGCCCTGGATGTAGGGAACGACCAGAGTGGCGCTTCAGGAAGGGATCCTCGGAAAGATACTCGAAGTTGCGGCCGGCCGACGGGCGAGCGGGCGATGTTGACGCCGGGGCCGAGCAGGAAATTGACGCCGCGGGCGCGGGCGTCCTTGCCCAGGCACTCGCCGAGCTTGCGCGCCAGAGCCGGATCCCAGGTGGCGGCCAGGGCCGCGCCGCCCGGCATAGGCGGTGGTCGGTCCCCAGGTGCGCACGCCCACCGGGCGTCGGACATCTTGAAGCGCGGCAGGCCGATGGCGGCGCAGGCATGCGTGAACATCTCGTCCACGCCGCCCAGCAGACTCGAATCTTCTGCTCCAGGGTGAGCTTGGCCACCAGTGCGTGGGCCTTGGCCTCAATCGCGGGTGAGTCCGGCGCGGGCGCCTGTGCGAAAGCGGCCAGGGAGCAACCCAGGAGTATCGCGAGCAGACGCGCAATCCTCCGCGACCCCCACGGGAGAATGACAAGGTTCTTTGCATTTCTCATGTCATGAAAAGACTATCGCATTTGCCCTGCT
>CAVXJY010000058.1:0-15485 GCA_963761855.1 Bryobacterales bacterium | reverse complement strand
CATATCCAGGATGTCGCCCAACTGCTGGTCAGATTTGGGGAGGGCGATAAGGCCGCATTAGACGAGATGACGCCTCTGGTCTATGACGAACTGCGTCGCCTGGCGCAGCGGCTGTTGGCCGTGGAGCGGCCGGACCACACGCTGCAGCCCACTGCTTTGGTGCATGAGGCCTATCTGCGCCTGGTGGGCCAGCGCTCCGTGGATTGGCGCAATCGGGCACACTTTCTGGGTGTAGCCGCAACCATGATGCGCCGCGTGCTCATCAACCACGCCAAGGCTCGCAACGCCGCCAAGCGCGAGGGTTTCTCGAACGCCGTGACCCTGGAGGATTCTTTCGGCATCTTCACCACGCCCGCCATCGACGTGCTGGCGCTGAACCATTCGCTCGACGAATTGGCCAGGCTCGATCCGCAACAAGGCAAGGTGGTCGAGTTGCGCTATTTCGGCGGCCTTTCGATTGAGGAGACCGCCGAGTGCCTGGGGATTTCGCCGGCCACCGTGAAGCGCGAATGGGGCACCGCCCGCCTGTGGCTGCTCGAGCATATGGAAGGAACCGCGCAGCCATGACCGCGGCCCGCTGGGGCGAGGTCAAGGCCATTCTGGCAAGCGTGCTGGAAACGGACCCCAGCCGGCGCGCCGCGGCGCTGGACCGGCTGTGCGGATCCGACCTCGATCTGCGTAGTTCGGTCGAATCGCTGCTCGCCCTGGAACAGAAAGCCGGCGCGCTGTTCGATTCGGCAGCTACGCCCGGGGCCCAGTTGCGCGCCGAAGCGCCGGCGCCGGAAACCATCGGACCCTACCGGGTGGTGAAAGAGATCGGCCGCGGCGGCATGGGCGTGGTCTATCTGGGCGAGCGGGCCGACGGCCAATACCGCAAGCAGGTGGCGATCAAACTCATCACCGCTGCGTACCCCGACGCCCAGACCGGGCGCCGCTTTGAGCGCGAACGGCAGATCCTGGCGCAACTCGAGCATCCTGGAATCGCACGCCTGCTCGATGGCGGCGCTACCTCCGGTGGCCAGCC
This sequence comes from Bryobacterales bacterium, assembly GCA_963761855.1. Taxonomy (GTDB): domain Bacteria; phylum Acidobacteriota; class Terriglobia; order Bryobacterales; family Bryobacteraceae; genus Bog-375. Next base: position 14,461 of record CAVXJY010000058.1, on the reverse strand, counting down.
CTATTTCATCATGGAGTACGTTGACGGACTGCCGCTGCTCGAATTCTGCCGGCGTGGAGCGCTCGGTGTCAATGAGCGGCTCCGGCTGTTTCTGCAGGTCGCCGACGCGGTCAGTTACGCGCACCGGAGCCTCATCGTGCATCGCGATTTGAAGCCTGGCAACGTTCTGGTCACAGCCGAAGGACATGCGAAGCTGCTCGATTTCGGCCTGGGGCAGGTGATTGGCGGAAAGGATCTCGCCGCCGAGATCACCCAAGCCGGTCCCGCGCCCATGACCCCCGCTTACGCCAGCCCGGAACAGATTCGCGGCGAAAGCTACACCGTGGCAGGCGATGTCTATTCGTTGGGGGTGATCTTGTTTGAGCTGCTGGCCGGGCGCCGGCCCTATCCTGCCACCACCACCTACCTGGATCTGGCGCGCGCGATTTGCGATGTCGATGCACCATCGCTGGCGGAGGCAGTGGACCGAGCGGCGCTGGACGCAGCGGCACTGCGGCGGCGGCTGCGGGGCGACCTCGAGACCATCGTCGCCAAGGCGCTCGAAAAAGATCCGCGCCGGCGCTATCCCACGGTGGATGAATTCTCGGCCGACCTGCGGCGCTTCCTCGAAGGCCGGCCGGTAGCGGCACGCAAGCCCACCCTGCGTTACCGCGCGGCCCGTCTGGCGGCGCGGCACAGGGTCGCAGTCCCGGCGGCTGCGCTGGCCCTGGTGATGATCGTCGCTTTCGCCGCCTTCGGCTGGTGGGAAGCGCGCCGTTCTGAACGCCGCTTTAACCAGGTGCGCGGCCTGGCCCACGCCGTCATGTTCGACCTCTATGACGCCATCGCACCCCTGCCCGGCTCTACCGCGGCGCGCGCGTTGCTGGCGCGGCGTGCACTCGAATACCTCGAGAACCTCTCGCAGGAGGCCGGCGGTAATCGTTCCTTGCAGCGCGAGGTAGCGCTGGGCTACGAGAGAATCGGCGAGGTCGAGGGCGATCTCGCTGAATCCAGCCTCGGCCGGGTACCGGCCTCGCTCGACAGCTTTCGCAAGGCCGCCGCGATTCTTTCGCGCCTCGCAGCCGCCTCACCCGGCGACGCAGTGCTACGCCACGATTATCTTCGTGCCTCGGTCGATTTCGCTAGAGCCTACGGCCAGGCCGGCCAGTTCGACGCCGGCATCGCTCAAGCTAAACGCGCTGTCGCGATTGCCGAGGCCGGCGACGCCGCTCACCCCGGCGACGTGGTTGCGATGACCGACCTGGAGGCCGCGCTGGCCGGGTTGGCTGACCAGATCACCGGCCAAACGCGCTACCCGGAGGCCATCGTGTTGCGGGAGCGCGTCCAGGATTTAGCCCGGCGCGTGGCCGCGCTGGCGCATGACAGGGAATCCGAGCGCTCGCTGGCGGTGGCAGAAAAGCGGCTGGCCGCGCTGTATGGCGTAACCGGCCGAATGGAGGATTGCCGGCGCGAGTATGACATGGCGCGCGCCATCGATGAGCAACGCTGCTCCCGCAATCCGCAAGACATGCGCGCCAAGATCGATCTGTCGTATGACTACAGCGATCTCGGCTGGGCGGCCGGCGCCATGAACCGCCTGGACGATGCGCTTCAATTCAACCGCAAGGCTCTACAACTCCGCCAGCAGGCCGCGCAGGCGGATCCCCAGGATTTCCGCGCCGCCACAGCCGTGGCCGCGAGTATGAGGCGGATCGGCGTGGTGCTCAAGAGGATGGCGAAACCGCAGGAAGCCCTGGCCGAACTCGAGCAGGCAGTGGCGCATTACGGCGAATTGAGCCGCCGGCCCGGCGCCGATTGGGCCACCGTCCTCAGCTTGGCGGATACGCATGAGAGTATCGCCGAAACCTGGGCCGATCTGGCGAAGGCTCCCGCCGCGGGGCGCGCGCAGCGCACCGCCGACTCTCTGGCCGCCGCCGGCGAATACGACCAAGCCCGCGCCCTGCTAGCCGGCTTGCGCGACCAGGGCAAACTGCCGAAGCCCGAATGGAAGCATGTGGACGAGCTGGCCACACTCGCGCAAAAAGCGCGCCACAGCGGTCCGTAGCAACTCCCGGCGGGAGCGCCCGATGTCCCCTACGGCGTCATGCGGGCGGCCAGGACGAGGAAGAAGACCGCGCCCACCGCGATCACCGCGCCATGCGGCAGGCCCATCGCCTTGGGGCTGCGCACGTCCAGTTCTTCTCTCTTCATGTAAGCCGGCCGGCCGCTTTTCAATTCGCTGAGAATGAAGCCGACGTTCCACAGTGTCTTTTTGATGCGGCCGTGCGAGGTCGCCAGTATCAGCGCCATTAACCCGCCCAGAAGCGCGGTAATGACGAAGATCCCCAACCAATCCTCCCAGCCCACCATCGCTCCCACCGCGGCCATCAGCTTCACGTCGCCGGCGCCCATGGCGCGGATGAGGTAAAGCAGGAAGTACACTCCGAACCCCAGGCCCAGCCCGCGCAGCGAGAACCACACACCCGGCAGGCCCCACAGAAACGTGTTCAGCGCCAGGCCGAGCGCCACCCCGGTCACGGTGATCCAGTTCGGAATGCGGCGGAAGCGGACATCATACACCGCGGCCACCAGCAGCACGGCCAGCAGCAAGATTTCCACTCCCCGCGGAGGTGGGCTCAGAGTCATGTCAGCTCAATCATAGCGCGGCCATCCATCGGCTCCCCAGTCCCCGATCGTGTACAACCGGATGCTAACTCCGCAGCGGCCGGCTCCTTCCTGCCGGCGTGGCGCACGCACTCGTGCGTGCCGTGCCGAGACTCATCTCGGCACAGTGGGGCAGACGCTTTCGTCTGCCAGCCCGGCGGTTTCGTCGATTATTTCGCAGCTTCCACGCAGCTATTGGCCCACGCTGTGTGCCGGCCGGGAGGCCTTTACCTGGATTCCATCGCCGCGCGCGGCCAAGCCGGGGATGGTCACCGGCAAATGCCCGCGGATGTCGATCTCGCCCCACAGTGCCTTCACCGCCGCCGCCTCCGAAGGCGCCACAGTGCTGAAGGTAGCCAGATACGCCGCAACGCTGGGGAAACTGCGCAGCAGGTAAGGGTTGCCCAGCGCCACCAGGACGAGCGGTTTTGCCGAGCCGGCCAGCGTTTCCATCGTGTACGGCAGTTCGCCCGCCAGTCCCAGCGAGCCGCGATAAGCAGTCACCGACGCGAAGGCCGCCACCACGTAGGTTTCGCATGACGCCATATGCACCAGCGCTGCGTCCACGTCCGCGCGCGAGAGCGATGGGTCCAGCGTAACGATCGATGCCTGAGCGGCACGCGCCCGGACCTCCTGGGAAAACGTTTGGCCCTCGTTCGAGTAGCGGCTTTCCGCCAGCACCAGGAAGCAGGCGCGCTCGGGAGCGGCTAGCGGCACCAGGCCGCCCTGATTGCGCACCAGCGTGACCGCGCGCTCGGCTACCTCTTGCGCTTTCTCGTTGGCCTCCGGCGAATTGAGTACGTCGCCCAGCGCCTCCACATTGACAAAGCGTTTGCGGTCGAGCCCGACTTTCACTTTCGCGGCGAGAATCCGCGCCACACTTTCCTCGATGCGCCGCCGCTTGATCCGCCCGTTCTCTACCGCCGCCACCACGGCACGGATGGCAGCCTCGGGATCGGCCGGCATCAGCAGCGTGTCGGCGCCGGCTTCGATGGCCCGGACGGCCGCGTCGCCCGCCGGAAATCCGTTGACGATGCCGCCCATGTCCAGTGCGTCGGTGATTACTATCCCCTTAAATCCCAACTCGCCGCGCAACAGGCCGGTCAGGATGGCCGGGGAAAGAGTGGCGGGCAAGTCCGGCGGGGCCAGCGCCGGTACAGCCACATGAGCCGTCATCACCGCATCCGTTCCCGCCGCGATGGCGGCGCGGAACGGCACCAGTTCCACGCTTTCCAGCCGCTCGCGCGAGACGGCGATGGTAGCCAGATTCAGGTGGCTGTCCACGGACGTGTCACCGTGACCCGGAAAGTGCTTGGCCGTCGTCAGCACGTAATTGCGGGCCTCGGAATGCGCGCCCTCGATGAACGCTGCCACTTGCGCCGCCACCGCCTGCGGGTCCTCGCCGAAGGAGCGGATATTGATGACCGGATTGTCCGGATTGTTGCTCACATCGGCTACCGGGTAGTAGAGCCAGTGCACACCCAGGGCACGCGCTTCCCGCGCCGTCACCTGGCCTTCGAAACGCGAAAGCTCCGGATCGCCCGCCGCGCCGAAAGCCATGGCGTGCGGAAACACGGTGGTGCCCGCCACCCGCATGGAAGCGCCGCGCTCGAAATCGCTGCCCACCAGCAGCGGCACTTTGGCGATTCGCTGTACGCGATTGAGGAAGGCGGCCAGTGCGTACGGCTCGGCATGCTGGATGACGTGGCCCTTCGCCACGTTGTTGAGGACCAGCCCACCTACTTTCAGGTCGCGGATCAACCGCACAAATCGCAGGTACTCGCGGGAGCGGGAATTGGGCGCCGCACCCGGGAAGGCGACAAACACCAGTTGCGCCACTTCATCCCGCAGCGTCATCCCCTTCATCCAGCGGCGCACCGCTCCGGAGGCTCTAGGGGCGGCGGGCCGGCGCCGGGTGGCGGCAGGCGACGCGGCCAACGCCACGCCCAGCGCCGCCAGCAGCAGGGCCGCTAACGCACCGGTAAAGTGACGCATGGGATTGGTTCGCAGGATCTATGCCGACACAGCCCGAATCGCGCTGACGGCGCGCGCCGAAGATGCGGGTTTGCGCGCCGGCGCCCGGTTCAGCAGGCGTTTCACTGAGCGCGCCAGCATAGCAGGCTCGCCCGACGTTTTGCCAATCACCGCGTCGGCGCCGGTGTTCTTCTCGTTCAGCCCCAACGGTTCCACAAAGCCCGACAGCAGGATGATTCGCGCCCCCGCGTCCCGTGCGCGGATTCTGCGGATCATCTCGATGCCGTCCATGCGAGGCATGCGATAATCTGTGACTACCACGTCGTAGCGGCCGCACTCGAATCGCTGCAGCCCTTCTTCACCATTGAGCGCGGTCTCTACCACCAGCCCGAGTTCTTCAAGCAGTTGACGGCGCACTAGCAGCCCGTCGGGATTGTCATCGACAAGGAGAATTCTGGAGGGAGGGACGGGGAAAGTTTTTATCATGGGAAACGTTGGGAGAGTAACAGACGTGTAATGTGCCTGTCAACCAATTTTTATCGCATTGTAAAACCGGAAGATTCTTCTCTTGACATCTGCCCATCGCTGCGTTCGACTTCCCGGCCCGCGCAGCCTCGGGCCGCGGTACGCTGAAGGATATCCGCAAGTCGTCCTATGCGATTAGACATTCTGGCCGAAGCCCTGGGCTGCCGCCTGGCGGGCTCGGGTGAAATCGAGATCACGGGCGTCGCCACCGTGGAACAAGCTGGCCCCGGTCACATCACGTTCCTGGCCAATCCGAAGTACGCGGCGAAAGCCAAGCATACGCGCGCCAGCGCCATCCTGGTCCCGGAGCCGCTCGCCGGCATCGACGTCGCCTGTCTGGTCTCGGAAAATCCCTACCTCGATTTCGCCCGCGCCCTCGCCCTGTTTTACCAGCCGCCCCGGCCCGCCGCGGGGATTCACCCCCTGGCTTCGGTCGCCGCCAGCGCCGTGATCGGCGACAACGCCTCCATCGGTCCGTTCGCCGTGGTGGGCGAGCGGGTCAGGATCGGCCGTAATGCCGTCCTGCACCCGCACGTAGTAATCTACCAGGACGTCGAGATCGGCGACGATTTTCTGGCCCATTCTCACGCCGCCGTGCGTGAGTTCTGCCGCATCGGCAACCGCGTGATCCTGCAGAACGGCGTTGTCATTGGCGGCGATGGCTTTGGTTTCGCTAAGCGCGCCGACGGCACCCACGCCAAAATCGTCCAATCCGGCGTTACCGTCATCGAAGACGACGTCGAAGTGCAGAGCCTTACCTCGGTCGATCGCGCCACGGTGGGCGAAAGTCGCGTCAAGCGCGGCGCGAAAATCGATAGCCTGGTGCAGATCGGCCACGCCTGCGTGGTGGGCGAAGACAATATCATCTGCGCGCAGACCGGACTCGCGGGCAGCACCACCCTGGAGCGAAACGTGCTTCTGGCCGGACAGGCCGGCTCGGCCGGTCACCTCACCGTTCACGAGGGCGCCATCGTCTATGCGCAGAGCGGCCTGGGTGGCGACGTGCCTGCCGGCGCCCGCGTCTCCGGTTCGCCCGCGTTCGATGCGGGCGATTGGCTCCGCGCCATTACTGCCTTTCAGAAACTGCCGGAGATGTTAAAGACCCTACGGGAATTAAAGAGGAAAGTCGATCTATTAGAACAGCGATGAGCAACCAAACGCCCTCCAATGGCGACCGCCGTCCGGTCGCGTATCTCAATGAGCAGTTCTTGAACAGCCCGGACGCGCGGGCCATTCGCATACTGTCGGAATTCCTCGAGCCCCTGGCCCACTTCCGCCATCAGAAGATTCGCGACACGGTGGTGTTTTTCGGCTCTGCCCGCGTGCGCGAGGATAGCGAGCTGCTGGGTCAATATTACAAGGATGCCCGCACGCTGGCGAAAATGCTCACCGAATGGGCCGCCCAATTCACCAATGGCACCTATCGTTTCGTGGTGTGCTCCGGCGGCGGTCCCGGCATTATGGAGGCCGCCAATCGCGGCGCCTCCGACGCTGGCGGGAAGACCGTCGGGCTCAACATCGGCCTCCCTTTCGAACAGTTGCCGAACCCGTATATCACGCCCGACCTCAGCTTCGAGTTCCACTACTTCTTCATGCGCAAGTTCTGGTTCGCTTACCTGTCCAAGGCGCTGGTGGTTTTTCCCGGCGGCTTCGGCACCCTGGATGAGCTGATGGAAATCCTCACCCTCACGCAGACCCAGAAGCTCGCCAAGAAGGTGACCGTGGTGCTGTACGGCTCGAAATACTGGAAGGAGATTATCAACTTCGACGCCCTGGTGAAATATGGCACCATCAGCCCCGAAGACCTGAACCTGTTCCAGTACGCCGACGATCCGGATACCGCCTTCCGCTTGCTGCAAGCCGGCCTGACGGCGTACCTCCAGCCGGAGACCCCGGAGTTGCCGGCGATTTCCAAATCGCGCCATCCGCAGAAACCTTCCGGCACCTCATGAGCGAAGTGGTCGCCCCAGCTTCAGCCTGCCGCGTCTCGAGTCATCGGGACGCGTCTTCCTCGGTTCGAGGCCTGTCTGGCTAAACCCATGGACGCTCGTTCCCCCATATTCCAGCGGACCGTCGCGCCGGGCATCGAAATCAGGCTGCTGGAGCCTGGCGACGCCGAGGCTGTCTTCGCCGTCGCCGACCGTGACCGCGAGTATCTCCGCGAGTGGCTGCCGTGGGTGGATCGCACGCAGTCGGCCGAGGACGTCCGCCGTTTCATCCATGAAGTGGTCAGCCCGCAGTGGGCGGATAACTGCGGCCCGCAATGCGGCATCTGGGTCGATGGCTCACTGGCCGGCTCCGTCGGCTGCCACGCCATCGACTGGGCCAACCGCGCGTGCAGCCTCGGCTATTGGATCGAATCCCGCCGCCAGGGGCAGGGAATCGTCACCCGCTCGGTGGCCGGTATGTTGGATTACCTTTTCGAGGACATGCGCCTGCACCGCGTGGTGATCCAGTGCGGCGTCGGCAACCAACGGAGCTGTGCCATCCCCGCGCGCCTCGGCTTCACTAAAGAAGGCGTGCTGCGCCAGGCCGAGCGCCTCGGCTGCCGCTGGGTCGATCTCGCCACCTGGAGCATCCTCGAAGACGAATGGCTCCGGCGCCGTGGCGCAGTTCCCAGGCCTGCGACTGGAGACTCCTAGCTCCCACCACCGCGCCGCCTCCCAACCGTTCGATTCCGCACTTCCATACCTTATTCGCGTCATCTCCCTTGCGCTGCCTCAAGGATCTGCTAGAATCTTCAGCAGTACCGGTGGGGAATCTACCGGGGGGGAATCATGTCGGATCTCTCGAAAGGCGGCGCCAGCCGGCGCCGGGACCCAATCACTCTGTTGCACGAGCAATACGTAACTATTTTTTTGCCTGTTGCTTCGTTTCATACGTATTGCTCGTGCAACAGAGTGATTGGGTCCCGGCGCCGGCTGGCGCCGCCTTTCGAGAGATCCGACATGATTTCCCCCGGTAGATTCCCCACCGGTACTGCTGAAGATTCTAGCAGATCCTTGAGGCAGCGCAAGGGAGATGACGCGAATAAGGTATGGAAGTGCGGAATCGAACGGTTGGGAGGCGGCGCGGTGGTGGGAGCTAGGGTGTTTCCAGTCGCAGGCCTGGGAACTGCGCCACGGCGCCGGAGCCATTCGTCTTCGAGGATGCTCCAGGTGGCGAGATCGACCCAGCGGCAGCCGAGGCGCTCGGCCTGGCGCAGCACGCCTTTTATAGTGAAGCCGAGGCGCGCGGGGATGGCACAGCTCCGTTGGTTGCCGACGCCGCACTGGATCACCACGCAGTGCAGGCGCATGTCCTCGAAAAGGTAATCCAACATACCGGCCACCCACCGGTGACGATTCCCTGCCCCTGGCGGCGGGATTCGATCCAATAGCCGAGGCTGCACGCGCGGTTGGCCCAGTCGATGGCGTGGCAGCCGACGGAGCCGGCCAGTGAGCCATCGACCCAGATGCCGCATTGCGGGCCGCAGTTATCCGCCCACTGCGGGCTCCACCACTTCATGGATGAAACGGCGGACGTCCTCGGCCGACTGCGTGCGATCCACCCACGGCAGCCACTCGCGGAGATACTCGCGGTCACGGTCGGCGACGGCGAAGACAGCCTAGGCATCGCCAGGCTCCAGCAGCCTGATTTCGATGCCCGGCGCGACGGTCCGCTGGAATATGGGGGAACGAGCGTCCATGGGTTTAGCCAGACAGGCCTCGAACCGAGGAAGACGCGTCCCGATGACTGGAGCAGCGCGGCAGGCTGAAGCTGGGGCGACCACTTCGCTCGTGAGGGTGCCCGGAAGGTTTCTGCGGATGGCGCGATTTTGAAATCGCCGGCAACTCCTGGGTCTCCGGCTGGTGGTACGCCTCAGGCCGGCTTGCAGAAGTGGAAGGCGGTCTGCGGATCGTCGGCGTACTGGAACAGGTTCAGATCTTCGGGCGAGATCGTGCCGTACTTCACCAGCGCGTCGAAGTTGATAATCTCTTTCCAGAATTTCGAGCCGTAGAGCACGATGGTCATCTTCTTGGCGAGTTTCTGGGTCTGCGCGAGGGTCAGGATTTCGAACAGCTCGTCCATGGTGCCGAAGCCGCCGGGGAAAACCACCAGCGCCTTCGCCAGATAGGCGAACCAGAACTTGCGCATGAAGAAGTAGTGGAACTCGAAACTCAGTTCGGGCGTGATGTAAGGGTTGGGGAATTGTTCGAACGGAAGGCCGATGTTGAGGCCGATGGTCTTGCCGCCGGCGTCGGAGGCGCCGCGGTTGGCGGCCTCCATGATGCCGGGACCGCCGCCGGAGCAGACCACGAAACGGTAGGTGCCATTGGTGAACTGGGCGGCCCATTCCGTCAGCATCGCGCCAGCGTGCGGGCATCGCCATAATATGGCCCAGCGGCCCGTTCCTCGCGCATGCGTGCCGAGCCGAAGAACACCACGGTATCGCGAATCCGCTGATGGCGGAAATGGGACAGCGGCTCCAGGTATTCCGAGAGGATGCGCATGGCCCGCGCGTCCGGGCTGTTCAGGAACTCCTCGTTCCTATAGGCCACCGGCCGGCGGTCGCATCGGAGGGCGTTTGGTGCTCATCCTTTTCTATTGATCGACTTTCTCTTCAATTCGCGGACGGTCTAAATCTCCGGCAGTTTGGGAAAGGCGGTGATGGCGCGCAGCCATTCGCCGGCGTCGAAGGCGGGCGAGCCGGAGACGCGGGCGCCGGCCGGCACGTCGCCGCCGATGCCGCTCTGCGCGTAGACGATGGCGCCCTCGTGAATGGTCAGGTGCCCGGAGAGCCGACCTGTCCGGCCAGCAGCACGTTCCGCTCCAGGATGGTGCTGCCGGCGAGGCCGGTCTGCGCGCAGATGATATTGTCTTCGCCGACCACGCAGGCGTGGCCGATCTGCACCAGGCTATCGATCTTCGCGCCGCGCTTGACGCGGTCTCGCCCACCGTGGCGCGATCGACCGAGGTCAGGCTCTGGATCTCCACGTCGTCTTCGATGACCGTGACGCCGGACTGCACGATCTTGTCGTGCGTGCCGTCGGCGCGCTTGGCGAAGCCGAAGCCGTCGCCGCCGACGACCACGCCGTTTTGCAGGGTCACGCGGTGGCCGATCCGGCAGAACTCGCGCACCACGGCGTGGGAGTGCGCGAGAAATCGTCGCCGATCCGCGTCCTCGTAAATCACGACGTGCGGATGCAGCACGGCATTGCGTCCGATCCTACGCGCTCGCCCATGACGGCAAAGGTCCGATGGAGGCGTTCTCGCCGATGCCGCGTGGCGGCGACCGAGGCGAGGGGGTGAATGCCCGGCGGCGGGCGGGGCGGCTGATAGAACAGCGCCAGGGCGCGGGCAAAATCGAGATAGGGATTGGCCGAGACCAGACGGCGTCGCGATGCCGCGAGCGGCTCCGGGAAGGATGGCGCTGGCGCGCGTGTGCTTGACTTTGTGCGCGTACTTGGGGTTGGCGAGAAAGGTGAGGTGACCGGGTCGACCTTCTTCCACGGTGGCGACGCCCGTGATCTCGATTTCGCCCGAGCCCGCCAGGCGGCAGCCCAGGGCTTCCGGCAGAATGTCTAATCGCATAGGACGACTTGCGGATATCCTTCAGCGTACCGCGGCCCGAGGCTGCGCGGGCCGGGAAGTCGAACGCAGCGATAGGGCAGATGTGAAGAGAAGAATCTTCCGGTTTTACAATGCGATAAAAATTGGTTGACAGGCACATTACACGTCTGTTACTCTCCCAACGTTTCCCATGATAAAAACTTTCCCCGTCCCTCCCTCCAGAATTCTCCTTGTCGATGACAATCCCGACGGGCTGCTAGTGCGCCGTCAACTGCTTGAAGAACTCGGGCTGGTGGTAGAGACCGCGCTCAATGGTGAAGAAGGGCTGCAGCGATTCGAGTGCGGCCGCTACGACGTGGTAGTCACAGATTATCGCATGCCTCGCATGGACGGCATCGAGATGATCCGCAGAATCCGCGCACGGGACGCGGGGGCGCGAATCATCCTGCTGTCGGGCTTTGTGGAACCGTTGGGGCTGAACGAGAAGAACACCGGCGCCGACGCGGTGATTGGCAAAACGTCGGGCGAGCCTGCTATGCTGGCGCGCTCAGTGAAACGCCTGCTGAACCGGGCGCCGGCGCGCAAACCCGCATCTTCGGCGCGCGCCGTCAGCGCGATTCGGGCTGTGTCGGCATAGATCCTGCGAACCAATCCCATGCGTCACTTTACCGGTGCGTTAGCGGCCCTGCTGCTGGCGGCGCTGGGCGTGGCGTTGGCCGCGTCGCCTGCCGCCACCCGGCGCCGGCCCGCCGCCCCTAGAGCCTCCGGAGCGGTGCGCCGCTGGATGAAGGGGATGACGCTGCGGGATGAAGTGGCGCAACTGGTGTTTGTCGCCTTCCCGGGTGCGGCGCCCAATTCCCGCTCCCGCGAGTACCTGCGATTTGTGCGGTTGATCCGCGACCTGAAAGTAGGTGGGCTGGTCCTCAACAACGTGGCGAAGGGCCACGTCATCCAGCATGCCGAGCCGTACGCACTGGCCGCCTTCCTCAATCGCGTACAGCGAATCGCCAAAGTGCCGCTGCTGGTGGGCAGCGATTTCGAGCGCGGCGCTTCCATGCGGGTGGCGGGCACCACCGTGTTTCCGCACGCCATGGCTTTCGGCGCGGCGGGCGATCCGGAGCTTTCGCGTTTCGAAGGCCAGGTGACGGCGCGGGAAGCGCGTGCCCTGGGTGTGCACTGGCTCTACTACCCGGTAGCCGATGTGAGCAACAATCCGGACAATCCGGTCATCAATATCCGCTCCTTCGGCGAGGACCCGCAGGCGGTGGCGGCGCAAGTGGCAGCGTTCATCGAGGGCGCGCATTCCGAGGCCCGCAATTACGTGCTGACGACGGCCAAGCACTTTCCGGGTCACGGTGACACGTCCGTGGACAGCCACCTGAATCTGGCTACCATCGCCGTCTCGCGCGAGCGGCTGGAAAGCGTGGAACTGGTGCCGTTCCGCGCCGCCATCGCGGCGGGAACGGATGCGGTGATGACGGCTCATGTGGCTGTACCGGCGCTGGCCCCGCCGGACTTGCCCGCCACTCTTTCCCCGGCCATCCTGACCGGCCTGTTGCGCGGCGAGTTGGGATTTAAGGGGATAGTAATCACCGACGCACTGGACATGGGCGGCATCGTCAACGGATTTCCGGCGGGCGACGCGGCCGTCCGGGCCATCGAAGCCGGCGCCGACACGCTGCTGATGCCGGCCGATCCCGAGGCTGCCATCCGTGCCGTGGTGGCGGCGGTAGAGAACGGGCGGATCAAGCGGCGGCGCATCGAGGAAAGTGTGGCGCGGATTCTCGCAGCGAAGGAAAAGGTCGGGCTCGACCGCAAACGTTTTGTCAACGTGGAGGCCCTGGGCGACGTAATCAATTCGCCGGAGGCCAACGAAAAAGCCCAGCAGGTGGCCGAGAGCGCGGTCACGCTGGTGCGCAATCAGGACGGCCTGGTGCCGCTGGCCGCTCCGGAGCGCGCCTGCTTCCTGGTGCTGGCGGAAGACCGGTACTGCGACAGAGGACCAAACGCTTTCTCAGGAAGATGCAGCCGCCTGACCCACGCGACGGTGACTACGCTCGATCCATCGCTATCCCGCGCGGACGTGGACGCGGCGCTGGCCCCCCTGACGCCGTGCGAGTCCTACGTGGTGGCGGCATTCGCCTCGGTCACCGCATTCCGCGGCTCACTTGGACTGGAAGGCGAGCTACCGTACGCGATGGAAACGCTGGCGGCCTCGGCGAAACCGCTGGCCTTGGTGACTATGGGCAACCCCTACCTGCTTCGTAGTTTCCCCCGCTGTCACCGCATATCTGGCCACCTTCAGCAATGTGCCACCTTCGGAAGCGGCGGCGGTGAAGGCGCTGTGGGGCGAAATCGATATTCGCGGCCATTTGCCGGTCACCATACCCGGTCTGGCCGCTCGCGGCGACGGCATCGTGGGGGAGGCCACCCGGCCTGTGCGCAGCGTGGCTCCATAGGAGCCTGTCAGTAGCCGAATCATGGACCAACTCAATACCTCCGGCCAAACAGTTTCTACTCAAAACCCGGTTTCCAGTGCGCGAGCAGGTGTCCAGAGAGTCTCGACACGGCACGCGCCGAGCGCGTGCGCCACGCCGGTCGCCAGGACTTGGCATTGGTTGTTTCAGTCACAAAGCTCCCTGGCGCCGGATGGCGTGCCGTTCGCTGCCTGGTTAGCATTCGGCTGTAAACGATGGGGACTGGGGAGCCGCCGGATCGCCGCGCTATGATTGAGCTGACATGTTTCTGACGCTACCACCGCTGGTTGTGCGGATCGTGTGCTGCTGGGTGTGTTACTGGTAGCCGCAGTGTACGATGTCCGCTTCCGCCGTATTCCGAACTGGGTCACAGTGACGGGGGCGGCGACCGGTCTGGTGCTGAAAACTCTGGTTTCTGTATGGCCCGCCGGACGCCTGGTTTTCGTTCGCGGGCGTCTGGTTCTCGCTGCGCGGGCTGGGCCTGGCGTTTCGCGTGTACTTCCTGCTTTACCTCATCCGCGCCATGGGCGCCGGCGACGTGAAGCTGATGGCCGCGGTGGGAGCGATGGTGGGCTGGGAGGATTGGTTGGGGATCTTCGTCATTACCGCGCTTCTGGGCGGGTTAATGGCGCTGATACTGGCGACCTCGCACGGCCGCATCAAAAAGACACTGTGGAACGTCGGCTTCATTCTCAGCGAATTGAAAAGCGGCCGGCCGGCTTACATGAAGAGAGAAGAACTGGACGTGCGCAGCCCCAAGGCGATGGGCCTGCCGCATGGCGCGGTGATCGCGGTGGGCGCGGTCTTCTTCCTCGTCCTGGCCGCCCGCATGACGCCGTAGGGGACATCGGGCGCTCCCGCCGGGAGTTGCTACGGACCGCTGTGGCGCGCTTTTTGCGCGAGTGTGGCCAGCTCGTCCACATGCTTCCATTCGGGCTTCGGCAGTTTGCCCTGGTCGCGCAAGCCGGCTAGCAGGGCGCGGGCTTGGTCGTATTCGCCGGCGGCGGCCAGAGAGTCGGCGGTGCGCTGCGCGCGCCCCGCGGCGGGAGCCTTCGCCAGATCGGCCCAGGTTTCGGCGATACTCTCATGCGTATCCGCCAAGCTGAGGACGGTGGCCCAATCGGCGCCGGGCCGGCGGCTCAATTCGCCGTAATGCGCCACTGCCTGCTCGAGTTCGGCCAGGGCTTCCTGCGGTTTCGCCATCCTCTTGAGCACCACGCCGATCCGCCTCATACTCGCGGCCACGGCTGTGGCGGCGCGGAAATCCTGGGGATCCGCCTGCGCGGCCT
>CAVXJY010000057.1:0-15872 GCA_963761855.1 Bryobacterales bacterium | reverse complement strand
GGTGATGAAATCGTAACGCGGCGCGATGGTGCCGAACATGGCGCGCATCAAACTCAAGTCTTGCCGCTCAGCGGGTATTTGCATGGGCAAACGAATTGTACCAGACCGGCACGGTCGCCGGGCCGAGGCACTTATTTCTGGGGCCGCGCGGGCCGCATTTCGATCCGGCTGATCATGGTTCGCGCCGGCATGCGCAGCACCATCGCCACTGCTTCGGCCACATCCTCCGGCGCGATCATCCAACTGGTGTCGCCGCTGCGGTCCGAAGGGCCGCCGGAGAATTCGGTATCCACGCTCCCGGGCATGATGGACGACACGCGAACGTTGTCGTAACGGTGATCGAGCATCATGGCTTCGCTGAACCCGTTGAGGCCGAATTTGCTGGCGTTGTAACCGGCGCCGCCGCTGAACGGGTTCTTGCCGGCCAGGCTCGAGATGTTGACGATGAATCCGCCGCCGCGCTTGCGGAACCGCGGCAGCGCTTCGCGCGAGCAATAAAACGGGCCGTTCAGGTTGAGATCGATGTTGGCGCGCCATTGTTCTGGCGTCAGGTCCGCGACTTTTCCGAAGACGCCCTTGCCCGCGTTGTTCACCAATATGTCCAGCCCCCGGAACTCGCTATCCACCGCCGCAAAGAAACTACTCACCTGGTCCGGCTGGGTCACGTCGCAGGCGACTCCGAACACCCGGCCCAGCGGCCGCAGCACGCCTAGCGCGGTCTCGACCGATTGGCTGCTGCGCCCGCAAATCGCCACCGCCGCGCCTTCTCGAAGCAAACGCTCCGCAATAGCCCGCCCGATGCCGCGCGTGCCGCCCGTAACCATCGCCAGCTTTCCCGAGAGAGGTTCCATATGCGAGATTCTATCCCGGATTCGACTTCATTCGTACTGGCCGCGCGTCACACGCGAGCTATCGCTGCCATCGCGAAGCTGGCCGCCATCAAGCTTCCGTACTAACCCCAGCCGGGTTCCAAGGTGGGCGGGCTCTTACCGCTTCCATCCGGCAGTTGCCCTGAGGGCTCTGCCGCCCCCTTGTCCCATTTCGCGCTGGGCGAGACAATTGGGTCATGTTTCGCCTGTGGCTCGTCGCCTTATCGTTAGTTACTGGTTCGTTATCGGCGCAGGACGTGCTATCGCCTGCCGACAAACTCCCGATCAAGCGAGTGGTTCTGTACAAGAACGGTGTGGGTTACTTTGAACACGTTGGCCGCGTTCACGACAACCAGAATGTTGCCATCGCCTTCACGTCCGGCCAGCTCAACGACGTGTTGAAATCGCTCACCGTGCTCGATCTTAATGGCGGCCGCATCACCGGCGTCGCTTATGGCTCTTCCGCACCAGTAGAAAAGCAGCTTGGCGACCTCAATCTGCCCGTCGCCGAAAAAGCCACGCTTTCCGACTTCCTGAGCGGGTTGCGGGGCGCGCGGCTGGAAGTCCGCAACGGTGCCAGCACCATCACGGGCCGCCTGCTCAGCGTGGAACGCAAGACCCGTATTTCCGGCGGCACCACCCTGGAAATCGACTACCTGTCTCTGATCACCGATTCAGGCGAGCTCCGCACCACCGAGATCTCGCCTGCATTCTCGCTGCGCCTGCTCGACAAAGGGCTCACCGGCCGCGTCGAGCGCCTGCTCGATATCGTCGCCTCCGGTCGCAATGCCGACGTGCGTAACATGGTGATTTCCACCGAGGGCACTGGGGATCGCGGTCTGTTCGTCAGTTATGTCAGTGAAGTGCCGGTCTGGAAGAGCACTTACCGCATCGTGCTCGACGACCAGTCGGGCAAAGAGCCCCTGCTGCAAGGGTGGGCCATCGTAGACAACACGGTCGGCCAGGATTGGGAGAACGTGCAGTTGTCACTGGTGGCCGGCGCGCCGCAATCGTTTGTCGAGAATCTGTCGATGCCCTATTACGCGCGCCGCCCGGTGGTGGGCTTGCCGCAAGGCGTGATGGCCAATCCGCAGACGCATGAAGCGACGCTGATCGGCGGCGAGGGCGTGCTCTTCGGCCGCGTCACCGATCCCACCGGCGCGGTGGTCCCAGGCGTGACGGTCGCGGCTTACGACGCCTCAGGTTCCCGGGTCGCTGATACCCGCACCGGCGCCGACGGCATCTATCGCTTCGCTTCCTTGCCGGAGGGTGCGCTCCGCATCGACGCATCGGCCATGGGCTTCTCGACCGTCCGCGTCGTCGGCCTAAACGTGTCTGCCTCCAGCTCGAAACAACAGGACTTGCAGATGCAGGTCGCCACCGTGAATGAGCAGGTGGAGGTTGTCGCCAACGGGAGCGCCGCTCAGACAATGACCTCGGCTCAGATCAGCTCTATCGGAGGGAGCGTCGGCAGCGGGCGAATGCTGGGCGGCGGCGAAGGGTTTGGCGCAGCACACAAGGCCGCCGCCCCACCCCCGCCCCCGCCTCCGCCCGGCTATGGCCGTGGCACTGGTTACGGCAGTAGTGCGGGCGTCGGTGGTTCCACCGCGACCGGCCAGGAGCTCGGCGACCTCTTCGAATACAAGCTGAAGGACCCCATCACCATTCCCAAGAACCGCTCGGCACTGGTTCCCATCGCGCAGGCGCCTGTCAAGGCCGAGAGGGTCTCCATCTGGAACGACCGCGCCGGTCTGCAGCGCCCAGAGCGCGCGTTATGGCTCACCAACTCAAGCGGTCTCACTCTCGATGGCGGCAGCTTCAGCGTGATGGAAGAAGACACCTTCGCCGGCGAAGGCATTTTCGATCCCATTCGGCCTGGCGAGAAACGCTTGCTCTCCTACGCTCTCGATCTCGCGCTGAACGCTAGCTCCCGGGCTTCGAGCACGCCGCAACGCGTCACTCGCTGCGCCATCAGCCAGGGCGTGCTCAAGCAAACCAGCGAGGTCCGCGAGAGCCGCGTCTACACCTTCCGAAATACGGACACCGCGCCGCGCAGCGTGATTGTCGAACATCCCGTTCGAACCGGTTACACTCTGCGTGGCGATGCCAAGCCCGAAGAGACCACCGCCGGCTTCATGCGCTTCCGCCTGAATGTGCCGCCGCAGCAAACCGCGTCTCTGGAAGTGGACGAGGCCAGGCCGATCGAGACCACCTACCAGGTGACCAGCCTCACTTCCGACCAGGTGGACGTGTTCCTGCGCCAGCGCTCGATCGACAAGAGTGTCGAGGACGCGCTGCGCCGCGTGCTTGCCGCGAAAGCCGAAATCGCCGAACTGGACAGCCAGAAGGACGCTCGCGACGAGGATATGAAGGAGATCTTCGACGACCAGCAGCGCTTGCGCGAGAACCTCAAAGCGCTGAAGGGCAGCCCGGAAGAGAAAGCGCTCGTGCAGCGCTATACGCAGCAGCTCAATCAGCAAGAAGACAACCTGGCGAAGCTGCGCGCGGAAAGCCAGGAACTGCAGGCGAAGATGGATGGCAAGCAAGAAGCACTCGACGGGATGATTCAGAGCCTGGCGTTTGACGTCAAGCTTTGAGACCAGGCGCCAATCGCGCCCCATCGGCGAATCGCCTGCCTGGCTACTGCGGCCGCTGCGCCCGCGCGGCGCGCAGCGCGGCGACGGATTCCTTGGCCTTTTCGAGCAACAGGCCGTGCTCGGCGCTGGCGCCCACGAAGCGCATGCCGCGCTCGGCCCAAGCTTTCGCCATCGCCACGCTGCGCGTCTGGATGCCCGGCGTCACGCCGTGGCGCTTGCACTTCTCGATCAAGCCTTCCACCGTCGAAATCAGCCGCGGGTGCTCGAATCCACCCGGAATGCCGAGCGCGATTGAAAGATCCGCCGGCCCCACCATGATCACGTCCAGGCCCGGAAGCGCCAACAGTTCCTCGGCATTCTCGATTGCCGTTACGGTCTCGAACTGCACTACCGCCAGCGTGTTGTGGTTCTGGTGTTCGATAATCTCCGTAAAGCTGTGCGCTTCGTAGCCGGTCATAGTTGGATTGACGCCGTAGCCGCGTTTGCCGCGCGGCGGAAAGCGCAGCCAGCTCAGCGCCTCGGCCAGTACACGCTTGTCTTCCACGCGCGGTAAGATAATGCCCTGCGCGCCCGCATCCAGCAGCCGCGCCACCAGCGAGTACAGCAACTCCGCCACGCGCACGATGGGTGTGATGCCGGCCTCGTTCGACGCGTGGATCATGTCCTGCACGGTTTCCAGATCGAAGGCGCCGTGCTCCATGTCGATGAACACGTAGTCAAATCCCGCCGCGGCGAAGGCGCGCGGAATTTCCGCCGACCGGTACACCTGCAATGCGCACCCGTAAACCGTTTCACCCCGCGCGAGCTTCTCCCGGGTTCGATTGATCCTCATGCCACACGCTCCTTTCCCGAGTGCCCGATTTCTCCATTACTAAGCTAACGCATCGTGGCGCCTGCGAAATCGGCCGGCATGGATGGCTCGGCGTTCTATTCCCGCGTTGGCCCCCAACAAACGCAATGCACGGATTCGCGTGCCGATCATACAGAGCCGCCCCAGCCGCCCGATTCTGACTGGCCGAAGGCGCTGTTTTCCGGCAGAATCGCCCTGAAAAACTCACTTAAGGTTTTTGTTTTCAGTGAGCTTTTGGGCACTTATTCCTGAATTGGCTGCTGCCGGGCAACGTGTCTGGGCGGTGAAGCCAGTTCCCAAGGTCAGGAACCCAAATGGCCGTGTACGGCCAGCAAAATGATCAGGTTCCAGGCCACCAGGCCGCCATACCAGTACGTGGCCAGGCGGATTATGCCGTATCTACGCGTATACACGCAGAAAGCGCCCAAGCCAAGCGCGAGAATCTTCGACACAGCGATGCCAAGCGCTGGCCCTGCGTGCATTAACAGGCGTACGAACGGACTGGCTTCGGCCGCGCCCAGCCGCAGGCCGACTAACGTCGTGAGCAGATCCAGAAGCTGCAAATAGATGAAAACTTGTGTTAAAGCCATCACAATTGTCTTCTGCTGTTCTATCGGCAGGTATCGCCCATAATTGTAGCCGCTGCGACGGCAAAAATTTCGGCGTATTTGTACCGTGTGTACGGGAGAGAACCTTCGTTCTAGTCCGAAACACTGGAATTGGGCCTTTATTGGGCCTGCCGGAGGCTAATGCCCCAGCCACGGCGCGACTACTGGCCCAGGGACACCTTCAGCAGCTTGGTTTCGCCGTTGTGGATTTGGATCGCCGAGTTGCTCTGTTCGCCGTTCTTTTCCACTTGGACCCGGTAAGATCCTGGAGGCAGAGGAATCTGCGCCGGCGTGGTCTGCTGTATTCGCTTGCCGTTGATGGTGATGGCCGCGCCCGACGGCGTGCTGACAATCCACAGGGTGCCCTGCCCGGCGTGCAGGATGACCACGGGAAGCTCCGTGGGTTCCGATCCCACGTCCACTTCCCGATGCTCCACCTGATAGCCCGGCATAACCAGGGAAATGGTGTGGCGGCCAGGCGCAGCCGCGAGCGAGCAGGGCGTCGAGCAGGCGGCTTCAGGTCTCCCGTCGAGCGTTGCAGTAGCGCCGGCAGGACTGGTAATCAACCTGACCTGTTGCAGCGTCTGTGCCGCTAGCGCCGTGCTCCCTCGCACCGCTGCCTCCTTGGCTGGTTGGGCAACCGTCTTCTCTGGCGGCGCCACGACTGCGCTGACTGGCTCGGCCGCATTTTCTGCGGGCTTGGTTTCCGAGCTGGCCGGTGGCGCCGGCGATGGCGGCATCGGGCTGGGCCTGCTCTCCGCCAACGCGGAGGGCTTTGAAGCCGCGGCCGGCGCTGGAGTTGCCGCCACCTGCCCCGCGGGCACCGCCGGCTTCGAGTTAGCGCCTGCGGTGGCCGGCGGCACTTGGGGAGCCGCATGATTGGCCGCTGTGGCTCCATGTCCGCCCGGCACCAACCACGACGGCGCGGCTTGCCACCCGATGAGCGCCAGCAGAGCCCCAGCCATCAGAATCGCCGCCAGGAACGGCAGGAATCCCATCTTCGAGCGCTCGCTCCGCTGATCCGCGGCCGTGCCATCGTCGCGCTGCGGGCGGCGGGCCGGCGGCAGTTTGACGGCGGCATGCGGAGATCCTGCTAGCGTGGGCTCATTCAACGTGCCGCCGCGCGCCATCGGTTTCCAGGCTGGGTTTGCGGCGCAGGCCTTTTCCAGGCTGGCGACGAACTCCTGGCAGGTGGCGTAGCGGTCGTCCGCCTTCTTCGCCAGGCCCTTGCACAACGTGTCTTCAATGGCGCCGGCCAGGGTGGCGTTCAAACTGTGCGGCGGCGCCGGCTCCTCAGCCACAATCTTGTAGACCACCGTGGTCAGGTGCTCGCCCGTGTACGGCTTCTCCCCGGTCATCATTTCGAAGGCGATCACCGCCAGCGAGAATTGATCGGAGCGCCCGTCCACCGGCTGGCCCTGCACCTGTTCGGGGGACATATAGTGTGGGGTGCCGACAATCGAACCGGTCATGGTGAGCTGCTCGGCCGTGGTCACCTTAGCGATGCCGAAATCGGTGATCTTGGCCGTGCCATCGGCGGCGATCATGATATTGGCCGGCTTGATGTCGCGGTGCACGATTCCCTTTTGATGGGCATAATCGAGCGCGCCCGCAGTTTGCGAGAGGATGCGGAACATCCGCCGGGGATCGAGCGGCCGGGGCGTGGAAAGAAGCTGGTCGAGCGTCGGCCCATCCACGTATTCCATGGCGATGAACGCCAATTCGCCCTGCTGGTCCACGTCGTAGATGGTGACGATGCTGGGATGGGAGAGGATACCGGCGGAACGGGCTTCGCGGAATAGCCGCTCCCGCAGCCGTTCCTGCTCGCCGGCATCGCGCACACTGGCAAGCTGAATGGTCTTGATGGCCACCGGCCGGCCAATATTGGGATCGATCGCGTGATACACCACGCCCATGGCGCCCCGGCCCAGTTCCCGAACGATTTTGTACCGTCCTATGCGTTCCATGGATAACTAGCTGTATCTTCCCGCTAGTGATAGCATACGGCTTTGAGAGTCGATTCGCCATCCAGCCGCAGCGGCGGCGCACCGGACTTCGAGGACGCCAATGTCCCCACCCCTCCGCTCTCGCATCGCCCCCGCTTTTCACTGCGGGCACAAGGCGCCGGCACCCTGGTATTCCCGATGGCTATCCTGTTTCTGGCCTTGTTTTCAGTGTACTGGGCGGAACAGGAACTGCGAAGCGGGGAAAGGGCGGTAGCGCAGGCCCAGGAGATGCGCGCCGACATCGTCGAACTGCGCAGCGCACTGAACGACGCCAGAGCGCTGGCGGGCGAGTACGCCGCCACGCCGCAGGAACCCATTCGTGACTCCTATAGTGTCTCGCGGCAGTCGGCTGCTCGAGCCCTGCGGAAGATGGCTGCCATTGCGCAGAATCAGCCGGCTGGCCGCGCCCAGTTCGATGAGCTCGAACGGCTCGCCCGGGAGGAACTGCGCCAGATCGATCAGGCGCTGGTTTCCCACGCGGCGCCGGGCGGCGGCGCGGCGCTCCCTACCGCCCTCACCCTGCTCAACGATGAAGAGGACCGGCAGTTGGCGATGGCGGCCTTTGGCCTCGAGGAATCGCGCCGCCGGCTGTTCCGGGTGCTCATGATGTGCGGCGTCGCCGGGCCTATTGGAGCCTTGTTTATCGAAATGATCTTGGCGCGGAGACTGACGCGGCGCATCCGGCGGGTGGAAGAGAATGCGCGCCGCATGGCCGGCGGGCAACCGTTGTTGCCGCTGCCCACCGGGACCGATGAGGTCGCTTCCCTCGATCGCCAGTTGGAGCACACGGCGGCCCTGCTGCGGGCGCAGGAGCGCAGCCTGCGGGAGGGCGAGCGGCGCTATCGCGAGCTGTTTGACCAGGCTCCCGTGCCCTACATGGAAACCGATACGGGTGGTGTGATCTGCCGCTTTAATCAGGCGCTTTGCAACCTGCTGCGGGTGACGCCAGAGAGGTTACTTGGCGCCCACGCCTGGGACTTTGCGGACCAGGACCAGGCGGATAGTTTGCGCACCGCTTTTCTTGAAAGGCTTCATCAGGGCGCCGAAACCGGGCCCTATGAATGCGACTACCCTCTGGATAACGGTTCGCGCATACGCGCCGAGATCCGCGAGAACTTCATTCGCGACGATTCCGGACAGGTCACCGGCGTATGCCGCTCGGTGCTGGACGTGACGGAGCGCAACCTGGCCGCGGTGGCGGCCCGCAAAGTGGAGCAGTACGCGGTGGAACTGCGCAACCGCAATGAGCAACTGGCGCGCGCCTTTGAGGCAGCCACCTCCGCCACTCTCGCCAAGAGCCGGTTTCTGGCTTCCATGTCGCACGAACTGCGCACGCCTCTCAACAGCATCATTGGTTTTGCCGAGATGATCGTCGATGGCCGCCTGGGCCCGGTTCCCGAGGAGCATCGCGATTGCCTTACTGACATTCTCACCAGCGCGCACCACCTGCTGGACTTGATCAACGACGTCCTGGATCTTTCGAAGATCGAAGCCGGCAAAACCGAATTCCGCCCAGAGGTCTGCCGCGTCGATCAACTGGTGGCTGAAGTCCGTGACGTGGTGCGTCCGCTGGCCGAAAAGAAGAATCTGCAGTTGCGATGCGAGGTGGCCGGTCTCGAGGCTGTCATCGATCCTTCGCGCTTCAAGCAGGTGCTCTATAACTTTCTCTCGAATGCGGTCAAATTCACGCCGGAGAACGGTTGCGTCACGGTGCGCGTCGGCAACGGCACGGGCGACACCTTCCGCCTCGAAGTGGAAGACACCGGCGTCGGCATCCCGCCAGAGGAAGTCAAGCTATTGTGGGAGGACTTCCAACAGCTTACCGGCGGCTGGAAGAACGGCCAAGGCAGCGGGCTCGGGTTGGCGCTGACGCGCCGTATTGTGGAAGCTCAAGGCGGCACTGTAGACGTTTGCAGCATACCTGGCAAGGGCAGCGTATTCAGCGCAGTACTGCCATTACGCAGCGTTACCCCCACCCCCGCCGCGGTCGGCTAAAAGCGGGTTCCCCTAATCGAAACTGGGGGGATAATACAGTTGGTGCAATGGCCGCAGAGCCCATCCTGATTGTTGACGATACCCCCGTCAACCTTAAGCTGACGCGCATCCTCTTGGTGAGCGAGGGCTACGAAGCCGTCACCGCCGGGACCGCCGAAGAGGCACTCGAACTGTTACGCAGCTTCCACCCACAGTTGATTTTGACGGACTTGCAGTTGCCGGGTATGGATGGCCTCGAGTTGACGCGCCGCATCAAGCGGGATCCGGCCCTGCACGACATTGTTGTCGTCGCTCTGACCGCCTACGCCATGGCCGGCGACGAGCGGAAAGCGTTCGATGCCGGATGCGACGGGTATATCACCAAGCCGATCAACACGCGCACCCTTGGCAGCCGGGTCCGTGGATATCTGGAGAATAGATCGGCGTCGCCCCCGCCGCCGGTGCGCCGCCCGCAGCCGGCTCTCCCGGAATGCGAAATGCAGGCCCTGCGGCGGACGTTTCTGACCGAAGGCCGGGAGAAGTCGCGACAGATGCTGCTCGCCATGGACGGCAGTTTCAGCGTCGCCGACGCCGGTAGAACCGCGCACCAATGGGTCGGCACGGCCGGCCTGCTGGGCTACGACGCCATCGCGCCCCTGTGCCGCGAGGTGGAAGTCGCCTCGTATGAGAAGCCCCTGGATAACGCCCAGTTGCGCGAGAACCTGACCAATCTGGTGACGGCGTTTTCGATGCTGCCCGAGGCCCTCGACTCGCCCATTCCGGAATATGTGACCCAGACACTCTCAGGTAAGCGCGTAGCCGTCGTCGGCTTGCCGGCGAATGAGAAAGAGCGGCTGGGGCTGGCACTCGATCTGGTGGAGGCGCTGCCGACCTTTTTCGATGTCGCCGAGGCGCCCCCGCTTGGCCGCTTGCTCGAATGCGATCTAGCCGTAATCCACGTGCGCGCCGAGACGGCCAACTCGCCTTGGCTCGATTCCTCCAAACCATACCTGTGGGCCCGCCCCGTGGTCCTGGTGGGCAACCGGGAAGACCTGCTGGAGCTTGATCGGAACGTCCAGTCGGTGGCGCGCGAATTGTTGATGGATGCCTCCTGGCAGACGGACGAAGTTCTGGTCCGGATGACCCTGGCCATGCAGGGCCGCCTGCCGGAAGGGCGCGTCGACGCAGCCGGCTTAGTGCCGGCGGCGTGGTCAGGCCGGTCGCATGTGCTGGTCGCCATCGGCGATCCCGCGATTCTCGAACTTGCCAAGAACGCCCTGCAGAATTTCGGCATGGATTGCACCACGGCCGCCGATGGCGCCGCGGCGCTGGCGGCGATCCGCGCTGGGCGGCCTCACGCTGCCGTGCTCGATGTCGACATGCCCGGCATGGATGGCTACGAAGTGCTTGCCACCATCCGCTCCGAGCAGATTCCGGTTCGGGTGTTGTTGCTGACGGCGCCCCAACGGGAAAGCGACTTCATGCGTGGCTTCCAACTGGGCGCCAACGATTACGTGACCAAGCCGTTCAGCCCCATGGAACTGGCGGCCCGGCTGAGTCGCGTGCTCGGCCGCTGAGTGGCTTCATCGAGGCACGCGTCCCGCCGCTCTGGGTCGCCGCAAGCCCGGCTGGCTTGATCCAGCGGCACTCGAGACGAGCGTGAGTCCAGGCCGGAGGGCGCTGGCTCTCACTCGAAAAGAAGCGGAATGCAGCTCGCCGGCCGCGGCCCTCGAAAGTGGCTCAGGCGCGGGGGTCGACGGGTTCGAAATACGAATCGGCCAGAGAGGGTTTTTCCCGGATGGCTCGGCGCCATGAGGCGCGGGCCTTCTCTTCCTCACCCATTGACATCTGCGCATGGCCCATGTTGAGCAACGCTTCGGCAAACTGCGGTTCTGCGTCGATGGCCTGCTGGTAGAAACTCACGGCTTCAGGGAATTGGCCGCGCTTCTGGCAAATGAGCCCGGCGTTGTAAAACACCTCCGGGCTGCGCTCTCCCAATTCGATGAGGCGTTCATGCAGTTCCAGAGCTTCTTCGTATTCGTTTTGTTCGAGCGCCAGAGCGGCCAGCCCGCGCACGCCGTCGTTCGAATCGGGGCGCAGCATTACGGTTTCGGTGAAACACTGGCGGGCTGACGCGGGATCGCCGGCCCGCGCGAATGCAATACCGGCATTCAGACAGGCTTCGGCCCAGTTGGGCTGTTTGGCGAGCACCGCCTGGAAAGCCTCGGCGCTGGAGCGATAGTCGCCCCGCAGCAGCCGAAGGTAACCCAGACGGAAGTGCGCGTCGCACCATTCGAAGGCCGTCTCCGGGACCTTGGCGTAAAGACTCTCCGCACGCTGCCGGTCGTTGAGTTGTTCGAGCACCAGTGCCAGGTTCCACATTGCGCTGGGCTGATCGGAATCGATCGCCAGGCTTCTTTCGTAACAGTCGCGCGCGGCGGGAAGATCGCCGAGTTCCTGGCGGATCACCCCCAGGTTGAGCAGCGCGGGCGCTGAAGCGGGGTTAAGCGTGCTGGCCTGCAGGTAGGCGTCGGCAGCGCTTTCCAGGTCCCCCATCTGGTGATGAGCTACACCCAGGTTGAACCAGTTCTCATACCGGCCGGGCATGGCCGTGGCCAGTTCGCGGGCGTAGCGGGCGGCAGCCGGGTAGTCTTCATCGGCGAACGCCAGGGTGGCAAGGGCTTCCAGGGCCACGGCGGAACCGGGCCTCAACTCGGCCAACATGGCGGCGTAGCGGCGTACCGATTCGCCGTCGCGGCGGTCGAGGAACAGCGCCACCAGGTTCGACAGGCATTCTTCGCTACGCGGATTCCGCGCCAGCACTTTGCGGTATTGTTCCACGGCTTCGCCGTGCCGGCCGAGTTGTTGCAGTGCCACGGCGCGGGCGAACATAGCCGGTTCGTGATCGGCATACAGGGAGAGGTACTTGTCGATCGATTCCAGAGCTTGCGCCGGGCTGCCGGCCCGAATCATGGCGATGCCCAGTCCAAGGTGCGCATCCACGCGGGTGGCGTCGGCTGCCAGGGCCTTGCGGAAGGCCTCGGCCGCCGGTCTCCATTGCTGCGCGTTTCCCAGGCACACGCCCAGGTTGTAATGCGCCGTGCGATGGCCCGGGTCCATCTCTGCCACTGCCCGGTAGCTGGTTGCGGCGTGTTCGAAATCGCGCAACTCGAATTGAATGTGTCCCAGCGCGGCATACAGAGCCGGGTCGTGCTCGCCACCCTCTATGGCCTTGCTTAACGTCCGGGCCGCGCTCTCGCGCTTGCCCTCCAGGTGAAGCGCCACAGCGCGGGCAAGAGTCTTGTTGGCCTGGTCCGGTAGTTTGGGCTGGTTGATCGACGTCACGCCCGAGGGCAAGAAGGATCCTAAACCAGTTAACCCACTATCCGAGCCGGTTAGGAACGCCATGATAGAAACCTCCCGTGATCCGAAATTCTGTTAAATGGATTGCGGCGTATGAAACCAAAACCGGCTGCCAGGGCCAGTTGGTTGGTGGGAATGGGAGCCCCGGAATCGGGGCGGGGAACCGTGCCGGCCGGGAGGACCAACTGCGCACTCGCCGGTTCGCCGCCGCTGAGGAAGGCGCAGACCCTTCCCAGCCAGTCCTCATTCTTGGAAACTTTAATCCAGTAAAGGTGCGCCCGCTCGCCGGCATCGGCGAAGAAGCCGACTCCGCCGCGCGCCAGCGTGGCATCCACAAAGCTGTCGATCTGCTGGCCTTCAACCGTGGTGGTGATCCGATCGCCGCGCACATCTACCGCCACGTGGTACGGCGTGTGGTCGTGCATCGTGATATTCAGGGCAGTAACCACACGAGGTCCCTTTTTGCCGTCCACGACCGGATAGTGCACCATGGTCATGAACGCGCGTGGTCCGGGGCCATCCGCCGCAAACTTCATGGCGTAATAGTTCGCGTTGTCGCTGGCGCGAACGGCCCAGTCCACGCTCTTGGATTCGATTTGGCCGAAGAACTCGAGACGATAGTCGGTGTAACTAAGGGTGGGCTGGAATAGCGCCAGCGTGCCGGGAGTAACGGATCCTTCGTCATTGCGGACCCAGCCCGGCGGCAAGGAATGCGGCGCTGTTCCCCAGGCGGTCATGCCGTCATGGAAGCTGTCGCCCAGGTGTGCCTCGGAGCGCCTGGAAATGGCCGAACGCACGTGGCTGATGAAGCCGCCGGAATTGCCATGGCCGCCAGGCGAATTCTCCGCCGATTGGTTCTGCCCACCGGCTGGAGACAAAGTGCCGACGACAGCGTCATGGTCGGACCGCAGATAGCTGACCCCGTACCAGAGCATGGCGCCAACGACCAGACACGCGGCGGCGATTTTGCTTAAATCGCGAAGCACCGTGGAGCGCCGGCCGGCCGCTTCGGGAAGGGTGAAGATTTCGGCGAATGCGGGCCTCTTGCGCTTTTCTTTCGGCGGAGCGGGCAGCGGTTCAATTCGTTCGACCGACAGAGGCGCCGCGAAACGCGGAGCGGTGACCGCCATCGACGGGATGATCCACCCCATCCCGTGGGCGGTAGCGCGCGGCCCCCGCGAGCAGAAATACTCGAGCGGCATGAGTCCCGCCATGCGCATAGCCGCATGCTCGATCGGCGCCGGCGGTTGTGGGGTACGCAGGGTGACAGTTGAAACCGGCACTCCATGAATCTGGCGTGGCACGCCGGGCTCGGCGACGGGGCGCACGGTGGCAACGGCAAATGGTGCCGATGGCAGGCCCTGGTTCAACAGAGGGGCGCCTTCGAACCAAGGCAGGCGAATGGAAGGTGTGGCGGGAATCTTGCCAGGTACAGGATTGGCCAGCGAGCGGGCGCCCTCTGCGTCCGGCAGAGCCGGCGCCGGCTCTTCCAATCCTTCCGGGAAATACCCGCACTCGATCGGGCTGTGCGCCTCGGGAGCCACCATTGCGACCGTCCGTATCGGCCCAGCCGTGTGCGGAATCGGTTCGGCCACCCGCGGCTCAGGGATGGCGCGCCGGCTATCCGCCAGCATGGCGGAGGCCGGGTCCGCCAGCGCCAGGCACCCCATTACCGGTTGCAAGGCGCTGAAACCTTGGAAGGCGACGACAGTGATGCCGTGCGCCATGGAGATTCGTTCCACGGGCGCGGCGGCGGGTAACTGCATCCACTCTTCGTCCGCCAGGCATCTGGCCGGCGCTGGTTGGCGAAGACCGATGGCGAACGCAGGCAATTCCGGATCCGCTTGCTGTGCAGTGATCAGGCCAACTGCGGCCGGCGTCACCAACCGTTCGACCGCAGCCGCTGTCAAGGGTGTCGCTCCGGAGAGCGGCGGCGGAGCGGCAGCCAGCGGCGCCAGAGCGGAAGGCAGAATGGTATCCGAAGCCCCGAGTCTAGCCGGTTTCTCTGTGTACCTGAGCTTGAATTTGTATTCCGGCCTCGCGGGCAGCCTTGGCGGAGGCAAATATGGCAGATCTGATGGCGGGGGCACACTCCGGACTGTCGCCTGCTCTGACACCTTGCTGTGCCGCTCACGGTACGATTCCCGGTGAGTGTCGCAGCAGAACGCTGTGTCGGTTAAGAGCCGCGATGCAACGATTTCATCGCCACAATACCGGCAGTACAACAGACTCTCCTTAGCCTATGCCGCTCAACCTGTCATATGGCGAGTATAGGTGAAAAAGATGGCACAAGCATGTTGACGACTCGCCAATAAATCTACTGAAATTCGTTAACGATTACTATCTAGGTCCGATATCATCGAAGCGGACTTTACCCCGCGGTGGTCGGCCCTGGGGCCGGCACAGCCCGTTGCCTCTAGCCCCGGCGAATGCTCCTTTTTTGGCCAAGCTCTCTACTGGCTTAGTTGTGTCGATATAAATATAGTATTTTCTGATGCTTACGCGGTTCGTTTGCGAGTGGCCGGTTGCCGCGCATTCTGAGAGGCGGTGGCCAGCCTCGTGCCCAACTGCCGCTGGCGCCCTCTGCGAAGAGCATTCGCGCGGATCGGAATTCGAGAGTTTGTTTTTTTGTAAATAATCGGATTTAAGATCAGAATATTCCAGGAATTATCTGAGCCGCGGACCCGTTTAGCGCCCTGGAAGCGTAGATTCGACCGCCGAGGTCTTGAGTTCGAAGGGTTTCTGTGGACTAATGCAGCGTTTTCAAGGTTGGCTCGATCCAGGAAAACAGGAATCGTCCCACGCCGTTGAAGTTGGATGCAAGCACCGTCAACAGCGGCAGGGCGCCGAAAGCGAGTGCTCGATGAAAGAAGGCGAATCCCAACTTTCCCGCGTCCCGGTTGGTGATTCTGCTTAGCGTCGCGTCTGTTTCCATCTGTGCGAGGACGACAACAATTCCGGTTGAAAGCCCTACAAACAGCAGCGTAATCACCCAGGCGATCAATCTCTCGCCCTCGAATGGATAGCTCATCAACGCGAATGCGAACGCCAGGAAGCCCAAGGTGAGGAACGTCAACATGTTTCTAAGCTGGAGCATGACATAGCGGATGAAGGCCAGGTAGCGCATGGCAACGAATTCAACGGCGAAAACCAGCGGAGGCCGTTCATCGTCATGCTTGGTTCGGGCGTCTTTGGATTCGTCGAGGATTTCGGAGCTGCCTTGTTCCCACACGGGCTGAAGCTCTCTGACAAGATTGTCGGCGGTTTCCGCCAGCGCACTTTGGGCGGCAAAGTACTCCGCCGCCGTCTCTCGCTTGCCTTCCGCCACTCGGTCGAGGATTACTGCGACCAAATGCTTGGCGTTGGCAATTAGCCTCTCCAATTCCGGCGAGCAGAGGCCAGTGGCGCCCAGGGCAGCCAGGGCGTCGACGGACCGGGTCAAAATCAAATAGCTTCGCTTGCGGGGATTCGACTGCCAGATAGGGGACCACGAATAGTCGGCTGGCAGCGCGGAGAGCGCCCTGCGAAGGGGGTGCGTCTCCAGTTGACCGAGTATGCTGTCGAGCCGACGCCATGACTCCAGAAAACGCCAGCAGCAATGGTTG
>CAVXJY010000056.1:0-10341 GCA_963761855.1 Bryobacterales bacterium | reverse complement strand
GTACGCCGAGCCGAACCGGCTGGTTTCGTTGTGGGAGGAAACCTCCCAGCGAGAGCCAGACGAGTTCAATAGTCATGGTTCGACGCTGGGCGGGCAGACGGCGCAGCGCACGACGGTTTCGCCGGCCAACCTGGCGGACTACGCGCGGTCGCCGGCGTTCGCCGACCTGGCCAGTTTCGAACTGGCCGCGAAGAACCTGACCGGATTGGGTACGCCGGAGCGGTTGCAGGGCGAGGCGGTCTCGGCGAGTTTCTTCGATGTGCTGGGAGTGAAACCGGCATTGGGGAGAGGGTTTTTGCCCGAGGAGGATCGCGACGGCGCTGCGGGCGCGGTGGTGATCACGGACCAGTTTTGGCGGGACCGACTGGGCGCCGATACCGATGTTCTGGCGCGCGCGGTTACGCTCGATGCGCAGGTGTACCAGATCGTGGGCGTGCTGCCGAGGGGATTTCAATCGCCCTACCAGCTCACAGTTCCGGACAGGGTCGAATTCTTTGTGCCCGCCGCGTATACCAAGCAACAGTTGTCGAACTATGGCCGCGGCGATCACGACGTGAATGCGGTGGCGCGGCTGCGGCCGGGAGTGAGCGTGCGGCAGGCACAGGCCGATCTGGACGTGATTTCGGCCAACCTGGCGAAAGAGTTTCGATCGACGAACCGGGGCATCAGGGCGGCGATCGCGCCGCTGCGCGACGACATCGCGCGCGATGTGAGCCAGTCGCTGTGGATTCTGCTGGGCGCCTCGGCGCTGATTGTGCTGACCGCTTGCGTGAACCTGGCCAACCTGATGCTGGTGAGGGCCGTGCGGAGGCAGCACGAATCGAGCGTGCGCATGGCGCTGGGTGGAGGACGCCGGAGCATGGTGCGGCAGTACCTGGCGGAGAGCCTGACGCTGGCCGGGGCCGGCTGCGCAGCAGGCATGGCGCTGGGCTACGTGTTGATGCGGGTGCTGGTCTGGCTGGCGCCGGAGAACATTCCGCGCATACAGGGCGTGAGCATGGATTGGCAGGTATTCGCGGCGGCGGCCGCGGTGGCCCTGGCGACGGGGCTGGTTTTCGGCGTGGCTCCGGCATGGCAAGCGTCGCGGGCCAAAGCGGCGGAGGCGCTAAAGACCTCGGCCCGCAGCACAGGGGGGCGAGCGCAGGCACGCTGGCGTTCGGCGCTGACGGCGGCTGAGATTGCGCTGTCGCTGATTCTGCTGGTAGGCGCCGGGCTGCTGCTGCACAGCTTTGTGCGCGTGATGGGCGTGGATTTGGGATTCCAGCCGGAGCGGGTATTGGCGTTGAACGTCAATCTGCCCGAACTGCGATACAGCGACGCGGACCGCCGACTCAGTTTCTTTGAAGAACTGGAGCGGCGCGTGAACGCATTGCCCGGTGTCGAGACGGTTGCTTTCGCCAACCGGCTGCCGCTGCGCGGCGGTTGGAGTTCCGGAATCGAACTGGAGAGTGCGCCGAACGTGGAGCGCGAGCCCGGTTTCCAGGCAGTCAGCCCAGGCTACTTCGAGACGCTCGGCATCGGTCTGGAACGCGGGCGCCTGCTGGTGCGCAGCGACCGCAAGGGGCAGCCGCCGGTAGCGGTTGTCAACCAGGCGTTCGTGCGCCAGTACCTGCAAGGCGCCGACCCGATTGGCCGGCGTTTCCAGCGGGATTCGCCGCCGTGGGTCACCATCGTCGGCGTGGTCAATGATATCCGGCGTGGGGGCAAGACCGGCGAACTCAGTCCCCAGGTGTATCTATCGGCCGCACAGACGGATCTGTATCCAGTGCGCCTGGCCGATTTCGCAGTGCGCACGCAAAGCGATCCGCGGCAACTGGTGAATGCGGTGCAGCGGCAGGTGTGGGCAATCGACAAAGACCAGCCGGTGACCAATGTGCGGACGTTGGAGGAAATCATCAGCCAGTCGGTGGCGGAGCGGCGGTTTGAAATGGTTCTGCTGATTGCCTTCGCTGCGGTCGCAGTGCTGCTGGCGACGATCGGCATTTTCGGCGTACTTTCCTACATCGTCAATCAGAGGATGGGAGAGCTGGGGATTCGCGTAGCGCTGGGCGCAACGCCAGCGCGAATTGTGGCGATGGTATTGCGGCAAGCGGGCGGGTGGATCGCGATTGGCATTGGGTTGGGCTTGGGAGGCGCATTCACGCTGGCGCGATACCTGGAGAGCTTGCTCTTCGAGGTGAGCCACGGCGATCCGTGGACGTACGCGGTGGCCGTCGCCTTGTTGCTGGCGGTTTCGGTAGCGGCCGCGCTGATCCCGGCGCGGCGGGGCGCCAAGGTAGATCCGATGACGGCGCTGCGGTACGAGTGAACGGCGTAGAGCTGTGCACGCTATTTGGCAACTTTTTCCACGCTATTTGGCAATTCTTCCAAATTAAATGGCGAGACTTGCCCCCATTCCCCCAGACACACCAAGGGCGAGCCACTTTCGCAGCTCGCCCTTTTCGTCCGTTAATCCCCCCAGGCTCAGCCCTCCACTAGGTGGATCGGCTCGCCCTCCACACTGTACGAATCCCGTGCCACGTCCGCCGGCACGTTCAGGTACTTCCGCGCCGCCGCTTCCGTCCCTGCGTACTGCGTCGCCATCACCCTGACGCCGCCCCGGTTCCGCCAGCCGTAGCAGTATATCTTTCTCACCGCTCCCGCCGGCGCCCCGGCCGTCAAATCCACGTCGATTGGCCCCTGGTGCGTCACCGACGCCGTCTCGTAATCCACCGGCACGCCGATGTGCCCCTCCGCCAGTGCCACTGCGCCTTCCTCGGTTTTGGCCGCCACGTTCACTATCACCGGCAGCCCGGCTTCGTTCGGTGCCACAATCCGGTAAGCCCTCTTCATGCCTTTTCCTCCTCTTCTTCGATAAACGGCAGCAGCGCCCCCATCCCGGCCGGTGGGTCGATTACCGCCCCCTCTAGCGTCGCCAGGCGCAGTCGGCGCACGTCCACAGTGATCTCTGTACCCAACGCCTCCGTCGCCGCTTCCTGGAACTTCTGCCATTGCGGGTTTGGCGTTCCGTTGGGCACGTTGTCGATCGTGGGCCACACCTGGTAGTTGCCATTCGTGTCCGGCCCCTCGCCAAACTCTTTGAGGAGCGGTAACAGCACTTGCCGTGCCGCCACCGTGTCCGTCGCCAGGCGCCCTACAAACCGCAGCAAATCGTACTGATTGCGCAGCCCCATCCCCGGCAGAGACTTTCCGCAGTGCGGGCACGGATGGCTGGCGGACGTGGCCAGGATGCTCCCCAGCACTTCGTCCAGCCGCAGCAACGCCTTGCCCGTGGTTTTGATGCCGCCCTCGTCTTTTCCCTTTGTCTTCTTCACCTTCAAATCCCCCCTTGACACGTACCGCTGTTAGCGGTACGCTTTCCTTGTGAGTAATAAAAAAGCCACCAGCTTCCGCCTGACTCTGGAAGCCTGCCGGCTGCTCGCTGCCCTGGCCGATGCCCTCGGGATCGATCAGACCGCCGCGCTCGAACTCGCCATCCGGGAGCTGGCTGCGCGGAAAAAAGTGTCATAGGAGACTCCCCATGAAACGCGCCGCTCTTTTCCTTTGTAGCTATCGCCCTGCTCGCCGCCGGCGCCGCCGCGGCCGACGATCCCGGTGGCTGGTCGAAGGCTAAGTGGGGTATGACAGAGCCGCAGCTCGCCGGCGCCTTTGGCGCCGCCAGCATCGTCCGTGTCCCTCTTGCTAATGGCGCCGCCGCGCCTGGCGTTGACGTCGACCTGGACGGCATCGCCTTCCGCGCTATGTTCTCCCTCGATAAAGGAAAGCTCACCCACGTCGCTCTATCCCCGCGCCAGGACAAGGATGCCAACGAATTCACCTTCGCCCGGATCGAGGATCTGCTGGTGCAGAAGTACGGGCGTCCATGGAAATCCGAGGTCGGCCACATTACGAAGTTCCAGTGGTCTTTCCCAACCACCACCATCTCCCTCACGCTCACACAGTACAAGCAACTCAATTTCTGTATGCTCGATCTGAGTTATTCCGTGCACGTCGCCGATTCCCTATAATCGGGTCCTGGAAGATTAAACCCTGCCAGTTTTCGACCCGGCCACTTTTCGGAATCGCGTTCCGTCTGGATTTTTCCGGCTCCGCCAGCCGCTCAATCCGCTAAGCCCTTTCCTTTCAACCTCCGCGACTGCGCAGAACCAGTTCCGCCTGGATTCCGCCTGGATTCCCTGTAAGTTATTGATCTTTCGTCCAATCCAACCGGAACCACCGTCCGAATTGCCAAATACCGTGAACGCGCGCCGCCACAATAAACTGGCGCCGCGCCATTCCGATCCCGTTGACTCCCCGCGACTTCCACCCCGCCGTCATATCCCGCCACCGCCCGCCCCCTCTCGCCACTTACCGTGATCACATGTACGGCGGCCAACCGAGGATATTCTGCGGGACGGCCCCAGCTCGCGTTGAGCCTCGCCGTCGTGGCATCTTGGATAGGTCAGAAAGCGCTAACATCTTGAAAACTGTCTCGTCTTATTGTGAATTGGAGCTTATATGACGCTGACCAGCGATCTCAACCACGCCGCGCGGTCTCTATTCCGGGAGCGCGGGTTCACCGTGCCGGCGCTTCTCATGCTCGGCTTGGGCCTCGGCGCTACCACCGCGATGTTCTCGCTGGTGAACGGCATCCTGCTCAAGCCCCTTCCGTACACGCAACCGGACCGGCTGGTGAACATTCGCGAGGTCATCCCCAGCATCGCCCAGGTGTATCCAACCTTGCCCGTCAACGCGCGGCACTTCGTCGAGTGGCGCAAAGCGTGCCCTTCGCTGGAGAGTATGTCCGCATTTGAGCCGGCGACGCTGAACCTGACCGGGTGGGGAGAGCCGGAGCGCCTGGATGCGGCCCTTGTGTCGGCGAACCTTTTTCGTGTGCTGGGCGTCCGGCCAGCGCGAGGGCGCGATTTTCGCGACGATGAGGAGCAGGAGGGTAAGGACACGGTTGCCGTGCTGACCGATGGTCTGTGGCGGCGCCGCTTCCATGCCGATGCGTCGCTGGTGGGCCGCACCATCACGCTCAATGGCCGTGCCCGCACCGTAGTCGGAATTCTCGCGCCCGATTTCCGCTTCCCGGACCGCAACGCGTTTGACATCGGTCAGACGATAGCGCCGCACATCGAAGTTTTCGTGCCCAACGTCTTTAGCAAGGACGAACTGCAGCAGTTGCTCGGCACCCACAACTACGCGGTGATCGCAAGGCTGAGATCCGGCGCTTCGCGAGAACAGGCGGTGTCCCAATTGGAGGCTGTGCAGGCGCGCATGGAGGCCATGGCGGGAGAGAAGGTCAACCTGCGGGCTGTGGCGACTCCGTTGCTCGAGACCGTGGCCGGCAAGTCCCGGCGCGGCCTGCTGGTGCTGATGAGCGCGATTGCGGCGCTGCTGCTGATTGTGTGCGTCAACCTGGCCAACCTTCTGCTGGCGCGCAGCGAACGCCGCAGCCGTGAGTTCGCCGTGCGGGCGGCGCTGGGCGCCACGCGGGGTGCGCTGATCCGCCATGGATTGGCGGAATCTCTGCTGCTGGCCTTTGGCGGAGGCCTGCTGGCGGTGGGCGTCGCCGCCCTCGGAATCGATTTGCTGAAGGCATACGGTCCTGCCAGCATTCCGCGCCTCGACGAGGTGGCGTTGGATGGCCGGGTGATGGCGTTCGCCGCCATATTGGTTGCGGGTACGGCGCTCCTGTTTGGGTTTCTTCCCGCCTGGCGGGCGAGCCACACCGATCCACAGGACACGCTGCGTTCCGCCACGCGCGGGGCGACCGCTTCATCCGGCGCGATACGACTGCGGAGCGTCCTGGTCGCGTCCGAAGTAGGCCTGAGCGCCACCCTGCTGATCCTGGCCGGAATGCTGGTAAACAGCTTTGTGCGGCTGATCCGCGCCGACAAGGGGTTCCACGCGCCCACGGTTCTGGCAGTGGACATCGGTTTGTCGGGCGACAAGTATCGGCCGGATGCGGCGCGGGACGGCTTCTACCGGAGGCTGTTCACCACGCTTTCCACCGAACCGGGCGTGCAGGCGGCCGCCATCTCTTCGGCCTTGCCGCTACAGGGCGAAACGTGGATCGACACCGTATCCACCAATGGCGGCTCCAGCAATCGGAGTTCACGGTGAATGTCCGGTTTGTCAGTCCCGACTACTTGCGTACCATGGGCATCCCGTTATTGATGGGCCGGCCTCTCAGCGAGAGCGACCGCGGCCAGCAGCGGGTAGTGATCTCCAGCCGCCTGGCGGCGTCCCTGTGGCCGGGGCGTGACCCAGTAGGACGCCAGTTCACGCGCGGGAACAACGAATGGTACGAAGTGATCGGCGTGGCCGGCGACGTTCGGGCTGAAGCTGACCAGGCACCGGTGGCGATGATGTATCGCGGCTATTGGGACTGGATGCCGTACCGGACGGTGTTGGTGGCGCGCGCCGCCGGCGCTCCCTTATCCATTGCCGGCGCTCTGCGTGCGGCCATCCACACGGCCGACCCGGACGTCCCGGTGCCGCCTATGCGCACCATGGCGGAGGTGTTCGACGAGAGCGTCGGCACGCGCCGCTTCCAGATGCTCCTAGCCGGCGGATTTGCCCTGATGGCTCTATTGGTCGCCAGCTTCGGAATCTACGCCGTGGTCTCTTATTCCGTGGCGCGGCGCACCTCGGAGTTGGGAATACGCGCGGCGCTGGGCGCGCGGGCCGGCGATCTATATGGCCTGATCCTGTGGCAGGGCATGGCGCCGGTGGTGGTGGGACTGCTGACCGCTGCCGCGGCTGCGGTGGCTTTCGGCCGCGTGCTGAGCAGCCTGCTATATGAGGTAAACGGGCGCGATCCGTTCACCATTGCGCTGGTCGCCACGCTCCTCGGCCTGGTCTCTCTGACCGCCTGCCTTATTCCAGCCCGCCGCGCCAGCCGACTGGACCCGTTGGAGGCCCTTCGCTACCAGTAGGGGCACGCCGCGCCTGGCATCGCTTGATCTGGCGCGCTTGAGCGGCGGCGAAAAACGACTGCGGCCGGCTGGCTACGTTACAATGACCAACAGCGATGGCCTCCTCGGCTAATCCGTCACTTTTGCGCGCCATGCTGGCAGACCGGCTGGCGGTTCTACTCGACGATGTGGAGCGGACGGCGGAAGAGGCCGGGAAATACGCACGCCAGGAATGCGCGAATCAGCTCAACCAGGCGGTGCGGCGCTTGTGGCAGGCGAGCGGTTTGGCTGAGTTGGCGGAGACGCTCGCCGGGGCGGCGGCGCAGTTTGCGGGCGGCGCTGCGGTGTTGCCGGTCGAAGCCGGTTTGGCGACGCTGATCAGTGTTCGCCCCGGAGGCGATGCGGGAGAGGCGACAGGCAGCCAGACGGCGCTCGATGCAGCCCCGGCACTGGCGGCAGCCATCGAGAGCCGCGAGCCGGTGATTGCGGCGGCGGCGGAGAGCGAAGTTGGAGAAACGCTCGCCCGCCTGGCGGCATCCGCCGGTAACGACCGTGTGGCGGTTTTTCCGGTGACGAGCCCTTCCGGAGTGCCAGCACTGGTGTGTGCGTGGGGGTCGGTGGAAGCGGCGGCGTTGGAATTGCTGGCGCAGGCAGCCGGCGTGGAATGGCAGACCGCGGCACGCGCCGCGGCTGAGTCCGCAGCCGAGCCAAAGGACATTGAGCCTGCGGAAGGAAGCTGGGAGAGCCTGTCGGGCGCTGAAAAACAGATTCACCTGCGCGCGCAGCGTTTCGCGCGTGTGCGGGTAGCCGAGTGGCGGCTGCGCGACGGCGCGGCGGTGCGCTCGGGGCGTGCGCGGGGCGACCTCTACGGGGAACTGGCGGTGCAGATCGACGAGGCGCGGACAAATTTTCGCGACCAGTTTTTCGCCCCGTGCCCCAGCATGCTCGACTACCTTCACCTGGAGATGGTGCGCACGCTGGCCAAAGACGATGCGGAACTGCTTGGCAAAGATTACCCTGGTCCTCTGCTGTAGCTTCGGGCTGGCGGCGGCCGGCCCCGCCACCGCAACGGTCCACACGAAGACAGCGAGAGCGACGGCGACCACCCTGGCTTCACTGGCGCGCGCATACCGTGCGCAGCCGACGCCAACTCGCCGCGCGGCAGTGGAACAGTGGGCGGCGACGCATCCACTGGATGCGCCGCTGGCGCAACTGGCGCTGGGCGTGGTCGATTACGAGCAGAAGGATTACCAGACGGCGGCGGCGAGCTTGCGCAAAGCGCGTCCCAAGTTAGCGCGTATCGCGGATTATGTGGCCTACTACCTGGGCGCGGCGCGGGTAGAGGCCGGCGACTTCGAAGGCGTGGCACGCGATCTTGAGCCGGCACACCAGCGGCCGGCATCGCCCGAGGCGGGGCGGGCGTGGGTGCTGGAGGCGCGCGCACAGCAAGTAACGGATGCGGCAGGCGCGGTGAAGCTGTTGCGCGACCACTACGCCGAATTACCGCAGCCGGAGGGCGACCTCACGCTGGCCGATTGCTACGTGGCAGCCGGCGGCCTGGCCAGCGCCGCGGATTTCCTGCAGCGGGTGAACGCGCAGTTTGTTACCGGCGAGGCTGCCAGCCGGGCGGCGGACGCGCTGCGGAGCCTGCAGGAACGGATGGGTGCAGCCTTCCCGCAGCCACTCCCGCAGCAGGTGTTACATCGGGCCGACCGTCTGCTGCAGACGCGGCAATACGATCAGGCGAGCGCCGAATACCAGTCCGCTGCGGACCGGCTGAACGGCAGCGAGCGCGAGCAAGCGCTGGTGGGAGCGGCCGCGGCGGAGCTGCTGGACGGACACACCGAGCCGGCTTGCGACACTCTGGGCGAGATGAAGCTGGACACGGGCGAAGCCGACGCCGAGCGCATCTATTATCTGGAAGAGTGCGCTCATGCAGCGGGTGACGAGGCGCAGGCGAGCGCAGCGTTGGACCGGCTGGCCGGGCAATATCCCAAATCGCCGTGGCGGTTGAAAGCGCTGTTAGCTGCCGCGGGCCGGAGCTGGCAACAGAACCAGCCGCAGACCTACGTATCGCTTTACCAGGCGGCTTACCAGAACTTTCCCGACGACGCGCGAGCGGCTCAGTGGCATTGGAAGGTCGCCTTCCGCGCCTATTTTGAGCGACAGAGCGACGCTGAGGAGCTGCTGCGGCAGCAGTTGCAGAACTATCCCGGGAGCACCTCGGCTGCCGCGACGCTGTATTTTCTGGGGAGGCTGGCGGAAGAGCAAAAGGAATTTGGGGCGGCGCGCGTGTACTTCGAGCGGCTGACGACGGACCTGGAAGGCTACTACTACGCAACCGAGGCACGCCAGCGGCTGCGCCGGTCCGAGATCAGGAATGCCGGCCGTTCGGCGCAGGCGGCCGAATTCCTGGCCGGCGTGGTATTGCCCACGGCCGCGGCAGTGCCCGCGCGAGCTACCGCGGCGACCGAGTTGCGCATCGAGCGGTCCCGGCTGTTGCGCCGCGCCGGCCTGACCGATCTGGCCGACCAGGAACTGCGCTTCGGGGCGCGCACGGATGGGCAGCCGGCGCTGCTCGCCATGGAAGGAGCGGCAGCAGCCGAAGCTCCATACCAGGGCATGCGCCTGATGAAGAGCCTGGCGCCGGACTATTTGAACCTGCCGTTGAGCCAGGCGCCGCGGCGTTTTTGGACGCTGCTGTTTCCCCTGCCCTATCGCGCCGAACTGACGGCCGATGCGCGGCGGCGCGGCCTGGATCCTTTTCTGGTGGCCGGCCTGGTGCGGCAAGAGTCGGAGTTCAATCCGGGGGCGGTCTCGCGTTCCCGCGCCTACGGCCTGACCCAAGTGCAGCCGGGCACGGGACGCCGATTCGCGTACAGCGCCGGCGTGGCACGCGTGACAGCGCGCGTCCTCACACAACCGGCGGCGAACTTGAAGATCGGCACGGCCATTCTGCGCTCGATGCTGGACCAGAACGGCGGCAACCTGGAGCAGACGCTGGCCGCATACAACGCCGGGCCCAACCGCGTAGCCGAATGGCTGACGTGGAACACCTACCGCGAGCCGGCCGAGTTCGTGGAATCGATCCCCTACGCGGAGACACGGGAATACGTGCAGGCCGTGCTGCGCAACGCGGAGATGTATCGAAGGCTCTACCGGTAGGGGCTCTGAGAGGCGGCCGGGACGCTGGGGGCAGACTGCTCTGTCTGGGGCACGCTGGGGACAGACTGCTCTGTCCGCGCGGCGCAAAAGCGGCGCCTTGGGCGCGTTGGGGACAGACTGCTCTGTCCGCGCGGCGCAAGAGCAGCGCCTTGGGCGCGTTGGGGACAGACTGCTCTGTCCGCGCGGCGCAAGTGGGGCACGTTGGGGACAGCGCACGTTGGGGACAGACTGCTCTGTCCGCGCGGCGCAAGAGCAGCGCCTTGGGACAGAGAGG
>CAVXJY010000055.1:0-8105 GCA_963761855.1 Bryobacterales bacterium | reverse complement strand
CAGCCTTGCGTCATCAGGCAGGCGCCAATTTACATTCGCCAGCAAACCTCGGCACAGCGCCCGGCTGCACTCGATCGGCTATCGTAGGAAGAGCTAATGCATCGTGCCATTCTGATGGACCTGGGCAAGGTCCTGATCCACTTCGATTTCTCCGCCGGCTATCGCGGCCTGGAGGATCGGTGCCCTTATGCGGAGACTGAGATCCGCCGGCGCATCGCAGCTACGGACCTGGCGGCGCGCTTCGAAACCGGTTTGATGGAACCGCGGGACTTTTACGCCCAGCTCTGCGCGCTGCTGGAACTGCAAGCGGATTACGAACATTTCTGCGCCATCTGGAACTCGATCTTCCGCGATGTGCTGGTGCCCGAGAGCATGGTCGAAGGGCTGGCCCGCCGCTATCGCATGGTGCTGGTCTCCAACACCAATCAGATTCACTTCGAGATGGTTCGGCAGCGGTACCCGCTGCTGCGGCATTTCCATGATATGGCGCTCTCCTACCAGGTGAAAGCCATGAAACCGCGCAACGAGATTTTCCTCGAAGCCGTGCGCCTGGCCGGCTGCCGGGCGGACGAGTGCTTCTATACCGACGATATTCCAGCCTTCACTGAAGCCGCCTGCAAGCTGGGTATCGACGCTGTCACCT
Organism: Bryobacterales bacterium; assembly: GCA_963761855.1. GTDB lineage: Bacteria > Acidobacteriota > Terriglobia > Bryobacterales > Bryobacteraceae > Bog-375. The sequence continues at coordinate 7,462 of CAVXJY010000055.1, read as the reverse complement.
TTGAATCTGCGGCGCAACTCTCCAGCGAGATGCGCCGCCGCGGCATCGCCTGGGAGTGACCGCAGCGAACGCGCGCACCTTCCACCTGACTTGCGGTCTCGCGTCAGGCCGCGATGCGCTGTGGAGTGCTAGATGGCGCGGGATTTGCGCGCCACGGCGGCGGTCTCGGATTTCGCCGGCTTGCGCTCGGCCGCCGTTCCCAACCGCTTCACCTGGTCGGTGACGCACACCAGGAACATCGGCTGGCGAGCGTTCTTGAGCAGGCTGATGACACGGTTGGGCGCGTCTTCCAGGTAAATGCTTTTGCCATCGGTGAGCAAATGCATGTCGGAAGAAGCACCCAGGGCTTCGCTCAGCCGCTTGCCCATGTCTTTTTCGAGGAAGCGCAACACGCGGCGGATCTTCTGCAGCGAAAACCCCTTGCGCCGAAGCTCGGCGATCACCGAGATCTCCAGCACTTCCTCGGCGGCATAAATCCGCTTGTGGCCATCCTGCCGCGGCGAGACAACGTTACGTTCGTCCCACCACTGCAACTGCCGCAGGCTCACGCCGCAGATACGCGCCACTTGAATACTGTTGTAACCGTCGGCCTCCGGCGCCGCAACCGGCCGGAGCTTTCTTGCTCTAAACATTTCGCGCCACTTCCGTTGGGAATGGAATTGATACCATTCTGGATTGTACCGTGCGCACCGCCACTGTCAATAGGGAGTTCGCAAACCGCGCGAAATGCGGAGAATTGCGACGGCCATCCTCGCGCAATTCGCCGCTGGGCCCGGCCTTTGTTGAGCCACACTCTCGCAAAAGTACCGGGGCCGTACTAGTAACCTTCGTTTAGCCGCGGTGCGGGCCGGGCACGCTGAACACGGCTTTTAACCGCCGGATGTTCACCTCAACGGGCGCGGCGCATCTCGTTGAATTGTCATCCGTATAAGCGGATACTAGAATGCAGTGTGCCGACCCAAGCGGAGTACCTTGAACCGCCGTATTGACGCCGCCGGAGATGCCAGGTGAGCGATTTCTCGGCGAGTGGAATTGATTTACTGACCGGCCAACCTGCTCATGGCGAGCTTCTGGCTGAGTTGCTTCAGGCGGGCCCGCTTGAGCCCGATCTTGCGTTACGTCACGCAATCTGCATCGGCAAAGCGTTGGGCCGGGTGCACGACCGTGGCCTGGTTCACGGCAGCCTCTCGCCCTGGTCGATCTTGATCGGCGAGCACAGCGCGACAATCCTGCAACCGGTGCCCCAGGATGCGCACGCCCGAGCCTACACTTCGCCGGAACAGCTTCGCGGCCAGCCGACTGACTGGCGCAGCGACGTGTTTGCTTACGGAGCCGTGCTGTATGAAATTGTGGCGGGCAAGCCCGCGTTTACGGGCGAGCCCGACGCCTTGCGAACGGCGATTCTGGATCAATCTCCGCCGAGCCTGCCGGCGAAATCTGCGGTTTTGGCGGCTATGCAAGAGGTGATTTCTGATTGCCTGAACAAGGATCCCACGCGGCGGCGCCAGAGTCTGCATAACGCGGTGGCAGAGTTGAAACTGGCGTCGCGGCTGCAGGCAAAGGGTGCCCCCAGGCCCACCCAGCCGGCTGCTGCGGCAGCACCCGCCGTACCGAAGGCGCCCACCGTCGAGCGCGCCGGCGAAGCCTACTGGACCGACGTTTTTGCGGGAGAGCAGGCCACGCGCCGTGCCAACCGCATGCGTTTGCTCGGCCTCGCCGCAACACTGTTGGCGGTTGCGGGCGCCGGCCTGTTCGCCGGCAGGTTGGTCTTCCGACGGCCCGTGGCCAATCCCTCCCTGGAATTCTCCATCCCAGTCGAGGCGAAGTCGAACTTCTCGAGCGGTGCCGCCATATCGCCCGATGGCCGCTACATCGCGTTCTCCGCGGATGACCCGGAAGGCCGCCGCGTGCTCTGGCTTCGCGCGCTCGACGATTTACATGCCAGAATCATTCCCGATACGGAGGATGCCGCGGCGCCCTTCTGGTCCGCCGACAGCCGTGCCATTGGGTATTTCGCCCGGCGCTCGCTGAAGATCTGGAAGTTGCAGGTGGCCGCCGACGGCAGCACCAGCGGTCAGCCGCACATTCTTTGCCCCGCCGATGACATGGCGGGCGGCGGCACCTGGAACGCAGCCGGCATGATTGTTTTTTCTCCCAGCCTCAACAGCGGTCTTTATAGTATTTCTTCAAACGGCGCCGATCCCCAGGTTCTGTTGCCGCTGGACGCGGCCAAAGAGCAGCGCTCATTTCGCTGGCCCCACTTTCTGCCCGACGGCAGGCACTTCACTTTTCTCGCGCTCGGCGCGGACGACAAGACGGACGGGGTTTATGCGGGCGATCTGGAAACCAAAGAAAGCCATCTGCTCTTCGCCGCTCATACCGACGCCATCTACTCCGGCGATGTCGACGCCAATCCAGCCAAATTCGGCTATCTGCTTTTCGTTCAGGACGGCGATCTGTATACCCAGGGATTCAATCCCTCGATTCTCGAGGTGGAGGGTCAGCCGGCGCTGTTTCTCCGCCACGTCGGCGCAGTCGAGACTCTCTCCCTGGCACCGCTTTCGGTTTCTGCCACCGGCCTCCTCGTATATCAGGCCGTCAGCCCACCCGCTCGCCAGTTAGTGTGGATGGATCGCGAGGGAAAGCAGACCGCATCGCTGGGTGAGCCCGGGGAGTGGGGTCTGCCGCGGATCGCGCCGGACGGCAAAAGGGTGGCTTGCGCCAAGCTGACGCCCGACGGCCACCGCGGGGAGTTGTGGCTGTTCGAAGGTGAGTCGATGTCGCGGCTGGTTTCGATTCCCGGGGCCGACGCGCGTTCTCCGGTCTGGTCGCCCGACGGCACACGGCTGGCCTTTACCAGCAATCCCGGCGCGCTTTACGACATTTACATGAAGGCAATGAATGCGCCCGATCCGGCAGAGCCGCTGTTTCATAGCGAATACACGAAGTATCTCAATGACTGGTCGCGCGATGGCCGCTATCTGCTGTTTACCTCCTTCGCCACCGCGGGCACTTCGTCCGACGTTTGGGCATACTCGTTCGCCGATCGCCGCGGCGGCCCGGTCGTCGACACGGCCCACTCCGACAGCTATCCCGCGCTTTCGCCGAACGGCCGCTGGCTGGCGTATCAATCCGCCGAATCCGGCCGGGATGAAATCTATGTGCAGGCGTTCGACGGCATTTCCACCGCCGCCAAACGCCGTTCGAAAGTTTCTGCCGGCGGCGGCCGGATGCCGCGCTGGCGCGCCGACGGGCGGGAGTTGTTCTTCCTGGCTGGGTCGGGCAGTGTAATGTCGGCTTCTACTTCGGCCGCGGCCGGCGATTTCACCTTCGAGCCTCCGCGCAAGCTTTTCGAAACCCGCGCCATCCCGCAGAAGTCCGACTTGTACGATGTGTCGCCCGACGGTCTGCAATTCGTGATGAACCTACCCTACGAGTGGGCCGGCTCTTCGCCAATCACGGTGCTGACCAACTGGATACAAAAGCTGCCCCACCCATGATGCTGGCGGCTCAAACTGCTCGCTCGGCGTGGTAAGTGCAATAATTACATCGCCCGGCACGGCAGTGTTGTCGGGTGGAAATCGCCATCTGCAACAAACGACGAGATTTGGCGAATGGGCCGCCGCTTGCTATAATGCACCGCGAGGTTTATGACAATGATGAAGGCTCCCCTAGCTGCCGCCATCCTCGCAGCAGGCGCGTTGCTCGCCACTGGCTGCGCAACTAAGAAGTACGTACACGCAACCGAGGCCCCGATTCAGGCCAAGGCGGATCAGGCCAGCCAACAGGGCGCTCAAAATGCTACTCAAATAAAGTCGACGCAAGACTCGGTGAAAGAACTGGATGAAAAGACGTCAAACGGCATTGACCGCGCCAATGAACGAGCCGGCGCTGCCGAGCATGACGCCTTGGAAGCCACCAACCACGCCACCGATGCGGCTAAGCAAGCCACAGTGGCCGAACAGAAGAGCGACCAGAACACGCAAGCGCTGGGCAGCCTCCGCGACTCGGTGGCCAGCCTCGACGACTACCAGGTGCAGACCTCCGCTACGGTTGCGTTCGGCATCAACCGGGACCACTTGACCGCCGAAGCCCAGGCCGAACTGGACAAACTGGCCCAGGATATTCAGGCCGACAAGCGATTTTTTGTCGCCGTTGAAGGCTTCACTGACCGCACTGGCCCGCGGGAATACAACGAACAGCTTAGCCGGCGTCGAGCCGAAGCTGTTGTGGAGTACCTCGTCGCCAAACACGACGTTCCGGTCTATCGCATCCACGTAGTCGGCTTGGGCCCGGAGAAGCCGGTGGATGATGCCCACACCGCCGCCGCGCGTGCCAAGAACCGCCGGGTCGAGGTGAGGGTTTTCACAGCCCCCACGGTGACCTCTGCCTCCAATACGTCGGCCGCCGGTACCGCACCGCCGTCCGCTAAGTAGGCGATTGGAAGGCACGGTCGCCCGATGCCGCGGCGCGGCACAAGAGATGGCCGCGCCGCGGCGAATGTGGAGGCGGACTGCCTCACAAAGAAGCGCCGCGCTGCCGCACCGGCCGGAGCTTGATTTGCCCGCTCTCTTCCGTTTGGCGGCGACGCAAGGCCTGCCACCACGTAAGGAAGCGGAAGAGGTTGGCGGTGACGATGATCACTCCGCCGGCCAACGCCAGCGGATGGGAACGCGATTGCATCGCCATCTGCCGCAGCGATTCGCCAATGGCCGCGCCGGCGAATTGCACGCCTAGCCCCCCGGAGAGCATCATCAGTTGCCGGTCCCGATCCCGCGCCGCCAGCAGCGAAGTCCAAAGTACGATGTCCATCACGGCGCAGGCAAAATTCAGGTCCCGAAACCACGGCGTCAGCCACAGGCCGCGTGGCAGCGACTTGTCGTAGGTGGCCAGAAACGTACCGCCCGCTACCAGGCACGCCACCAAAATCAGCAGCATGCGTGCGACTTGGGCCGAGCGGAGGCGGCCTGCGGCCTCGTAAAGGAAGCTGATAACCACTGCGTACAGGAGCAGTTGGGTGATAGCTCCGCCGAACCAGAAGGTGACCCAATATGGCGCCCCCGGCGGGTGCAGACCACGCATGGTTTCAAGCGCGCTCGGCGTCAGCACCAGAGCGTAAATCAATTCCACTGCCGAAAACGCCAGCACCAGCGGGAAACGGCGCAAGGCACCGCGAAGCAGCGCGGCGACAACCAGGAACTGTAGTGGCAAACCCACTGCCAATGCGAGAATCTGCAGTACGAGCCGCATCCCGAAACCTATTCTAAACCCGACTGTACGAAAAACCTCCGCGATTTCAGGGGGAAATACGCCGGCTATGGTAGTAGCCAGCCCACTTCTATAGTTGCGTACCACTTTGCTTCGGGCCGGGCAGCTATAGCCTTATTACGTAGGGGTAATACGCTGGCTTGTACCGGTACTTTGTGTCCTGGGCAGCCCAAAAGCCTCAACGTATACTTGTGGCGATGAGAACCCTGCGCAAACGGGGGAGCGGATGGTGGGCCGGCGTAGTGATTGCTCTGCTGGCGGCGGGTTTGCCGCTGGCGGCGGGCCCGATTAACGTGACCAACCAAACCAGTGCGTCACTCAACACTGACGATGCGCTGTTCTTCACTCTGGCCACCTATGGTTTTGCAATCGATGCGGCCGGGTTCGGGTTCTCGCCTGATCCGGCGGTGGTGAGTTTCAACTTCGTTTCCGGCCCTCCCGGTCCGGCCGGACCCTTTGATGCCGAACTGGAGACGCCCAGCGGTTCCGTGATTGCAACCTTTCCCGGCCTCCTTGAGTTTGTGCCGGGGCAATACCAGGGGGCCTCTTACAGCGGTCCGGTAGGCGAGATCGAAGGTTCGCTCACGCTATCGCCCGCGCTCTCACAGCAATTGTTCGGCGGCGCTTCGGCGGTGCTGGTGCTGCAGAACCTCGGGCCCACGGCCAGTGTCGGGCTCTCCTCCTATACCATTGCGCACGATCTGACGGTCTCCTTGTCAGGCGGCGGGTTAAGCACCGGCGCGCCCGTGGTGGAAGTGACTCTCGACGATCCGCCGCCTCCCGGTGTGCCGGAACCAGGCTCGGGTCCGCTCTCGGCAGGCGCAGCCGCGCTGTGCTGGGCCGCAGCCACGACGGTGAATCTGGCCCGGCGCCGGCACCTTTTGTCTGGGAAGCAATAGGACTCGCGGCAAGCGGGTACTTGGCTCACCGGAGCCGGTTATTTGTGTCCCTGTTTGTCAGACCGCATCCCCAATCAGCGCGCCATCATCGCCCTAAGTAATTGCCGTAACCCACCACCACCGTCGACGACACCAGCACCAGCAGGCTCACCGCCAGCCATGTCTTCGTCCGCGCGCTGGCGCCGCGCCATTCGTGCAGCCCAATCCCCCACAGGCTGCTGAAGATGATGATGCTCGCCATGTGCAGCGTCCAACTGGAGAACTTATACTTGCCCATTTGCGTTTCGCCCATGGTGTAGAAGAAAAACTGAAAGTACCAGGTGGTGCCGGCCAGAGCGCTGAAAAAATAGTTGTTCCACATCGGCGCCCGCTCCGGCTCGGCGCCTCGCACGGGCAGTGCCGCCGCCATCTCCTCGCCGGGAGCGTCGATGGCGGTCTCGATGATCCGTTCCTCGCCGCGCGCCGGATGGTGATTCCGGATCTCCGCGCTGAAGTATTGGTAGCCGGTGTGGTTCTTGATGTTCAGAATCAGGCACCATACAAAATTGGTGGTGAACCCGCCGGCCAGCAGCACCACCAGCACCGGCAGCCCCTGCCATAGCATCGAGGTGCCGTGAACCATCGTCAGCGCCTTGATGGGTGAGCCTGCGTCCAGGCCGAAAGAGAAACATGCGCTCATCACTCCGGAGAAGGTGGCCACCAACACGCCTTTCTTCAGGTTGAATTCGCGGATGACAGCCGTCTTTTGCTCGGCTGACATCTCCCGTTCCTTCGACATGCCGGCCTTGCCCGCGAACGCGATGCCCGCCATGCAAATTGCGATGCCCAGCACGATCACTTGCCCGGAGTGCGACGGCAGCACCTGCGAGAAAAACCGGCCGTGATAGATGGGCGGAATCAGCGTGCCGAAGGCCGCGCAGTAGCCCAGCACCATCGCCATCCCCAGCGACATGCCCAAATAGCGCATGGTCAGGCCGAAGGTGAGCCCGCCGAATCCCCACAACACGCCGAAAAAGTAAACCCAGCCGATCGTGTCCCAGTCCGTCTGGTGCAGCACTCCCAGCAGGTCCCTGGTCATGGTCGAGCCGAGCAACCACGGCACGATGATCCAACTGAAAACGCCGCCCACCAGCCAGTATGTTTCCCAGCTCCACTTGCGCACGGCGCGGAAGGGAACGTAGAAACTGCCGGACGCCAGCCCGCCCAGCCAGTGAAATACCACGCCCATCAGAGGATTCGGAGTCATCGTGTCCGTCTTGTCACGCGAATCCTCTATTGTAAGCTCAGGGGACATC
>CAVXJY010000054.1:0-27899 GCA_963761855.1 Bryobacterales bacterium | reverse complement strand
AGATCGATGTGGTGCTGGTCTGGCGTCTCGACCGATGGGGCCGCTCCGTAACCGATCTGTTGGCGACGCTGCAGGAACTGGAGCATCTGGGTGTTGGTTTCGTTTCCCTGACCGAGGCACTGGATCTGACCACACCGGCCGGCCGAGCGATGGCTGCCATGCTGGCGGTGTTTGCCGCCTTCGAGCGGGAGGTCTTACAGGAACGGACCCGTGCAGGCCTGGCGCATGCGCGAGAGAACGGAAAACGGTTGGGGCGGCCGGCAACCGCGGCCGCACACGCTGCCGAAATCCGGAAACTGTTCCGCGCCGGCATCAGCAAATCCGAGATCGCTCGTCGCGTACGAATCGGACGCACTTCGGTTCGCCGCATCTTGGCACCTGGAAAGCCGAGTTAATGGCTAGGCCGCCTGTGGAGGTCCAGTGAAACGTCGGAAGCAAATCGCCGTCGGCGAAAAAGTTCCTCTGGAACTGACCGAGCGCGAGCGTGACCTGATCGTGAAACACACCTTTGCCGGCAGCAACCTAACGGATCGTTTGCGCATCGTCCCGAGCCCTGGCCGCCGGCCGTTTTATCGTTTCACCCTCGATGATCTGGATGAACTCGCGGGTTACGTGGCTGCCGAAGCGAACCACGCCAAGGTCAAGAAACTCGAGAAAGAGCTTCGTCAGTTGTACGGTCGGATAGCGGACCTTCTGGAATCCTATACGGATGAGTCTTGACGAATCCGCGCGCCCTGAAGGCCACCCCTACGGCTGACTCCCATCTCACCGGGCTGCGTACGCAGGCTTCCCGAAACCTCACGATGTTTCTGCCAGATGCGCTGCACCGTCGCCGGGCTGACGCCCCGCTCTCGTGCCATCAAACGGACGCTCCAATGCGTGGCGTTGTTCGGGATGCTATGCAAGGTCGTTTCCACCAGCGCCGCCTCCTGCGCTGGGGTGATCTGCTTCGGCCGGCCGGAACGAGGCCGATCCTCCAGAATTCCCGGCAGACCATCCGATTGGAAGCGCCCGCGCCAAAGCAAAACCGTAGGAAGACTCGTCCCCAGCTTCCGCGCCAGGACCTTGTTTCCGATTCCCTCCGATGCACCGAGAACGATCTTGACTCGCAATGCCACGCTTTGCGGGACGCTACGCAGGCCAATCACCTGCGACAACTCCCGGCGATCTTCATCCGTAATCACAAGCGCGGCGGCAGGAGCGCGAGGCATCGCTCCTTAAGTATGAGGCAATTCAAGGCAAAGGTAAAGCTATTTATGAGACACTACACTAGGTTGTAGGTTCGATTCCTACCGCGCTCACCACCCCAATCAATCGCAAGCGAAGCTATTCAATCAGCTTCGATTCGCGCCGCTTGAACGTCAGAATCGCGGCCCGGGTGAAGCTACAGTATCCCGTGGCTGTTCCGCCTTGCTATGATCGAGTCAAGGGATGGCGCTTGTCCGATTCTTGGGGGGGACCTCATGGCCAATACCAAGGCGCTATGTGTCTTTACGAATATTCTCGGAAATGCGGCGATGACGAAAGCTCTCGTGGGAGCGCTCAACCGGCTGTCAGGGCTTGATCCGACGTATGTGACTCTCGACGAAGACGATTTTGTGAATCACCCCGCTCCGTGGTGGGCGCGATTCTCGGATCCCTGGCAGGCGCAGTTCGTCGTGCGCGAGAAAGCTCGGCTCGAAAGACAACGGCAATTCGATATTCTCTGGGTGCACGGGTGGGAAAACGCCGTGGTCTTTGAGGACCTGGCCAGGCGATTACCGGCCGCTGTGACGATGGATTCAGTCCCGGCGACGATGGATAAGCAGATACGGCTCAGAGGAGGCGGTTCCTGGAGGCGCACGGTCGCGCACCAGATCCATCATCGGGCGTTTCGGGCTGCCGCCTGCAATTTCGACTGCTGGCTCCCGTGGACCTCCGAGTGCGCTGCCTCGCTCCAGCATGACTACGGTGTCGATCCGGAGCGTTGCTTGGTGACGTTGCTGCCTCAAGACATCGACTGGTGGACCGCTCCATCGAGGAGTTTCGCGCCCCCCTGGCGGGCGTTATTCGTCGGCAACGACTTTGAACGAAAGGGAGGCGAGTTCCTGCTGCGGTTGTACTCGAGCCACTTGGCAGCCGCGTGCACGCTGACGATCGTGTCCAACGACCCGGCGCTGGCGAGGCGGCCACTGCCCCCTGGCGTCCAGTGGATTCGCGGAGCAACCAAAGATCAAATACGAGACGCGTATTGGAATAGTCACATCTTCCTATTGCCCACTCGCCAAGACTACGGGCCAATGGTTGTAGCCGAGGCGTCGGCCGCCGGCGTGCCATCGTTTGCGACGAACGTTGGAGGGGTTCCGGATCTGATTCAAGACGGTGAGACCGGATACATTCTGCCACGCGAAGCTTCGTTAGAGCAATGGGCCGAGCGGATCCATGGCCTTCTTGGGGACCCCGATGCGCTGCGGCGAATGTCCGTCCGGGCCAGAAAATTCGCGGAAGAGTTTCTCAGCCTCGATCGCTTCGATCGACTCGTCTCGAATGTCGTCGATCGCCTTCGGGCCGCTGCCTGATTCAACGGGCGTTCGCCGTGCTCGCAGTTCGCGTTCGAGTCACCGTTTGCGCCCCTTGACCTGCTGATACATCGCAGTGAGCCAGGCGCGCGGCAGTTCGCGGCGCTTCACTTTTAGTTGCGGAGCCGCCAGCAGGAGACCCCAGCCATAAAGGCATAGAAACCGAAACCCGTCCGGGATTCTTCTTCCGGACTTGGTGATCGCGGAGCGCGTCCAGAAGCGCCGCCCAGTGATGCCGTACTTCTTAAACACTTCCTCCAGTTCGCCCCAGGCGCTCTTTCCAAGAGCTCCGAGCGCCTTGTAAAGCTGTCCTCCCCCAACCGGCCGTGTGTGACGCATCTGGACTTCGTCGATAATGGCGACTGGGGCCTCTTCGCCAAGGAGATCTACCCAGAGTTCCTCCAAGCCGTAGCCGCTCAGGCTTTCGTTGAAGGTCGGCAATAGTTTCACAAGCGCATCGGCGCTGAAACAGGGCGCCATGATTTCCACAAACGAGGTGTATCGTAAGCGGAAAAACGGGCTCTCGAGCGTCATGGCGAGACTGAAATAGCTGTCGCGTGTCAGCGACGGTTGTGCCAGGTCGAGCCGCTCATGACGGCAGATGTCGAAGAACCGGTTGATGTCCCGGCAAGTGCAGGCCAGATCGTCTTCGGCCAGCCACACATAATCGTACTTTCGGACTAACTCTCCGTGGGTGCGGATCAGTTCGTTCACTGCCTGGAATTTGAGGCCTTTGCAGTCGATACGGAGCCAATCGCCTCCGCAATACGCGTTCGGGTCGTCTCCCCAGTAACTCACAATCAGATCCCAGTTCCGCTCCTCGCCGGAACGGTTGAGCCACTGAGTGTGCAGCGAACCGTCTCCTGCTCGAACGATAGCCAGGTTGCGCCTGTCCGACATAATGGTTTCGGGTGTAAACTACCTCGCCTCCAGGCCGAGGGCGCCCAGCTTTCTCATCCCCAAAGTCAGATAGGGAAAGGCAACACGGACCAGTATAAAGAAAGAAGGACGCATCGTGAATCCGCCGGGCCTGCGAAATCGTACCAACGGACAACTATGCGGGCTTGCGGCCAGGCGCGCGACGGTCCTTCCCGAGGCGCGATATTGATATTATCGGTGCAATGCTTCCGCTCGGCCTGCTCTTAGAAGTGACAATCCTCATCGCGGCAGCCGTTGCTCTGGTAAGCGTCGCTTCTATCTTCTGGTTCTTCCCGTGGAATGTGGATGCGCAGCTCGATGAGTCCCGGAAGGTGCGCTCGTTTTATTCGAAAGCATACTCTTCCGGCGGCGAATCGAGCGGCGAAAGCATAGAGTCCGCCGTCGAGCCTCTTTCGGCGAAGGAGCAGTTTTACGTGGATTACGCCAGAAATGAGGCGATTCAGAGCCACGTGCCGGAGCTGATTCGGGATTTCGTCCAGCGCTACGGTCTGCAGCGAAAAAGGGTTCTTGAAGTTGGCGCGGGAAGCGGCCTGCTTCAAGATGCGGTGGCTGACTATACCGGACTCGAAATCTCGCCAACGGCTCGGCGGTTTTTTCATAAACCCCTTGTGGAAGCTTCGGCCACGGACATACCTTTCGCCGACAATAGTTTCGACGCTCTGTGGTCGGTTTGGGTGTTAGAGCACATTCCCAGCCCCGAAAAGGCATTGCTGGAGATGAGGCGGGTCGTAAAACCAGGCGGTTACTTATTCCTTATGCCTGCGCTTAGCGTGAGCCGGTACGCTGCCCATGGATACCGCGTACGGCCGTATTCCGACTTTAATTGGAAAGGGAAGTTGATCAAGGCGACCAGCCAGCTCGTGGAATCGCTCCCTTTTCGCGCGATGTGCTCCCCGCAGATTAAGATGATTCGATCGCTCGGTTCGCGTTTGGGAACCGGCCCTTCACGCCTGCGCTTCGTTCGCCTGACGCCGAACTATGATCAGTACTGGGAGTCCGACAGCGATGCGGTTGCGTCGATCTCGAAGCTCGAACTGTACCTTTGGTTCACCACCCGCCGCGACCGCTGCTTGAATTGTCCGTCTGAGCTGAAGCTGATCCTAGGGGGCGATCCGGGTCCGTACCTGGTCATTCAGGTGGCGAGCTAGGACTGTTTGCGAACTCGACCTATCCGCAACACGATGAGTCCCAGCTACCTTCCACGAATCAGCAGGCAGCCGGGTACTCGATTGTCGAGCTTGTAAAGGTTCGCAAATAAGAAACTTAAGAATTTGATCGCGACAGCGCCACTTTGATTTTGTGCCTACCGCTTCTAGGCAAACGTCGAAGATGCCGGCTGCCCTAAACAGAGCCGCAAGCATCCCCCGCTGGATAAGCTCGGTGGGGTGGCAGGGGACATCCGCCCGGGCCGCCTCCGAGGCAAAAAGAGCGCTCGGGTTTCGAGATCCCCCGACCCTGACCATAAAGCCCCGCCAGACACCGCACCCGCTTGTTGCCCGATTGCGCGGTTCGAGCGACATGGATGTTTTCAGCCAGATCTTCGCGTATGACGAGTACGCCTGTCTGCGATCCGTTTCTTCGCCGCGTTGGATCTTGGATCTCGGGGCTAACGTCGGGTATTCCAGCGCATATTTCCTCAGTTGCTTTCCAGCCGCTAGCGTGATCGCAGTAGAGCCGGACCCGGACAACTGCGAGCTCTGCCGCAGGAATCTCGCTCCTTACGGAACGCGCGCGCGGGTGGTGCCAGGCGCGGCCTGGTCCACTTGTTCGCGCCTGGTGCTCTCGCGCGGCACTTTTGGCGACGGCCGCGAATGGGCCACGCAGGTATTCACCGGCACAGACCGGGAAACGTGCGTCGAGGGCTACGACATTGCCAGTCTTTTGCGCATGACCGGTGGAGAACGGATCGATATTTTGAAGATCGATATTGAGCGAAGTGAACTCGAGCTGTTCGGCAGCCATTCGACGTCATGGCTGCGGGCCGTCGGGAACATTTGCATCGAGCTGCACGGCGCAGATTGCGAAAGAGTCTTCTTCGACGCCCTGAGTGGTTTTGACTACGATCTCCGGCGCTCCGGAGAACTGACCGTATGCCTTAACCTGGGCCCCCGCGCGTGACGGAACAGGACGCGCAGCGCGGCCTGAGGAAGGATATTGCGTGCCAAAGACGAGAGTACTCTGTGTGTTCAGTACGTTGCTGGGTAATAAGGCCACGGCAGCCAAGCTCGCCGAGATCTTGAATCGATTGCCGGAGTTGGAACCAACCTACGTTCACCTCAACCCGGAAGACTACGTGGCGCTCCCGGCGCCCTGGTGGGCGCGCGCAACCAACCCCTGGCATGCGGAATTCCTGGCGCGCCAGAAGGCGCGGCCGGTGATGGATCGGACGTTTGAGCTCCTGCTGGTCAACGGATGGGAACTCTCGGTAGCCTTCCGGCATCTGGCTCACCGTGTGCCGGCGGCGGTCCTGCCGGACGCGGTGCCAGCCACAGTGGACTTTCAACGGCGGCAACAGGGCAGAAAAGGTTGGCGGCCATGGTTATCGCACCAGGTCCACCACTGGCAGTTTGCGCGCGCAGCCAAGGATTTTCGCTTCTTTCTGCCAATGGGTTCGGATTGCGCCGAGGCTCTGCAGCGCGATTATGGAATCAAACCTGGCCGGTGTTTCATTACGCTGACGCCGCAGGACCTCGAAGTATGGAAGCCCGCGGCCCGGGATTATCGAGCGCCGCTAAGGCTTCTGTTCGTCGGCAACGATTTCGTGAGAAAGGGTGGCGACTTTCTCCTGCAACTCTACTCGAACCATCTGGCCGGTGCCTGGACGCTGACGATTGCCTCCAATGACCCGACTATCGCCACCCGCCGCCTTCCGCAAGGCGTGGAATGGCTTCGCGGCAGAAACCACGACCAGATGCCCGATGTCTACCGAGCGCATGACGTTTTCCTGCTCCCCACTCAGCAGGACTATATGCCCCAAGTCCTCGGCGAAGCTCTGGCGACCGGCCTGCCATGCGTCGCCGCCGACGTGGGCGGAATACGGGACCTCGTGCGCGACGGGGAAACGGGCTTCTTGATGCCACGCGGCGCGCCAATATCCGCATGGGCCGCACGCTTGCACGATCTAGCCGCCAACCCAGCCGAGATCCGGAGAATGGCTACTCGTGCGCGACAGTTTGCCGAAGAGAGACTGGGACTCGACCGCTTCGAGAACCTCGTCCGAGAGACCGTGGCCCTTCTGAAGTCTGATCCAGGCACGCGTCGCGCGCCCTCCACCAGCCTGCCGCTGATGCAGGCGCCGGCAGTGAGCGAAAGCAACGGCCGGATTTACCTCGATCGGACTGAGGCCACGCGCTCCGCTCTGTGATTCATCGGCCAACCGGCCGCTAGCCGGGCTCGATCAGTCCAGCAGTTCCACGCGGTATTCTTCGATCACCGGGTTGGCGAGCACATCGTGAGCGATGGTCTCGATATCTTTCCGGGCCTGTTCGTACGTCACTCCGCCGGCGATAGCGATGTCGAAGAATTTGCCCTGGCGCACATCCTCTATCGCCGCATAACCGAGGCCTTGGAGCGCCGCGCGCACCGTCTGCCCCTGCGGGTCGAGCACCGTGCTCTTCAAGGAAACAAAAACGCGAGCTTTCATGGGAAACTCCGATTATAACCGGCCTCCGCGGTTGTGGCGCACCCACTCATGCGTGCCGCGTCGCGACTCTTCGCGACGCCCGGACCAACTTTCGGTCGCAGGCCAGTCTACGGACACTAGTCTGTCAATTCAGCAGCCGGCCTTGCCGCATATACGCCGGCGTGTCCAGGTCGTCCAGGTCGAGTTCCATCGATCCGTCATCCCCGGCCGCCGCAGCCGTCTCGTCCACCTGCACGGACACTGCTATAAGGGGCTCGGGCAATATCGCGGCCGGCGCCGGCATGGGCTCAGGCTCCGCGGCGCCCAGCGACCGCACTTTGGTTACGGCACCGGGCCGGCGCTCTGCCGTAGCGGCCTGCTCGGGCTGGAAACCGGTGGCGATCACGGTGATCTTCACCGCATCGGCCAGGCTCTCGTTGAGAATCACGCCGAAGTTGATCTGCGCGTCCTCGCATTCGGCCGCCTCGCGGATGATGGAGCACGCCTCGTTCACTTCGTGCAGTCCCAGGCGGCTGGAACCGGTGATGTTGATCAGGATGCCGCGGGATCCGGCGATGCGCGAGTCCTCGAGCAGCGGGCAACTGATGGCATGGCGCGCCGCGTCCACCGCCGCTTTCTCGCCGCGTCCCACCGCCGTGCCCATCATCGCGTAGCCCATGCCCAGCATGGTGGCCTTGATGTCGGAGAAGTCGCGATTGATCAACCCCGGCGTGGTGATGATGTCGCTGATGCCTTGCACCGCCTGCCGAAGCAGGTCGTCCGCCACTTTGAAGGCCTCGAAGAAACTCGTGCCGCGCGGCACCAGCGCCAGCAGCCGGTCGTTGGGGATGGCGATCACCGTATCCACCGCCGCAGCCAGCCTTTGCAGCCCCTCATCGGCCAGGCGCATGCGCCGCGGGCCTTCGAATCCGAACGGCTTCGTCACCACGGCCACCGTCAGCGCTCCCATTTCCTTGGCCAGGCTGGCGATCACGGGCGCGGCGCCAGTTCCGGTGCCGCCACCCAATCCAGCGGTGACGAACACCATATCCGCCCCCTCCAACACCTCGAGAATGTGATCGGTGTTTTCGAGCGCGGCCTGCTTACCGACTTCCGGATCGGCTCCCGCGCCCAGCCCCCTGGTGAGCTTCGGGCCCAGTTGCAGCTTGTGCGGGACCTCGACCGCCGCCAACGCCTGCAGGTCCGTGTTCATCACACAGAACTCGACGCCTTCCAGGCCTTCTCGCACCATGCGCGCCACAGCGTTGCACCCGCCTCCGCCCACTCCGACCACCTTGATCCGTGTCGCCTGGTGCAATTCCTCGGCGATTTCATATTTCAAGTCGTCGATACGCGAGTCCATCAGCCCCATTTTCGTTTCGCCTCCCGCTACAGAATTTTGCTCAGCCAACCTACCGCCGCCCGCTGCCGTTCCGCCTGTTGCTTCAGCTTTGCCGAGTACATCGCCAGGCCGGCCGCGGTGCACCATTCCGGGTCGTCCATCCCCGCCGGCCAATCGGCGATTCCCACCGCGAGTCCGAATCGCGACTGGCAACCCAACTCGTATTCCGCCACGTCGGCGATCTCCGCCAGTTTGGCGCCGCCGCCGGAGAGGAAGACGCCACCGGTCAGCGCGTGCTCCATGCTTACCCGCGCCAGTTCGCCGCGCACCAGTTGGAATAATTCACTGGCGCGCGATTCCAATATCAGGTCGACGTTCTTCTTCGGCGCCTGCCGCGGTTTGCGGCCCTCCGGCGCTGGCAATTCCACCTGGACGTTGTCGAGCGAATGCATGGCATTCGCACACCCGTATTCAATCTTCACCTGTTCGGCGTCTGCCGGGCTGACGCACAGGCCGCGCGCCAGGTCGCTGGTGAAGTGGCCCGCCGAAACCCGCACGCCCGAAGCCAGGCACATGGCCTCGCCATAGTACACCACCAGCGAAGTGGACTCGGCGCCGATGTCCACCAGCACCACACCCTCGCGCCTCTCCTCCGGCCGCACCGCCGCGTACCAGCCCGCCTGGGCCTCGAAAACCGTCTCTTCCACCACCAGGTGCGCCTGGTTCACCGCTCCCACCAGCGCGCTGTGTTCCCGCGCCGAGGCCGTCACCAGGTGAACGTTCATCTCCAGCCGCGCCGCCGTCATTTTGCGCGGATCGCGGTGGCCCGGATGATCGTCCACCACGAAATCCTGGGGGAACAATTGCAGCACCATTCGGTCTTCCTGCAACTGCACGCGCGCCGCGCGCTCTTTCACCCGGTTCACATCGCGTTGCTGAATCTCCCGCGGGTAGCCCAGTTCCAGTACGCCGCGCCCGCTGGCGCCGCGCACGGTCGGGCCGCCCATCCCAACCACCGCCGACTCCACCGAAACACCCGCGCTCAGCTCCGCTTGCTGGAGGGCCGCCAGAATCGACTGGCTCACCGCCTGTTGATCGGCGATCGATCCCTTCGACCAGCCCTGCGACTCCACCACCGCGCAACCCAGCAGACGAAGCCGCTCCTCCTCCAGCGCGCACACCACCATGCGCGTCTTGCTGCTTCCCGCATCCAGTCCCACTGCGTACGTCGGCTTTGCCGGCATGATCCGTTTACGTCCTTATTCCCTCGCCGTGATGCGATCGTCTAACCGGAGATCAAACGTCTTCGCCCGCGGCGACCGCTGCTCGATTTCCTGGTAGTGCCCGAGAAAATTCTGATAGCGCCGCCCATAATTGGTGTCGCCCAAAAGCAACGACACCGCCTGGTGATCCACCTGGACCACCACCCGCATATTCTCCGGATCGGAGGGATTCACTTCGGAGACATCCTTGGCCAGGTAGCCCATGTCCGCTTCCAGCCGTAACAGCGCCTGCACCCGCTCGCGGCGCACGTCGTCGGTGGAATCTTCGCGAATTCCGCTGAGCACCGGAAAGGTGAATGAGGCTTGCGGCGGCGGCTCCAGCAGCACGCCCTCGGCGTCGATCAACACCAC
The DNA here is from genome assembly GCA_963761855.1 of Bryobacterales bacterium. Lineage (GTDB taxonomy): Bacteria > Acidobacteriota > Terriglobia > Bryobacterales > Bryobacteraceae > Bog-375. The sequence continues at coordinate 17,804 of CAVXJY010000054.1, read as the reverse complement.
GCTGCCCCGCAGGTTGACGAACGCCACCGGAATGCGCTCGCGGATGCGCACCACCAGCCGGTCCGGCCAGACGCGCGAGACTGACGCGTCTTCCACCCAATCGATCGCCAGTAAGCGGCGGCGCCGCTCGGCCAGCGGCACGGCCAGTATTCCGTGGCCGATATCGGCGTCGAAAACGTGCCGCACCTTGGATGACGACGCGTAGCGCAGCCCGAGGATCGTCAGCGCGCCCCTGTTGTCGCGCGATAAGACGAAACGCGGGTCGGCGGCCACGTAAGCGTGCAGCTTCAATGCCGCCACCGCGGTGGATGCGCACGCCAGGCACAACGCGGCCAGGCCCAGCCACAGCCGCCAACGAATGCCGCCGCTTTTCTTGCTCTCACGCGGCATGGGGTGCCTCCGTCCGCAAACGCTCCAGAACCTGTTCGCCCGCCTGCCACACGTTGCCTGCGCCCAGCGTGAGCACCAGGTCGCCGGTGCGCGCCACCGCCAGCAGCCGCTCCACTCCGCGCGCCATCGTGCCCACATACTCCACCGAGCGGTGGCCGAAGTAGCGGATCCGCTCCACCAGCGCCTCCGCCGTCACTCCCTCGATCGGCTCCTCGGAAGCCGCGTAAATGTCCAGCACGAATACGCTGTCGGCTTGATGGAACGCGCGCCCGAATTCGTCCATCAGATGAAACGTCCTCGAAAAACGATGCGGCTGGAAAAGAACGTGGATGCGGTCGAAGCCGCACAGCCGCGCCCCGTCGAGCGTCGCCCGGATCTCGGTCGGATGGTGTCCGTAGTCGTCCACCACCGTGATGCCGCGCTCCTTGCCGCGCACCTGAAAACGGCGGTCCACCCCGCTGAATGTTGCCAACGCTTCGCGTATCGCGTCCGGCTTCACTTCGAGCTCCAGCGCAACCGTCACCGCCGCGGTGGCGTTCAGCACGTTATGCCGGCCGGGAATGCGCAAGTGAAACCGCCCCAGGTCGGTGCCGCGCGAGCGCAGCCGGAAATCGCTCGAGAAGGAACCGCAGGCAATCTCGCCGGCTTCCATATCGGACTGCGCCGTGGTGCCGTAGGTAATCGTGCGGCGCCGGATGGCGGGCAGTATGCTCTGCACGTTGGCGTCGTCCAGGCAGACGATGGCGGCGCCGTAAAACGGCACCTTGTTGGCGAACTCCACGAACGCCGCCTCAATCGCGTCCAGAGACGGATAGTGGTCCAGGTGCTCGCGGTCGATATTGGTGACCACCGCCACAATCGGCGCCAGCTTGACGAACGAGCCGTCGCTTTCATCCGATTCCGCCACCAGAAAATCGCTGCGCCCCACCCTGGCGTTGGAGCCGCCCATGGTGCCGACCCGCCCACCCACCACCACCGTCGGGTCCAGGCCGGCGCAGCTCAGAATCGTCGCCGCCATCGAAGTAGTGGTGGTCTTGCCGTGGCTGCCCGCCACCGCAATGCCGTATTTCAAGCGCATCAGCTCCGCCAGCATCTCGCCGCGCGGGATCACCGGAATTTGCAGCCGCCGCGCTTCCTGCACCTCGGGATTCCGCTCGTCCACCGCCGAGCTCACCACCAGCGCGCGCGCTCCGGCCACGTTGGCCGCGGCATGGCCCTCGTAGATCCGCGCCCCAAGCCCCGCCAGCCGCTGGGTGGTAGAGGAGAGGCGCAGGTCCGAGCCGCTGATCTCATACCCCAGGTTCAGCAATACTTCGGCGATGCCGCTCATGCCGATGCCGCCGATTCCGGTGAAGTGAAAGTGTTGTGGACGAAAAAACATTTCCTTGTTATATTGTTTCGGCTTGCGCGCCAACTGTCAATCGAAAAGGTGGCAATTCGCTTAATTCCTTTTGTGGCGGGGCATGCTTTGGCTTGCCCAATTTTTTCCCGGGCCGGCGCCATCCAGAACGTACTAACACCCTGCCACCTCCTCCATAATTTCGGCCGCCCGCCGCGCTGCACCGGGCCGCGCAAACTGCCGCACCGCCGCGCCCATCCGCTCCAGCACCCCGTCCGAGTCCGCCAGTTCGCGTACCAGCGTAAAAAGGCGCTCTCCGTTCATATCCCCATCGCGGACCAAACGCGCCGCCCCGGCCCGCTCGATGGCTTCCGCGTTGCGCGTCTGGTGGTCGTCGGCGGCGAACGGGAATGGAACCAGAACGGAAGGTTTCGCCGCCGCGGCCAGTTCCGAAACGGCGCCCGCGCCGGAACGGCACACCACCAGGTCGGCCTCGCCGAACGCCGCCGGCATGTCGGCAATGAACGGCGTCACTTCTCCCTCCAGCCCGGAGGCTGCGAACGCCTGCCGCATCTCCTCCGCACCGTTCGCGCCGCATTGGTGCACGATGCGGATCGCATACCCCGCCGCGCGGAACAGCGGCCAGCTTTCGCGGCCGGCCCGGTTGAGAGTGCGCGACCCCTGGCTGCCGCCCGTGATCAGAAGGTTCAGCCGTTCGCCACGAGCCTTCGGCGGAATCGAGAAAAACTCCTCCCGCACCGGCAGGCCGGTCAGCTCGGACTTGCCCCGCGCGAAGTAACCCGCGGTCTCCGGAAATGCGATCAGGGCGCGCGCCGCCAGCCGTCCGATGGCGCGGTTGGTGAATCCCGGAATCGCGTTCGGCTCCATCACCACCACCGGAACGTGTTTTAACAGCGCCGCCATCACCGGCGGCCCTGCCACGTAACCGCCCATGCTGAAAACCGCCGACGCGTGGTAGCTCATGCAGCCGAGCGTGGCGAACGGCAGCCGCGCCAGCGTCGCCAGCCTCTGGGGCGCGCTCACCCGATTCAGTCCGCCGATTTGAATCGCCTTCAACTCGAACCCTTCCTGAGGCACCAGCTTCGCTTCCAGGCCCCGCTGGGTGCCCACGAAAAACACTCCGTGGCCCCGCCGCCGCAATTCCCGCGCCACCGCCAGCGCCGGAATCACGTGCCCTCCCGTTCCTCCGCCTGTCATCAGAAACGGAGCTCGCGAGGCGCCCTCACCCGGCATGCTCGCTCACGTTCATCAAAATTCCCAGCAGCGCCAGCGTGCTCACCAGCGAACTGCCGCCGTAGCTGATCATCGGCAGGGGGATCCCTTTGGTCGGCATGATGCCCAGCACCACGCTCATGTTGATGAATCCTTGCACCACAATCACCACGGTCACGCCCAACGCCAGGTAGCGGCCGAAATCGTCGCGCATGAGCAGCGTGGTGCGCAGGCCACGCCACAAGATCACCAGAAACCCGGCCAGCAAAGCCACCGTTCCGATCAGGCCCATCTCTTCACCCACCACCGCGTAGATGAAATCGGTATGCGCCTCCGGCAGGTACAACAGCTTCTGGCGCCCGTTCATCAGTCCCACGCCCATCACGCCGCCCGCTCCCACCGCGATCTGCGACTGCTCCAACTGGTAGTTCGTATCGCGCGTGCGCAGCGTCCGCTCGCTGCGCGCCTTCAGCCAGCCGTGCGGGTCGAGCCGCGACACGTACTGGAAATCGGGGTCGAAGAAACGGATCACGCGCCCCAGCCGGTAGGGCTCCGCGAAAATCGAAACCACCAGCCCCAGAAACGCGATTGCCGCCACGATGAAGCAATAGCGCCATTGGAGTCCGGCCACGAAGAAAACCACCATCGCCGCCATCCCCAGCACCACCGCCGTCCCCAGGTCCGGCACCACCACCGCGAAAATTAGAAATCCTACCGCCAGCGCCGCCGGCAACAGCGTGTGCCGAGCGTCATTGATGGCGCGCGCGCGCCAGGTGACGAAGAACGCAAGGAAAATCACCAGCGCAGGCTTGGCCAGTTCCGACGGCTGCACTCCCACCGGCCCCCCCAGCCGCAGCCACCGGTGGTGCGCCGTGTCCACGAAGTACACCGTGAACAGCAGCATCAGCGCCAGGCCGATGGCGCTGAAGGCCACCGCCGGATCTTGAAATTTGCGGTAATGAGTGCGCTTGAGCGCCATCATCACCACCACTGCCACCACCGCGTACCCCGCCTGGCGGATCAAGAAATACCAGCTCGAGTTGTAGCGCGCGTCCAACCCGGCCATGATCGACGAGGCGCTGTATACGATCAGCAGGCCGAACAACACCAGGGCCAGTACAGCCCAGAACAGAATCCAGTCGGTCTTGAGCTTTTGCGCCATGTCAGGTCTCTCGCTCGAGTTGGCTCACGATTTGTTTGAATACTTCCCCGCGATGCTCGAAGCTGCGAAATTGGTCGAAGCTGGCGCAGGCCGGCGCCAACAGCACCGTGTCGCCCGCGCGGCCGTGGTGATAGCCGTAACCAATGGCCGCGTCCAGCGTGCCCGATTCCACCAGCGGCGCCGCTCCCTGCAACTGCCGGGCGAGCTTCGGCGCCGCCGCACCAATCAGCAGCGCCGCGCGCGCCTTCTTCGCGAGCGGCTCGCGCAGCGCGGAAAAATCCAGCCCTTTGTCCTTGCCGCCCAGAATCACCCACAGGCCGCCGGGAAATGCGTCCAACGCCTTCAGCGTGGCATCTACGCTGGTGGCTTTCGAATCGTTATAGAAGTCGATGCCGTTCACCTGGCGTACAAACTCGAGGCGATGTTCGACGGCCTGGAACGTGCGCACGGCGGCTGCAATCGCACTGGCCGCCACGCCTGCGCGCGCGGAGGCGATTGACGCCGCCAGCACGTTCTCTGCGTTATGCCGCCCCCGCAGCGGAATCTCGCCCGCTTCCATCAGGAGTTTCCCATCGAGCACCAGGCTTCCGCCGCGCAAGTACGCGCCGCGCTCCACCTGGCGCGCGCTGCTGAACCATTCCACCGTTGCAGCGGTTTGTTTGGCGTAGCCGGCCGTAATCGGATCGTCGGCGTTCAGAATGGCGAAGTCGCCGAAGGTCATGTTGCGAAACAGCCGGGCCTTGGCCGCCGCATAGTTCTCGAAAGTATGATGCCGGTCCAGATGATTCTGCGTGACGTTCAGCGCCAGCGCCAGATGAGCATGGAAATCGCAGATGGTCTCGAGCTGAAAGCTGGAGAGCTCCAGCACGTTCCAGCCGTCTTCGCGCGAGCTGGCGATCATCGCCGTCACCGGCGTTCCAATATTCCCGCCCACCTGCGTCTCGATACCCGCTTCGCGCAGGATGTGACCGATCAGGCTGGTAGTCGTGGTCTTGCCGTTGGAGCCGGTGACGCCGATCGTGCTCCCCTTCAGGAAAGGCGCCGCCAGTTCGACTTCGCCGATCACCTTCACGCCGCGCGCACGGGCCGCTTCGAGCGGCGCCAGATCCGCCGGCACGTCGGGCGAAATCACCACCGCGTCGCACTCCAAAAACACCTCCGGCGCCTGCAATTCGAATGGGATATCGAGGCGCGCCAGCACTTCCCCCGCCTCGCCCAGTTCGGCCAGCGGCTTCAGGTCGGTCGAGCGCACGCGCGCGCCCAGACGCGCCAGCAGTTGCGCCGATGCCAGCCCCGATTTTTTCATCCCGACCACCAGCACTCTGGCGCCGGCCCAATTGGTTGTCATCTCAACTTCAACGTCGTCAGCGCGAACAGCGCCAGCACCAGGCCCGCGATCCAGAAGCGCGCGATGATCTTCGATTCCGTCCATCCCAACGCCTCAAAATGATGGTGCAGCGGCGCCATCTTGAAAATCCGTTTGCCGTGGCGCAGCTTGTAGCTTCCCACCTGGAGAATCACCGAAACCGCCTCCAGAATGAAAATGCCGCCGATAAAAACCAGCAGCACTTCCTGTTTGATCAGCACTGCCACCACCGCCATGCTGCCGCCCAATCCCAGCGATCCTACATCGCCCATAAAGATCTCCGCCGGGTGCGCGTTGTACCAGAGAAAGCCCAGGCTGGCGCCTGTCATCGAGCCGCAGAACACCGTCAGCTCCGATGAGTGCGGGTTGCGCGCCAATTGCAGGTATTGCGCCAGTTGCGCGTGCCCGCCTGCGTAGGTGAGCATGGTCAGCGCGCCCGCTGAAATCACCATCAGTCCGATCGCCAGGCCGTCCAATCCGTCCGTCAGGTTCACCGCGTTCGACGAGAACACCACCACCAGCGACACAAACACCACGAACGGCAGCACGCCGAGCAAGTATGTCCAGGGGTTTGCCAGCAGCCCGCCGATCAGCAGCGAGGGCTGATAATTCTTGAAGAACGGTATGTTCATCGAGGTGGAAAACTGCCCGTGGGAGCGCAGCACCAGCAGCGCGCCGGCGAAACCGAAGGCTACGGCAAACTGGTATAGGAGTTTCCTTTTGCCCGATAAGCCCAGGTTGCGCCGCTGTGAGACCTTGGCGTAATCGTCCAGAAATCCGATCCACCCGTAGCCCATCAGCGCCGCCATTGCTACCCACACATAAACGCTGCGCAGGTCCGCCCACAGCAGGGTCGGAATCACGATCGAAATGATGATCAGCACCCCGCCCATGGTCGGCGTCCCGGCCTTCTTCTGGTGCGACTTCGGGCCTTCCTCGCGGATGAACTGGCCGATCTGGAATTGCCGCAGTTTCGCGATCAGCCACGGCCCCAATGCAATGCATAAGAACAGCGCCGTCATGCTGGCAAACGCCGTGCGAAACGTCGTGTAGCGGAAGACGCGGAAGGCGCTGGCGTGCCGGAAAAGCTGTTCGTAGAGCAGGTAGTAAAGCATCGCGTTACGTTAGGGCTGGCCCGCGGGTTCAGGAACTCGGCTTGGCTTCCGCTTGAAACCTTTCTAGCGCCCGTTCCATGCGCACTCCGCGCGAGCCTTTGAAGAGCACTGCATCCCCGTCATGCGCCATTCGACGGACGAATTCCCCCGCCTCGGCCGGGTCCTCGAAAAACTGCGCCGAAGAGATTCCCTCGGCGGCCGCCGCTTCCACCAACAGCCGCGCCTGGCCGCGCACGCCGATCAAAACATCCACTCCATGCTGCGCCGCGTAGACGCCCACTTGGCGGTGTAGCGCCTCAGCGGCATGGCCCAATTCCAGCATCTCGCCCAGCACCGCGAAGCGCCGCGCCGCCCGCGTCCGGCCGAGCACGTCGATCATCCGCTGCGCCGCCTCCGGATTTGAGTTGTAGCAATCGTTCCACACCACGATGCCGTTGTGGATCGACCGCCCCCCGCGCATGTCACCCACGGTGAAACTCGCCACGGCCTCGCGGAGTTCTTCCGGCGGAAGTTCCATCGCCCGCGCCACCGCCAGCGCCGCCAATAGGTTCATCACCGCGTGCCGGCCCGTCAGGCCGGTTTCGAAATCGATACCCAGGGCGCGAAACCGCGTCCCATTTTCGCCCTCCGCCAAGCCTTCCGCCCGCACGTCCGCATCTTCCGAGAAGCCGAACGTCACCGAACGCCCCGGGTGCACGTCGCGAAAAGCGCGCACGCGAGCGTCGTCGGCATTCAATACCGCGACACCGTCCCGCGGCAGGCTCTCGATCAATTCCCGCTTCGCCGCCGCGATGCCCTCGATCGAATCGAAGAATTCTACGTGCGCGTACCCGACGTTGGTCACCACGCCGATTTCGGGCCGCGCCACACCGGCGAGCGTGCGCAGTTCCCCCGCGTGATTCATCCCCATCTCGAGAACCGCCGTCCGCGCCGCGTCCGGCAGCCGCAGAATCGAAAGCGGTACGCCGATGTGGTTGTTCAGGTTCCCCACCGTCCGCCCCACCGGCCCGCGCACTTCCAGCAAGTGCGCGATCGCGTCCTTGGTGGTGGTCTTTCCCGCGCTGCCCGTCACCCCGATCACCGTCCCGCCCCATTTCCGCCGTGCCCACCGTGCCAACTCCGCGAGCGCCACTTGCGTGTCCGCCACCCGCATCGCCTTGCCGTTCGGGCCTGCGCCCCGCGCCGCTTCCACTACCACCGCCGCCGCGCCCCGCTCCAGCGCCTGCGGCACGAAGTCGTGGCCGTCGCGATTGGCGCCGCGCAGTGCAAAATATACATCGCCCGGCTGCTCGGTTCGCGTGTCCACGCTCCAGCCCGCCACCGCCAGCGCCGGCACTTCGCCCGCTGCCGCGATGGCGCGGGCAACCTCCTGTAAATCCAAGGTCATGGTTCAGTCCGGTAGACGATAGCCATAACCTCGCAGCACTTCGCGGGCCACCACCCGGTCGTCGAACGCAATCGTCTTATCCTGCAAAACCTGATACGTCTCGTGGCCTTTCCCGGCCAGAATCACCAGGTCGCCTTCCCGCGCTTCGTTGAGCGCACGCGCGATCGCGGCTGCCCGGTCCGGTTCCACCACGTGCGGCTTGTCCACGCGGCGGATTCCCACCAGCGCATCGTTCATAATCGCCAGCGGGTCTTCCGAACGCGGGTTGTCGCTGGTCAGTACCACGAAATCGCTCAGCTCCGCTGCCACCTGCCCCATCAGCGGCCGCTTGGTGCGGTCCCGGTCCCCGCCGCATCCAAACAGCGTGATTACCCGCTTGGGATTCAACCCCCGCGCTACCGCAATCACATTCCCGAGCGCATCCGGCGTGTGGGCATAATCCACCACCACCACGAACGGCTGCCCTTCGTCCACTCGCTCAAACCGCCCTGGCACGGCCTGTAGCGCGGCAATGCCGCGCGCGATCGTTTCCGGCGCCAGGTCATAGGAAAGTCCCGCTCCGCACGCCGCCAGAATGTTGTACACGTTGATCCTGCCGATCAGCGGCGATTCCACCGCGAAACGCTGCTTGCCAAACTGCACGTCGAAGCGCAGCCTCTGGCTGCCGGAGGAAATGTGCAGCGCCCGCAGGTCCTGGTCCTGGCCCAGCCCGTACCAGAGGACCCGCGTCTCGGGCCCCGTCTGCAGGCTGCGTGCGTAGCTATCGTCGCGGTTCAGCACGGCGAATGCCGGCGGTTGGCTGCCCTCGCCGGTGAACAGCTTTTGCTTGGCCGCGAAGTAAGCCTCCATGGTGCCGTGAAAATCCAGGTGGTCGCGCGTCAGGTTGGTGAATACCGCGGTATGGAAGCGCAGCCCGTACACCCGCCCCAGCTCGAGCGCGTGCGAGGAAACCTCCATGGTGGCGTGCGTGCCGCCTTCGCCCTGCAATTCGGCCAGCAGCCGGATCAGGTCCAGCGATTCCGGGGTCGTATTCACCGCCGGCAAGACGCGTCGCGCCAGGTGATACTCAATCGTGCCCACCAAGGCGGTGGTCAAGCCCGCCGCCCGGAGCACCGAATCGATCAGGAATCCAGTGGTGGTTTTCCCGTTGGTTCCCGTGATGCCGGTCAGGGCCACCTGCTCGTCCGGCTTGCCGTAGAACAGGCGCGCCGCGCGCGCCAGCGCCTGCCGGCCGTGGTCTACCTCGATCCAGCGCGCTTCCAGACCCGCCGGCGCCGGCGATTCGCTCGCCACCGCCGCTGCGCCGCGCTCCAGAGCGGCCCGCGCAAAATCGCGGCCGTCGGCCCGGCTGCCCGGAAAAGCAAAAAAGAGGTAACCCTCGCGCACTCGCCGCGAATCATACTCGAGCCCGGCAATATCGGCGCTCGCCAGATCCGGCGCCGCCGGCCGGCGCAGCCGGATTCCCGAGAGTACCTCGCCCAGCTTCATCGCGAAAACCGCACCCGAATCCGTTCTCCCTGCCGCAGTACGCTCCCAGCCGGCGGGTACTGCAGGCGCGCCACACCGCTGCCGTCGGGAACCACCGGCAATCCCTTCTCGGCCGCTTCGGCCAGCACTGCACGCATGCTCTTGCCTTTGAAATCCGGAACCCTCGGCCCCGCCGGAACCGCGGAGCCCGGCGCCGGTGCATCTTCTTCGCTCTCTTCTTCCAGGATATTCGGTTCGAGCGATCCCAGGTCCGCGATCGCCAAATCGTCCTTCTCCGCATCGTTGCCGGCCACCTCCACAGGCACCGGCGCGTCCGGCAGGTCCTTGGGAACGTCGAGTACCCGCAATGCCTCGGTTGCGACCGCATGGAACACCGGGGCCGCCGCTCTGCCGCCGAATCCCAGGTTGCCATGCGTCCCGTTCAGCGTTACCACCACCACGATGGATGGATTGTTGAGTGGCGCGAATCCTATGAACGAGCCATTGTAGTAATGCGTGTAGCGCTTCGCGGCCACGTCGTAGATTTGCGCCGACCCGGTTTTCCCGGCCACCGAATATCCTTCCAACTGCGCCTCCGGATAGCCGGTCCCTCCAGGCAGCACCACGCCCTCCATCATTTGCCGCATCGTCATCGCCGTTTCGGGTTTGAGCACCCGCACAGGCGCCCGCGCCGGCACCGCCCGGCCGCCCTTCTGCAGCACCAGCCGCGGCCTCACCAGCAAACCGCCGTTGGCCACGATCGCAGCCGCTTGCGCCAACTGCAGCGCCGTCACCGAAACCTCCTGCCCGATCGAGATAGAAGGCAGCGAGAGCTTGCTCCACCGCTCCAGACTGCGCAACCGGCCGCGCGATTCCGCCGGCAGCGGTATCCCGGTTTTTTCTCCAAATCCGAAACGGCGCACGTATTCGTGCATGTGCGCTTCCCCCACCGTCAAGCCGATCCGGATGGCGCCCACGTTGCTCGAATGCGCCAGCACCTGCGCCATTGAGATAACGCCGTATCCGCCGTGGGCTTCATGAATCGTCCGCCCGAACAGCGTGATCGATCCGCGTCCACAGTCGATCTTGCTTTCCGGCCGCAGCGACGTGGTCTCCAGCGCCGCCGATAGCGTGACCACCTTGAATACAGATCCGGGCTCGAACGGCACCGAGGTCGCGTGGTTCAACCGCGCTTCCGGGCTCTCCGTCCCGCCCGGCGGCAGGTTGGGATCGTAACCGGGGTAGCTCGCCAGCGCCAGGATCTCGCCATTCTGCGGGTTCATCACCACCACGCTCCCGCTGCGCGCGCCCTTCGCCTCCGCCTGCGCCGCCAGTTCGCGCTCGGCAACGAACTGCAGCCGCTCGTCGATGGTCAGAATCAGCGAGGCTCCCGGTTTCGGCTCCGATTCCACCAGCGCATCGATGCCGCGTCCTTTGACGTCGGTCAACACCCGCTCTTCGCCCGGCGTCCCTTCCAAGTCCGCCTCCAGCTCTTTTTCGATGCCTGCGTTGCCCTTTTCGGCGAAGTCCACGCCGCCCAGAATGTGCGCCGCCAGCGGCCCATTCGGATAATGCCGTTCGCTGCCGCTGACGATCTCGATCCAGTCGAACGCCATGCCGCGCAGGCGTTGCGCCTCTTCCCAGGCCGCCTTTTTCTTCACTACAAAATAACCGCGCCCGTCCTCGCGCGCCGCTTCCAGACGCGCGTACAGGTCCGCTCGGTCCATTCTCAGGACCATCGAAAGAATGTCGGCCGCTACGCCCAGATCGGGCACTTTTTGAGGATTGACCAGCACCGATTGGGTGGGCACGCTCATCGCCAGCGGCGCGCCCGTGCGGTCAAAAATCGTACCCCTGGGAGCCAGGATCTTGATGACCTGTTCCTGGCGAGCCCGCGCCAGCCCGGCATATTGCCGGTGATGCACCACCTGCAGGGAGACGAGCTGGCACAGAATCACCCCGCCCCAGGCCAGGATGAATCCCGCGAGCCATTTCAGACGACGCTCCAGCATGCTGCGCTGCGTGAGCCAATCACGCCCCCCGTTCCGCTACTTCACCAGCGCAAAAGCGCTGTCCGGCTTGTTACCGTCCAGATGCACCACCTGGCCCGCCTTCGGCGTCACCAGATTCTGCCGCTCAGCCAACTGTTGAAGACGGTCCGGGCTCAGCAGCTCGGCTTCCTGCAACTCCAGCGTGCGGCGCTCGTCGAGCAGTTGCCGCTCCTCGCCCTTCAGCGCTTCCAGGCGGTATCCTTCGAGGCGCCCGGCCAGGCTCGGAACCAGCGTCCCGATGAGCAGCACCAGCAGCACGCTGGCCGCTCCCACCGCGCTCCAGCACGCGCCGCGCGCATGCGGGTCCGCCGCCCGCACCAGCCGCGAGTTGTCGATCTTTTTCGAATAGAACAACACGTCATCCAGCGGCAACGGCCGCAGGCGACAGGGATCTTTTTCCAGACGCGCAACGGCCGGCGTTGCGCTGGCTTCGCTTGCGCCCGCGTTCGCCGCCTTACCTAAGAATGCTGGCATGGTCGCCATGGTGGCCTAGTTCCCTCTCTCAATGATTTCGATAGCGCGCAGTTTGGCGCTGCGCGACGCCGCATTTTCCGCCGTCTCCCGATCGCCCGGCACCAGCGGATGCTTCGTCAAAAGCTTGGCCCGGCCTTGCCGGCCCAATTCCCGGAATCGCACCTTCACCTTGCGGTCGTCGATGCTCATGAAGCTGATCACGACCATCCGCCCGCCTTCCCGCAAAATCTCCGGCCCTGTCTCCAGCAGCCGGTCCAGCTCTCCAGGCTCGTCGTTCACCGCCATCCGCAGGGCCATGAATGTTTTGGTGGCCGGATGCAGACGGCCCGTCCGGTGCACGGCCCGCTCCACTACATTGCCCAGATGTAGTGTGCTCCGTATGGGCCGTGCGCGGACGATTGCTCTGGCTACCTTCCGCGCCCTCCTTTCTTCGCCGAGCTGAAAAATCAAATCGGCGAGTGCCTTCTCGGCTGTGTGATTGACCAGATCGGCCGCCGTCACGCCCTGTGTCGGGTCCATGCGCATGTCCAGCGGTCCATCTGTCAAGAACGAAAAACCTCTCTCGGGCGCCGTCAACTGATACCGGCTCACGCCCAGGTCGGCCAGCAGGCCGTCCACTTTTTCCAAGCCCTCGCTGCGCACCGTTTGCGGAAGCGTCCCGAAGGTGCCTTGGTGAAACCGGATGCGCTCCGCCAGCGCTAGCGTGTTCTGCCGCGCCATCTCCAGCGATTGAGCGTCGCGGTCGTTGGCGATCACAAACCCTCGTTCCAGCCGCGCCGCAATCAACGCCGTATGTCCGCCCAGGCCCGTCGTGGCGTCTACGTAAATGCCGTCCGGCCGCACTTCCAGCAGCGCCAGCGATTCGTCGGCCATCACGGAGAAATGCATAATCCATCAGACCAGCCCCGCCGCTTCCAGTTTCGCCACGTCCTCGGGCGCCGTCGCCGACGCCTCCCGCTTGCGGTCTTCGTACAGCTTCTCGCTCAGCACTTCGATCCGGCCGCGATACGCGAACAGCCGCACCGGCGCGTTCTCGATTCCCAGTTCGCGCCGCAATTCCGGCGCAAATAGAATCCGCCCCTGCGCGTCCATCTCCGCTTCCGCGCCCAGGTCCGCTGCGTTGAAAGCCACGTTGCGCGCCAGACGCGGATCTTCGCGGTAACTGTCGAAGAATTTTTCGTTTTGCCGCCAGACCGCCATCGGGTATATTTGGGCTATGCGCCGGTCCAGGCTCGTCACAAAAAGCTTCTTCTCGCGCAATGCAGCAAAAAACTGCTGGAATGACGCCGGCATTTTCGCCCGGCCTTTGTCGTCCAGCCGGCTGGGGTACATCCCCCGAGGGGGTTCCACCATCAGCAGTTCTTGAGTCCAGTCGCCCACTTTTTGTCCAGCTTTAGTCCACCACAAGCTATAGTGCCATGAGCCCCTGCCCTTTGCAAGAAGATTCTTGCGGGAAGTCTTTGATTAGGACGGAGTTACTCAGGTACCACCGAGTCTACACTGATCGCGGAACACACCACATATAGATCGAATGGCGAACAAAAAACGAAGCTGTGGGGCTGGTTTGAGCGCGCCGTAACCTTGGCTCAGGGTCGCTCCGGTGGAATTGGAAGGAGTCGGGGCCGGAATGCGATCCGGCCCCGCAAGCAGGAAAAGTTACTCGATGGGAATCTTGCTGCCGGTGCTATTGCTGTAATACGTTTTGCTCGAGCCGACCGGTATCAGGCCGATCGAAAACACCGCGTTGTTGCTCTGCAACGCGTCGCTGGGAATCTCGAATTGAACGAGGTACATGCCGACGATGTCGAAGGCCAGTTGGGCCGACGTCACCGGCACGCCCTCCACTCCAGCGCCGTTCTGGATGCCGACAATTACCTGGCCGTCAACCGTCGAGGGAGTCGCCGGAATGGGCAACCCGTTGGTCCCGATCTGGGGGCTTACCGCGCCCAGTCCGGTGACGAAAGCCGTGACGGTTTCCCCGCGCCTTGCCGGGTTGGAGACGTTCACAAAAGAGCCGTCTGGCCGCTCGATCACCGCGCGCATCACTCCATCGGACATGGTTGTCTGGAAAATGCCCGGGCTGGCCGGCAGCACGTTGACATTGAGGGTCTGGCTGCCGTTATTCACTGTCACCGTTACGGGCACCGTTCCCGGCGTCACTTCGCAGGGCACCTGGAATAGAATCTGCTGTTGGTCGGGGACATTCGAGACCGAAAAGATAGGCGCCAAAATGGGTGTCTGGGCGGTACCGAAGTTCACCGTATCGGTCGCCAGCGAATACTGCAACGGTCCCACCGCCGGCGCCACGGCTGCTCCACCCGAGGCCACTCCCGCGCCCACAATCGCCCCAATGCTGCACGGCGAAATCGAGCCCACCTGGCCATCGGCGCCGTTCACGAAACTGGACACCGTGAGGTTCGGCCCCGGTACCACTACGGTCAAATTGAAGACCGCCGTCAGCGCGCCAATCGAGGCGGTCACCGTGGCCGTGCCCGCCGTTGCCCCAGCGGTCGCCGTCACCTGCGCCACGCCGCTCGGGCTGGTCGATGCCGAGGTGGTCGACAGAATGACCGGCCCGCTCGCCGCGAACGTGACCGTCGAGCCTGACAGCGGTTCGCCGTTGCTGCCGATCACCGTCACCGCCAGCGGATTGGTGAATGCAGCGCCTTCCACCGCCGTCTGGTTGGTGCCGCTTTGAACGGTCAGCGAACTCACCGTCACCGGTATCGACGCCGTGATGATAAACGTAGCCACGGCCTTCGAGTTGGTATTGGAAGTTGCGGTGACGGCGATGGTGCCGGCCGCCGTGGCGCTCAGCACCGGGTTCTTCACCTCCACCAATCCATTGCTATCGGAGATGGTTGTCTCGTTGTTGAGCTGCACCGCGCCGGCCGGCGAAACCGCCCACGTAACGCCCTGCCCCGACAGAGGATTTGACGAGGTGTCGAGCACCTCAGCCTCAAACATGCCAAGCGCCGATCCCGCCACTCCAACCTGGTTGTTGCCGCTGATCACGTTGACGGCGCCCACCGTAGGCGCTGTTACGCTAAGAGCCAGGGCGCCGCTTTCGAAGGCGTAATCCGGAGGGTTAGCCGTATTCGCCGGCAGCGCTCCGCCAATGTCGATCATATAGGTTCCCGAGCCCGGCACCGGTCCGAACTTCACGTTGCAGGTGGCAACGCCGAAGGTCGTGGTCAGAGCCGTGTAATTGCCGGCGCCCGGCTGCGTCTGGCAGTAAGCCGAGGGTACGGTGGTCGACGGCCCGACAGTGTAAGTCGGCGGCGTGGTGCTGTTGTTGATATTCACCAGAAACATGGCAACATTGGGAACGCCCGTCCCGGCGTCTGTGTTAACGGACATCGTGAAAGGCGATCCCGCCGAGCCCGCAGTTCCGCCGATCGTCATGTATATTGGCGCGTTCTGATAGCTCGGGTTGACATCGACCGTGCCCGGCCCTGGATCGATCGGCGCCGCCTGCGATTCGTAAAAGGTGGCTGTTATGCCGCCCGCCGCCGCGGTGATCGAATCCGTAAACCCGAACTGCGTCCCGGACTGCTGAGCCGCCGACTCCGCAATCTGGGTCGATGTTATCCCCGAGTTGTCGGTGGTGGTGGTGGTGGTCTTGGTACCTACCTGCCCAAAATACGCATTGCCGGTGGTAACCGTCCACACAACCGGGGTCCCTGACACCGGGTTTCCGTTGGCGTCGGTGACCTGGACCACCATCGGATCGTAAGCCGGGAACGAATAGTGCAAGCAAAGTATGCAGGTCAACTGCCCGTTACCCGAAATGATTGTGACCGCGGCCGGCGTCTGAGCCTCAAGTGCGGGCACGCAACAAAGCACGCCACACAGCACCGCAAGAACGAGAATGCGTATCTTGATCAAGAGAACCTCCCGTACAGCAGGTAAAACACGATTGGAATTGTGGTCGGACGCGGAAGAATTCCAGTGTAACACGTCCCGGCCCGGATTTTGCTGCCGAATTTACATTGGGTGTGCGACAAAATTGTAGCGATTGGCGGCGTTCTTTTTTTGTGGCCTGAATCCTTACGTAGTGATACGTTAGGAATGGAGGTGCGATCTTGCCTGATTCTCTGGCCGTGCTGGAACAACAGCGCTCCGCGATTCTCGGGCGCATTCTCAATTTGGGCGACTTTCGGAGCGGTTCGGTTAGCAGCATCACCGGGCGCTGCGGGAAGTCGGATTGCCGGTGCCACAAGGCGGGCCAGCAGGGCCACGGTCCAAACTATCGACTGACCCGTAAAGTGAGTGGAAAGACAGTCAGCGAGTCTTTCGCTTCACCGGCCGAACTGCGCAAGGCGCAGCGCGAGGTGGAAGCGTTTCATCAATTCCGCGAGTTGAGCCGGGAATTGCTGGAGGTCAACGAGAAGATCTGCCGCTCCCGGCCGGCCGAGGAGTCGTGGACCGGGGCGGAAAAAAAACGGTCGAGGCAGTCCAGCGCGAGGCGGCGCGGGAAATAGCCGCGCTTTTGGAAGTCATTTTCACCGGCTTGCGCAAGAGCGGCCAATGCGACTTGGAGGCGGTCGAAATGGCGACCCGCGCCGCGAGCCATCACCTCGGCGCGAAAGCGCTGGAGCGTCTGCTGAGCGCACCCACCGAGGTCGAACTCACGGTGGCGTGTGCCTGCGGCCACCAGGCGCGCTTCCACCAGGTGCGCGCCAAGCAGGTTCTGACGGTGCTTGGCCCGATCACTATCGAGCGGCCCTATTACGTGTGTCCGCACTGTCACGCGGGCTGCAGTCCGCGCGACCGCGAACTGGACGTGGAAGGGGTAGCGTGTTCGCCGGGCGTGCGGCGCATGATGGCGGTGGTGGGGAGTGAAGCGAGTTTCGAGCAGAGCCGCGAGCAACTCGGGTTGCTGGCTGGTATTGAGGTTCCCGCCAAAGCCGTGGAGCGTCATACCGAGGACATCGGCGCCGGCATCGAAGCCCGTGAGCAGGCCGCCATCCTACAGGCCAAACAACTGGAACTGCCGGAGGTTTGCGCGCCCGCCGTGCCGCTGCTCTACATCGAGATGGACGGCACGGGCATTCCGGTGGTGAAGGCCGAAACCGAAGACCGCGCCGGCAAGATCGAGGGCCAGCCGGCGCACACGCGCGAGGTCAAACTCGGCTGCCTCTTCACCCAGACCACGACCGATGCGGAGGGCCGCCCGGTGCGCGATGAGGATTCCACCTCCTACGTGGGCGCGATTGAATCGGCCGAGCAGTTCGGCTTGCGCCTTTACACCGAAGCCTGGCGGCGCGGCTGGAGCCGGGCGCTGAAGAAAGTGCTGCTCGGCGATGGCGCCGTGTGGATCTGGAATTTGGCCGACCAGCACTTCCCCGGCGCGATTCAGATCGTCGATCTCTACCACGCCCGCCAGCACCTCTGGGAACTCTCCGCCAAACTGTTCCCAGGCGACGACAAGGCCCGCCAACGCTGGCTTGCCCGCTGTCTGGACCGTCTGGAAAAGGGCAAGATCGAAGCATTGGTGAAAACCCTCGGCGCGCTCCAGCCCGCCTCCGAGGAACTCGCCAAATCCGTCAAAAACGAAGCCGAGTATCTGGAACGCAACGCCGAGAGGATGCGCTATCCGACCTTCCGAGCCCAAGGCCTTTTCGTCGGATCCGGCGTCATCGAGGCCGGCTGCAAGACCGTGATTGGTGTGCGCCTGAAACGATCCGGCATGTTCTGGACCGTCCGCGGCGCCAACGCCATCGTCGCACTGCGTTGCTGCCGCCTCAGCCGCAGATTCGAAGACTACTGGGCGGATCGCTCGTCAGCCGCATGACGGTCTACATTTTTGTCGCGCAC
>CAVXJY010000053.1:0-7958 GCA_963761855.1 Bryobacterales bacterium | reverse complement strand
AATTCTGTGCAGCGACGGGCGTACAGGAATGCTGTACAATACGAAAAGGGTGTCCGGTGCCGACTGAAACGACGTATACGAGCCTCCGTGAAAACCTGGCCAGCGTTCTCGATCAAGTCGTGGATCAACAGGAAACGGTGATCGTTCGACGCCGCGGATCCCGCGACGTTGCCCTCCTTCCCGCCCGCGAACTTGCCGGGCTCATCGAGACCGCTCACCTGCTGCGCTCCCCCCGGAATGCGCGGCTCTTGCTCGCGGCGCTGCGACGCGCGGAGCGGGGAAAGCAGAAGCCCGCCACGATAGCGGAATTGCGTCGAGACATCCTCGGTGAAACCGGAAGGTAAACGAGTCGCCGTCTTCCAGCCGGAGTTCCGGGAGGATCTGCGATTTTGGGTAAGATCCGACCGGACCACCGCCGTCAGAGTGCTGGATCTCGTCGAGGCAGTGATGCGCGATCCATTCCAAGGCCCAGGCAAACCCGAGCCCCTCAAATATCTTCTGGCGGGTTGCGGTCACGCCGTATCACGCAGGAACACCGCCTGGTGTACCGCGTCGCCGGCGAAGCGGTCGATTTTCTTCAGGCCCGCTATCACTATTGACCCTGCGCCTACTCGATCCAGCCGCCGCCCAGCACCAGGTCGCCCTCGTAGAAGACCGCGCCCTGGCCGGGCGTGACGGCGCGCTGCGGCTCGTCGAAGACCACTTCCACGCGCGCGGGATCGGCCGTGGCATGCAGCGTGGCGGGCGCGGCGGCGTGCTTGTTGCGGATCTTCACCTGCGCGCGCAGCGGGCGCGGCGAGGCCGGCGATGGAGATCCAGTTCACTTCGCGGGCGAAGAAGCGCGCGCGCAGCAGTTCGTCGTTGCCGCCCACCACGACGCGCTGCGACGCGGCGTCGGTCGAGATCACGTAGAGCGGCTCGCCGGTGGCGATGCCCAGGCCGCGGCGCTGGCCCACGGTGAAGTGGTGGACGCCCTCGTGCTCGCCCAGCGTGCGGCCATCGGTGGTGACGATCTCGCCGCGCGTGTGCGCGCGCGGGCGACGCCGGTCTCCTTGCAGATAGGCGTCCAGGAACGCGGCGTAATCGCCGTTGGGCACGAAGCAGATCTCCTGGCTGTCGCCCTTGGCGGCCACCGCCAGGTCCATCGCGCGCGCCAGTTCGCGCACTTCCGGCTTGGTCAGCTCGCCCAGCGGAAACAGCGTGCGCGCGAGCTGCGCCTGGGTCAGGCCGAAGAGGAAATAGGTCTGGTCCTTGGAGTCGTCCACGCGCGCGCAGCAACTGGTAGCGGCCGGACGCCTCGTCGAAGCGGACGCGCGCGTAGTGGCCGGTGGCGATCTGGTGCGCGCCCACGGCATCGGCCATTTCCAGAAACCGGTCGAACTTGATGTAGTTGTTGCACAGCGTGCAGGGAATGGGCGTGCGGCCGGCCAGGTACTCCTCGACGAACGGCTTCACCACCTGCTCTTCGAACTGCCGCTCGAAGTTCACCACGTAGTAGGGAATGCCGACCTGCTCGGCCACGCGGCGCGCGTCGTAGACGTCGTCGAGCGAGCAGCAGCGGCCGGTCGCGCCTTCGACGGCCAGCTCCGGCAGGCGCCGCTGGTTCCAGAGCTGCATGGTCAGCCCGACGACGGTGCGGCCCTGGCGCACCAGCAGCGCGGCCACGGTGGAGCTATCCACTCCGCCGCTCATGGCGACGGCAATGGGCGGCTCAGGCATGCACGGAAATCCTGCGCAGATGCGCCACCGCGGCCGCCAGCGCCTCCACCAGCGCGTCCACCTGCTCGGCGGTGTTGGCGCGGCCCAGCGAAAAGCGCATGCTGGAGCGGGCGCGGTCCGGCGGAAGGCCCGATGGCGGTCAGCACGTGCGAAGGCGCGATGGCGCCGCTCGAGCAGGCCGACGCCGGTGGAAACGGCGAAGCCGCGCAGGTCGAGCGCGATCACCAGCGCCTCGCCATCGATGCCGTCGAAATACATGTTGCTGGTGTTGGGCGTGCGGTTCCAGCGCGCGCCGTTGACGCCGGTGCCGGAAATGCGGTCGAGCACGGCGTTCTCCAGGCGGTCGCGCAGCGCGGCGAGCCGCTCGGATTCGGCGGCCAGGCGAGCGCGCCGGCCAGCTTCGGCCGCGGCGCCGAAGGCCGCGATGCCGGGAACGTTCTCCGTGCCGGGGCGGCGGTCGCGCTCGTGATGGCCGCCGAAGGCGATGGGCGCGAGCGCGCGTCCCCTTGCGCACGTAGAGCGCGCCCACGCCCTTGGGCGCGTAGAGCTTGTGGCCGCTCATGCTGTAGAGGTCCACGCCCAGCGCGTCCACGTCCACCGGAATCTTGCCCAGCGCCTGCACGCCATCCACGTGCAGCGGCACGCCGGCCTCGCGCGCGATGCGCGCAATCTCGGCGATGGGCTGGATGGTGCCCAGTCTCGTTGTTGGCGTGCATGATGGAGACCAGCACGGTCTCCGGGCCGCAGCGCGCGGCGCACGTCGTCGGGATCCACCACGCCGTCCGGCGCCCACGCGGCAGGCGCGTCACGGCCACGCCTTCGCGCTCCAGTTGCGCGCACGGGCCCAGCACCGCCGGATGCTCGATGGCGCTGGTGATGACGTGCCGCGCCGGCGCCGGCGGCCGCGCGCACCACGCCCAGCACCGCCATGTTGTCGGCCTCGGTGCCGCCGCTGGTGAAGACCACTTCGGCGGGGCTCGCGTGGATCAGCGCGGCCAGCTGCCGCCGCGCCGCTTCCAGCCGCTGCTTGGCGGCCTGCCCGAAATGGTGGATGCTGGAAGCGTTACCATACACTTGACCGAGACACGACACCACGCGTCTCCAGAACTTCGGGAGCGACGGGGGTGGTGGCGTTGTGGTCGAAATAGAAATGCTGCACTGTACCTCATTTTAACAATGCCCGACGCCGATCCTTACGCTGACCACCGATTTCGGCCTTTCGGACCACTACGTGGGCGCCATGAAAGGCGTGATTCTGGGCATCTGCCCGCAGGCGCAGATCGTGGACATCAGCCACGAGGTGACGCCGCTTCGAGATCGCCGAGGGCGCCTACCTGATCGCGCAGGCGTACCGCTATTTCCCGAAGAAGACGGTGCATGTGGTGGTGGTGGACCCGGGCGTGGGAACGGCGCGGCGGCCGATCCTGATGGAGGCCGCCGGGCAGTATTTCGTGGCGCCCGACAACGGCGTGCTGGCCATGGTCTACGCGCGCGAGAAGCACAAGATCCGGCTGATCTCGAACGAAAAGCTCTTCCGCCAGCCGGTGAGCCGCACGTTTCACGGCCGCGACATCTTCGCGCCGGTGGCCGCCCACCTGGCCGGCGGCGTGGCGCCGGCGCGCATGGGCAAGCTCATCGAGGATTATCTGCGGCCGGCCTTCGAGAAGCCGCAGCGGACCGGCAAGCGCACCTGGACCGGGCGGATCCTGAAGATCGACCGCTTCGGCAACATCGTCACCAACTTCCACGTGGACGATTTTCCGGACCTGGAGCGGAGGATTTCTCCATGGCGCTCGGCCCCGGCAGGTCGCCGTGCTGGCGCGCAACTACGCCGAGTGCGGTCCGGGCGAGCTGTTCCTGATCGTGGGCAGCTCGGGATATCTGGAGGTCTCGGTGAGCCAGGGATCGGCGGCCAAACCATCGGCTGCCAAACCGGCGCGCCGGCCGAGTTGATGATCGAGGGGTCGGGCATGCTTTAGCTTGCCCTGAGTTCGCTTTCCACCGGTAGTGGGTCAGTTTGAAAAATACTGCTCCTTGGGCCGCTTCGTTGTAGGGATGGGTGCGGACGCTCATTCGAATCCGCCTGGCGGATTGAACTAGCAATTGAAAGTCCGCTTCCTTCATTTTCGCGATTGGAATCGTGCTTTCACGGACCTCTGTCACGATCCTAGAGAGGATCTGTTCATGAGTGATCCCCTGCGGCACGTACCGAGGCGGTGTCCCTGGCCAATCTATACATGCGTTCATTGTCGAGGTAAAGGAATAGGCCATTAGCAGACAAAAACAGATCCAGGGCGATCACGGCGGTACGCTTGTTGCCGTTATCAAATCACTGCTGTCCAAATTAGCGGGCTAACTGAGTGCGGAGAGAGTCGGCCGTTGAGAGGCTGAGCTCCTGATACGCTGGATTGGGTTCCGCAAGAACCAATTCAACCTCAGGAGACTCAACCTAATGAAAGTATGCAGCATTTTCTCGCAGGTATTGAAGTTGTTTTCGCGCGGGGATTTCGAAAAGGCCGTGAAGGAGCACAAGGCCGAGCGGCACGCGCGGGGTTTCACCAGTTGGGGCCAGTTCGTGGCCATGCTGTTTTGCCAAGTGGGGCGGGCGCATTCCTTGCGCGAGATTTGCGGCGGCTTGGCGTGCTGCGAGGGGCAACTGAAGCATCTGGGAGTGCCGGTGGCGCCCAAGAAGTCGACGCTGGCGTATGCCAATGAGCATCGGCCGTGGGAACTGTACCAGACGGTGTTCGAGCAGACACTGTGCAAATGCCAGGAACTGGTGAACGGCCAAGGCGGGCGGAAGAAGTTCCGATTCAAGAACAAGCTGATGAGCCTGGATGGCAGCGTCATCGACCTGTCGGTGAGCATGTTCGACTGGGCGAAATTCCGGCGGACCAAGGGTGCGATCAAGCTGCACCTGCTGCTGGACCACGACGGCTACCTGCCGTCGTTCGCTGTGGTGACCGAGGGCAAGACCAGCGAGATCAAGGTGGCGCGAACCCTGCGATTCGCCCCCGGAACGATCCTGGCGATCGACCGCGGCTACATCGATTACGAGTGGTTTCGGGAACTGACGCAGGAGGAAGTGTACTTCGTGACGCGGATGAAGGAGAACGCGGTTTACGAGGTCAAAGAAGAGTTGGAACTTCCGCAAAACAGCAACGTGGTGCGCGACGAGATCATCGGCTTTCCGCGACTGGCGCGGGAGGGAGAGGATCCCGTGCTGTTCCGGCGGGTAGAGATTTGGAACGAAGAAAAGCAGGAGGCCATTGTGTTCCTCTCCAACCTGCTAGCCTTCGGCGCGACGACCATCGCGGCCATCTACAAGGACCGCTGGCAAGTGGAGTTGTTTTTCAAGGCGCTGAAGCAGACCTGTAAAATCAAGACGTTCGTGGGGACCAGCGCCAATGCGGTGAAGACCCAGGTTTGGACGGCTCTGATCGCAATGTTGGTGCTGAAGTACCTGCAGTTGAAATCGCAGTTCTCCTGGTCGTTATCGACGCTGGCGGCGTTGCTGCGGCAGCAATTGTTTTTCTATCGCGATCTGTGGGTGTGGCTGGACGACCCTTTTCAGGGTCCGCCGGCCCTGGCCGGGGTGCACGATGATGCGCAACAGCTTGAAATCACGTGGTAGCAGTAATTGGACAGCAAGAAAATCGGCCAAAGGATGTAATCTTGATTCCAGGAGGGATGTAACCCAGCAATTCGGACAGCAGCGTGACAAAGGCCGTGGGAAGCGCTTACTTCGGACCACACCGAGGCGCAGAGGCGCGTCCATGGTCGGAGTCGCGCTATGCCCAACGTTTTCAACGGGGAAATTGCAGCCAAACGCCTAATTGGGACGAGAGTGATGAGCTATAAATCCAGCAGCCATCTCTTTTGAGGACGGCTTTTTCTTACAGACATATATTCCAGTAACAAGAAACAACCATCCCAACGCCACTAGGAATCCGTTGTAGTGTTCATGGTCGTCGCCGTAGATCCAACCCGTTCCGGCAGCAAGAAATAGAACCACGCCGAAAACGAGATAAGCCCAAGTGTTCCAACGTGAAATAATCGCAGAGCGTAAATTCACATTTCAGACCTCTACTCAGTGCTGAGTTTTTGGACTTCCGGCAATTGGCCGAGAGCGCCACGGCCCAGCAGAAAATAAGCAGTTCCCCGGAGTTTTCATCAACGTCCGACTGTCCAGTCAACAGTATAGCGTCAGTTTCACATCGTACCCGTGAGGGGTTGCGCTTAACAGGCCGCTTCTGCAATCCGCTCGTGTTCGATGGACCCGGAGCATCCCCGCCCCCCTCGACGGCACCACGGGCCGCAGAACACCCCCACCGGCCTACTTCGCACCAAAACCAACATTGACGAATGTATAGTTTCCCCGGCAAGAAATTGTGACGCCGCCAGCAAGATCGACCCCGGCGCTTTCCGTTAGGAATCTTTCAAGCTCTCGTCGTCATCCCGCCGACAGTCGGCCATTGGCCGAAGCCCCCAGGGGATCTTCTCATATTCTTGGTCGATATACACTCGTAGCTCGTTCCCGCAGCGATCTACCGAAGCCATCAAGCCCTGGAAATAGTGAGGCTGCGTTAATATTCATTCGGTAAAGTTCATTGGCAAATCGCACCCGCTGTGTCCCACTAATAACAATCTTACAGACTGGTCTATTTGGCGGTGATGCATCCATCCGTTGCGCCTCACCTACGTTGAAGGTATCGTCATCCTTGGATGCCAGCGGCTCGATCAAAGTAGGACGAATCATTCGCATCAACGTCAGATCAAACGTTTCCCTGTTACCCACGTCGCATAGAAATACGCCTTGCTGTACGGCCTGCCTCTCAGGCGTGTTGAGTGGAGCGGCGACAACGACTGCGCTTGGATTATCCCGTTTCAGCAGCGCAGCATTCAAGTATCGATTGAATGCTCTTTCGTCGGCAGTACCGGGGAAATCGTGTGCTTTCTCTAATATGTGGTTTGCCTGATCGCTTATCCAGCCCGAGTCAATGGCCCAAACAACAGAACTCTCGTGGTCCAAGGCAAAGTACAACGCAACATAGGGTGACTTCGTGCAATCCAATAGCCGAGTCGGTACGCCATAGTGTTGCATTACTGCGAACCACTCCAACACGTCATTGTGGTTAGGCGGATGTGGAATGTACTGGTTAGCACGCCGCTGAAAACTGTATAAAAGGCCTTCCTCACATTCGTTCGGGTGGTCCATTGTAATATCACTGCTGTCCAAGACGGGACAGACCAGTAGCGCGGACTGCTGAAAACACGCGTGTTGGAGGGTCTCCAGTGAGCTATTTGGGTGGAGGTCTCCGTTTTGAAGTGTTGGGGCCTGTCCAAGTCATACCAAAGCCAGGGTAAGTTGTTCGGCAGCCGGGATCAGCGGCGGAGTGCCCTTAGGATTGTCGAGCCACCCGGTCAAATCGCGGTAGGTGAACAAGTTTAGCCGCAGCATGGAGGCCAGAATGGACAGAGACCAGTTGGCCTTGGAGAGGTGGTGCAGCCATTTCAACAGGAGCAGGGCGATCAAGGCTGTCCAAATCTGGATGCGAAGTGCGTTCTCGCTGGTGCCGACGAAGGTCTTCACGGTCAAATTCTGCTTGAGGGCTTTGAAAAAGAGCTCGATCTGCCAGCGCTCTTTGTAGATCGCGGCGATGGTGGTGGCGCCGAACTCCAGCAGATTGGTGAGCAAGACGATCTCGCGCTCGTTCTCAGCATCCCAAGCCACGATGCGGCGCAGCAGGTCAGGATAGTCGGCTTGGGCTTGGGCGCCGGTGAGGCGGATGAGTTGGTCGGCGCGGATGTTGCGGTTCCGCGGAATCTCACATTCCTCGACCACTTCAAAGGCGGCGTTATCCTTCAGGCGGGTGACAAAGAAAACCCCGGCCATGCTCCAGCGGCCGAACAGGGCGTAGTCGATATAGCCGCGATCGATGGCCACAATCGAGCCGGGATTCAGCCGGAAGAAATCGGCCAGTTTGACATCGCTACGTTTGGCTTCGGTGAGCAGCACGTAGGCGGGCAGGTAATCGTCATGATCCAGCAGGACGTGGGCTTTGACGCCGCCTTTGGCACGGCGGAACTTGGCCCATGGGAACATCGTTAAGCAGAGCGAGATGGTGGTCGAGTCCAGGCTGAGTAATTTGTTCTTAAACCCACCTGCTGTCCAAGACTGGGACAGCCGAGTAGCGCGGACTGCTGAAAACACGCGTGTCGGAGGGTCTCCAGTGAGC
>CAVXJY010000052.1:0-15190 GCA_963761855.1 Bryobacterales bacterium | reverse complement strand
AGGTGCGGTCTCCTACTACCGGACCGAGTTTGTACTTCTTGAAGAAGTAGGTAAAGAAGTCTCCATCCGAGG
Source organism: Bryobacterales bacterium (assembly GCA_963761855.1). GTDB lineage: Bacteria > Acidobacteriota > Terriglobia > Bryobacterales > Bryobacteraceae > Bog-375. Next base: position 15,118 of record CAVXJY010000052.1, on the reverse strand, counting down.
CCGTATAACCGTTCGCCAGGCAGGCCAGATAGCCGTGAAAAACCGCGTCAGGGATCGTCGTACTCTGCCAGTTCCGCGCCGAGTCCATGCCTGAGAGCACGCGCCGCAGGCGTTCGAAGATCAGGTCGTCGACAAACCCGCCGCCGTTATAGCGCACGTCGATGATCATGCCCTCCTTACGAATCTGCGGGTAATACTGCTTGACGAACTCGTTGAGGCCTGGCGCCGACATGTCCGGCAGATACACGTAGCCGACGCGCCCGCCAGTCATCTGGTCCACCTTGCGGCGGTTGGACTCGATCCAATCCAGCTCGCGCAACCCGAATTCGTTGGCGATGGGCCGCACCAGTATGCGGCGCGCACCCTCATCGTCCGGCCGGCTGTTGACCGTCAGCGTGACATCCTGGCCCACCGTGTTCTCAAATAGCTCGTATGGGTTCTGCGGCGTTCGCAGGTCCCGGCCGTTCACCGCCAGAAGATAGTCGCCCTCGTGGACGTTGACGCCGGGTTCGGTCAGTGGAGATCGCCGCGCTGGCTGCCAGTTTTCACCAGGATAGATTTTCCGGAACCGGTATCGTCCGCTCGCTGCGTCGATCTCGAAATCGACGCCCAGCATGCCCGTATTCGCCTCCTTCAGGTCGGGATAGTCGCCGCCGCCCACGTAAGTGTGGGAATTGGATAGCTCCCCGAGCATCTCGCCGATAATATAAGTCAGGTCGTACCGGCTGCCGGCATGGGCTACCAGCGGCAGGTATTTTTCGCGCTGCGCCTCCCAATTCACGCCGTTCATGGCCGGCTCGAAGAAGTAGTTGCGCTCCTGGCGCCAGGCCTCATTGAACATCTGAAGCCACTCCGCGCGCGGATCCACTTCAACCCGCAAGGCAGAAAGGTTCAACGCGCCCTCGCCCGCCTTGTGAGGTTCCTTGTCCGGCAGTTTGGCGTCCACCAGCCCGAAGGTGTGTGCCGTCGGCCCGAATTCCTCGAATGCGCCTTCGCCCGGTTCGGGCGACCGGCGGGCCGCGTAGAGAATCTTCTTGCCATCGAAAGACATCGCGTAGCCCGTGGCGCCGCTCACCACAGTGCCGCTCTTGCGTTCCTTCAGATCGTATGCCTCCAGAGCCGGACCCTCGCCCGGCAGAGGGCCGGAAAGCCCGGTCACCGGCCGCGACAGGTAGAACACCGCGTCTTTGTTGGCCAGCAGGCTGTCGTAGTTTCCGGCCGCTACCGGCAAGGACACTACGCGCTCCGGCAGACCGGCCAGATCGACCCGAAACGGTGTGGCCGCGGCTTCCGGCGTTTTCTGGCCGACTTCGTCGCTGCGCGGAGCCACCGGCGAAGCTAAGTCATTCCGCAGCGTAGCCACATAAATCCGCGTGGCCTTGGGGTTCGAGAACTCCATATCGTAAACCCCGAGCACCTCGTTGTAATCGCGATTCGACAGGAAGTAAAGATACCGTCCATCGGGGTCGAATACCGGGTTCCAACTCTGCGTCGCGGCGTCGGTCACCGCCGTAATCTTGTGATCTGCCAGCGAGTAGAGTTCGATCACCGAATTGTGGTCCTCGGCCGCCTTCCCATAGGCCACCCACTGGCTGTCCGGCGACCACATATAACCTCGCATATCGTCGTACTTGCCCTGGTCGATCAGCACCGGCTGCTTGGTCTGGATATCGACGAAAAACAGCCGCACGGTATTGTCGGTATAGAGCAGCTTGCGGCTGTCGGGCGACCAGACCGGTTCCAGTAAGAACGTCTTGTTGCTGCTGGTGATCTGCTCTTCTTTTCCCATGCCGTCCTGCGGCGCGATGTACAACTCCTGCTCCCCCGTCCGATCGGAAACGTAAGCGATCCACTTGCCGTCCGGCGACCACGTGGCGTACTCTTCGCGTGCGCCAGGAGTCTGTGTCAGGTTCCGGATACTGCCGTCTTTCGCGGGCACCGTATAAACATCGCCCCGTGCCGTGAAAACGGCGCGGTTGGCATCCGGGGCCAGATCGAACGAGCCGATCAAATCCGACACCGGAGCCCAATGCTTGCGGACCAGGGTGGAATCGCCCGGCAGGTAAACCGTCAGCTTGCGGGCTTTTTCCGTCTTCAGGTCGAACACGTACAGGTAGCCGCCGTTTTCGAAGACGATGGAATCTCCGCCCAGGCTGGGCCATTCTACGTCGAAATCCTTGAAGTTCGTTAATTGGCGGATGCGGCCGGCTTTGAAATCGCGGCTGTACAGGTTCAGCCGCTGCTCCGGGCCGCGGTCCGACGCCCAATAGAGCGTGTCGCCGAGCCACATCGGAAACGTGTCGGTCCCGGCGGATTCGGCAACTTGCTCGGCCTGCTTGGTCTTGAAATTGTAAGTCCAGATGTCCTGGTGCATCCCGCCCTTGTACCGCTTCCAGGTACGGAAGTTGCGGAAGATCCGGTTATAGGCGATAGTCGAGCCGTCCGGCGAGAAGGCGAGCAGACCTCCCTTATCGATCGGCAGGGCTTCCGGCAACCCGCCGTCCACCCCCACCGTGAACAGCCGCGCGATCCACGTGTTGAAAGCGTAGCGCCTCGAGAGAAAGACGATCTTACTGCTGTCCGGCGTCCACGCGATCACTTCGCTGTTGGGACCCATCCGTTCCGGCACCGCAATATCCGGCAGAAATGTCAGTTGCTTCGGCTGGCCGCCTTCGCTGGGCATCACGTAGACATTGAAATTCCCATCGTACTGGCCCGTGAATGCAATCCACTTGCCATCCGGAGAGAACTTGGGAAACAATTCCAGGCCCGGATGCGTGGTGATCCGATTGGCCGTGCCGCCTTGGCTTGAAACCAACCACAGATCGCCGCCGTAGCTGAAAACTATCCGTCCCTTCTGGATGTCCGGAAAGCGCATCAGCCGCCCTTCCGCCATCGGCTGCGCGCAGAGCAGGCCGGTGGTGGCCCCAAGAAGCATCGTCAGGGATACTACGGTGGCCCGTATACCAGGCTTTTGAAGCATTCGATCACCTCTCCAATTTCGCCGCGCCCCCGCCGCTGCCTCAGAGCTGCCGTTCGAATCTGTCGTGGAGCAAGCGGTGGTGTGGGTCTTTAATCGTCACACCTTCGACCTGATTGTACTGCACTGCACGCCAAACCATTCCAGCGTACCCGGCAAACGCCGATCTCGCGCCGCGTGGGGAGCATACGATATCAAAAGGGATTGTTTCGTGCGCATCTTCGGAATGCTCCATCTTTCCTTGCTGGCGGCCACCGCCGTAACGGCGTTCGCGCTCTCGCTCGTCTGCCGCCGTGGGTGGTTGCCGAAACGCGCCACGCGGCTGAGCCTTGGCTGGGCGCTGGCAATCAACGAGATCGTCTGGTGGGTGTACCGGTATTCGCACGAAGGCATCCACCTGACCAACCTGCCGCTGCAGGTGTGCGATCTGACGCTGTGGAGCGCCGTCATCGCCTGTCTGACACTCTCTCCGGCAATCGTCGAGTTCACCTACTTCGTGGGTCTCGCCGGCGCCGGCATGGCCCTGCTCACTCCGGACCTGTGGTCGCCATGGCCGTCCTACCCGGCGATCTACTTTTTCCTGGTGCACGGCGGCATCGTGATCGCGGCCGTGCTCCTCGTATTTGGCGGGATGGCTCCTCTGCGCCCTCGAGCCTGGCTGCGCGCATTCGGGTCTCTACTGGCGTGTGCGGCCGTGCTCGGAGCCCTCAACGCAGCGTTGGGCGCGAACTACGGCTACTTGTGCCGCAAACCGGCGCATGCGTCCCTGCTCGACCTGTTGGGCCCGTGGCCGGTCTATTTGCTGGCCGGTGCGGCCCTGAGTCTCGGGCTGTTCTGGCTGCTTTCGCTGCCACTCAAGACTCGGCCGCTTCCGTGAATCAATGATGCACGACCGTGACCACGGCCGTCCAGAATCCGGAGTTCTGCGCGAAGCTGTCGTTGTTCATGCCGAGATAAAGGCGGCCGGCGGACCCTGGTGGCACGCTCCCCTTCATGCCGATTTCGAAAATCGGTCCCCCCGCTCCTACGCGGCCGATCAACGACCAGCAGCTCAGTTGCGGCGCGGGAACCGGCCCGGCCGGCGCGCCAAACAGTTTCCTGGGCGTGCTGCAGTTCGGAACGAAGCCGCCCGGTTGCCGCAGGGCAATCCGCTCGCTGGCCGCGATCCGGATGGTTCCGCTGGCCGTGATGGCGGCCGTATCGCTCGCGCTCAGGTCAATCCCCGTATCGGTCCACGCCCGGTTCGGTTGCACGGTGATCGTCAGCGTACTGGGCGGCGGCGGCACCCGCACCGCCGGCTGGGCTGCGACCTCCGCTGGATGAGCGGCCGGCGGTTTGTCCGTGCGCACGGCGCTCTCCAGGTGCGCGGCGGGCTTGTCTTTCGCGGCCAGCTTGCCGGTTTCCACCGGCGCTACGCTCTTGGGTTCGGCTTCGTTTCGGGTAGGTGGATGCAAGTCGGGCTGAGCGGCCGGCGCAGGTGCTTCGCTCTCCTTCTCTTTTAGCGGGATGGGCGGAGCCGGCGTTCCGCTTGCCGTCGCCCCGCTTGGATTCCCCGCCGAAGACCTCACCGCTGGCGCCGGACCTGCAGCCAGCCTTCGCAGTTCAGGCCAGAATCGATAAACCGCCGCGCCAGCCAGTGCCAGCACCAGCACCAGCAACGATATCAGGACGGGCATCAGGCGGCGAGAGGTGCTGGCCGGCGCGCTGGGCGATGGCTTCGCAGCCGCGGGCACCGCGGCGTGCAGCGCCGTGTCCAGCGCGGAGATGAATTCCGTGCAATTCGCAAAGCGTTCCTCCGGGAGCGCCGCCATTCCGCGGCCCAGCACCCCGTCGACCGTGGCCGGCAGCAGCGGGTTGGCCGCCTGCGCCGAGGGCCGCTGCCCGTAGACGATGCTGTGGACCACTGAGGCGTACGTTCCTCCCTGGAACGGAACCGCTCCGGTCAACAGCTCATAAGCGACCACCGCCAGCGCGAACTGATCGGACCGGCCATCCACCTCGTGGCCTTCAATCTGCTCGGGAGACATGTACGCCGGCGTGCCCATCACCAGGCCAGTGGCAGTGTATTTCGGCGCCGTGGTGATCTTGGCGATGCCGAAATCGGCGATCTTCACCTGGTTGCCCTTGTGAAGCATGATGTTGGGCGGCTTGATATCGCGGTGCACGACGCCGTTTTCGTGGGCGTAATCGAGTGCCGCGGCGATCTGCCGCAGTATATCGACTAGCTCGGCGATTTCGAGTTTTCTACCCGACTGCTGCACCTGCTGCAAGGAGGGTCCGTCCACATACTCCATGGCGATAAACGCCATCGCACGGTCCTCGCCCACGTCGTAGACCACCACAATTCCGGGATGGGAGAGCGCCCCCGCCGAGCGCGCTTCGCGGAAGAGCCGCTCGCGCAGGAGTTGGGCTTCGCCCGCTCCGGTCAGGAATTGCAGGTTGATGACCTTGATCGCAACCCTTCGCCCGATGGCGGGATCGGTGGCTTCGTAGACGATGCCCATGCCGCCCCGCCCTAATTCGCGCACCACCACATAACGTCCGATCCGCATCGATGCTGCGGTATCGCCCGGCGGCGCCGGATCGTACGCGCGCGTTTCCTGATCTTCCGCTGCCATCACGGCTCCCCGTTACAGTTTTGAGCGTTCTCGAAACTTCGTCGCGAACGCCTCACCCTGGCCTTCGATCATTCGCATCAGTATATAGCCGGACCGAACCGAGGCAAACAGGCAACCGCCGTCGCCGGGCAGGTTCCGGCAGCGCGGAACCGGCATGAGCCGATCCTCGAAATGATCGGGCAGTTTCGGCCACTATTGTACAGTACCCGGTTCCGCCGGTGCGTTTCGGAGCCACGACCGTGAGGGAGTGGGAGGGGCGCGCCCTGCAACAACGTCTGATGCACTGTAACGTCGAGAGCGGCAAGCCAGCTCTGGCAAGGTCGAAAACCGAGCCGGTCACGGTACGCTTGCGTTCCCGCAACTCTTGTACAGTACCCGGTTCCGCCGGTGCGTTTCGGAGCCACGACCGTAAGGGAGTGGCGGGGCGCGCCCTGCAACAACGTCTGATGCACTGTAACGTCGAGAGCGGCAAGCCAGCTCTGCCAAGGTCGAAAACCGAGCCGGTCATGGCGCGTTCTGGTTCCCGCAACTCTTTGATGCCAAACTGCTTATTTCACTCGGGCTGGGGCCGGGGAACCGCTCGCCGCCGTCGAGGAGTGGCCCAAATCATCGGGCAGCCATCTTCAGGCGAAGACGCTTCTCGATGTGCTAGTACGGAGTAGCTTGTCTCGGAGGATCAATCGGGTGTATATGTTGACTACTCGGATGCGGGATGACCGTCCGCAAATACAGGAGGAAATATCATGAGTGCCGTTAGAAGCCGCATGCGTTTTTTGCCGGCGTGGGTTCGGGCATTAGCGGTGGCATTACCCTTTGTTTTGGCTGCAGCCCTGTTTGCGCAGGGCCATCAGCCAAAGGGAGGCGGCAGTCATCCGGCGCCGAGAAGCCAGCCAGCGCATGGAGCTCAGCCGGGCCACGCAGCCTCCCGGCCCTCCACGGCCGGCCACGGACCAAGCACAGCATCCCACGGTTACAACCGCCCCGGTGGAGCGGCGCATGGCGTGCAAGGCCAGGGTAATCGTCCCGGGGCCCGGCCCGCAGGGGGATTTCAGAACAGGGCGGCCGGCTCCCGCCCCGGTGCGTCCATGAACCGCGGCTCGGTCCGCCCCGGCGGATACAACGGAGCGCGTGGAGGCGGCATGGTCGCCCGAAGGGGCAACGCCACTGTCTATCACGGTCCCGGTGGTCAGCGGCGAATCGTCAACAGACTTCCCGGCGGCCGTATTGCCGTTGCTAACGGGCGCGGGCACGGCTACGTGCAGAGGTCGGTCTATGTTCGGGGACATGCGTTTGTGCAGCGGACTTACTACGTTGGCGGCCGCCCCATGGCCCGCTTCTATCGCCCCTATTACTATCGCGGCGTCGCCTTCAATGTCTACGCTCCGCTCCGTTTCTACACACCCGGCTTCTACTCCTGGGCATACAGTCCCTGGGCAGCACCGGTTTACTATCGGTGGGGCTGGGCGGGGAACCCGTGGTTCGGGTTCTATGCGGGTTACTTTGCTCCCTACCCACAATATGCCGGCCCCAATTTCTGGTTGACCGACTACCTGCTGGCAAATTCGTTGCAGGAAGCGTATCAGGAGCGGCTGGATGCGGCTGCGGCCGCCAATGCCCAGGCGCCACCGCCGGCCGCCGCCGCAGCAGCTTCGGGGGGCCAGGTGACCCTTACTCCAGACGTCAAGCAGGCCATCGCCGATGAAATCCGGCAGCAACTGGCGCAAGAGAGCGCCGAGAGCCAGGCAGCGCAAGCCCCTCAGGCGGCTGCGCCAAGCCCCGCGCCGGCCTCCAGTGCGCCGCCCCCGGCCTTATCGCCCAACAAGGAACATGTCTTCATCGTCAGCAGCATCGTGGTGGTCAGCGCCAATGGGGAGCAATGCGCAGTTACCCAAGGCGACGTGCTGCAACTCGATCCCGAGCCTGTGTACCCGGACCCGACCAATGCCAAAGTGCTGGCCAGCAAGGTCTCGGACTGCCAGAGCGGCAGGGCAGTTCAGATCGCGCTCACGGACTTGCAGGAGATGCAGAACCACATGCGCGAGATGCTCGATCAGGGCCTGGGCGAATTGCAGTCCAAACAGGGCCAGGACAATTTGCCGGCGCTCAGCGCCTCGCTGCGCACCCAGACGCCCGCCCCGTACGCCGCGGATTTGCCCGCAGCGGATCCGAATGTCGCCAGCGAACTGCAGCAAACCGCGCAAGCCGGCGGCGGGAATCCACCGGCTGAATCCGTTGCTCTTGGCCAGACCCTCGACCAGGTGGTCGCCAGCCTGGGCCAACCCGTTACCAAACTTAACGCAGGCCAGAAGACCATCTACGTGTACAAGGACATCAAAATCACTTTCACCGGCGGAAAGGTCACCGACGCGCAGTAAGACGCTGGGTCCGAAATAGCAGGCCAGCGGCTGGCTTGCCTGCCGGCTGGCGCCGGTTTGCCCGATATCGCGAACCAAGCTAAGGGGTACCCGTTCGAAGTCCCTGTCCCCGCCAGCCAGGGCGCAACCGGCGTAGTCCTGGCTCACCACGTGAAGAGCGTCGATTGGAAAGCGCGCCGCGCAGAGAAAGCGGGCCACTGCCCGACTGAGGTGATCGACGAGGTTCGCGCCAGGCTCGCGCCGCTGCTCGGGTACTGGCGCTTCGAAGCTTCACGCTAAACTGAGAGTTCTTCCGAAAAGAACATGCCTGGCATTTACGCCCGCTGGATCGATAATTGGGAACGCAAATTGGCGACGCGCGACACCAACCGCGTGGTGCGGCCGTTTGAATGGGGACTGGACTGGCTCAGCGGGTTGGAATTTCCGGCCCTGCCCGAGCGCATCAATGGCCATCCGCGCCAAGCGCTCGACCACTTCGCCCAAGAGGCGCTGGCCGATTCAGATCGTTTCTTCCATTACCGCGCGCCGGCGGACTATCAACTGCGCGAGGGCCATCTCACGTTTACCAGTCCGGTCGAGACGCCGTACCCGGAGAACAACACCGTGCATGCGCTGTGGTATCCGGCCGAGCGCGCGCCGCGCCGGGCGGTGCTGGTGCTGCCGCAATGGAACGCCGGCGTGGATGGCCACGTCGGGCTAGCCAAACTGCTGAACCGCTTCGGCGTCAGCGCGCTGCGCATGAGCATGGCGTATCACGCCGAGCGCATGCCGGCGGAACTCGAACGCGCCGACTACCACGTCTCGAGCAACGTGGGCCGCACCGTCCATGCGTCACGGCAATCGGTGATCGATGCGCGCGCTTGCCTGGACTGGCTCGCTGCGCAGGGCTACCAGCGGTTGGCCATCCTCGGCACCAGCCTGGGTTCCTGTGTAGCGTTCATCGCCGCGGCACACGATACCCGAATTAAGCTGGGCATTTTTAATCACGTCTCCATGTACTTTTCCGATGTGGTCTGGACCGGCCTTTCCACTCAGCACGTGCGCAAGGGCTTTGGGACCGACGTCTCACAGGACGATTTGCGCCGCTACTGGTCCGTGATCAGCCCGGCGGCTTACCTGAGCCGTATGGAAAACCGCAAGATGCCCAGCCTGCTCATCTGGGCCAAGCACGACACCAGCTTCCTGCCGGTCTACTCGAAGCAGGTGCTGAGCGCCTTCCGCGAGATGGATTTGCCGCACCAGGTCTACACTCTTCCTTGCGGCCATTACACTACCGGCCGGCTGCCGTTCAAGTTGATGGACGGGCTCGCTATGTGCCGCTTCGCAGCGCGTAACCTGTAACCGCAATACTACATATCGCGGCGCAGCGCGGAGCGAGCGCTGCATATGGAAAACAGTATTGACATTGCGGCGTCTCCATGCGAATATTTTTTTATCACTGGGAAAGGAGGTGGTCCAGAGAAGATGGAAAGTAACAAGCGACCGCAGGAGGTGGCCGACTGTTAAAGTCGAGCCTCTAACGTAGCCGACGCCCGCTCTCCAGTTGGCGGGGTCAAGTTCCTGTGGACCGGCTGCCTCTTGCGCAACCAAAGCCTCAGGTTTTCTTAGGCTATCAACCCCCGTGGATCCTAACAGGGCCACGGGGGTTTTAAGTTTTGCTATACTGAAAGTCTCGAAAGGATCCCCGTAACAAAAATGAAAGCTGGAATTCATCCTGCTTATGCTCCGGTGAACGTGATCTGCGCCTGCGGCCACACGTTCAAAACCCAGTCCACGCATAAAGGCGACATCCGCGTGGAAATCTGCTCTTCCTGCCACCCGTTCTTCACGGGCCGTCAGAAACTGATGGACACCGCCGGCCGTATCGACCGCTTCGAGAAGAAGTACAAAGTCTCTCGCGACGCCAAGAAAGCCCAGACCACGGCGTAAGGCCGATCGGTCTTTGGCGGTTAGCCATATCCGATTTTTTGCCCTAAATATATGATTCTCTTGGAGCCGGTTCGCGCGTAGAATGGGAGCATGACACTTTACGTGATCTTGTTCCTGCTTGTGCTTGTCTTAGCGGTTATCCCCTGCAGGCTCCTTTTGCGAATCGATCGGAACCTCACACAAGCCAATCGCAACCTGGAACAGGTTGTATCGGCACTTCGGGCGAAGCCCTGATCCGGTGAGGCAACGGTATCACCGCCCCATTTGGAGTAGTGCTTTTCGCAGCCGGGCATGCCGCTGCATAAGGCGCAGGTAACGCGCTTCTGAGCCGCGTACCTTGGCGCGCAGGATATCCGCCACGGCTTTCTTTTCGGCGGCGGTCCAAGTCGCCGCGCCGGGAATCACGCTCAACACCAGCGCCAAACCGCAGGTCGATTCCACGCCGAACTGGCGGGCTGCGAAGCGGCTTGCGGCGTGGCGCATGCGCTCGGTATCGCCGCCGAACTTCGCAGCCAGCGCGCGGGTGGCCTCAATCCCCACATTACGAATCGAAAAGCGGTCCCACTGTCCAGCCTCGGCTGCGGGGCCTTCGAACAACATATATCCTCCGGCCAGCCGTTGCAGGACACGGCGCGAGCTGCGATAGCCGGGAGTGCGCTCGATGCGTTCCTCCTCGCGCCGGGCGAGCGCGGCCAACTGCGTTTCCACCGGCCGGAATCCCAGTTTGCGATAGAACCAGAACGCGCCCGAGTCGATAGCCTCGGGGTTCTCATGGCCGATTTGATACGGGTCCACCGAAAAGCAATTGACGCCCAGCACCTGGTGGAACAAATGCAGCAGCCGCGCATAGAGCCACGCCGATTCGCCTTCGCGGAAGGTGTAGTACAGGTTGAAGCCGACTTCGGCGCGATCGAACAGCGAAAGCAACTCCACATACCCGGCCGGCACGCCGTTCTTGAAGAACATGCCGCCGTGGTAGGCGCGCAGCGGAAGTCGCCAGCGGGGCGGCACGCCGAAGAACACGATTTCGACGCCGCGGCCCGCGTCGGCGCTGAAGACGTTGGCTCCGTCCGGGTGGCTGAAGCCGTACAACTCGCGAAAGCGCATCGCCGAAGTATCGAGAATCAGGTCCAGCATTTGGCGCGTGTCGCCGGGAGCCAGGCGCTTCACCGCCAGCGGCGGCGCTGCCAGTTCGCGGGCGAGCGAAATCCCGCGCCGGGCGATCAGCGGCCCGGTGTGACAGAACAGGCCGCGCGCCGGCGCACGCTGGCGGGAGCGCGAAACCTGGCGCCCGATCCTAAAGGTGAGCGGCAGCCCCATCGCGTTGTACCGCTCGGGCGCGCGGCCCGGCGCGACGGTCTGCACGCGTTCGAGCAGCCAGGGCAGCTCGCTTTCCGCACGCGGCCGAGCCGCTGCCAGCCAGCGTTCGAACGGCACGTGCGCTTCCACCGGCCACTCTTCGGCGATCAGCGGCGCGAGCTGGGGCGAGTCCGGGCCGACGCGGTCGATTTCGTCATGAGCATCCCAGGCCAGCCGAATGGCGCGGCCGTGCCGTTCCACCAGGCTGCGCGCCACCTCGAAGCTGAACACAGCGATCAGCTCCGTGCCGGCGATGCCCGACACTTCCGGCTCTGCGAACGGTTCTAAATCGATGCCCGCGGCGCGCAGCCTATCCACGCGATCCGCAAACGCCAACAGGATTCGATCGGCCAGCCGCGCCACCTCCGGCGTACGCGGATAGGCCCGCAGGAACAGCAGCGTTTCATGCAGGCGAATCAAGCCGGCGGCATCGCGCACCCGGTATTTCGCCGCCACGGCCAGCAGCCGTTCCAGTTGCCCGGTTTCCGGCGGTCCGAAGCGGCGCTTCCATTCCTCCAGCCGGTCCAGCAGATTGCGCGACATCCCATTGAGCTTAGCTTATGGATGCGCGCGGCGCAGGCTTCAGCCGGCCACGCCGGCTTTATCCCCGGCATTTTGGAAATGACCAGCCCAATCGCATGCGGCCGGAGGGGATTGGGCCTTCGATAGGCGCAATCAGCCGCTCGTACTGCAGGTGCCGATCGTTCATGGAGTCCTTGTCTTCGCGACGACTCAAGTCAAGTAAGGTTGCCACGACAATTATTGCTCTCAAACTGGAAACGCCCGGCCGGTATTGTTTGTGGACACGCGGCAGGGGTTTTATTGCGTGACCAAGAGATCCGATTCCGACAGGATTAAACCGATAGATCCCGAAAGTTCTGTAAGCTATTGTTAATAAGCCGCTTAATCTACTGAATTTGGGTGGCGGCCGGGCCACATCTTGGCAGCACCTGCGCGCCAGGGCAGCGCGCCGCACCATGTGGTACCATACGCCGCCATGAACACCAAACTCGTTGTGCGGCGAATCGGCGTGGTTTCGCTGGCAAAGATTCAAGGCGCGTTGTACGCCCTTCTCGGTCTTGTCTTGGGGGCAATCTTTTCCCTGATTGCGCTGGTCGGGAGCGCACTCCAAACGGTTACGAGCGGGACCGGCTTCCCCAGCCAGTTTGGAGCGCTGTTCGGAGTTGGCGCCATCATCATATTTCCGATCCTGTACGGGGCGCTTGGGTTCATCTTTGGGCTGATCATTGGCGGACTGTATAATCTGTTGGCAGGCGTTGTCGGCGGCGTGGAGATCGAAGGCCCACAGACGCAGTCTCAATAGATGGATTCGCGGAGCCGGCCTTCACGCGGCTGTTATACTCATAGGTTCCCGTGTTCCATTCCATTGAAGAGCAAGTCGCAGACGCGTTTCGCGCGCACATACAGGTACGCTACGGCGTAGACTTGAGCGTTGCCATCGAGCAGCCGCGGCAAAGCGATTTCGGCGAAATCGCGGTGCCGGCGGCGTTCCAGCTTGCCAAACAATTGCGCCAGCCGCCGAAGAAAATCGCCGCCGAACTGGCCGCCGGGATCGGGCCGATTCCGGGCGTGGCGGCGCTCGAGGTGGCGGGCAACGGCTACATCAATATCCGCCTCGACCGCGCCGCTTATGCGGGAGCGCTGTTGCGGGGAGCAGGAGAAAGTGTGTCCGCGGCCGGCGGCAAGATCATCGTCGAGCACACCAACATCAACCCGAACAAGGCGGCACACATCGGCCATCTGCGCAACGCCACGCTGGGCGACACGTTCGTGCGCATGCTACGCGCCTCGGGAGAGCGGGTCGAGGTGCAGAACTACATCGACAACACCGGCGTGCAGGTGGCCGATGTGGTAGTGGGTTTTCATTTCCTCAAGCACCAAGCGCCGGCCGATGTGGAAGCGCTGCTGGCCGACCCCGCGGTGCGCTTCGATTACTACTGCTGGGACCTTTACGCGCACACTTCGAGCTATTACAAAGAGCAGCCGGAATCGCTTGCATGGCGCAGCCAGACGCTGCACGCGATCGAAGCCGGCGCTGGCGAGCTGGCGACAATGGCGCACCTGGTGGCGGACGCGATTGTCCAGGCGCATTTGAAGACCATGCTGCGGCTCGATGTGGAGTACGACGTGCTGCCGCGCGAAAGCGAGATTCTGCACCTGCAATTCTGGGCCGCCGCGTTCGAGCAGCTCAAGCAGCGCAAGGCCATTTACCTGGAAACCGAAGGCAAGAACGCCGGCTGCTGGGTGATGCCGGGACTTAGCGAAGAGGGCAAGGTGATCGTGCGGTCGGATGGCACGGTGACTTACGTGGGCAAGGACATCGCCTATCAGCTTTGGAAGTTCGGCTTGCTCGGCAAGGACTTTCACTACCGGCCGCTAATGACTTACGCCGACGGCCGCGTACTTTGGGTGAGCACCGATGAACCATCCGAAGGCGAACACCAGTTCGGACACGGATCGCGCGTCTACAACGTGATCGACTCGCGCCAATCTTACTTGCAGGACGTGGTGGCGGCGGGGCTGCGCGGTTTGGGATATGCGGCGCAGGCGGAACAGTCGATCCACTTTTCGTACGAGATGGTAGCGCTCTCGCCGCGCTGCTGCGCCGACCTGGGAATTCCGCTATCCGAAGAAGACCGGCAGCGGCCGTACGTGGAAGTCTCGGGGCGCAAGGGACTCGGCGTCAAGGCCGACGATCTGATGGACAACCTGATCTCGAAGGCGCTGGCGGAGGTGAATGCACGCCACGCGGAGAAGCCCGCCGCCGAGCGGCAGCGCGTGGCCGAGCAGATTGCCATTGGCGCGCTGCGTTATTTCCTGCTCAAATTCACGCGCACTTCGGTAATCGCGTTTGATTTGCAGGAGGCGCTCAGCTTCGAGGGCGAAACCGGCCCATACGTGCAATATGCCGCGGTGCGGGCGCGCAACATTCTGCGCAAGCTGGAGGAGCGCGGCGAAGCGCTGCCGGATTTCGCGGCCGAACTTTCCCGCGAGGCGCTCGAGCGGCAATTGCAATCCGAGGATTTCTGGCAGGTGCTGCTGGCCGCTTCCAAGGCCGATTCAGCCCTGGCTGGCGCACTGAGCGCCGGCGAACCGGCGCACGTCGCCAGATATGCCTTCCAACTGGCGCAGGCGTTCAACAACTTCTATCATCAATACCCGATTCTCCAGGAGGAGCTGCGCGAGAAGAAAGTCTTTCTGTTGTGGATGACCGATTTCTTCCGTCGGCAATTAGAGCGGACAGCAGGCATCCTGGGGATTCAGATTCCGGAATACATGTAAGACGGCCACGCCGGTTTGTGCAGAGACGCTGCCCGGCATGCGCCTGACTGCGCGCGTTCTATCATCGGCGCGGCGGCAAACTGCAGGTGCGTGGAGCGGGCCGGGCATGCCCGGTCCCTACGAGCGGGGATCAAGAACACTACGGGCTTGAGGGGTGGGTGAAAAGAGGTAGGAATACGTTGCGGGGTGGCCGGGGCTTCGCTGACTTATCGCAGTGCGTTTCGGCCACCCGGTGATTCGAGTAGAAACTTCAATGTATTGGCCCGCTTTGATGGCGAGTATTGCCTGGTCGATTCGTTCCTTACTCTCTGTTATCCGGCGGGCGGCAATAATAGCTATCCGTATACCGCCGGCGATTATGAATTCCGGAATCCAAAGTCTTCCGTCGAGAGTCCAGCCCGAAGGGGACCCCGCATGCCTTTAAGGGGCGCCGGAAGTTCAGTAACACCTGAGTGCAACGGTCTCTGGCCAAAGAGAAGGATTAGCGGCGGAGCATTGCACCGCAGTCCCAACTTCAGTATGCGGGGTATGTCAAGGGATTGGGAGGCTAAGTG
>CAVXJY010000051.1:0-66410 GCA_963761855.1 Bryobacterales bacterium | reverse complement strand
CACCTCTTCGGCGATCAAGCCGTAATCGAGCGGTTTGGTGCCGTCGGTGTAAGGCTTGGTATACCGGAACGTCACAGGCCGCAATAGCATCAGGTCGCTGCTCGAGTCCGCCATGTCCTGGATATCCTCTTTATAGCGGCGGGAGGAAGAGACAGTGCCAAGCTGGCCGTTGGAATCGATCACCACCGTGACGGCGTCGGGCTGGCCGGTCGTCACCCCGCGAATGCCGGAGGCGAAGAACTGCGCCTGCGTGGCGGGATCCCCGAGCGCCGTGTTGCCGCCGATGCGGATGGTGCCGCTGTCGGCAGCAGCGCCATAAGTCCCGATATGGACGTTGTTGCTGTTGCCCACGGAGACGTTTTGCCCCGCTTGGAAGCCAATAGCAATGTCGTTGCTGCCGGTGGTATTGTTCGCCAGCGAGGCGTAACCGATGGCGGTGTTGTCGGTCCCGGTGGTGTTCTCGTACAACGCGTCTCCGCCGCTAGCGGTGTTGAAGGATGCCGTCGTGTTCTTCAGCAGCGCCTGGGTGCCTGTGGCAGTGTTCCAGTTCCCGGTGGTGTTCGACTGCAGCGCGGTAGCGCCGCTGGCCGAGTTGGAACTCCCGGTGGTATTGCTGAGCAGCGCATTGAAGCCGGCGGCCGCGTTGGCTCCCCCGGTGGAGTTGGCCGCCAGGGCAAAGGTGCCGATGGCTGTATTGCCCGCCCCGGTGGTGTTGTCCTGCAACGCAGCGCTGCCGGTAGCCGTGTTGGCCTGCCCGCTGGTATTCTTTTGGAGCGCGGTGGTGCCGCTGGCCGTGTTCTCGTAACCGGTCGTATTGCTTTCAAGCGCGTCATTGCCGGTGGCGGTGTTGTCGGTGCCGGTGTTGCTCAGGAGCGCCCCAACTCCCAACGCTGTATTCCCGTTCGAGTCGCCGATATCCGCATAATACCCGGTGATGTCGATAATCACCCAGGTATTGTCGGTTACATAGACGTCAAACGAGTCGGAAGAATTGACCGGGATCACAGCCCCATTGGAAACGATCGCGGCGGTGCCCGTGGTCCCGCCCTCGTACCCGGTGAGGGTGGCCGTGCCGGAGCAAGTCGCTGTCGGCGTGCCCGTCGGACACACGCTCAGCCATTTCAGAATCGTCCCCGCCGGCTGCGGCCAGACCGTGAGATTTGCCGAATAGGCGCCCGCAACAGGCAGCCCGACGCATGGATTGGAAACCGAAGCATAGGTCCCGGCTGGCAGGCCCGAGGCCACCACACTGTGGGTAGAACCGGCCGCCCACACCAAGGGCGTGGATGACCCCGAGCCATAAGGCGTCGGCATGTCGGAGCGCGTATCCACCAGCCGGCAAGGCGTAATGGCCACCAGAACTAGAGGGGAAGGAGCAGGGTCGCCGGAAGTTGCATCCGGCGACGGGCGCCTCACCGAACGCGCCTCTACGCCGCGGTGCATTTCCGCCGCCTCATGGGCGGAAGGCTGCCAGTACAACGGGGCTGCCCAGTTGCGTATTGGCTCCCCCTGTCCCCAAAGGTTGCAGACAATGAGAAGGCCGGCAGCGGACGTGAGCGCCAACCGGCGAAACAGGTTGCTTGTCATCGATGGTTCCTCCTAAGGCCATGGGCCAGGTCAAGGAGTATATCATTCCTGGGTGCGCCGGGAGTAATGCCCTCCAGCGCGTGCTCTTCGGCACGCGTTGCAGGACGGCCGGATTGGCGATCCGCAATGGCCGTCTCTTGCTGCGTGCGCCCGCGCACGATGCTATAAAAAAGGTGCCGTGTTGCCGTGGTTCACAGCCGTGCCCAATGCTGAAAGTCAGCCATAAGGACAGAGCAGCTATTCTTCGCGCGTCGCTGGTAGCGGCGGTGCTGGCGGGCGTACTACCCGGTGCCAACGCGTCGTTTACCTGGAAGAATGTCAGCATGCAGGGGATAGGCTATGCCACGGGGCTGGTGATTCATCCCAAAGCGCCGCACGATATTTACATCCGCACGGACGTAGGCGGTGCCTATCGGTTCGACCGCGGCGGGCAGCGGTGGCTGCCTCTCTCCGACCGCGCTGGTATGGGCGCGCACGGGTTTGAGGCCATCGGCGTGGATCCCACCGATGCCAACACTGTATACGGTTCCGCCGGTGTTACGTCCGGCTCCAATACCTACGCGGAGGTCTTCGTATCCCACTCGCGTGGCGCGTACTGGGTGCCGACCGGGCTCGCCTCGGCGCAGCTTTACATCGGCGCGAATGACGCCTATCGCGGTACCACGGGTGAAAGAATCGCCGTTGATCCAAACCTGGCCCAACGCATCTTTCTCGGCACGCGGCAGAACGGGCTCTGGGTCAAGGACGGAGCGCAGGCCTGGCAAATGATTCCGGCCATACCCCTCAGCCCGCCAGACAGCGCCGGCGTGTCCGTGGGCGTTACATTCATCGTTTGCGATGCGCAGGCGCAACGCATCTACGCGGGCGTGTGGGGGCATGGCGTATGGATGAGCGCGGACGATGGCAACACCTGGACGAATATTGGCAGCCAGTCGAACCCCGCACGCGCGGCGATCGCCAGCGACAGCACGCTCGTGGTGACGTTCGGCGGAGACGAAGGAGCGGTTACCGGCGCTGTACGGCGCTATCGGGCGGGAGCGTGGCAGGACATTACCCCGTTCTCATTGAGCGACGGGTATTCGGGCGTGACCTTCTCGCCGACCAATCCGCGCGAATTGGTGGTGTGCGCCAACCATAACCAGACCATCTACCGTTCGACCGATCAGGGCGGCACGTGGACCCTGCTCGCCATCGGCGGAGCGGTGAATCAGCCCTCCTACTACCGCGTGAACCCGACTGGCGTGAATACCGCCAAATCGGCGAGTTGGGGCAATGGCACCGTGACCATCGATCCGGTGCAGCCGACGCGCCTTCTCCAGACCAACGGCTACGGAGTAATCGGGACCGAAGACTACACCGCAGCAGAGACGTCCTGGAGCTGGTGGATGAACAACCTCGAGGAACTGTGCGTCCAAAGCGTGAAGGTGCCTCCGCTGGTCACACTGCCCGGCTCGAACGCTCCCGGCGCGGACCTGATCAGCGTTTCGATGGACATGGTTGGCTTCCGCCACGCGAGCCGCGACGCTGTGCCCTCCGCCACCATCGCACAGTTCGACTGGGTGGCGCAGGGCGATTCGATCGCCTACAGCGCGCAACATCCCGAATACATTGCTTTCGTGGGATGGGACGAAACGAACGCCGCCGTGGCCGAGACCGGGTTCAGTTCCGACAACGGGCAAACGTGGCAACCGTTTGGCAGCACGTCGCCGGGCGTGGCCGGCAATATCGCGATGTCGGCCACTGACCCGAACAACCTGGTGTGGGTACCGGTTAGTGCGGCGCCGGCCTACTCGACCGACGGCGGGCAGTCATGGAAGGTGTGCCAGTCGCTGCCACCGTCGTGGCAGGTGAGTAACGATTATTGGGCGCCGCAGATTGTAGCCGCCGATGCCATACAGGGCGGCACCTTCTATTACTACGATCAGGGAAGTGTCTATTCGAGCACCGACGGTGGTGCCACATGGACTTTCCTCACCACCATTCCGGGCGTCGAGTACACCATCGAGGTCACGTTGGTGCCGAATCCCGCCAAGGCGGGCGACCTCTGGATCGCCCACAAGCCCAACTCCAACCAGCCATCGCCATTTCCCCTGTATCACTCGACCGACTTCGGGAAAACGTTTGCCGCGGTACCCAGCGTGGCAGCCTGCAACTTCGTCGCGTTTGGAAAAGGAAACTCGGCCGGCACTCCATTCCTCTATATCCACGGGCAGCCCACGGGCTTCACCGATGAAGCCATCTACAAATCCGAAGATATGGGCGCGACGTGGACCCAGATCAGCGACCCTACGGAGCAGGCCTTCGGATCGATCACGGCGCTGGAGGGCGACATGCGGACGCAGGATCTCGTATACGCCGGCACGGGCGGCCGCGGCATCCTGTACGGGTATGGCTCCGGCGCCGGGTTCTCCGTCCCCTCATTTGACGCCGCTGGCGTGACGAACAGTGCGGGCTATCAAGCGGGGATGGTAGCGCCGGGCGAGATTCTGACCTTTTGGGGAAGCGGCATCGGGCCGGCGGGCATGGCCACCGCGCAACTCGATGAGGCCGGCTTCATCAGTTCGGCGATTGGCGGCACGCAGGTCTTCTTCGATGGCTTCCCTTCCCCCATGATTTACACCTCGAGCGGGCAGACCAGCGCCATCGCTCCCTACGCAGTCGCGGGACTTACAACTACCACCATGCAGGTCGCCCTGAATGGCGCACTCTCGGGTCCCGTCGCCCTGCCCGTGGTCCCGTCCGTGCCGGCGATCTTCACGAGCGACTCGTCCGGCCAGCGCCAGGCGGTCGCAGTGAACTTCACCAGTGGGCAGTTGAATTCGCCGGCGAACCCCGTGAATAGGGGCGACTACATCATCTTTTACGTGACAGGCGACGGCCAGACCACCCCCGCGGGTCTCGACGGATGGCCGGTGAGTGGAACGCCTCCACTCACTGCACAGGAGACGCGGGCCACAGTCGGCGGAGTGCCGGCGACTGTGATCTACGCGGGCGGCGCACCCGGTTTCGTCATGGGCCTCGCGCAGTTCAACGTCCAGATACCCGACGGTGCTCCGACAGGGCCTGCGGTGCCATTGGTCGTTACCGTAGGTGGGGTCGAGTCGCCTGCGGGCGTGACGATTGCAGTGCAATAATCCGGGCGCATTTCCAGGCCGGTTGAAATCTCAGCGGATTTCCCGACGCGCGGCGCGCCGGTCACAACGCCGCACGGAGTTCTTCAATCAACGGCGCGGCCGATTCCGTGTACCGTTCCAGGTTTTTCAGCATTCTACGATAGTGTGGAATGCGAAGGCAGTCTTCGGCTGGCGGGGTGGGCGGCTGGCACATGGCTCGCAAGCATTCCGGAACCCGGTCCAATCTGATGCGGTTTTGTTGAGCGCCAATCATCAGTCTGCCCACGAAAGCTCCCAGATCGGCGGCGGCCAGCCCTTTGGGGAGGCTCTGGCGCGACATTTCGCCCATGGAATCCATCACCGCTGCGAAGAGCGCCGGCCAATGCTGAAGAGCCAGAAGGCCCTCTGCAACATAGCGCAGCTCACGCCCCGCCAGTTCGATCCGGGTCCGATGGCTTCGGTAGAAATGGCTGAACCGGTCCAGAAATGCGCAGGCGGAAACCATGCCCGGCCAGGCCGCCGGCAATTCCCGCGCCAGCCCCATCGAGAAAGGCATCTCATACGGCGACAAGCCTTGCAGCCAGGAAGCTCGAGTAGCGGGCTCGTCTCCGGCCGGAAACCCTGCCAGGAGAAAGCCTGCTTGATCCTGCTTGTAGAGCGTGTTGCCCACGACATATTGGACCGAACCGTCCGCCACAGACAAAAGCATTCGGTCGCCGCCCCACTGGGCGCCGGGTGCCAGCCCTACTTCTGTCACCTTGCCAATATCCGCCAGCGCCAGAATCCCGGCCGTTTTCCGGACGGCGTCCTTTCCCACGGCGATTACGCTTCTCGGCAAATGAATCGCGCCCTCACGCTGCAAGACATCACCATTGTATTAGGAAGCCGGATAGTGGGTCTTGACTTGGCGGCTGACGTTCTAAACTTAAACTGTGCGGCATTGAAGGGCAGGCCGGCAGGAGCGGATTGTGCGGCGCAGGGATTTCGTGGGTGGCGCTTTGGCGTGGCCGGCAGCGCAGTTGGGTGCGGCCGGCAAGCTGAACCTGGTGGAGATCGAGCGCGGGCGCGTGATGCGGGCGGCGGACCACTACCTGGCGGAATCGCCGGTCACGGTGACCGCCGTAAGCTCCCCCAGAAGCGCGGGCGGACCGCACGATTTCTTCTCCGAGGCCGATTATTGGTGGCCCGATCCGCAGCATCCCGATGGACCCTACATCGAGCGCGACGGCATGAGCAATCCCGGCAATTTTGCCGGGCACCGGCGGGCGATGGTTCGCCTCAGCCTGATCGTGCCGGCGCTGGCGGCGGCCTACAAGATCACCGGGCAGCGCAAATATTCCGACCATGCCGCGCTCCACCTGCGCGCGTGGTTCATCGATGAAGGTACCCGTATGAACCCCAGCCTTCAATATGCGCAGGCCGTCAAGGGACGCTTTACGGGGCGCGGATTCGGCATCATCGATACACTGCACCTGGTGGAAGTGGCGCGCGCCGCGTCGCGAGTGGGGCTGGCCGCCGCGGACCTGGAGGGAGTCAAGAAGTGGTTTGCGGCGTACGTCAAATGGATGACCACGCACCCCAATGGAATCGCCGAGCGCGACGCAAAAAACAATCACGCTACCTGCTGGGTGGCGCAGGTGGCGGCCTTTTGTGAACTCACCGGCAACGCCGAGCTGAGCGCGTACTGCCGCAACCGCTTCCAGACCGTGCTGATTCCAGACCAGGAGGCGCCCGACGGGAGCTTTCCGCAGGAGTTGCGGCGCACCAAACCTTACGGCTATTCGCTGTTTAACCTCGACGCCATGGGGATCGTTGCGCAGACGCTTTCGAGGTCCGGGGATCTGTGGAAGTGGCGCCTGCCCGACGGCCGCGGGATGGCTCGCGCCATGGCATACATGTATCCGTACATGCTGGACAAGAAAAAGTGGCCGCTGCCGCCTGACGTAATGTACGACAAAGAGTGGCCCGTGCGGCAGCCGTGTCTGCTGTTTGCGGGGCTCGCGCTGGGCAAGCCCGAATACATCGCGCTGTGGCGCAAACTGGATCCCGACCCGACCGTAGAAGAAGTTCTGCGCAATTTCCCACTGCGCCAGCCGCTGCTTTGGGTGTGAACCGATGATCACTCGACCAGAATCATTTTCGGACCGCTTCCACACTAGCCGCAGCAGCGCTGGTCTCGCCAGCCGCAGCAGCCTCTCCTAAAATCTTCACACCGTTCGCTTTCGGCTCGCCGCGAACGGCGAGATGCCCGCAGAATTGATACCCAAAGTTGCTAACGACGATCCTCCGCCGGGTGCACCTTATTAATACATTTTTAATCCAAAATGTTTTCGCGAAAGCATTGCGAGTTTGCCGCCGAATTGTAACCGCTTCCAGGCGATGGTGATGGCAGGGGACGCTACATGCGCGAAAGTACCGTCAAGTTTCTCTGGCATCAGCCACGTCCTGAGGACGGGTTCCACTCCGCTGTCAGTCTGCACGGCCACACCATGCATTCCGTGGAATGTCTCTCCTTCTTGCCTCGCCATCTGCACAACGTCCCAGGGATTTCGGAAGTAGTCAGCTATTATCAACGCGGCCCGCAGCGCGTCGATTTCGCGCGCGCATGGTGGACGCCTCCGCTCAGTCCGGCTTCCGCCCTGCGCCTGGAGCGCGAACAAATCGCCGGCCTCGGACTGCGGCCGATGGTCTCGCTCACCGATCACGACGATATCGAAGCCGGCTTGGCCCTTGGAGTAACCGCCGATCCCGCCGACACGCCGGTTTCGGTCGAATGGACCGTCCCATACCAACGATCCATCTTCCATCTCGGCATCCACAATATCCCCCGCCACGCAGCACGCCAGTGGATGGCCGCTATGGCAGAGTACACGGCCGCGCCGCGGGAACCGATGCTGCCGGCCCTGTTAGCCGACTTCGCACGTATTCCCGACGTCCTGATCGTACTCAACCACCCTTTCTGGCTGGAAGAGGGCGTTACGGAAGACGACCACGGCCCTGCCCTCGAACGCATCCTGCGCGAGTGCATCGGCTGGTTTGACGCCTTCGAATTGAACGGCACACGCGGCTGGAAGGAGAACGCCGCGACCATCCAACTGGCGCGAGTCCACGAGCGGCCCCTGATTTCCGGAGGCGACCGCCACGCCTGCGAACCCGGCGCTTGTATTAACCTAACCAATGCCCACAGCTTCGCCGAATTCGTTTCGGAGATACACGCCGGCCGCAGTTCGATCCTGTTCATGCCGCAGTACCGCGAGCCCATGGCGCAGCGCATCCTGGAGGCCAGCCGCGACATTCTACGCTCCTACCCTGAGTATCCCGGACGTGAGCGCTGGGCCGACCGGGTCTTCTATCGCGGCGAAGACGGGGTCGCGAGAACGCTAGCCCAAATCTGGCGAGGCCGTGAGCCGTGGTGGCTGGCCGGCGTCGCCGCCGCCGTACAATTTCTCGGCGGGGCCCGCTTCCGCCCCGCCCTGCGGCTGTTTCTTTCCGAACGCGGAGAACTCCATCCGTGAAGGCTTGGCTGCTTCGTGTT
The DNA here is from genome assembly GCA_963761855.1 of Bryobacterales bacterium. Lineage (GTDB taxonomy): Bacteria > Acidobacteriota > Terriglobia > Bryobacterales > Bryobacteraceae > Bog-375. Next base: position 58,175 of record CAVXJY010000051.1, on the reverse strand, counting down.
CAGGCTTCTTTGGCGGACCTTTCTCCGGAACAGGTCGCACTCCTGCTGTCTGTGGGTGTGGTGCTGGGTGTCTTCCCCGTCATGGGTTGCCCGACCGTCCTCTGCCTGCTCGCCGCCTTTGGATTGCGTCTCAATTTGGCGGCGCTACAGTTGCTCAATAACGTCTCCTCACCGCTGCAACTCGCGCTCCTGATACCCCTGGCACGCGCCGGAACCAGGCTCTGCGGCGGCGGGGCTTCGGTAACCGGCACTTGGACGGGCCAGATCGGCTTGGCGGTGCTGCACGCCGTCACGGGATGGGCTTGCATCTGCATTCCGCTTGGAGCAGTGTTATACGTCAGCCTGGTCTTCGTAATGCGAAAGGGCCGTCCGCAGCGTCGCGCCGCATGTTGAGAATGGCGCCGATCCGACGGCCGGCTTCTGCCCGCTTCGGTTTGGTTACATTCCCAAGAAGGTCGGGTTTCCGGCTTGCAACACGAACTACGGCACGGCGTGGAGCGCCCTCTCTCGGACGGTCGAACCACGCGGAAAACCGGCTGCGCCGCTACTCTTCACCGGATGTTTATTCCTTTGAAACCGAGTTGAGTCAGGCTGGAAGCGCAAGCTGAAGGATCGCCGCCAACATGCGCACCGAGACCAGCCACGAATTGCCCTCCTTTTCCGGCCTGTTCCAGCAGCCTTTACGCCGCTTTTTAGATCCGGTGGAACCGGCCATCGAGCGGCTTTTCGCCATGGACCGGCTGCGTCAGGCGCTCGATACCGCGCGCGGATTGGCCAACGGCGGAAACGCGGCCGAGCGGGTGCTGGACGCGCTTGGCATCACCTGGGAAGCCGGCCCGGCGGAGATGGAACGGATTCCACGCTCCGGCCCGCTGTTGGTGGTGGCGAACCATCCTTTCGGACTGCTGGAAGGAGCGATCCTGGCCAACGCGCTTCCAGCGGTGCGGCCGGACGTTCGCATCCTCGCTAATTCCCTGTTGGCTGGTATTGCCGAGCTGCGCCAATGGTGTATCTTCGTAAATCCGTTCGGCGCCAGGCAAGCAGTGGGAGAGAATGCGCGCGCGTTGCTCAAAGCGGCCGCTTGGCTGCGCTCGGGCGGCGCGCTGGTGGTGTTTCCGGCGGGCGAAGTAGCGCACTTCGATTGGAAGAGCGCCACGCTCGCCGATCCCGTTTGGAATCCCGCGGTAGCCAGCATCGCCCAAAGGACGGGCGCTGCGGCGGTGCCGATTTTCTTTGAAGGTGCCAACAGCGTCGGGTTTCAACTCGCCGGTGTGCTGCATCCCGGGCTGCGCACGGCCAACCTGCCGCGCGAACTGCTGAACAAGCGCGGCCGCCGCATCCGCATGCGCATCGGGCGTCCCGTGACCGCGGCCGTGCTGCAATCGTTTGCCAGCGCGCGGGAAGCCATCGAGTACTTACGATGCCGGACTTACCTGTTGGATGACGCTGCGACGGTGGCTGGCCCGGAACGCCGGCTGCCGCTGCTTCCCCCGAAGCGGCAGGCGCCCGTAGCGCTGGCCCGCAGCACGGACAGTCTGGCGTCGGAAATCGCCTCTCTGCCGCCGCAGAGCAAGCTTTGCGACAACGGCGAATTTGCGGTGTACCTGGCGAGCGAAGCCGCCTTCCCCGGCGTAGTCGCCGAAATCGGCCGTTTGCGCGAGGTAGCATTCCGCCAGGTCGGCGAAGGCACCGGCCACGCCGTCGACCTGGACCGCTTCGATCGCCACTACCAGCACCTGGTGCTTTGGCACCCGGGCAACGGCCAGGTAGCAGGCGCCTACCGTCTCGGCCCAACTCCCGACATTCTTCCCGTCCATGGCATGCGCGGCCTTTATACCAGCACGCTGTTCCGGTTCCGCAGCGATCTGTTTGACCGAATCGGCCCCGCCATCGAGCTCGGCCGTTCCTTCGTCCGCCCGGAATATCAAAAACAAGTCGCGCCGCTGCTTTTGTTGTGGAAGGGGATCGCGCGCTACGTGGCTTCGCGGCCGGAGTGTGCCGTGCTCTTCGGCGGGGTGAGCATCAGCAACCAATACCACGCCGTCTCACGTCACCTCATGGTCCGCTTTCTGGAGGCGCACCGGGTTGGCGAACTGGCTGGACTGGTGACGCCGCGCAGCCCCTACAAGAGTTCGCATTGGCAATTTCGCCGCACCGGCATGGTCAGCCACGTTCCGGCGAACATCGAACAGCTCTCCGGCCTGGTGGCGGATTTGGAACGCGACGGCAAGGGAGTGCCCATCCTGCTCCGGCAATATCTCAAGACCGGTGGCAAGCTGCTGGCCTTCAACGTGGACCACGGTTTTTCGTGCGTGCTGGACGCGCTCATCATGGTGGACCTGCGCTCCGCTCCGGCGGCCATTCTGGAACGCTACTTCGGAAAATCCCAAGCCGCCGCGTTTGTACAATGGCACCTGAGGCGCGGGCGGCCGCTGTGACGAGGCGCATAACCGCGCTGCTGCTGGCAATTGTCCCCCTCGCAGCGCAATCCGCAACCGAGAAGCTGATCGCGGAAGGACACTGGAAGCGGGCTCGCGCGATCGTCGAATCCGCTACTCGCGGCAACCCTCAGGACGCGCTGTCCTGTTTTCTGCTGTCGCAGATCACAGCCGCATTTGGAGATCGCCAGGCCCCGCTGCCATTGGCGGAAAAAGCCGTGGCGCTGGATGCCAAGACCGCCAGGTACCACCGGCAGGTCGCCGAAGTGACCGGCGTGATGGCGCAGAATGCGGGCCCTTTCTCGCAGTTCCTGATGGCGCACCGGTTCCGCAGAGAGATACACCTCGCGCTCGCATTGGATGGTAAGGATCTGCAAGCCTGGCGCGACCTGGAAGAGTTCTACCTGCTGGCTCCCTCCATCGCCGGCGGCAGCCGGAGCGACGCGCTTAACACTGCGCATACCATCGCACGATTGGATCCCGTTGCCGGCTTCTGGGCCGAAGCTCGTCTGGCCGAAGTGGAGAATCGTCGCGATGAAGCTGGTGAACTGTACCGCAAAGCAGTGGAGGCCGCTCCCGCCAATTACCGCGCACTCATCACGCTGGCCGAGTTCGATCTCGGGCCCGGCAAGCCGAATTTGGATGAGGCGGCGCGCCATGCGCGGGAGGCGGTTCGCATCGATGGCTCGCGCGCCGAGGCCTATGCTGTACTGGCGGAAGTGTTCGCGGCGCGCGGCGATGGACCCGGCCTCGACCTCCTGCTCGAATCCGCCGAACGTGCGGCGCCCGATAATCTCGTGCCGCTTTACCGTGCCGCCGACCGCCTGCTGGCCGCTGCCCGGGACCTGCCGCGCGCCCAATCGTACTTTCGCAAATACCTGAGGCAGGAGCCCGAAGGCAACACACCTTCCCTGGCTGACGCGCATCGCAAGCTCGGCCAGGTCTTGGAGAAGCTGGGCCGTCCGGCTGAAGCGCTCGCCGAATCGAAGCAGGCCGCCCGCCTGGACCCGAGCTCCCCTGTCCGCGCCGCAGCCGGGGAATGACCGTCGCCGCCAAAGAACCACGCGCAGCAACCAAGGCTGCTCACTGGTTCCGAGAGGAACTGTCCGCTAACGGACACCCGGATGCCGGAATCGCCCAAGCCGAATACGGTGCATTATTACAGGAGGATTACAAAAGGAGTTTCTAGTCTGAAACTCAAGTTATCCTTGGTATCTTAGGGAGTGGCAGGGTAATTGCCCTTTAGTCGGGACCAGACTGCCATGCTGACATCGCTTAAACACGCCCTCCGGGTATTGCGCAAGGACCCGGGCTTCACTGCCGTGGCCATCGGTTCCATGGCCATCGGCATTGGCGCGACGTCGGCCATGTTCAATATGGCCGATTTTATGCTGCTGAGGCCGCTGCCGGTCGCCGATCCCGACCGCGTGGTCGCGATTAATACCGCAAAGTCGGCGCCGTTCGGCCAGAACACGGAGATTTCCTACCCGGACTATGTCGATCTGCGCGACCACAATCGCAGTTTCGACGGCCTGGTGGCTGCGTCCTACGCGAAGTTCGGTTTCAGCCCCGACGCCCGCTCTTTGCCCCGCATGAAATTCGGCTACTTCGTTTCAGGCAACTTCTTCCGCGTGCTCGGCGTGCGCCCCGCGCTGGGCCGCGACTTCCGTCCCGATGAGGATCGCGTCCAGGGTCGCGATGCCGTGGTGGTGCTAGGCCACGATTTCTGGGTGAGCCAGTATGGCGCCAGTCCATCGGTCCTCGGCTCCCGTATGCGGTTGAACGGGATCGAATTCACTGTGATCGGCGTGGCGCCCGAGCGGTTCACCGGTCTCGACGTCGTGTTCCGGCCCACGGTGTTCGTTCCCCTCGCCATGTCGCCGCGGATGGCGCCGAAAAACTTGCTCGACGACCGCGAGGCCGGCTGGCTCCTTGTCAAAGGCCGGCTGAAGCCGGGCGTCAATGTCGAACAGGCGCGGGCGGACGTCCAGGCCATCTCGGATGGGCTACAGAAGCTCCACGCGCAGGCGAACAAGGATCGGCTGCTCACGGCGGAGACGGAGTTGCAGCTTCGCATCGATGAGGACACCCCGTGGCAGTTCTTGGTCATGCTGTGCCTGCTGGGGCTGGCGGTTCTGCTGGTGGCCTGCGCCAACGTGGCGGGCCTGCTGTTGAGCCGGGCGCGCGCCCGCTCGCGCGAAATTGCGGTGCGGCTGGCCATCGGCGCCGGCCGCGGCGCTTTGATCCGCCAGCTTCTGCTGGAGAATCTCTTCGTCGCCGTGGCCGGGGGAGTAGGCGGCTTGGCGGTGACCGAGGCCTTTGCTGAATTCTGGCGCAGCTACCGAATTCCCTCCGATGTGCCGATAGTTTTGAACATCGGCACCGACCACCGGGTGCTGTTGTTCGCGCTGGTGGTCTCGGTACTGAGCACGCTGCTGTTCGGTCTGGCGCCCGCCTTTGGCGTAACGCGCCCGGACCTGGTGCGGACCTTGAAAGCAGCCGACGCCGATAGCGGCGGCAAGCACCGGTTCTGGGGCCGCAATCTCATCGTGGCCGGACAGGTGGCGCTCTCGCTGGTTCTGCTGGCGGTTTCGGCCGCCCTGGTGCAGGGCTTCCGCGGTGAAATGATGCAGGGACCCGGCTTCCGCACCAGTGGCCTGTTCCTCACCAGCTTCGACACGCGACTGGCGCGCTACTCCGAAGACCGCACCGAGCGGTTCTACGACGATCTGCTGCGGAAAACGCGTTCCGCGCCGGGCGTACGATCGGCAGTCCTCATGTCCGCTGTACCGATGGGCGGATGGGAGCCCATGGACGTCTTCGTGGACGGCTTCGAGTTGCCACCCGACAAAACTCCGCTCCCACGGCTTGGCGCTTATGTCAGCGACGGCTACTTCGGCACCATGGGCATCCCCATCCTGGCCGGCCGCGGCTTGCTCGAGTCGGATCGGAAGGACACGCCGCCGGTGGCCGTGGTCAACCAACACATCTCGAATCATTACTGGCCCAGAGGAGACGCAGTGGGCAAGCGTTTCCACCTGGGCTCCGCCACCGGCCCACTGATAGAGATCGTGGGCGTCGCCAGGGATTCGAAGTACACCTTTGTTTCCGAGCCTCCGAAGGATTTCGTCTACCTTCCCTTCCGGCAACATCCGCGCCCCACGCTGGTTCTAGTGGCCGAGTCGAACGCGCCCGACGCCGGGACGCTGGCACCGGTGCTCCGCGATGTGGTGCGCGGCATCGATCCGGACATGCCCGTGTTCGACATTCGAACCGTGGAGGATTTCTTTGCGCAAACCGTGGCCAAGACCTCCTTCGTCGTTCGGTTGGTGGCGAGCATGGGCCTGATGGGTCTGCTTCTGGCCGTGGTGGGTCTCTACGGGCTGGTGGCCTATTCGGTGAGCCGCCGCACGCGCGAAATCGGCATCCGCATGGCCATCGGCGCGGACCAGCGGAAGGTGGTGTGGATGGTGCTCCGGCAGGGCCTCGAACTCGGTGCCGGAGGGGTCGTCGTGGGTGTGGCGCTGAGCTTCTTCGCTTGCCGCATGGCGGTCTCGATCTTTTCCATCGGCAAGTTCAATGCACTCGATCCCCTGATCTTTGTTGCGCTTCCGCTCCTGCTTCTCGGGGTCATGGTGCTGGCTACGTGGGCGCCGGCGCGCAGGGCATCGCTGGTAGATCCGATGCGAGCGCTGCGGGACGAGTAACGGCGCCTTGCTTCATCAACGGTCCCGAGGCTGAAGAACACCAGGAACCCCAGCACGCCGGCCACCGGCGCTATGCGGAGATTGAGCCGAAACAAGTCAGCGCCCCCCGCTCGGCGCCGCTACGGTAAACTCGAAGATTGAGTCGCCTGAATCCCTCTAAGCCGCGCGTCTGCGCGGTCAGCTTCCTCAACACCGCGCCCCTGGTTTGGGGCATGTTGCACGGGCCGCAGAGCGGGCTGTTCGAGCTCGAGTTCCGCCTGCCTTCGGAGTGCGCCGACGCACTGGCTTCAGGCGCGGCGGACATCGGCATCGTGCCTTCCTTCGAGCTCACGCACCAGGAACTGGAGATTCTTCCCGGCGCCGGAATCGCCTGCCACGGCCCGGTGCGCAGCATTCTGCTGGTGTCGGCGAAACCGCCCGGCGAAGTGCGGACGCTGGCCGCGGATTCCAGTTCACGCTCCTCGGTGGAACTGGCGCGCATTATCCTCCACCACAAATACGGCGCGCATCCGCAAGTGTTGCCGCATGCTCCGGATCTGGACGCGATGCTCAGCGCCGCCGACGCCGCCCTCATCATCGGCGATCCCGCCTTGCGCATCGACCCGGCTCATCTGCCATACCAGGTCAGAGACTTGGGCGCAGACTGGGTGGAGATGACCGGTTTACCCATGGTGTTCGCCGTGTGGGCCGCGCGCAAGGGTGTCGGCGGCGCCGCCGTCGCCCAGGCTTTTCGCGACTCCTGCCGCTTTGGCCTGGAACATATGGACGAGATCGTGGATTGCGAAGCGGCGCAACGCGGCTTCGCGCCGGAGCTGGTCCGCCAGTATCTCACCCGGCACATCGTGCACCAACTCGGGCCCCGCGACTACCAGGGCATGCGGCTGTTCCTCGAGTGGGCCGGCGGCAAGGCTTCCGCCGTTCCCTTGGCGCTCCAATCCATCGGGTGATTAAGCGGCGGCGTACTGCATCAAGCGGAAAAAATGCGCTCGCGAGCGGAAACGGGCTGAAGCATGCCCCACCAAGCAACGCCTCAGCCCGCGAGCTGAGCCGGGTCGGTGCTTTTCATTTCCAGCCAACCCTGATGCGGAATGGCGTCGATGGGCAGGCCGCCTTCCCACAGCGAGCATTGAAAGCGCAATCCCTGGCCACTGGCGATCCCCATGGCTGCGAGCGAGATCCGCACTTCCAGCACGCGCGCAAACGCGCAATCGATCGCCCCGTCCGCTGCGGCGGCAAGCTTCATCCCCACCGGCTTTACGCTGCCACCGATGAAGCCGAAGGTGACCTCGCTGGAGCGCGCGCCATCCAGCGTCTGGCCGGTGAAACGCGCTTCCATGCGGCCGACTTCCTGCTCGTATCCCGGGTTCACGTCGATCCGCAGATAAAAACTCTGGCCGTCGGAGCCGAAGTACACTTCCTTCACCAGGAACTTCTTGCCGTGCATGGAGCCGCTTCGCTCATCCACGTGGTATATGCCCGCTCCCAGCCATTCGAAATAGGAGGTGACGTCGCCATCGATCACCGGCCGGATCGATCCCGAAGGCGCTACCGTCACGGCGGGCAGCACCATCCGCAGGATGGGACGCGAAAGCTCTTCGGGCGGCATCAGGTTGAGGAAACGGTAGACGTTGGCGAGGTGGCTGCGGTAGAGCTGATCGAACTCCGGACGGTTCGCGGACTCGTGCTCGGGTCCGTACCACCAGCACCAGTCGCTGCCCTCGGCGATGAGCAGCTCTTCATATGCCATCTGCCGCTTGTCGCCGCTGACCGCGGGCGCCGAATCGAAAGTTTCGCGAGCGCGCAGCAGTTGCGTCCAAGCCTGGTTGTCTTCTTCAGCGCCGATCCACACATCGAAGTTGGCGTTGATCCAGGAGGCGGGGAAGATGCCGCCGAGCGGCTCCGGCGCCAGGCGCTCGAACGCTTCGCTGACCGTCACTGCGCTCAGCCCCGCGTCGTCCTGGATGCGCCGGTAGAGCTCCCGCAGAAAGGGGCGCCCGTTGTGTCCGTAATACTCCCAGGCGTTTTCGCCATCCAGAATAATGGGGACCAGTGCGTCGCGGCCGGCGCCCAGAATGCCGGCGCAGTTATCGCGGATGCGTTTCAGAAAGTCTTCGGCCGCCGTGGCCGCGTCCATTTTCGAGTAGACGAAACCGATCAGGTCGCTCAGGTAATGATCACGGAAAATCACGCCCAGGGACCGCCCGCCCTGTTGCCAGCGATACGGTTTGTAGAGTCCGTCCACGCCCACGCCGCGGCCCAGCGTACGGTTGAGCACTCCACTATCGGTGGCCGCCCAGCGGTATCCCACTTCGGTAGCGATTGTGAAGACCTCGTCGGAGACCGAACCCTCCGACGGCCACAGCCCCGCCGGCACCGCTCCGAACGTCTGCCGGATGAACTCGCGCGCCATTTCAAGTTGCTTGCGCGCGTCCCCCGGATAGCGGAAACGCGGCGGCAAGGGTACGCCCGGATGGGAAATCCCGGCGATATTGGAGTCGCACAACAGCGGCAGAATCGGGTGATAGTAAGGGGTGGTGGAGATTTCGATTTGCCCCGATGCCGCCAGCTTGCGGTACTCCGGCACCACCTGGGACACGATTTCGCGCTCCTTGGCGCCCATGCGCGCCTGGTCGGCGGCCGTAAAGCCGCGCCCACGCCGCAGCCACTCGCGCACTTCCTCGTCGTGCTCCTGAAATTCCTCGTCGAACCATGCCAGTTGCGACCACATCTGCAGATCGCGGAAATCCTGCGGCCCCAGCATAACGCGCGATCCCGAATTCCGTTGCGTCTGCCAGGCGTCGTATAGCTCGCCATACCGCGGATAGCGGTAGATCATGTGCTGCGGATCGGAATAGAAGGAGTGGCGCAGCAGAAAGTTGCGGTCGTCATCCGTGAGAGCCTCGGCCGGCTTCAACGCGAGTTGGAGAAAAGGATCCTTGGCCGCGCCCGAGGCATACTCCGCCACTTGCGCCATCATCGAGGGCACTAGATTAAAGGTCTGCCGGATGCGCGGAAACTCCTCCAGTATGCGCACCATGCCGTAGTAGTCCTTCAACGCGTGCATGCGCGTCCAGGGCAGCTTGTATTCGCCCGAGGCCAAGTCTTTGTAAAACGGCTGGTGCATGTGCCAAAGGAAGCACAAGTAAGTTTGCGGCATGTCGAAACTCCTACGGCAAAAGCCGGGCGCAAATGCGCGCAGGCACATCGCGCCACGGCGTTCTACTTCCCGAAAAAGCTCCGCGACGGCGGAGGAGGATCGCTGCGGCGGATCGCCCGCCACAGCACATCGTTCAATTCGTCGTCATCGTTAAGATCCGCGTCATCGAAATCCATGTGAACCGACGCCTCGGCGCCCGGGCCGTTAGCGGGGTTCCTGGTGGTGAGCGAAATGTGCGGCTTCTCGGCCGTGTACCCGGTCGCGTCCGGCATGGGTTGAAACACCGAGGTCATGGGCCGCGCGCCGGCGTCGAAATGGGTCATGGGCTTCAATCCCAGCAGAAACTCCATGGTCCGCAGCACCGAGGTGGTGTTGTACATGGTGCTGTCCACCAGGTGCCGCTTCACGTAGGATGAAATCACGAACGCGGGCGAGCGGTGAGAATCCACGTGGTCCGGGCCGTTCTGCGCGTCGTCCTCCACCACAAAAATCGCTGTGCTGGTCCAGAACTTGGAATGGGACACAGCCTCCACAATCATTCCCAGCGCGTAATCGTTGTCGGCCACCATCGAGAGCGGTGCCATCTTGCCGGGCAACGTTCCCGAGGTGTGATCGTTAGGGAGGCGCATCACAATCAGCTCCGGCATGTTACCGCTGCTTTCATAGGTGGCGAACTCTTGCAGGAAAACCTTGGCTCGCTCAACGTCCGGAATGTTCAGGTCGAAGCCGGGAAACTTCCAGTTGGTCACCTTGGCCAGCACAGGGTCCCGAACCCCGCTAATCTGGTTGTCACCCATGGGCACGCCCTTCTTGTTATCCACCATGTAGCCGAAATTGCGGATGCTGCGCCCGGCCAGGCTGGCGCTGGTCCACAGGTATCCGGCCGGCGGCAGCGAGGCCGGGTCCTGCTCTTCGAAATCGTAGGCCTTGCCGCGGCGCGCGTAGTTGTTCGGCCAGAGCTTCACCACATAGTCCGGAGCGATGGCCGCGGTCGACCAGTTGTGGCCGTCTGCGCTGACATCGGCGTTGACGTAGAAATTGTCCAGCAGCACGAATTCCCGCGCCAGCTTGTGCAGGTTGGGCGTGCAGTTTTCGCCGAACAATTCGAGCGAAGCGTCGCCGTTGCCCTCTTTCATGTCGCCCAGTACCTGGTCGTAGGTGCGGTTTTCCTTCACGATATAAATGATGTGCTCGATGTGCGGCAACGGGCTGGTCTCATCCAGCTTGCTATCGCGGTAGGGCGAATCGGCTAGCGCGTCCGCGGTCCACTTCTCTAGCTGGCCGTCGCTGAAGGGTTCAATCCACGAGGCCGTGCCCGTCTGCATGTGCGCCACGAACTCGTTCACCGCCACGCCTGCATGCACCGGCTCGGGCAGGCGCGTGGGATTCGGCCCATGCGGATTCGGGTATGAGCGTACGCCTTTTCCGTTGAGCACCACCAGCGTGCCGGATGGCAGCACCCGCGCCGCCGTGGGATACCACCCGGCGGGGATGAAGCCTTGCACGTAACTGCGGTCGCCCGCCAGGTCCACCACTGCGACTGCGTTGGCATCTGAGCAGGCCACGTACAACCGCTTGCCGTCGGGGCTAAGCCCCAACCCGGAAGGCGACATGCCGAGCGGCTGCCGCGGCGTCATCGCGACATTGATGCTCTCCACCACGTGCAGCTCTTTGTCCTGGCTCACGCCCACCGCGTACACGCTGTTGGTATTGGTTGCCGCCACGAAGATGCGCGCCATCCAGCGCGGCTCTCCCTCCACGCCTTCCGTGTTGCCGCCCGCCCGCCACACCATATCGGTCGGATGCGCGCCAATCCGCACTCGCGCAAGTTGGTCGCCGGTGGACGCGTCATAGTGACCCAGCGTGCCATCCGCCCAGTGGGTGACGAAAAACGATTTGCCGTCGGGATGGAACAGGATGCGATACGGTCTTCGCCCCGTCCGGATACGATCGATCACCATGCCCGATTGAGGGTTGATCACTGCCACCGAATCGCGATACAACTGCGCCGCATAGAGCAGGCGGCCATCCGGCGAGAACTCGACGTCGCCAACGAAATCTTCGGGGGTGCGCTTACCGGCGGCCAGCTCGAAGGTGCGTCCCGCCGCCAGCTTGCCGCCGGCCAATGTGAATTCGAATACGGCCGCGCGCGCGCCGCCGCCCACATAGACCCGGTTGCTGTGCGGCGCGAAGGCCAAACCCAACCACGCGTCGGGCACCGGCGTGGTGCTCAGCACCGCGCCCGTTGCCGCATTGAGCACCATAATCGAGGGCGGCCGGTAGCCGCAGTCGAGAACCAGCAGGTAGCGGCCGTCCTGCGATAGCGCCGTCGCCATGGGCAGCGTATCCAGCGCCACCTGTTTTCCCGCTGGGTCCAGTTTCCAGCCGCTGTTCAACAGGAAGCCGCCCCCGGCCAGCGGCCCCACCTGTTCTTTCGGCGCCACCGGTTGCGAGCCCAGAATCGCCGCCAGCGTAACCACCGCGGCGCCCATCACAATTGCACGAAGTATTCTTGGGGACGGTTGCATGGCTTCCTTTCATTGTACAAGTCGAATTTGCGCTGTATCCATCCCGGCTTGGTTACAAACCGGTTCTGCGCCGCGAAGCTCCGTTTGCATCGCTACCGCACCTTGAACAGCACCGACCATCCGGCGCCGGCGATCTTATCCAAGTCCCAGGCGTGCGGGTTTTGGAGCATGTCTTTGCCGATAGGGCTGTAGCCGCTACCTTCCACCGGAGCCAGAATGTAGCCGAAGCCGGCGCGCCGCAGGACTGCGGTTGCCTCCAGGCGCAGCGGCACCGCGGGACTGACCTCGGCCGGCGGCGAATTCGCCACCAGGCGCCAGGCGCCGCTGAGTTGCTTGGCCCATATCTCCAGCGGCATCGTGTCACCCGGCGCGTGCGACACCAGGGCGATGCCGTCGGCCATCACTGGAACTTCGAAATCGACTTCGAGCGTCATGCCGGCCGCGATGGGCCGCCAGGTGCGCCAGCGGGTAGCGTAGTTGTTGTCCACAGCCAGCGGCGCCTCCCAAAGATTGGGACGGGCTCGGAGGGTCCAGTCCGCGGCCACCGGAACGCGCTTCCCCTTCGAGTAGATCTCCACTTCTTCGACATCCCATTCGCCTGCTTGCGCAGCCGGCGCGCGGAAGCGGAAACCCATCAACGGCTTCTCCTGCCAGCGGCCGCCGCGTTGGTACATAGTGTCCGGAAAAACGGCGGCTTGGAGCGCGTCCGCCATCCGGTCGCCTTCGGCCGATTGCCAGCTCACCGTCACGTCACGCGGCAGGTATGCGTTCGGCGCTGCATCGAAAGAGAAGATACGCGCGTCCGCCGGAGTGTTTTTTCCCACCATCCGCGCCACTGGGTATTCCGATATGGAGCGCGCCAAGTAATCCGCCTCGGGTTCGATACCGAGCGCGGCGGCCAGCGGAAAACTGTGCAAGCGAAAGGCATAGTCCGGCTGCGGCTGCAGCAGATTGAGCAGCGGCGGCCAGCACACAATCGCCTGCAAGACAACCGCGGCCCACGCTGCGCGCCCATTCAAGACGCCCGCCAGCGCGGCCCCCAGGGCCAGTCCGGCCAGCGCCGCGGACGGCATCAGAAAGCGCGCGCCTTTGTTGAAGAACCACGGCAGCGCCAACAGCACAGCCGCCGCCATCACCAGCCTTGCTGCGCGGCTGCGCCATGCCAGCAAGGCCAGCGGCAGCGCCAGCAGCAGCGGTCCGAAGGTGCCTGTGAGATGATCGCCGAAAGCCAGTTGCCATGGCGCCCCAAGCGGCGTCACCTGCCCCCAGGCAGCCAGGTTCGCCGCCAGGACCCGCTCCGTCAGCAGGTGAAAGTAAGGGTTCGGAAATAGGGCATTGGCCAAGGGCGCCAGCGGATTCCGCGCCACCACGGCGTTGCGCGCCAGCCACGGCAACACCGCCGGCAATGCGCCCGCCGCCAGCAGCGCCAGTCCGCGCCATCGCCGTGCGCCTGCCCACGCGGCCACCCAGAGCGCTGCGCCCGCCAACACCATCGCGCCCGGCAGTTTGATCGCGTAACAGAATCCCGCTGCCAATCCCGCTGCCGGCAGATACCATCGCTCCCTAGTGTCCCGCCACACCAGCAGCAGGTAAAACGCGGCCAGTGTGAAGAACACCAGCGCGGCTTCGTTGTATGACGAAGCGCCCGTCATGCCGGTCACCGGGGCGCAGAAGTAGAACACCGCCGCCACCAGCCATGCGCGGTCCGGCAACCCGAGGCGCCTGCTAATGCGCAGCAGCAGGCTTGGCGTGGCAGCCAGAAAACCGAATTCCACCAGCTTGGCCGCCGAATGGCGCCCGAATGCGAACGCCATGGTGAAGAGCATCTCCATGCCCTGTGGCAGCGCGCCATAAAAAGTGACGCGGCTTGGAAAGCGGCCCAGCCGCGTATACTCGAAGGGCAAACCGAGATGATAAGTGATGCCGTCCGGAGCCACTTCAGGCGCCATCGCATTCACCAGGTACCAGACGCCGTATGCGGCGAAGATGACCACCGCGCAAATGCGGCCGTAGCGGCCCAGCGGCTCCAGCGCCGCCTCATTGATCCCCGTACGGCCAAGCAATGGCAGAGCGGCCAGCGGCGCCAGACCCACCGCGAGGTAAGCCGGCCACCAACCCAGGTGCAATTCGAGCAGCAGGAAGACCAGCAGGCTCTCCACGGCCGCGCCCAGCGCCAGCGCGATCTCCGGGGGAGCGGCCAGGCGCCGCAGCGCCAGGACGCCCCAGGCATAAGCCGCAGCCAGCGCGAGCGCCGCGCCAAAGAGAATCGAGAGAACCAGCATGAGCGATCCGCTAGCCAAGGGCCCGCGCGCGATGCTCTACAGCAGCACCGTATCGATCTGCGCTTCAGCGCCGGCGGTGCCGCTCGGCGGAGGGCTCGCCGGCTCCGGCGCGGCACCCGCCCCGGCGCCGAGGAAGCGCAGCAACTCCCGTTCCGAACCGCCGAAAAAGCCGGCTACCAGCTCGCGGATGGCGGTGCGGCGCATCTCATCGCGCGGCATGCGCGGCGCATACACGTACGCGCGGCCGGCCTTGCGCCGGTCCAGCTTGCCTTTGCGCACCAGGCGATCCAGCACCGTCATGATCGTGGTATACGCCAGCGGCCTCACGGCCGTCACGATCTCGCGCACCTGCTTGACATTGCCCTCACCGAGCGTCCACAGGGCATTGAGGCACTCCAGTTCGAGCGGCGGTGGGACATCGCGGGCGGTCTTGGGCATCACTTTTCCTGATCGGGCGCGGCGGGCTGCAAGGCCTCCCGCAGTTTGCCCGCAAATGGCGAATCGGCTTTCGGTGCAAACGATGGATGGGCCGGCGGAGCATCCGCTTGGGACGCCGCTTCGCTCGCCGGCGCGGCTGGTGCCGCGGCCCGCTGCGGCGGCGGGTTCAAAAACCGGTCCATCTTCAGCGCCGGCCGCTCCAGCGCCGGATTGAAAGTGGTGAAGCAACCCTCCACCTGGCGATCGTTTTCAATCAGCGCCCGCATCGCTTCCATCTTCGAATCCATGTCGTCCAGGTAATGCAGCAGCAGCGCCTCGGGGAATTGCGGCAGTTTGGGGGAACCGAATTCCAAGTGGCCATGATGACTGAGGATCATGTGCTCGACCAGCGTGCGCAGCGTCGGCGGAAAGTCCGGCATGGTTTGCAGTTTATCGGCTACCATGCGCATCCCGATGTTGATGTGGCCCAGCAATTGGCCATCCGGAGAATAAGAAAAGCCTCGCTCGTAACTCAATTCGTAGATCTTGCCGATATCGTGCAGCACCACGCCCGTGAGTAACAGGTCTAGATCCGCCTGGTAGTGCGCGGCCGTAACGCGCGCCAGCGCGCTCAGTGAAAGCACATGCTCGATGAGGCCGCCCAGGAAGGCGTGATGGATCTGCTTGGCGGCCGGCGCCAGGCGGTAGCGCCGCCCGATGTCTTCGTCGTCCAGCAGGGCGTTCACCAGCGCCCGCAGGTGCGGGTTGACGACCGAGTTCACGATCGCGCGCAGCTCCCGCCACATCTCCTCGGGGTCGCGCTTGGAAGAAGGAAAATAGTCGCCGTACTCGACCTCGCTGTCCTCCATCCGCCGCATCTTGTGGATGGTCAACTGCGGCCGGTTGTGGAAGACCTGGATCAGCCCTTTCACTTTGACGAAATCGTCGCGCTCGAAGCCCTCCAACACCTCGGCCACGTTATCCCACATTTTGGCGTCCACCTCGCCCGTGCGGTCGCCCAGTAGCAGGGAAAGATAAAGCTCGCCAGTCCTCTTCTGGCGGATTTCCTTGGAATGCACCAGAAAGCTGCCGGTGATCACTTTGTTGGGTTCGAGTTCGTTGACGTAAGGCGACTTCATTGTTTGGCCGGCGTGGCGGCGGGTGCCTCCGGCGAGGCGGGAGCGTCCGGCGTGGCCGGTTCCTCGGCCGGTTTCGCTGCCTCGCCCAGCTTCGATGTGTCGATGTTGGGCCTGGTGCCGGAGGTGGACGTGGTTCCTGGAATCGGGATGAACAGAAAGTGCTTGTGCCTTCTGTGCGTCGCGGCCACTTCTTCCTTGGTGGTGGTCTGCGGCTTCAGTTGCGCGATGTCGTGCCAGTGAGTGTCCTTGCCTGGAGCTGCGCCGGTATCCACGTAGCCTTCCTTGATTTCAAGAAACGCGTCCTGCCGCAGTTGGGTGAGATAGGCGCGGGCCTTGGGCTCTATCTGCGGCTCGGCCATCGCTTCCTGAACCTGCGTCTTGACTTCGTCGAATGAGGCCAGCCCCGCCTCATGCCGGTCGTCGATCCGCATGATCATGAAGCCGTCCGGCACTTGGATCGGGTCGGAAACCGAGCCCTTCTTCTCCTTGAAAAGAAAGTTCTCGACCTGCGGCAGCGACATCCCTTTTTCGCGCGGCGGAACCACGCCCCCGGCGCGTGCCGTCTCCGGATCGTCGGAGTAGGCCGTCACCAGGTCGGTGAATTTCTCGCCCCGGCGCGCCCGCGCCGCCACGTCCTTGGCCTTCGCTTCGGCGGCTTTGATCTGTTCCGGCGTCTTGCCTTCAGTGGAGATGAAGATCTGGCTGAAGGCAACCTCCGCTTTGCGCACGTACTCTTTCTGGTGCGCGTCGTAGTATTTGCGCAGCTCGGCGTCGGGAATGGCGATACGCGAGGCGATTTCCTGGCCGACAATCGCGCGCACCAGCATCTGGTTCGTCATCTTCTGCTTGAATTCTTCGAAGGGGACGCCGCTGTTATCGCGGATGTAGTCGTGGAATTTGTCGGGGTCGGTGATTTTGGCTATCACCTGCATATCCGCCAGGCGCCTGGCCACATCGCCGTCTACGCTGATGTTCAGGTCCTTGGCCTTCTGCACGAACAACAATTCGTCGATCTTGTCCCGCAGGATGTTCTTGGACTGCTCCGCCATGGCGGCGCTGAGTTCGGCTCCCGCCATGTGCCGGTCCTGGCGCAATACCATCTCCAGGTCTCTCCGCTGTTCGTCCAGTTCGCCGCGGGTGATGATGTCCCCATTTACTTTGGCGGCGATTTCTTCCACCACGCGGATATCTGCGGCAACCGCCAGCGGCATGGCTGCCATTATGACTACTACAAACCTGCGAATCATAGCTGCTAACGCTCCATTCTACCATCCGGGCCAAGGCCGGCAGGCCGGCTCGGTGCGCCGCGGCGCAATTCCGATACCGCCTTCAGCCGCCGATCCCTTGCCCAAGCCCTCACCCCGGCGGCCGCATTTCCTCCAGCTTGCTATTCAGGAACGCGAGAATCTCCGGCGCCGAAGCCTGCCCGTCCAAAGGTAGCAGCAACACGCCTGCCGGAGTGAACTGCGCGCCGGGCGTCTTCGCAACCACCTGCATGAGCCGCGCCGGGTCCACCCGCGTTTCGCGATGGAACTTGATACTCAAGAGGTTATGGCGCCGGTCGATGGATTCGATGCCCAGACTCTCGGCAGCCGTTTTGATCCCCGAGTACGCTAGCAGGCTCCGCACCGCCGCCGGCACTGTGCCGAAACGGTCCTCCAGTTCCTTTTCGGCACGCTCGCGTGCGGCGCGGTCGTTCGCACTGGCGATCTGCCGGTAGGTGCGCAATCGCTGGTTCTCGTCGGGAATGTAGTCCGGCGGAATCCGTATATCCAATCCCAGATTCACCGACGAGTGGATCTCCGGCACCACTTCCTCGCCCTTCAGTTCGCGCACGGTTTCATCCAGCAGCCGCACGTAGGTGTCGTAGCCTACCGAGTTGATATGGCCGTGCTGCTCACCACCCAGCAGATTGCCTGCGCCGCGCAGCTCCAGGTCCAGCGCGGCAATCTTGAATCCAGCGCCTAAATCGCTGAATTCTTTAAGCGCCGCCAGCCGCTTGCGGGCAATCTCATTCAATTCCGTATCGGGCGGCACTAGCAGGTAGGCGTACGCGCGCCGGTTCCACCGCCCCACCCGCCCACGCAACTGATAGAGTTCGCTTAGCCCATAGCGCTCGGCATTCTCTATAATCATCGTATTTGCACGTGGAATATCGAGTCCATTTTCTATAATTGTAGTGCATACCAGGATGTCGAATTCGTGCCGCATGAAGTGCAGCATGGTTCGCTCCAGTTCTGCTTCCGCCATCTGCCCATGGCCGACCCCGATGCGCGCGTTGGGAACCAATTCCTGTATGCTGGCGGCTCGGGCCCAGATGGAATCCACCCGATTATGCAGAAAATAGACTTGGCCGCCCCGGCCCAGTTCGAGTTCCACCGCTGCGCGGATCAGTTCGGGTTGAAACGGGGCCACCACGGTATGAATGGCCAGCCGGTCCTTGGGCGGAGTTTCGATCACCGACATGTCGCGCAATCCCAGCAACGACATATGTAGTGTCCTGGGGATGGGAGTGGCGCTCATGGTGATCACGTCCACCTGTTTCTTCAACTGTTTGAGCCGCTCCTTGTGCTTGACGCCAAAGCGTTGCTCTTCATCCACGATCACCAGGCCCAGGTCGCGAAACTGCACATCCTGCGACAGCAGACGGTGTGTCCCGATGGCGATATCCACCTTGCCTTCGGCCAGATCCGCCAGGCCCGCCTTGAGTTCCTTAGGTGAACGGAAGCGGCTGAACATTTCGACCCGCACTGGAAACGGCTGGAAGCGGCGTTTGAAGGTTTCGAGGTGCTGAAATGCCAGAACCGTAGTAGGCGCCAGCATGACCACTTGCCGCCCATCGCCGAGAGCTTTGAAAGCGGCCCGCATCACCACTTCGGTCTTGCCATACCCCACATCGCCGCAGAGCAGGCGGTCCATCGGGTGCGGGCCTTCCATGTCGCGCTTGATGTCGCGGATGGCGGTCAACTGGTCGCGGGTTTCGGTGAAATCGAATGCGTCCTCGAACTCGCGTTGCCAGTTGCTGTCGGCGGAAAACGAAAACCCGTCGGCCATTTTGCGCGTGGCGTAAAGTTTTAACAATTCATCCGCCATATCGCGCATCTTGGCCTTGATGCGGGACTTGGTTTTGGTCCACGTGGCTCCGCCCATGCGGTCCAAGGCCGGCTTAGCCTCGCCCGCACCGCGGAAGCGCTCCACCAGGTCCATGCGCGCCAGGGGGACGTAGAGTTTGGCGCCGGCGGCGTATTCGAGCAGCATGTAATCGCCCTTCGCATCGCCTTGCGCTATCTCCCGCAAACCCAGAAACTGCGCCACGCCATGCTCGGCATGCACCACGAAGTCGCCTGGCTTGAGCTCGATCAAATCGGCCGAGAAAGCCGCCAGCGCCGGCTTGCCTGCCGGGGCTTGCGCCACCAGTTCAGAGGCTTCAAAGAGATCCTCGGAACCGAAGATAACCAGCTTCGAATCCTGGAACGCGGTGCCGCGCCGGATCAGCCCCTTAACCAGGTGGATGTTGGCCACCGAGCCCGCCATGTAGACTCGCTCCGCCAGATAGGCGGGAGTCGAGTCCAATTGTTCCAGCCCGAGCTGGTATGCCACTCCATACTCGTTGAAGACGTCGGCGAGCCTTTCTATTTCGCCCGCAGCCGGCGCAAAGAAAGCCACCCGGTTCCCCGTCTCCACCAGCGTGCGCGCTTCGGCGATCGCCACCTGGATGTTGCCGTGAAAGCGCAGCGCAGGCCGGGTTGAAATGTGCGCCGCCGCGCCAACGCCGATCTCCAACTCCTCCATTACGAGTTGCGGGAGCGCTTTGGCCGACTGCTGAAACTCTTCCCAGCGATAGAAGATGCTGCCCGGAGCGTAAGCCGGCGAAGGCTCCACCTGCTCCAGGCGCTTCCAGAGCCGCTCGGCGGCGCTTCGGACCTGTTCCGGCTCATCCCAGACTACGATCGGCTTATCGGCCAGAGTGGCGACCGCTCCGGTTTTCGCCCGCACCATCGCCGCCAACGGCTCCCAGCCGGCGAAGGGCTCTCCTGCGGAGGGCAGTTCGCGCTCGGGCGTGCCGGCTTCCCGCATCAGTTCGCGCAACTCTCCGAAAAGCTCGCGCGATTTCTGAAATTCCGTGAGCGGCAGCAGCGTGCAGTCGTCAATCTTCAGCACCGAGCGCTGCGATTCCACGTCGAAGCGGCGAATGGATTCCACCTGGTCGCCAAAAAGGTCGATGCGAACCGGCTTGGCCGCTTCCGGAGAGAACGCGTCCACTATCCCGCCGCGCACCGAGTATTCGCCCACCATTTCGACCGGCTCACGCCGCTCATAGCCCACACTCTCCAGGTGCGCGACCACTGTCTCCAATGGCAGCTCGTCTCCCACCTTTAGCCGCAGGGCAAGCTGCCGGTAGTAGTCCGCCGGCTCGATGCGCAGCAGAGCCGAGGCCACCGGCAGCACCGTGATGGGCGCACGTGCCGTAGCCAGCCGCCACAATGCGACCGCACGCGCCTCCAGAATCTCGGCGTGCGGCGAGAGCTTCTGTAGCGGCAGAACATCCAACGCGGGAAGTAACTGCGGGCCCTCGCGATCGTCGGTAGCCAGCAGGCGGAAGAACGTTGCCACGGATTCCGCTAGCGATTCCGCCTCCTGATTGCCATCTACGACAATCATAAGAGGCCGACCCGTGGTCTGCCAGAGCAGCACCGAGTACACGGCCTTGGCGGTGCTCGTCAGGCCGGACAAACCCGCCGCACCATCACTGGAAAGCCTGCGAACAGCTTCCGCGAAGCTGGGGTGGCGTCCCAGCTCCAAAAACAAATCTCGAATCGCGGGATGGGTCAAGAGTGATGTCCGGCGAGCAATGAAACTATATTAGTAGTAGAATATCCCGGATCGAGAGGCAGGGTGACGACTTTGCCTCCCGCCGCTTCTACTTCCTCGCGGCCCGCTACGAAATGGGACCAGTCGGCGCCCTTCACCAGGACGTCGGGCAGAACGGCGGCAACCAGCGCACGCGGCGTCTCCTCGTCGAAAAGCGTCACGGCATCGACCGCTTCAAGCGCCTGCGCCAACTCGACGCGCTCCCGCTCGCCGACGATGGGCCGCGAAGGCCCTTTCATACGGCGCGTACCAGCGTCGGAGTTGAGGGCCAGAATGAGCACATCGCCCATCGAACGCGCCGCCTCCAGGGTACTGATGTGCCCGGGATGCAGCAGATCGTAACATCCGTTGGTGAAAACGACGGTCTTGCCTTCCGTGCGCCAGCGCTGGCGCTGCTCGACAAGTTCGGCGTGATTGTAGAGCCGGCCCAAGGTCTTCAAGCCTAGTGTATCAACCGGCTCGCGGAGCCAGAATCGGGAGGTGGATCGCAGGCGTGCGACACAGAAAGGGCAAAACTCTCTATTCCGCGTGAATTCGCATCAATCTGAGTGTACGGGGTACGCATCGGTCTGGCCTCTCAAGAGGCTCTGCATCATGGCAGGTCTGGCCCTCTCAGAAGGCTCTGTATCAGGGCACCGGCTTTAGCCGTGCCGAAGCACGGGGAGAAAAATGTGGGCTTCAGCCCCTGTGGACTCGTAGCCAGGACCCAGCGGAACGGGCGCTAACGAGGACCTTCGCCGCCCAACCGGCAAAGGCAAGTTACGGCCGCGGCTGGGTGACTCCCGGCGACTTGGTTCTGAGGCCGGTCCAGTTCTCGGCAAGAATGATCGAATCGGCGGGGTTCTTCGGATCGTACCGCACCCACACTGGGCTGCTCAGCGTCTCTTCGGCCGGCAAATACTGGCGGAGCGAGGACACATCCTGCGACGCCGTATACTCCACGCCGCGGATGTCGTAAGAATAAACCACCACCTCGCCGCGCATTTCCACCAGTGAGGCGTCGCCCACTTTGCCGCGTGCTGCCAGCGCGGCGCGGCGCATCCGTTCGCGTTCGTCGGGCGTGATGAGGGAGCGTTTCCACGCGCGGTATCCCGCCAGCGACGATAGCGCCACAAGAACTCCGGCCAAAACGAGCGTTACCGCCAAGGCCGGAAACGAGAATAACAGGGCCCCAAGCATTGGCACCGCTTATCCAACTGAAGCCGGCTGAAACGCCTTGTTCCAATCCTTCAGGAACTGCTCCAGGCCCTTATCGGTTAGTGGGTGGTTAAAAAGCATATCCAAAACCTTGAATGGCATGGTCGCGATGTGCGAGCCCGCCAGCGCCGCCTGGGAGACATGCGTAGGCGACCGCAGAGAGGCCGCCAGAATCTGCGTCTTGTAGCCATAGTTCCTGTAAATCTGCACGATGTCGCGAATCAGATCCATACCGGTCCAACTGATGTCGTCGATCCGCCCCACGAACGGGCTGACGATGTACGCTCCGGCCTTGGCCGCGATCAAGGCCTGGTTGGCGGAAAAGCAGAGCGTGACATTCACGCGGATGCCTTCGGAGGCCAGTTCCTTGGTGGCCACAATGCCGTCCCGCGTCATGGGGCATTTGACGACCACGTTGCGATGAATCTTGACCAGTTCCATACCCTCGCGGATCATGTCCCGCGAAGCCGTCGCCACCACCTCGGCGCTGACATCGCCGTCGACAATCCCGCAGATCTCGCGGATGTGCTCTTCGAGCGGCTTTCCCTCTTTGGCGATCAGCGAAGGATTGGTAGTGACACCATCGACGATTCCCCAGGCGGAGCCTTGCCGCAGCTCGTCCAGGTTCGCCGTGTCCAGAAAGAATTTCATCTTCGTGTCCCTCCAGCTCAACCTCAGTTTACCAAGGCTCGAAGTTGCCTAAGGCTACGCCCGGCTTTCCCACGCGCGCCGCCGGCGCTCCATCGTTCAGTCCGGCTAAATCCAGGATTCAGAGCTCATGCCCTTGACAGCCGGCAGTGCCGGATCATAACGTGAAAAACTGCCGTCTCTTTGATGATCGTCGCAAGCGAGGTTCACAAAAAACATCCGCATGGGTAAATCCTGGAAAACCCCGCAGGAAGGAGCGCTGGACCTGGTTTCGCTCGGCGCTTTGGTGCACCGGCTGGATCCCGGCATCGTTCCCTTTCGCAAGGCCGCGGAGTGCCGCATTCACGTCAGCGGCGGCGAGTTCAATGTGGCGGCGAACCTGGCCGACTGTTTCCGCCGCCACACCGCCATCGTCACCGCCATGGCCGATTATCCCATCGGCGACCTGATTGCCGAGCGCGTCCGCGCCATGGGCGTCAAGCCGTTCTACAAGCACTTCGCGCACGACGGCGTTAGCGGCCCCAACATGGCCACCGTCTTCAGCGACCGCGGCTTCGGCGCGCGCGCCCCGGTGGTTTTTTATAACCGGTCGAACGAAGCGGCGGCCCTTTTGAAGCCGGGCGATTTCAACTGGAGCGAAATCTTTTCGGGCGGCGTGCGCTGGTTTCATTCCGGAGGCATCTTCGCCGCCCTGTCTCCCACCACGGCCGAATTGGTGATTGAAGGCATGCAGGCAGCCAAGGCGGCCGGCGCCATCGTCAGCTTCGACCTGAATTATCGCCAGAAGCTCTGGAACATTTCGGGCGGGGAAGCCCGCGCCGCCGCAGTGCTCAGCCGCATCGTCAAGAATGCAGACGTGCTGGTGGGCAACGAGGAGGATTTGCAGAAGGGGCTGGGAATCGCCGGGCCGGAAGTGGCTGCCAAGTCCAAGCTGGATCCTTCGGCGTTTGTAAAGATGATCGAGCAGGCGGTGGCCAAGCATCCGCAGATCCAGGTGGTGGCGACAACGCTGCGCGAGGTGCACTCCACCAATCGCCACAGTTGGAGCGCGGTGGCCTGGGTCAATGGCCAGATTTACAATGCGCCTGTGGCGGAGTTGGATGTCTACGACCGGGTGGGCGGCGGCGATGGCTTTGCGGCCGGCTTTTTCTACGGCCTGCTCACCGGCGCGGAGCCGGCTGAGGCCGTCAAACTGGGCTGGGCTCACGGTGCGCTTTTGACCACGTTCCCCGGCGACACCACCATGGCCACGCTCGAGCAGGTGCAGGCGCTGGCCCGCGGCGCCGGAGCCCGCATCCAACGCTGAGGGACCAGCCAGGCATGAATCTTGCAGCGAGCCGTGGCGCACGCACTTATGCGTGCCGCGTCGCGACTCATCGCGACGCCTGGCGCTTTCCTAGCAATGTACCGGCACGACACGCACGAGCGCGTGCGCCACATCTTTGAGGGAGCGAACGATGGCAGCCAATCATAACGTGATGGACTTGACCGGCCGCGTAGCCGTGGTGGTGGGCGGCACCTCCGGGCTGGGGCGCGTCCTGGCCTTGGGCCTGGCCCGCGCGGGTGCCGACGTGGTGCCGACCGGACGGCGTGAACCGCTGGTGGAGGAGGCTTGCGCCGAAGTCGAACGCGCCGGCGCCAAAACGCTTCGCCGCGCTTGCGATGTCGCCTCGCGCTCATCGGTGGATGGCTTCCGCGATGCCGTGCTGGCTGCGTTCGGACGGGTGGACGTGCTGGTTAACGCGGCCGGCCAGATCTTCCGCAAGCCCACCGTGGACGTCACCGAAGCCGAGTGGAACAACCTCATGAACGTGAACCTGACGGGCATGCTGCGCGCCTGCCAGTCGTTTTACCCGTCGCTCAAGGCCGGCGGGAGGGGCCGCATCGTCAATATCGCCTCGCTCAATTCGTTCGTTTCGCTGGTGCAGGTGACGGCCTATGCCGCTTCCAAAGCAGCGGTGCTGGCGCTCACCCGCAGCCTGGCGGTCGAATGGGCCAAGGACGGCATCAACGTCAATGCCATCGCACCCGGCGTCTTCCGCACCGAGCTGAACGCCGCCCTGCTCGATGGCACCGAGCGCGGCAAGGAATTGCGCATGCGCACCCCCTTGGGCCGCTTCGGCAAATCTGAGGAATTGGTGGGAGCCGCCATCCTGTTAGCCTCCGACGCCGCCAGCTTCATCACCGGCCAATGCATCGCCGTCGATGGCGGCTTTCTGGCGTCGGGCGTCAACCAGTAAGCGAATTTCCCGCTTTTTAGCCGCAGCCCCTACCAGAGTCCCTACAGTGGTTGTAAGCATTCTTTGCCTTCTGCGGAGAGGTTGGAACCGCTTGCCGAGTAGTAGTTCCCGGGTAGGCGGCAGACCGGGAGTCAAGTGACGGGATGCACGTTCGATCCGCACAAGGCCTGCGAAATGTTGCGTGCCCTGTAACTTCCCCTCGCTCACCTGCGTAAACACCTTTAACGCCCTGAGGTCCCGAATGCTCTGGTTCTACGAATCTTTCTTCCCCGCGGTCTGGATCTTCTTTCTTCTCTACTGGCAGATCAAGGCCGCCAATACCAAGTCCACCCAGCGTCTCGAGCCGGCTGCCTCGCGCATCCTGCGTGTCTTCATTTTCCTGATCGCGATCGTCCTCCTCTCGACAACTCGCATCCCGCTGCCCTTGCTTTATCTCCAGCTCTGGCCGGCTGGCTTGTGGCCCTTCTGGCTGGGAGCTGCCGTCACCGTCGCCGGCATTCTGTTCGCCGTCTGGGCGCGCGAACACCTCGGCAGCAACTGGAGCCGCTCCGTCACCATTAAGCAGGGCCACGAGCTGATCACCACCGGTCCCTATGCCTTGGTCCGTCACCCCATCTGCACCGGCATTCTGGCCGGTTTCCTTGGCATGGCGATTGCCCTCTCCCAAGTGCGCGGGTTCATCGCTTTCGTTCTCATCTTCCTCGCGCTCTGGATCAAGCTCCGCATGGAGGAACAGTGGATGCGTTCCCAATTCGGCGAGACGTATGCCACCTATGCGCATCGGACTGCTCGCCTGGTGCCTTACCTCTTCTGATCGCTGCGTCACCAAGCCCCAGCAAGGGCGAGTTGAACCCCGGCGGTGACGCGCACTATTCTGCTTTGTGATACCTTCACCTTCAAAGTGCCCGCAGCTTCGTCGTCCCATGCAGCTCGCCCCGTCCGGCCTTGGATAGCCCGAGTGACGAGCCACGAATCGCAGTGGACTCGGCGCCAAACTCACTTAAGCGACCCGTGTCACGCGCCGTACCAGCCTTGAGAAGTCGTTATGCCAACACTCCTGCTGATAACAGCCTCGTCACCAGATATTCGTAGAGTGAGGATGACGAGGGTTCTCAACTTTCAGCAGATTACCATGCCTTATCTGGCCTCCCGGGTTCCTCAAGGTTGGAATGTGATTCACATTGATGAAGAGGCTGAAGCGATTGACTGGAACATCGGCGCAGACGTGATTGGAATCACGTTTCATACACCCAGCGCTGTTCATGCCTATGATATTGCCGTCCGCTTCAGGTCGCGAGGAATCTGTGTCGTAATGGGTGGGCCGCATGTGACGCTCTTGCCTGAAGAAGCGGCGCAACACGCCGATGTTATATTCATTGGCGAGGCAGAGGGTCTATGGGAAGACTTCTTGAAGAGCTTTAAGACAGGATCTTATCCCCGTGTGTACCAACAGAGCAGCGCGCCATCTATTGAAAATGCGCCCGAAGCTCGCAAAGAACTGTTTCACAGACGCGACAAGACCAATGGAGTTCTTTTTGCGACGCGGGGCTGTCCGGGCCAATGTGAGTTCTGCTCCCTTGCTGTGATGTATGGCCATAAGTTGCGCCAACGGCCTGTCGCTGAGGTTGCGGAAGAATACGCCTCTTTCAAAGGAAAAGTAATTATCTTTTGGGACGACAATATTGCCGGGGACATGGAATATGCAAAGAGACTGTTCCGCGCCATCGCCCCATATCGAAAGTGGTGGAGCAGCCAGGCGACTATTCATGCCGGCCGGGATGATGCGTTTCTGGAGGCTGCTGCCGATAGCGGATGTAAGCAGTTGTTTTTGGGGTTGGAGTCAATAACTCAGTCAAGCTTGACTGAGGTGAATAAGGGGTTCAATCGCGTGCAAGACTATTCGCGAATCATTGAACGGATTCACTCACACGGGATTGCCGTACAAGCCAGGATTGTCTTTGGGTTCGATCATGATACACCGGAGATATTTAAGGACACCATCGACTTTTTGGAAAAGGCGGGAGTCCAGAATGCAACTTTCAACATATTGACGCCGTTTCCAGGTACGCCGCTGTTTCGAAGGATGGAAGACGAAGGGCGCATATTGACACGAGACTGGCGCAAGTATAACAGCCGGGACGATGTGGTTTATCAACCGAAGGGAATGAGCATAGCGGAGCTTTTAGCGGGCTTCCGGTATGCCAATGAGCGCTTTTATTCCCTTCCCAGTGTGGCGAAACGGCTATCGCGGTCGCCGGTTCAGTTATGGTGGACGCTGCCGCTGAACCTGGCATATGGTTATCGATGGCGGCGCAGGCCGCTTTTCGATTCTCGACTGCAGCCGGCCTTCTCCGCTGCCGCGCCTACGGCGGAGCATAACTCTTAAAGTTGACAGGGGGCGCTCGACACCAGCGGCATTGGTGCCGTCTTTTCCGCCTCGTCCTCTGTGCGATGCTTGTGTGGGAGGCTCGATGGAGGTCCGGCAGCTACAACTGTTTCTGGCAGTGCTCGATTGCGCCAGCGTGACGCGCGCGGCGGAGCGGGTGAACCTCACTCCCGGGGCGGTCAGCCTGCAACTTCACAGTCTGGCGGCGGAGCTCAACACCGAATTGTTCGTGCGTACGGGCAAAAGGCTGGCGCCCACTGCCGCGGCCTGGCGGCTGGCGGAACACGCACGCGAGGTTCTCAACCAGCTCCGCCTGATCGAGCAGGAATTCGAAAACGACGCTGTAGACGACCGTCACCCATTTCACTTCGCCACCGGCGCCACTACGCTGATCCACCACCTGGGCAGGCCGCTGCGCAAGTTGCGCAGGCACTTTCCGCATCTCGGCATCGATATCATGGTTTGCCCCACCGAGGAGATGGTCGCCGGCCTGCTCGACCGGCGATTCGACCTGGCGCTCATCTCGCTGCCCTACCCCAACGACAACCTGGAAACGGTCCCCCTGTTCGAAGAGGAACTGCTGGTGCTGAAGCCTTCTCTCGACCGGATCAGCGGCTGGCACGTGGCCACCATGGAGCCGGCCGAGTTGGCCAAGGCCTCCTTCGTCCTCTATCCCAGGCGCAGCAACATGCGATCCATGATCGACGGCTTCTTCAAGGAGATCGAGTTGACGCCGCGCGTGGTCATGGAAGCCGACGACACCGAAGCGCTCAAGAAGCTGGTCGAGACGGGATTCGGCTACTCTATTCTGCCCGAATACGCCTTGCACGGGCGTCCACGCTATTTCCACGCGCTGCGCGTGAAGGGCCGCCGCCTGGTCCGAGTGCAGGCTTTGGCCATGGCGCGGACGCCGCATCGGCGCGCATTGACCGACGCAGTCGCGCGGTTCTTGCAGACCACGCTGTCACTGCCGAAGAAATAGCGGCCTCGCGTTCCGGCCGGGGCTGCCGCCGCAATGCCCCCGGATCAAACCGCCGCCATCTGTTTCTTCAGAAATGCCAGATCCCGGCGGAGCGCCGCCAGCGTTTCGGTGGGATGGTAATCCGCGCGCAACAGGATCGGGCCGGCGTAGTGCGCCGCGGCCAGCGCGCGAAACACGGTGCGCCAGTCTACCATACCGTCGCCCAGCGGGCACTCGGTGAGCGTCCAGGCGCCCGCCTCTTTGGTCCAGAAACAATCGCGCGCTGTCACCATTTTCAATCGCGGCATGGCCATTCGCAGTGCCACTGCGGCGGCGTCCGCTCCGGCCAGCGCCGCGTAGCCAACGTCGAAATCGTAACCCGCATAGCGCGCATCCATGCCGCGCAGCAGCAGTCCGGCATCCCACACCGCGCCGCCGAACTCGCCGCCCGGTCCATTGTGAACGGCCAGCGTCATGCCGGCCCGGCGGGCCAACGCCGCCAGCATGGAAAGCTGGCGCTGAATCTCCGCCAGACGCGCCTCCACGTTGCCTTCGGGCGGAAATTTCCACTGCCCGGGAAGAAAAATGGGCACGCCCATTTCGCCGCCCACCCAGAAGATCAATTGCAAAATGGGGGCCGCCGGCGAAGTGACAGGCGTGGCGATAGCAAATACGTCCACTCCTCTGCCGGTCATCGCCTCCACACCGCGCATCAGGTCGAGCTCGGCGTGCTCCGGCGTGATGTGGCCGCCCTCTTCCACCGAAAGCACACACCCGTCGAAACCCATCCCGTGGATCACACCGCCCAGTTCGTCGTAACCGATGCCCGGGAACTGCTCGAGATGTGCGCACAGCGCCGGCGATACCCGCGGCTGCGGCCCGTTCGCCGTGCGCTGCTGCGCGCCCGCGCGCACCGCGCCCGCCGCAAGCCCCCACATCAGTTGCCGGCGTGAGAGTGGCATGATCGGCCCAAGCTCACGGCCATTGTACGACACCGAGCCGGCTCCCTCAGCCCAGCGCCACCTTCAGCGTCACGGCATGCTGCGACGGCGGCTGGTGCGGCATGGCGACGCTCAGGCCGGCATCGGTCTGCGACCACTCAACCTTGCCCTTGTGGCCGAGCAATTCCACGTTGGCGATTTTGCCCGGAGCTTGCGCGCTGGCGGTGCCAAGCGGTTTGATCAGCGCGCTTCCCGCGGGCCAGCCCATCAGAAAGGCATATAGCGTGTCGCCTTTGGTGGTGAAGCGCACGTCCTCGGCCGTCAGCGCCTTGCGCGCCGATTCGTTGAAGGCGCCCTTCTTCGCCACCTCGATCCCCGGCCCTTCGCCGAAGATCTTCCAGGGGCGCGTGCCGTAGATGCCCTCGCTGTTCACGGCCATCCAGCTTGTGATCGCGGCGACGATCTTCAACTCATCCGGGTCCAGCGCGCCGCTGTTGGGCAGCGGAAAGTTCAGCAGCAAATTGCCGTTACGGCTCACCACATCCACCAGCAGGTCGATCACGGTCTTGGGAGTTTTATATTTGATGCCACGCTTATAGTGCCAGTCGCCCACGCAGGTATCGGTCTGCCACGGATTGGGCAGAATGTGGTCGGGCACGCCGCGCTCCACATCGAGGGCACAAGTTCCAGTCTCGCAGTCCTCCGGCCGCTTGCTGGTGTAGACCGCCTCCACCACGCCGCCGTGCCGTGCCGCATTGAGGTTATAGAGGTTCGCTACCTGGCGAAGCCCGTACTCTTCGAACGGCAGCGGCCCATCGGTGTACAGCAGATCGGGCTGGTAATGGTCGACCAGGTCCTTGATACGGTCGAACCATTTGCGCTTCCAGGAATCCGGAATGCCGTTGTCGTTCCATTCCACGTTCGGCCCCGCGAAACGGGCGCATGCGGCTTCGTGATAGAGATCGGCCCATTGCGGATAGGCTCCGTCGTAGGCGATACCAGCCAGCGGCCCGGTTTTGTCGCTGCCGTGGCTCACCGCGAACCATTTGTAGCTGATCCACAGGTGGTCGCTCACGCCGAACTTGAGGCCGCGATCGAGCGCGGCCTGGCGGAACAGCCCCACGATGTCCTTCTTGGGCCCCATGTTCACCGAGTTCCAGCGCGTGAACTTGGAGTTCCAGAGGTCGAAGTTGTCATGGTGCACGCCCATGCTGACGAAGTACTTGGCGCCGGCCTTTTTGTAAAGATCCAGGAGATGGTCGGGGTCGAACTGATCGCCCTTCCAGGTCGGGATCACACCCTTGAAGCCGAACTTGCTCGGATGCCCGTAATGCTCCAGATGGTATTTGTACTGCGGGCTGCCTTGGATGTACATATTGCGGGCGTACCAATCGCCGTCTTCGGGCGCCGATTGCGGTCCCCAATGCGCCCAGATTCCGAACTTGGCGTCGTGAAACCATTCCGGCACACGGTAGGCGGCGAGCGAGGCGCGCGTCCCCACGAACCGACCCTTGGCGATCTCGAGGTCGGGCGCCGCGGCGCGCAGGCGGCGGCCAAGAGGCGCTGCCGCAATCAGGCCGAGTGCACTTCGTCTGGTGAGCTTCATGGTTTCCTCCCACGAGCGCGGATTGGCTCGCTCCGGCTCAACGCACCAGTCTATATGGTTTCACCGAAAGACGGCACGCCGGCCTTGGTGCTTCCTCCAGCCAGGGCCCCCTCCCCACTCTGCTACAATTCCCCGAAGTGGCGCCGGTGATGGCTCGAGCCAAAAACCTTGAGAACGCGATTGGCCGGTCTCCGGAAAGGCTGACGCTCGAAGAGCGGCTCGCCTTCGCCGGCAAGTGCATCGCTCTGGAAATCTACACGCCGCAAAACCTGGCGCTGCGCCGTATTGAAGCTATTGGCGATTCGCCCGTCGATTGCATTCGGATGCTCCGCGCCCGCGGCCTCAATCCGGCCGCTTTCGAGTTCAGCCGGCTTCCCGCCCCGTACTGATCACGATTGGCGTTTTCTTTTTTTGAGGCGTCCCAGAGCGGTGGAGCAACGGGAGAGCGCGCCGGTGAAGACCAGCCGGTTTTCACTGCAGCGTTCCTTGCGGAAGACTTCCTCGATCTCCGTCACGAGGCGCTTTGGCTCGCTTATTGAGAGCGGCGATCCGCCGATGCATAGGAAGATAGCCGGCGGAATTGGAGCAGACGCAGCGGCGGCTCGCGCTTACGCCACCTGCCGATCCGACTGGGTGAGCGCGGCGGACTCTGTAACCAGGGAACGCTGCAGGCTGACCAGCGACTGCTGCATGGAAGGTAAGCTGCGTTCCGTGCCGCCCAGGTCGTCCAGCTTAGAGATGACTTCGTTCTGGAAACGCGTGAACAGATGGAAGATGCGCGGATCGCGCCAGCCGCACTGGGTCTCCGTATGCATAACATCGAGCGCTTGCGCCGGCGTGTACGCGGTCTTGTAAGGGCGCACCGAGATGAGCGCATCATAAATATCGGCGATCTGCAAAATGCGCGCCAGCAGCGGAATCTGGTCGCCGCGCAGTCCGTCCGGATACCCCGAGCCGTCCCACTTCTCGTGATGGTGACGGATAATCGGCAATACCGTGGTGAGGGATTTCAAATGGCGGCAAATCTCTTCCCCACGAATCGAGTGGCTGCGCATGGTCACCCATTCTTGCGCCGAGAGCTTGCCGGGCTTGAAAAGGATGGAATCCGGAATTCCCACTTTGCCCACGTCGTGTAAATATCCGCCGCGATAAAGTGCCAGCAGGCTCTCGCGATCCAGTCCCAGGGCGATGCCCAACGCCACGCTGACGAAGGCCAGGCGCTCACAGTGTCCGCCGGTCTGAGCGTCCCGCTGTTCGACCGCACGCGCCAGGGCAAACACAATCTCTTCGGTTTCATCCAGGCCGGCTCGCCCGCGGTGCTGGGCGCGCATTTCCTCGGTACGTTGCGCGCATGTCTTCGGCAGATCCTTCCAATCACCCGGCGCGCCTGGACGTTCGCGACTCAAGCTCCACACGGTTCGCGAACTCTGCCCGGCCTGCCTGTGTTCCATGGCTACTGGAGTTATCGGCAGTCTTGGCGGAATCCTTAGCCGGTGCAGGCTAATAAATCCCCGGGCGTTCCACCCGCGGGAACCGCGTTGGCGGCGAATCTCTCAGGCGATCTACGCGGAGCAACGAATGGGGATACCCTCAACGTTGTTCGTCAACATTGCTTTGTCAAATGCGTCGGCTGAGTGCAATGTGCGGCCGAAAAGGGCGAGGCCCGTACCCGCCGTTGGCGGTTTGATGGAGAGGCGATGTTGACAAAGGATGACAGGAAACTACGCCACGCGGACGGCCCAAGCTGCCTGCGCGGCGCCTTTTTGCGCGTCCGGTGTGTCAAGTTGACTCCGGGTGTGCACTATCTGCCAATGTGGGGAGGGGTCTCCATCATGGCAAGAAATAGGCAAATCACCACCAAAGCCCCAAGTCCTGCTGCTACCGTCATCGTCTCGACCTCATTCTCGGTATCGACAGAGCAATTCAATTGCCTTAGATCTAGGGCCGTGGTTTCGGTCACAATTTCGCCGGAACTGAGGGACCCGCCGACCCCACCTTCGTCAATATATGGTGAGGGCGCGCCCCAACTCGTTTCACTCTGACGGCATTTGCCGCGGCTCTCACGCCATTCACCGGCGGCCGCCCGCCATTCGCCGATTGCCCCGTGCCCGGCGGCGGGCCGCGCCTTAGGCTGGGGTCATGACACCACAAGACAACCAGCAGAGCCCGCAGGAGGGTGGTCTGCCTGCCCAATGGATTCCCGCCCTGATCCTGATCGCCGTCGGGGCCATCTTCTTTCTGAATAACTTGAACATCATCCGCTTCCACGACATTTTTGTGTACTGGCCCGTGGTGCTGATCGCCTGGGGCGTTTTCAAGGTGGTCGATCAGCCGGAGGCGAGGGACAAGGTGCTAGGCGGAATTCTGGTAGGCCTCGGCGGCATTCTGCTGATGGCCAATCTGGGTATCCCGCATATGGGCTGGGGCGACCTGTGGCCGCTGATCCTGATCGCGGTCGGGGTTTTGATGATGACTGAACGCCTGTTCGGATCGCGCACCGATTGGGCCGGCAGGTGGGCGAGGCACGCGGACTGGGCCGATAGGTTCAACATGCGCGTCAACAAGCTGAACGAGTCCGCGGTCTTCGGTGGTGGTAAGCGGGTGGTTAACGACCCGGACTTCCAGGGCGGCAAAGTGGATTGCGTCTTTGGCGGTTTCGAGATCGACCTGCGCGGCGCTACCATGCTGCGCGATCACGCGGTGATGAAGGTAGACGCGGTGTTCGGCGGCGCTGAGATCAGGGTTCCAGCCGCATGGGAAGTGGACATCAAGGCGTCGGGCGTGTTTGGCGCTTTCGTAGACCAGACGCAGCACCCGGACCGGAACTTGAATCCGAATCCAAAGCGGCTGATCGTCAAAGGCGGGGCGGTATTCGGCGGCGTAACCATCAAGAACTAGCCGCCCATGCATCCCATCCTGGCGTCGCGCCGCCTGCTCTTTTATCTGCTGGCATGGATTCCGGCCGGTGCGCTGCTCACCTACCTGACATGGGCGGGAGGCGGATTCCGCCTGCTGCAAGCGGCAGCCGTGATGGCGCCGGCCTGCTTCGTTTATGCTTTCGCCTGCCTCTCGCCCTGGTATTTGTGCCGCAGCCGCCCGTTCAATCTGGCGGCCTTGCCCGAACTGGCTGTCACCTTCAGCGCGGCCGCGGCGGCGGGCGGGTTGCTGCTGGCCGGTATCGCCTGGGCGGTAGCGCAGGGGTTGAAGATCGATGCCACCGGCCATCTGCCGCTCTGGTTTGGCGTCGGCGCGCTGCTTTACCTGCTGTCCACCGGCCTGCATTACGCGGGGCTGGCGGCCGAGCAATCGCGCGAAGCCGAGGCCCGCGCCGCCGAAGCCCGCACCCTGGCACGCGAGTCCGAGTTGCAGGCCCTGCGGCTGCAGATCCATCCCCACTTTCTGTTCAACAGCCTGCATTCGATCGCCGCGCTGGCCTCGGTGGATGGGGCCCTGGCGCGCGAAATGTGCATCCGCCTTTCCGATTTTCTGCGCGTCAGCCTGGGGCTCGGCAACCGGCCCATGATTCCGCTCGGCGAGGAACTGGCCCTGGCGCGGGATTATCTCGAACTGGAGCGGGTGCGTTTCAGCGATCGGCTGCGCGTCGAATTCGAGATCGAAGCCGGCTGTGAAAACTGCGCGGTGCCCACGCTGCTGTTGCAGCCGCTGGTTGAGAACGCCGTCAAGCACGGCATCGCCGGCCTGGTGGAGGGCGGCACCATTCGCCTGGAAGCGCGCCGGGACGGCACGGGAGTCAGGGTCAGCGTGACCAACCCGTTCGATGCAGACGCACCGCCGCCGCAACGGCTGGGAGTGGGGCTGGCGCAGGTTCGTCGGCGTCTCGAAGTCCGCTACGGCGCGGGTGCGCGTTTGGATGCAGGCACGGCGGAGGGCGTTTATCGCGTGGTGGTGAGGATGCCATGCGAGGGCGGGTAGATGCGAGCCTCGGTGTCACAGTGGCTCAAGTCCAGGCAACTTGCGAGGCCACCTGGGATTGCCCGAGCTCTTCTGGCTATAGCGCTTATCCAGACGGCGGAAGAAGTGACTTTTTCCCGGATAGCGCGGATTCCCTCTCCGGCCACACCACAGCTAACATCAGCGCCACGCCAATTCCGATGAACACTTCAGCGCACCGGTGAAAGGCGATCTGCCATGGAGGCGCCGGCCGCGGAATCAACAGCACAATCGCCAGCGTGACCCCTCCAAACCGGTAGGCGCTTCGCTCCGAGCGCGCCACGGCGCAGAGCAGTCCCAGAATGAATACGCCGGTACCGAATGCCAGAACGTGCCGCCCGAAGTGAATCGCCACAATGGCGCCGACCAGCGCTCCCAGCGCTGTTCCGAGGAAGCGCTGCCGGGAAACGGCGAGCGCCGCGCCCAGCGACGACTGCGTAATCACCAGGGTTGTAATCGGCGCCCAGTACGCCTCCGGCAGCCGGAATAACCGCGCTACCAGCACCGAAACTACCGCCGCCAGCGCCGTACGTGCGGAATGCACCGCCACCGGCAACCCCACCCGCTTGACTCTATCCCATCGAAGCGCTTTAGTTGTGGGCAAGACATCCCCTCCAGCGTTGCATTTTTGTAGCATAAGGGATCTGCGCAGAGCGGGGTATTTGCCGGATGCGAATGACGCCCAGGGGCTGCGAGAAATGCGCCCACTGACGGCCGTTGGCAGGCCGAAGCCCGCCCCACCCGATCTACTTGTGGCTGCCCTCGGAGCCTTCCATGGCTTCGAGCAGGCGCGCATAACCGGCGCGGCTCACGGGAAGGCGCGTACCATCGGTGAGAATGGCGAGGCGGCTGTCTTTGCCGTAAGGTTCGATGCGAGCCACTCGCTCCAGGTTGACGATCATCGAACGGTGAATGCGCACGAAGCGCCGGGCGTCGAGCTGGCGCTCGATTTCAGCGATCGGCTGCGGCTTTAGGTAGCTTTTGCCGCCGCTGTGCAGCGCGATGTAGTCGTCCTGCGCTTCCACGTAGTCGAGTTTGTTGAGGGGGATGACGTGGACGCGCGCGCCATCGCGCACCACGATACGGTCGACGCGCTGTTCGGGCGGCCGCGGCACCGGCGGCGTGCGCTCACCCAGACGCGCCCGGGCCCGCTCCAGCGCGCGCTCGAAACGCTCTGCGCCGAAAGGCTTCAGCAGGTAGTCGACCGCGTGCGCGTCGAAAGCGCGCATGGCATATTCGTCGTAGGCCGTCACAAACACCACGGCCGGGCCGGGGTCAATCAGTTCCAGCACCTCGAAACCGTCCAGCTTGGGCATTTGGATATCCAGAAAGACCAGATCGGGCGCGGTTTCCCCGATGGCCTTGACGGCTTCGAAACCGTTGGCGCATTCGGCCGCGACCTCGATTTCCGGATGCGCCCGCAGCATCTCGCGGAGGTATCCGCGCGCCAACGCCTCGTCATCTACAATTACGGCTTTGAGCGGTGTTGCCTGCACCTCACATGCAACTGTAGCAGCCGTGGCGCGGGTCCGGAGGGAGCGGTGGCGCGTCCTGGGCCGGGGAGGAGTCTTTCGCCCCGTTCCGGGCTCCGGGTGGACCGTTTTCCCGTAGCTCGCGGCCACGGCCCAATGCCGCCCTGTGGGCTAACCGGGCCTCTTCCTGCCCTTTTATGCCGCGCTCCCGCACACCCGGCCGGCCGGATTAGGCATTTTTCATCGAAAGTATTTGGTCACACCAGTAACTTCGCCGGGTTTGTGGCAATCTATCAGAGCGGAAGGCTTCGCAGGCATCCAGGCGATGTTCGATGCTGCGCGGCCCGGAGATGCCTATGTCGCCTAAACCGCTCGCGTTCATTCTTCTATTACTTGGCCTGCCGGCCAGTTTCCAGCCGCTCGCGGCCCAGGAACCGGTCGCGCCGCCGCCGGACCAGACCCTGACGCAGGATCAACTGGAGAATCTGGTGGCGCCGATTGCGCTATATCCGGATCCGCTGCTCGGCCAGATACTGGCGGCCTCCACTTATCCGCTCGAAGTGGTCGAAGCCTGGCAGTGGCTGCAAAAGAATCCCAATCTTACCGGTGCCGTGCTCACCTCGGCGGTCCAGCAGGAGAACTGGGACCCCAGCGTGCAGGCGCTGGTGGTGTTTCCCGACGTATTGAAGCAGCTCAACGCCGATGTCAACTGGACCACCAACCTGGGCAATGCCTTCCTGGCGCAGCAGGAAGACGTGATGAACGCGGTGCAGGCCTTGCGGCGGAAAGCGGAGCAGGCCGGAAAGCTGGCTTCCACACCAGAAGAGCAGGTGTCGGACGATCAGGGCGCGATCGATATCGCTCCCGCCGACCCGAACGTGATATACGTGCCGCAGTACAACCCGGTCTGGATTTGGGGGCCGGCGCTGTACTATCCCTATCCGGGCTGGTATTGGCCGCCGACCTCCATAATCGTGGGCGGAATGGGGTTCGGATTCTACCCGCCGATTTCGATGGGCCTCTACTTCGGCTATGGCTGGCACGGCTGGGGCGGATGGGGCTGGCACCCCGGCTGGGGAACCCACAACGTGTTGGTGAACAACTCGTTCATTCATCGCTATAACTTCAACGAAACCAGGGTGGCGAACCTGCACGGCGCGACGGTCTGGGCGCATGACCCGGCGCACCGGATGGGCGTCCCTTACGCGACTCCGGCGCTGCGCACCGAGTACCGGGCGAGCGTGAGGAGCAACCTGGCTGCGCCCGACCAGCGTATGCCGGCGCAGTATCGCTCCTCGGGCGTACCCACCGAGCGGATGGGCGACCGGGCGGTGCCGCAGAACACTCCCGCCGCGAACCGCAGCGCGTTCAGCGGCTACGAAAACGGCAACGCTGCGCAAGTGCACAGCGACCATGGCTATTCCAGCCTCGGCCCGGCGCGCAGCCAGCCGGCGCCACGGGCCGCACCGCAGCGTCCGGCCGCCAGACCTTCCGGTGGGGCTTCGGGAAAGCGACGTTAGGAGGATAGAGACCAGCTATGCGAACACTCACGTTAGCTGCCATCGTTTTGGCCGCAGCCTGCGCTTTGGTCGAGGCGGCCCCGCAGGCCAGTCAGCGCAGTTTCGCCACTCCGCAGGAGGCGGCGCATGCCTTGGCTGAAGCGGCGGAAGCCAATGATACGGCGGCGCTGCTCAAGATCCTCGGCCCGGAGGGCAAAGACATCGTCTCTTCGGGCGATGCCAACGAGGACAAGGCCGGGCGCGCCCAGTTTGGCCGCATGGCAGCGGAGAAACTGCAAATCCGGCAGGACGACGCCGACCGCAACACGATCCTCGCTGGAAACCAGGAGTGGCCTTTTCCCGTGCCGCTGGTCCGCGGCAAGGATGGCATGTGGCGCTTCGATTCGGCGGCCGGCCGCGTGGAAGTGCTGGCACGGCGCATAGGACGCCATGAGCTCGACGCCATGGAGGTCTGCCGCGGATACGTGGAGGCGCAGATGGATTACGCCACTCATCACTATTACGGCAAGGGCGCCATGCAGTACGCGCAGAAGATTGTCAGCTCACCCGGCAAGAAGGACGGATTGTACTGGGAAGGAGAGAATGACGCGCTGGTTCCAAAATCCTTCGCCGCTGCCGCAGCGGCCATGCTCGCCGAGGGCAAGAAGCCGGTTCCGTATCACGGTTACTACTTCCACGTCCTGAAAGCGCAGGGTCCGGACGCCGATGGCGGCGCCGCGGATTACGTCGTTAAAGGGGAGATGATCGGCGGTTTCGCGCTGGTGGCTTTCCCTGCCGAATACGGCGTCTCCGGCATCCTGACTTTCATCGTCAACCAGCACGGCATCGTTTACAGCAAGGATCTGGGGCCTGGCACCATGACGCTGGCGCGAAAGATGGCCGTCTTCAATCCCGACAAAACGTGGAAGCCGGCGCACCTGGAGTAAGTAGGGCACGCGTTAGAGCTTGCTGCAAAACGCCAAAATCTGTCGGGCCACGGACAAAACAGAGCGGGCGTTGCCCGGCTGCGCCGATTGACAACCGGCGTCCAGGTTATCGATCTGCCCCACAATGCGATGATTTCACCCGGGGAGAGCGGCAGCGCGCCCGGTGGGCATATTCGTGTTCATCTGTGTTCATCTGCGGCATCAAATTCCCTTTTCGCACTTTTTCAGGCAGTTTCTAACGTCAGCCCCACCCCATAAGAAAATCCGATTCCCGAAATAGAAACTTCTGTTTTGGTGATCTTCGCCACGGTAGGGGAGAATCAAGAGAGTGCTCCGTGTGCACTGTCCCCTCGATGAGACGCTTAACCCCGTTGTTCCTGTTTGCCTCTGTCTTCGCGCCTGGCTTGCTGGCGCAAGGCGCTTCGGACCTGGACGCCCGAATTACCGCGGTGGAAGCCGCGGCCCGATCCGCACAGAGCGCGGGCGATAACGCCTGGATGCTGGTGAGCGCGGCGCTGGTGCTGCTGATGACCGGTCCTGGCCTGGCCTTGTTTTACGGCGGCCTGGTGCGCCGGAAGAACGTACTGGGCACGATGATGCAAAGCTTTGTACTGATGGCCGTGGTGACCGTGATTTGGGCTGTGGTCGGTTACAGCCTGGCCTTCGGCGGCAGCGGATCCTTTGTGGGCGACCTGCGGTTCGCGCTGCTGCACCACGTCGGCGCGGCGCCCAATCCGGATTACGCTGGAACCATCCCGCAGGAAACCTTCATGGTTTACCAGTTGATGTTCGCCATCATCACGCCGGCGCTGATATCGGGAGCATTCGCGGAACGCATGAAGTTCAGCGCCATGCTGCTGTTCACGGTACTCTGGTCGCTGCTTGTTTACTTCCCCATGGCGCACATGGTGTGGGGCAAGGGCGGGCTGCTCAACGCCTTCCTTGGCGGCAAATTCCCATGCTTCGATTTCGCCGGCGGCACGGTGGTGCACATCACCTCGGGCGTTTCGGCGCTGGTGTGCGCGCTCTACCTCGGCAAGCGCCTCGACTATCCCAGCCCCGATATGAAACCGCACAGCATGGTGCTGAGCTTCATCGGCGCCTGCCTGCTTTGGGTGGGCTGGTTCGGATTCAACGCGGGCAGCGCGCTGGCGGCCTCGAGCCTGGCGACCAGCGCGTTCGTGGCCACCCATTTCGGCGCTTCGGCCGCGGCACTTTCCTGGATGCTGGCCGAGTGGCTGCACTCCGGCAAGCCGAGCGTGC
This sequence comes from Bryobacterales bacterium, assembly GCA_963761855.1. Classification (GTDB taxonomy): domain Bacteria; phylum Acidobacteriota; class Terriglobia; order Bryobacterales; family Bryobacteraceae; genus Bog-375. The sequence continues at coordinate 18,524 of CAVXJY010000051.1, read as the reverse complement.
TGGGAGGGATCTCAGGCGCCGTGGCAGGACTGGTGGCGATTACACCCGCTTCCGGCTTCGTGCAGCCGTTTTCCGCGCTGGCCATCGGCTTCGTGGCCGGAGTGGTCTGCTATTTCATGGTGGTTAAGGTCAAGAACATGTTCGGCTACGACGATGCGCTGGACGCCTTCGGCGTGCACGGCATCGGCGGCACGGTGGGGGCGATTCTCACCGGCGTTTTTGCCACCTGCGCCATCAACAGCGGCCTCAAGGATTCGGGCGGCCACGTTCTGCCGCTCGGCTTAGTGGATGGCAAGGCAACGCAGGTGGTCAACCAGGTGATAGGATGCGGTGTGGCGTGGGCCATGGCCGTCGCCGGCACGCTGGTGATTTTAAAGGTGTGCGACGTTCTGATCGGCTTGCGCGTGTCGCCGGAGCAGGAGGTGGAAGGCTTGGACCTTTCCCAGCACGGTGAAGAAGGGTATATCTTCGAATCGTAAAGTCCCGGGAGACTCATTCCATGAAGAAGATCGAAGCGATTATCCAGCCGTTCAAGCTCGATGAAGTGAAAGAAGCGCTGAAAGCCATCGGTATCGATGGCATGACCATTACCGACGTGCGCGGCCACGGCCGCCAGAAGGGACACCGCGAAGTGTACCGGGGCCAGGAGTACAATGTGGACCTCCTGCCCAAGGTGAAACTGGAAATGGTGGTTCCGTCGGACCGTTACGAGGAAGTACTGAAGACACTGACCGCTGCCGCGCGGAGCGGCAAGATCGGCGACGGCAAGATATTCGTGTTCGACGTCGCCGAAGCCGTGCGTATCCGCAACGACGATCGTGGGGAAACCGCTCTTTAGTCCCGCGCCCGCTCCCGCACCGCCGGTGCTTCTCGACACCGGCGGCGTGGGCACCGCTTTGGCGGAACGGTCGGCTTACGTCGATCGAGTGGTTTCCTCCGCAGCGGCCGAGATCCTGTTTCCCGCCTTCCCCACGGACGGCCCGGCGCTGCTTGCGGTGGGCGGCTACGGCCGGCGCCAGATGTTCCCTTATTCCGACGTGGATCTGCTGCTGCTGTTCCGCACCACTCAGCAGGCGGTGGAGCGCAAGGATGCCATCTCCGCTTTTCTGCAGCAGCTCTGGGACTCCGGCCTGCGCATGAGCCATTCGGTCCGGACACCGGAAGAGTGCGCGGAGGTGCACGACCAGAACACCGAGCTCAACATTTCCCTGCTCGACCAGCGCTACCTGGCGGGCGACCGGGCGTTGTACGCGGCGCTGGCCGCCAAGCTGCCGCGTTTCGTGCTGGGGAATCGCGACGCGCTGGCTCGCAACCTGGCGCGGCTCACGCGCGAGCGCCACGCCAAGTACGGCGACACCATCCATCACCTGGAACCGAACGTCAAGGAAACGCCCGGCGGCCTGCGCGACTTTCAACTGGTGTGCTGGCTGGAGCAACTGCGCAACACTGAAAGCCAGCGGCTGGGTCTGGCCGCGCCACCGGCGGAACTGGAGCAGGCCTTCCGGCACCTGGCGCGTCTGCGCATGTACCTGCACGGCGCCAGCGGCCGCGACAACAATACGCTGGACTTCGAAGCGCAGGACGCGATCGCCGAGCAGGCAGGCGCCATCGACACAGCCGCGTGGATGCGGGAATACTTCCGCCACGCCCGCGCCATCCATCGCGCCGCCACGCGCCAGACCGAGATCGCCGAGGCCCAGAACAGCGGGCTGTTCGCCTCTTTCCGCGACTGGCGGTCGCGCCTTGGCAACGCCGAATTCAGCGTCCACCGCGAGCGCGTCCACGTGCGCGAGCCGTTGTCGCTCGATGCCGATCCGGGCGTGGCGCTGCGTCTCTTCGAATTCGTCGCCCGCCACGGCATGCGGCCTTCCGCCGAGACCGAACAGCAGATCGCCGCGCGTCTGGCGCGCCTGCGCGAGCACTTCGCGCGCCAGCCGCTGTGGCGCGCCCTGGAGCCGCTGCTTTCGCTCCCGCACGCGCCGCTCGCCGTTCGTTCCATGCACGAAACCGGCGTCCTCACCGCTCTGTTTCCGGAACTGGCAGCCATGGAATGCCTGGTAATCCGCGATTTCTACCATCGCTACACGGTGGACGAGCACACGCTGGTGGCGATGCAGAACGTGTGGAACATTCAGGGGCCGTACAAGGACCTTCGCTCCGAAGTGAAGCAGCCGGCGCTGCTGCTGTTCGCGCTCCTGTTTCACGACGCGGGCAAAGGCTCTCCCAACGAAGGCCACGTGGATGCATCGGTGCGCCTGGTGCGGGCGGCAGCGCACCGCATCGGCATGCCCGACCAGGAGCGCGAGACGGTGCTGTTTCTGATTCACCGGCACCTGGAGCTTTCCGCCACCATGCACTCGCGGGACGTTTACGATCCGGCCACCATTGCCCAAGTGACGCACATGGTCGGGACCGTGGAGCGCCTGAAGATGCTCACGCTGCTCACCTATGGCGATATCAGCGCGGTGAATCCCGGCGCCATGACGCCGTGGCGCTCCGACCATTTGTGGCAGTTGTACATGGCGGTTTATAACGAACTGACGCGGGCTCTGGAGACCGAGCGCATCGAGCCTGAGCCGACCGGCTCGCCGGAGCGGATGGCGTTTCTCGCCGGGTTTCCCACGCGCTACCTGCGCACCCACACGGAAGCCGAGATCGACGAGCACATGGCGCTCGAAGTGCGCAGCCGCGCGGCCGGCGTGGCCGTGGATATTCGCAAGCTCGATCCGGCGTGGCAGTTGACGCTGGCCACCACGGACCGTCCCGGATTGTTCGCCGGCGTGGCGGGAACGCTATCCAGCTTCGGCATGAACATCGTGCGCGCCGAGGCTTATTCCAACCGCCGCGGCGCCATTCTAGATACCTTCACTTTCGAAGATCCGCTGCACACGCTGGATCTGAACGCGAGCGAAGTAGAGCGGCTGGCGTCCGTGGTGGTGCGAGTACTGGCTGGTAAGGCCGACGTCCGCCAGTTGCTGCGCAACCGGCCCAAGATGTCGCCACCCACGCAAAAGGCCGCCATTGCAGGCCGCGTCTCCTTCAACTCCGAAGCCAGCCAGACGGCTACGCTGGTGGAGATCGTGGCGCAGGACCGCCCCGGCCTGCTGTATGACCTGGCTTCCGCGCTCTCCGCCATCGGCGCCAACATCGAAGTGGTTCTCATTGACACCGAGGCGCACAAGGCCATCGACGTCTTCTATGTGACGTCGAAGGGCGGGAAGCTCACCGAGGATCAGCAAGCCAATCTGGGCGAGGCACTGCGCCGCGCCTGCACACCGTCATAGCGGGAGCCGGACATGCCTGCCCCTTGCAGTGTTTACCGGACGTCTGACCGCCGGGCGAGAACAGAGAATATTCGAGGCGGCCACGCGCTACTGTTGCTGCTGGACCGTGAGTTTAACGCCCGCGGGCGATGACACTCCGCCGACAGTGGCGACAACGTCATAAGTGCCGTCGGCTAAGGTCGAAGGTACGGTAATCGCGACCTGGTAGAGGCCAGCCCAGCCAGAGGAGAGCGCGGTTGCATACACCTGCGCCGAGACCCCGCCAACCGTTACCGTGACGCCTTTGACCTGAAACTCCGGCGTAGTCGGGACTACCTGGCCGGCCGGAGCGGCTGGCGTAGTCGGACCAAATCCGGTGCCCCATAAAATGACAACCTCGCCCGGATAGGCGGGCGCGGTGGGCGTGCTGAAGGTTCCGTTCGGCACCAGCCAGTTATAGTTTTGGTCGGTAGCCACAGCGTAAGTGCCCCACTCGAAGAATGCAGGCTGCACCGAGGCCGACTGGATGGTGAAGGTATTACTAATACCCGCCGGCGTGGTTACGGTAACCGGAATGGAGCCGGTGCCGAGGGAGGGTGCCAAGACATTGATCTGCCCGGGGCTAACATAATACACGTATGCGGGCGTTCCTCCCATGCTGACGCTCACGCCTCCCAGTGTGGTGGGTAACTGCCCGTTGAAGATATAGTCAGTCCAAATCGGGGCCGGCCAGTTGACGGGCGCGAAGTTCGATCCATAAATCGAAATATAAGTGTTTGCCGAGCCACCCGGCAGCCCGCCAGGGGAATTCGATATTCCGGAGATGTGCGGCTGGGGTGCGGCGCCGGCGGATCCGGGCGCTGCGCGGAGATAATCCAGGTAATACGTTCCGGGGTTTCCAAAGGACACGTACAAGCTGCTTACTCTGGTCAGATCCGGCGTGCTTGGCACAACCCCGCTGCCTGAATAGCAGGTAAGCGCCGAGGGCTGGAGCGGTACCGTCAAGGTTGTGGTGGAGAACAAGTTCATGGGTTCCCATGTCGAGTTCTGGCACCAAAGGTTACTCGAGCCCGACTGGAACGCGAAGGCCGAGTAAGTTCCAACCGTGGTGCTCCCGACATCTACCGCCAGCGACGGCCAGTTGGAGAGATCGACCGGGCTGGGGAAGGTGGCTCCGAACCATCCACCGGCGGTCACGTTTATCTGCAGCGAGGAACTCCCATCGGTGTGAAAGGTCGAGCTGAGCGCAACCGTGCCAGCGGCCCCGCTCGACGCGTTCGGTCCCCAACCATCGGTGCCCGACTCGAACGAATCGAGCAACGTCCAACCCCTCAGCGCGGGGTTCACAGTTACAAACAGATAGCCGGTATTGGACAACTGCTGGTTGCTGTCCTCGACCGTGTAGGATGCGGTGGCAGATCCGGTGAAGCTGGCTTGCGGCATGAACTGGATGGTCTGCCCGACGACATTGAAGACGCCGCCATTCACGCTGAGGGAAGTCTGCTGGCCTTGCGGGCTTTGCGGGAGCGGGTTGGTGCTGAGATTGATGGTGGCAGGGTCAATGGTTGCGCCCCCATAAGCGACATCGTTCGACAGGATGTTGAGAGTGGCTGGCTGGCCGACGGTCGTGCTGGCCCATTGATAGCCGGCGACGGGCGGGAGTGGCTGCGCCGAACCTGCCATCAGTCCAGCGAAATCGCTCATCAACCACAAGACCGGGCTGCCGGCGTATTCATCGAAAGCGCTCGCCGCTTCGGCATTGGCGGGGGTGGGAGTGCCGGGCAGGACATCCCAGAACATGGCGCCACTGCCGACTTCATTCCCGCTGCCGAGGCTGCTGAAGATCAGATTCGTCCAATCGTTATAAATGAATTGCTTGGCGTTGCCGGACATCAGGCCGAACTCACCCATGTAAAGAGGCTTGCTGAGGGTTTGCGCTTCCTGCAGGTGCTGGTTGATGTAGTCTTCCGACCAGGCAATGCTCTCGCCCCAGGAATCCGGGTAGAGGTGAAGTCCCACTAGATCGATCTGCTTAACGTTTGAGAAGTTGTAGCTATCGACGCCGTTAGCGGCGCAGGAAGGGCTACAGAGGTAGCCTTCATCGCCGACTGCCACCAGGTGATTCGTGTCGATCCTTTTGACATACGTTGCCGCTTGGGTGATCCAGTTAATGATTGTCTCGTTGTAGCAACTACCCGATGTAGCCAACCCATCGTTGCCGCATTCCGGCTCGTTCGCCAGCTCCCATGCCATGATGGTCGGGTCATCCTTGTAGGCCAGGCCCGTAGTCGCGTTCACGTGGTTCAGTACATGGCTGGCCCAGTTCTCATACCATTGGAGGATCGTAGAATCGGTGTAGAACTGGTCGTGATATTGCGGCCCGCCGCGCCACCGGACATACTGATCCATGCCGCCGAAATCATGCCAGTTATTGGTGAGGGTCATGATGAGCTTGATCCCCAGCTTGTTGGCCTGGTTGACTGCTAAATCCACGTTGGCGAAGCCATTAGTGGCGCTGTCGTTATATACCGGGGCGCTGGCGCCGGTGGGGAAGGACTGAAAGAAGAAACCATTTCCGCAGCTACTGTCGCAAAAGACCCACATGCGGACGACCTTCAGATTAGCATTGGCCGCGGCTTGCAGAACCTGTTGCACCGTCTGCTGATTCGAATACATCAACGGATAGGAATTGGTGCCGGCGAAGCGGAAAGGCGAGCCGCCCAGTGTCAGCGTTCCGTTGCCTGTCGCCTGTACGAAATCGCCTCCCTGGCCCCAGGCTAGCGAAGCCATTCCCGCCAAAAAGAGCGCGGCGCACCAAACACGCCTGCCCCGAAACCGAATGATTGCCGGCATTGCTTCGACCCCCTGCCCGCACACGCGAGATGTGGCGAGCCTATAGCCATCCGCGCGGCCCGCTCCCACCTGGACAAGCCCAGCCGCGCGTTTGAATGACTTGCGTATGATTTTACTATGCGGCGCGGCGGAAGGGGCCGCCCGGCGTGGCGCGGGTATACGCAGGCGCGCACGCGCCCGGCTTTCGGCCGTTTCAAACCTATTGACGTATTATCCTTTAAGTAATAGTATAGAGGTGTGATCCAGTCGTTCAAAGATGGGCGGGCCGAGAAACTGATGGGCGGCCGGCGCGTCGTTGAACTGGCAAATATCGAAGAACAGGTGCGCACCCGGCTGATCCGGCTCGACTCGGCGACTTCCCTTGAAGACCTGCGGGCGCTTCGCGGCAACCGGCTGGAAGCGTTGAGCGGACGGCGCAAAGGCCAGTTTAGTATTCGGATCAACGACCAATACAGAATCTGCTTCAAATGGAAAGCAAAAGGACCGACCGATGTCGAAATCAGCGACTACCACTAGAGGCGCAAAGAAGCTGCCACCGATTCACCCCGGCAAAATCCTGCTCGAGGACATGAGGGATGAGGAAATCAGCATCAACGGATTGGCGCGGGCGATCCGCGTGCCGGCGAACCGTATCAGCCTGATCGTGAATGGGAAACGCGGCATCACGGCGGACACGGCTGCGCGGCTTGGGCGTTACTTCGGCACCTCGGCGCAATACTGGCTCAACATCCAGAACCGTTTCGATCTGGACTCGATCGATCAAGGTGTGATTGAACGTGACGTTATCCCCAAGCGGGCAGCCTGAGGAACCCGCCCGCAAGCGGGCGTTGGCAGGCTGAAGCCGGCCCCACCAACGCGCACGGACGCTGGTTCAGGCGATGGGCTCGGGATGGACTTCGATTTCTTCGGGGTTGACACCGAGGCGTTCGGGCTCGGGGAGACGGCCGGTGAAGTGGGCCCAGCCCCAGAAGAGGGCGGTAGAGGAGCTGAGCACGCCGGCGATGGCGCCGATAGTGCGCGGGTTCCAGTATTCGCTGGCGAGGCCGGCGAGCGTCATCGAAATCAGCATCACCGACCAGGTGGCGGATTCCATGGTGGCGAAAACGCGTCCGCGCAATCCATCGGGGACGATGCGCAGCAGTTGCGACATGTTGAGCACCGAACTCATGGCCACGCCGGCGCGCGAGAGGGCGATGAAGAACAGCGCCCAGCCGAAATGGCGCATCTGGCTGAAGAGAACGTAAGAGCCGCCGTGGACGATGTAACAGACCACGATGGCACGCTTGTAATTGGTGAAGCTGAGGCGGCGGCCGAAGCTATAGCCGAGCGCGCCTCCGGCCAGCAGGCCGATCCCGGCGAAGCTCCAGACCATGCCCAGGCCGGCGGGGCCGCGATTGAAAACGATCTCGCCGAAAATGGTGAACAGGATCTGCGCTGCGCCGCCGCCGGAGGCCCAGCCGACATTGATGAGCAGGAGCCCCATCACCAGCGGCACTCCGCGCATGTAACGCAGGCCCTCTTTGTACTCGTGCCAGGGGCGGACGACTTCAGCTTCGGTGAGGGCGCGCCGCTGCGGATAGAAGCCGCGCCCGGGCATACGCAAGCGCGAAATGCAAAGCGCGGAAACGAGAAAGGAGAGCGCATTGCCTACGAAGGCCCAGCGGTAGCCGAACTGCATCACGCTGACGCCGCCCAGGAAGGTGCCGATGGTGAGCGTGGTCCAGCCGGTGGTTTGGGTGAGCGAATTGGCGGTGTGCAGCTCCTGGCGAGTGGTGATGGTGGGAAGAATGGCGGCGCGGCCGGCGGTGAAGAAGGGGGAAGCCGCCATCAACAGAGCGCTCAGCAAGTAGAGGAGCCAGGTATCGCCGCGGCCGACGGCGAGGATGAAGCCGAGGGCGACCACGGCCCGGATGAGATCGCTCGAGATCATCACATGTTTGCGATTGAGGCGGTCCAGCACCACGCCGGCGGCCGGCCCGATGAGCATGGCGGGAATGGCGCGCGAGAGCATCACGCCGCTCACCACCATGCCGGACCGGGTGGCAGCCACGGCCAGGCTGAAGACCGCGATGTTGTTGAAGTGGTCGCCGATTTCGCTCACCACCTGGCCGATCCAGGTGAAGCGGTAGTTGCGGTTCCGGCCGAGCAGCGAGACGAAAGCGTTCAACCGGCTATCTCCTCGCGCACCGTGATGGAGGCAATGAATTCGCGATCGAGCGCGTAGCCGAAGCCCGGCTGGTCGCGAATTTCGATGGTGCCGTGCGGGGTGGTTTCGATGGCCGGCTGAACGATATCGCGCTGCCAGTAGCGGCGGCTGGCGGATACGTCGCCGGGGAGCACGAAATTGGGCAGCGTGGCCAGCGCCACGTTGTGGGCGCGGCCGATGCCGGCTTCGAGCATGCCGCCGCACCAAACGGGAATGCCTGCGGCCTGAGCCACATCGTGCAGTCTTCGCGCTTCGGCGAAGCCGCCCACGCGGCCCAGCTTGATGTTGAAGATCTGGCAGGCGCGAAGGCGGATGGCCTGGGCGGCATGGTGCGCGCTGCGAATGGATTCATCCAGGCAGATGGGCGTCTGCAGGCGCGCCTGCAACTCGGCGTGGTCGATGATATCGTCGTGAGCCAGCGGCTGCTCGATCATCATCAGGTAAAAGTTGTCGAGCTGGCGCAGGCGATCGACGTCGGCCAGGGTGTAGGCGGAGTTGGCGTCGGCCATGAGTTTGATGCGTGGAAAGCGCTCCCGCACGCGCGCCACCACATCCACGTCCCAGCCGGGCTTGATCTTCATTTTGATGCGCTGATAGCCGTCGGCCAGTTCGCGCTCGATGGTTTCGAGCAGCTCCTCGACCGAATCCTGGATGCCGATGGAGACGCCGCAGGGAATCTCGCGGCGCGCGCCGCCGCCGATCTTTTTCCAAAGCGGCACGCCTTCCATGCGCGCAGCCAGGTCCCACACGGCGGTTTCCAGGCCGCCCTTGGCCATGTTGTGGCCGCGGATGTGAGCGGTGAGGGGGTAGACCGCTTCCGGCCCATCGAGTTCGCGGCCGAGTAGGCGCGGGGCGGCGTAATCGCGCAGAATCCGCCAGGCGGATTCGGTCCACTCCTCGTTGTAGAAAGGGTTCTCGCCGGCGGTCACTTCGCCCCAGCCGGAAATGCCGTCCGCCTGCGCCTCCACCAGAATGATGTGGCGCTCATAAGTGCGGCCGAAACTGGTTTCGAAAAAGTGCACCAACGGCATGCGGATCAGGCGCAGGGCGACGCGATCGATCTTCATTGCCATGGCTCCAGCAGATAGGTCCCCAACGCGGGGCCGCGGTCGAAGCCGGTCACGGCCAGGCCGCGCTTAAACGCACCTTGAAACAGCGCGGCGTTGGTCCGTTGAATTTCGCGGGCGCGGGCGGCGTCCTGGCTGCGAATCAGAGCGATTTCGGTGGGAAAGGAGATGCGTTCGGCAGCGTGAACGGGCGGCCGGTCACCCGCCAGGATTTGGCGCACGCGCGGCGAATCCAGCCACCATTCGGCGGTGCAGCGATCGGTGGGCAGACCGCCGTGCAGCGGGCTGGCGGTGATGCCGTACTGATTCTCCGCGTAGCGGCGAACGATGGCGCCGAGGCGTTCGAGATTGAAAAAGGCGTTCTTGAGCTCGAGCGGATCGAAGGTCCATTCGATCAAGCCGATGCCGCGGGTAAGCGCGTCTTCGCGCTGGTGGAGCTTGAGGCGGCGGCCGATGCCGGAATCGCGGTATTCGGGCAGCACGCCCAACATGTGGCTGTGCAGGTACGGCGTGGGGCCGGGCTTGACGCCTGGGATCGCGAAGCAGAAGGCGATGAGGCGGTCGCCGTCGTAAGCGCCGAAGATGGGGCCGCCCACTTTATCGAGCACCACCAGGAATCGCATGGGAAGCAGGTCGATGGCCTCGAAGCCCCAGATTACTTTTTGCAATTCGACCACGCCGGCGAACTGGGGAAGCCCGCGCAGCGGTCGAATGTCGATTACCCTTTGGCTTCCTGCCACAGCGCCTCCATTTCCTGAATCGTCGCATCGGCCGGCTGCTTGCCGCGCTCGGCCAGCTTGCGCTCGATGTAGCCGAAGCGGCGGCGGAACTTGGCATTGGTGGCGCGCAGCGCCTGCTCGGGATCCACCTTGAGGAAGCGCGCCAGGTTGACGAGCGTGAACAGCATATCGCCCAGTTCGTTTTCCAATTCGGCTGGCGATCCGCCGCGGCGCGCTGCGGCGAACTCTCCCGCCTCCTCGTGCAGCTTGTCGAGCACCTGCTCGGGGTTCTCCCAATCGAAGCCCGTGGCGGCGGCGCGCGAGGAAATCTGCTGCGCCTCGACGAGCGCCGGCAGGGCGCGCGGCACGCCGGCCAGCAGGCTGTCCCGCTCGCGGCCCTGCTCGGCTTTTTCGACGGCCTTGACCTGGCTCCAGATGCGCTTCACATCGTCGGCGGTGGAGGCCGATGCTTCGCCGAAGATGTGCGGGTGGCGGCGCAACAGCTTGCGGTTGATCGCCTCAAGTGCGTCTTCGATGGTGAAGAGGCCCTGTTCGGAGGCCATCTGCGCATAGAAGACGGCCTGCAGAATATAGTCGCCGAGCTCTTCGGCCAGATCGGGCCAATCGCGGCGGTCGATGGCGTCGAGCACTTCGTAGGTCTCTTCCAGCGTATGGGGCTTGATGCTGTCGAAGGTCTGCTCGCGGTCCCATGGGCAGCCGCCGGGCGCGCGCAGGCGGGCCATCAAGGCGACCAGCCGCTCAAACTTTTCGGCGGCGCTCAACGGGCGGCTCCGGCCGGGCGGCGCGAGCGCCGGACCACAACCTCAGTGCGAGTAGTTGGCGTTGATGAACTCGTCGACATCTTTATGCATTTTATCGTGCGCCTTGCGGTCGATATAGACCATGTGTCCGGACTCATAGTAGGCGAACTCGATATTCTTGCGCACGGGCGGCTCCAGGTTCATGTGGGCGACGGTTTCCTCGATGCCGTTGAAGGGCGTGGCGACGTCATAATAGCCGCATAACACCAGCACCTTCAGAGATCCCTCTTCGGTCATAGCGGAGCGCAGAACCTCGGCCACGCGGGTTTCGCCGGCATCGCTCCAGGGGCGCACATTGGCGGTGACTACGTAATTCATCTCGCTCTTCCAGCCGAGCTCGCGGCGCAGGTAGTCCTGGAAGGTGGCTACGAACGCGCCTTCATAGGAAGCTTCGCTGGGATCGTATTCGTCGTGCTCGCCGGCGGCATCCACGTCGATGCCGAGGAACCGCGAATCCAGACGGCCGACGGTGCGCCGCTGGTCGCGCATCAGCTCCTTGAACCAGCGCCACGGAACGATCCGCAGGTTGGCCTCTTCGATGTACTGCGGCTTGAGGCCGGTGAGGCGGGCGATGTCCTTTACCACTTTCTGATGCTCGGCCGGAGTGAGCTGATCGCCTTTTTCGAGCGCCTGGGCGTACTCGCCATGGGCGAACTGGCGCGCCGCCTGCGCCACGGCTTCGATACTCTGCTTTTGCAGATCGGGCGGCAGCAGGTGGTGATACCAGGCGGTGGTGGTGTAAGTGGGCAGGAAAAAGATGTCGCGGTCGTCACCGCCCCAGTCGGCAAACGCCATGGTGGAAAGCAGCACGATGCCGTTCAGATAGATCTCATGGCGATGCTGGAGAACGCCGGCCAATTCCGCCGAGCGCAGGGTGCCGTAGCTTTCGCCGATCAAAAACTTGGGCGATGCCCAGCGCTCGTTGCGGGTGATGTACTGGTAAATGAAATCGGCGAACCAGTTGGCGTCTTCGACGACGCCGTAAAACTGCGACGCGGTTTGGCCGGGCGCGGGCCTGCTGAAGCCGGTGCTGATCGCATCGACGAAGACCAGATCGGCCGCATCCAGGCTGGAGTCTTCGTCGTCGACGACGCTATAAGGCGCCGGCATGCCGTGACCGTCGGGCGTGAGCAAAACGCGGCGCGGCCCCATACCCATGTGGGTGAACAGCGAAGCTGAGCCGGGTCCGCCGTTGTAGACGAACGCCACTGGCCGCTTGGCGATGTCGGGGATACCGTCTTTGGTGTAGGCCACGTAAAAGAAGGTCGCTTTGGGCGTGTTGTCATCGGCCTTGAGCACGTATGTGCCGGCGGTGGCGGTGTAGTGAATCTCTTCGCCGCCGATGCGCGCCGAGTGGTGGGTGACCACGGTCTTCTCTTCGGGCGCCGGCTGGTGGTGCGCCTCGGTCCCCGATTCGGCGCCCCGGCGTGACGACTCCGGACGCTGGGCCGGCATGCCGCCTCGACCAGCGCGCTGCGCCGGCGGAGTGGTCATGTTCTCATTCTGCGGCGGGGCTTGGGCCACCGCCCAGGAGGCCAGCAGGCAGGAAAGTGCGCTGACAAGAATCGGGCTTTTCGTCACCATGGCTATTTCTCCTTTTGCACCGCAATCGTATACCCTTAACACCCGCCCAAGCAAGCGCGCGGGCTTTGCCGTCAGGCTCCCGAGGCGCACCGTTATTTTGCGCTTGACAATCGTCTAATTTAGTACTAATAAATTAGTATGCGACCGCGAAGCAGTACCCTGACTGGCCAGGAACTGGAGATCATGAAGATCGTCTGGGAGCGGAACAACGCGACCGTGCGGGACGTGTACGAGGCGCTGCTGGCGCACCGCAAGGTGGCTTACACCACGGTGATGACCATGATGAAGATCCTGGAGCAGAAAAAATACCTGAAGAAGACGCAGGCCGACCGGGCGTACGTGTACCGCCCGGCGCAGCCCAAGCGCAAGGTGATCGGCGCCATGGTGCGCGAGTTCGTCAACCGCGTCTTCAACGGGTCGGCCGAGCCGCTGCTGGTTCATCTGGTGGAAGAGGGCGATTTGTCGCGCGAGGAGCTGGAGGAAATCGCCCGGTTGCGTAAGCCGGGGAGGGAGTCATGAACGCCACTCTCATCTGGAGCAATATTCTGGCCTACAGCCTGCAAATAGGGCTGCTGGTAGCGGTGGCGGCCTTCGTGCCCGCGTTGCTGCGCATGCGCGCGGCGGGCGCGCGGCTGCTGTATTGGCAATTGCTGCTGGCGGCGTGCCTGCTGCTTCCCTGGGTGCGGGCCTGGCACCGGGAAGTGATCGCGGCGAACGTCTCGGTGACGACGGTGGTGACAAGCGTCGCGGCCGCAGCGCCGGCGCGCTTCCACATTTCGCCGGGCCACCTGCTGCTCTACCTGCTGGCCGCCGGCGTGGTGGCGCGGCTGGCGTGGCTGGGAGTTGGGTTCTGGCGGCTGCGCCGCTACCGGCTCCGCGCGGTGCCGCTCGAAAACGCGGGCGTGCGGGCCGAGGTGCTGCTTTCGGCCGAGATATCCAGCCCGGTAACCTTCGGCTGGCGCCGGCCGGTGATCCTGCTGCCGGAGCGGTTTCCGCAACTGAGCGGCGCCATGCAGGAGGCCATCCTGTGCCACGAAAACCTGCACGTGGAGCGGCACGACTGGCTTTTCACAGTGGGCGAGGAACTGGTGCGCGCCGCGCTCTGGTTTCATCCGGCCATCTGGTGGCTGTTGGGCGAAATTCAACTGGCGCGCGAACAGGCGGTGGATTGCCGCGTCGTCAAAATAACGCAATCGCGCGATCCTTATGTGGATGCGCTGCTCGAAATGGCCGGCGCGCGGCCGGAGATGGATCTGGCGCCGGCGCCGCTGTTCCTGCGCAAGAGGCATCTGAAACAAAGGGTGGTCGAAATCATTCGGGAGGCAACTATGTCCAAGACGCGATGGATCGCCGCACTAGCTGCGAGCGTAATGTTTTTAGCTGTGTCGTGCTGGATGGTGACGGGTGCATTCCCGCTGGCGGCGGCGCCGCAGATAGTTTCAGACGCTCCGGGCGTGGCGGTGGATCTCGGCGGCTCGCGGCTCATGCACCGCTCGGGAGTGGAATATCCCGCGGCCGCGATCGCCAAAGGCGTGCAGGGCACCGTGGTGGCGCAGGTCAAGCTGGATGCGAACGGCGAGGTGACGGATGCCAGCATTCTGAGCGGTCCGGATGAACTGCGTAAAGCGGTACTCGAATCGGTGCTGAACTGGCACTTCTACAAAGATGCGGCAGGGGGAACGCGGCAGGTCGGCGTTACCTTCGAACTGCCGCCATCGACAGGTGTGGCGGGCGGCGTTGGGACGGGCGTGAGCGGCGGGGTCGGCACGGGGATTAACGGCGGAGTGGGAGCCGGGGTCGGCGGCGGTGCCAGGTCTTATGGACCTAACGGCACCGTGATCGCCGATCAGCTCATAGTTGACAATAACGAGTTATATACTTCCTCGAGCAGCGTCCTCAAGAGCATCGCCGTGAGCGGGCTATCGGATCAGGCGAAAGCCGATCTGTTGGCGCGCCTGCCAGTCCACGAAGGCGATACGTTGCCTGCGAACATTTCGAGCGTGATGGAAAAAGTCGCCCAAGTCGTCAAGGGGTTCGATGAGCACCTGCATGTCGGAGTGGGCATACACAATGGCATTGCGCAGATGCAAATCTCGCCGGAGGAGAATTTTTCGTTCGGAACGTCCAAGCGGGTGGAGGTGGGCAGCAATGCGCAGGCCCTCCAATTGATCTCCAAGGTCGATCCGGTTTATCCGCCACTCGCGAAACAGGCGCAAATTCAGGGGACCGTCGTGCTGTCCACCCTGATTGGCAAGGATGGCCGGGTGCAGAATCTGAAAGTGGTGAGCGGTCATCCACTCCTGGTTCAGGCCGCACTGGACGCCGTCAGGAACTGGGCCTACCAACCTACTTTGCTCAACGGCGAGCCGGTCGAGGTGAAGACCTCGATTCAGGTCAACTTCGCCCTGTCGTCCGATAACGCCACAACTGCGAACCGGCTTGAAGTCAGCGGCAATGCGCAAGCGGCCAAGCTGATTACCCAGGTCGCACCGGAGTATCCGGCAGCCGCGAAACAGGGCGGCATTGAAGGGACCGTGGTGCTGGAGGCCATCGTTGGCAAAGATGGAACAGTGCAGGACGTCAAGGCGGTGAGCGGCCCTCCGGTGCTGGCTCAGGCGGCGCTCGATGCCGTCAAGAACTGGGTCTACCAACCCACCTTGCTTAATGGTGAGCCGGTGGAGGTAAAGACCACGATCCAAGTCAACTTCAAGCTCGAATAGCGCAAAGGCCTGGCTCTCACAAGGACCGATATGCGATTTTCCGTGACCTTCATCTTGTAGGTGGCCGCTATTCGCTTCGAAGCTTGGCGGCGATGGCGGCGCCGCGGGCGAACTCTTCCTGAAGCTGTCGCGTGCGCAGATTTTCGCGGAGATGTTCCAGCTTCTGAATGTAGAAGCCGAGGGCGCGGTCGATGTGATCGGTGTTGGTGGCCAGAATGTCGCGCCAGAGATCGTAGGAGCTGAGCGCGAGGCGGGTCATGTCGAGCAGGCCGGGGCCGGCGACTTCGAGCTTGGCGCCGGCAGGGAGGCGATCGGCCAAAGTAGCGGCCAGCGCGGTGGAGGCAAGCTGCGGCATGTGGGAAGTGAATGCCACCAGTTGGTCATGCTGGTCGCAATCGAGGGTCACCAGGCGCACACCGAAGCGGCTCAGCCAGGCGATGAAGTCGCGCGCGGCGGGGGTTTCGAGTTCCGCTGAATCGTCCGGCGTGAGTACCCAGGTGCGGCCGCGGAAGAGGCCGGCGTCGGCCGCGGCGGCGCCGCGCTTTTCCTTACCAGCCATGGGGTGTCCCCCCAGGAACTGGCCGCGGGTGATGGTCTGCCGCGCTAAGTCGACGATTTCGCACTTGGTGCTGCCGGCATCGGTGACCAGCGCGCCCGGCTGTAGTAGCGGATCGAGATGGCGAATGGTGTCGAGGATGCGGCCGATGGCTTGTGAGAGGAAGACAAGGTCGGCGGTGGCGACGGCGTCGGCCAGGGGCGCGCCGCGGTCGATAGCGCCGGCGGCGACGGCATCGGCAATGGCGCGCGGCGAACTGACGCCCACGATGGGGCCGTCAAAGCCGGCCTTGCGCAGGGCCAGGCCAAACGAGGCGCCGATCAAGCCGGTCCCGATGATGGCTACTTGCTTCATGAAATGCTTAGTGTAGCGCCGGCGACGAGGCACATCGGGAGCGGCAGGACAAATGCAGTAAAAAGACCGCTCCCGCAAGCGGGCGTTGGCAAGCTAAAGCATGCCCCTACCTAAATACTTCTTCCTACCACGGGAGCGATGATCCGCAACTGCGCCATTAGCTCGGTGAATTGCTCCGGCCGCAAGGACTGTGCGCCGTCGCTCAAGGCGCGGTCCGGATCGGGATGGACCTCGATCAATAGCCCGTCGGCGCCGGCGGCCACCGCGGCGCGCGCCATCGGCGGAACCTTATCGCGGCGGCCGGTGGCGTTCGAGGGGTCAGCCACAATCGGCAGATGCGAGAGCTTCTTGACCACCGGAATGGCGGAGATGTCCATCGTGTTCGTGGTGTAGGTCTCGAAGGTGCGGATGCCGCGCTCGCACAGAATCACGTCATAGTTGCCGCCGGCCAAGATATGCTCGGCCGCCAGCAGCAGTTCCTCGATGGTGGCGGCGATGCCGCGCTTCAGCAGCACGGGCTTGCGCTGCTTGCCGATCTCGCGCAGCAAGGCGAAGTTCTGCATGTTGCGCGCGCCAATTTGCAGGATGTCGGCATACTGGCTCACCAGCGGAATCTGCGTGGCGTCCATGACGTCAATGACGGTCAACAGCCCGTGCCGGTCGGCAGCGGCGCGCAGCAGTGCGAAACCTTCCTCGCCCAGCCCCTGAAAACCGTACGGCGAACTGCGCGGCTTGAAAGCTCCGCCCCGGATGACCGCGGCGCCGGCGGCAGCCACGATTTCGGCGCATCGCTCAATCTGCTCGCGGCTTTCGACGCTCGACGGTCCGGCCATCACCACCACGCGGCTACCGCCGAATTCGCACCCTCCCACCTTGACCACCGTCCCACCGGGGCGAAAACGGCGGCTGGCCAGCTTGTAGGGCGAGGCGATACGATGCGCTTCCTTGACGCCGTCCATCACCTCGAACACGCCCAGGTCGAACTCCTCCTTGCCGCCCACGCCGCCAAGTACAGTGTGGATGATTCCGGTGGAGCGGTGGACGTTGAAACCCATCTCCACCATGCGATCGATCACCGCCTGGATATCTTTCTCGGCGGCTCCTGCCTGCATGACCACGATCATGGCTTGTCTCCGTCCGCTTCCATGCGCAACCGCTGGATGGTGCGCATCTCATCGATGATGCGCTCGAAAACGCGGCGCAGGCCGTCCTCGGTCAACGGGCCGGCGTTGGACTCGATGACATTGGCGAACACCTGGTCCTCGCGCTTCGGTTCGTAGATGGGCAGGTGGGCCAGCCGCTTGACGCGGCCGATGTCCTCTACCACGCGGGTACGCTCATTGAGCAGCCCCACGATGCGCCGGTCCAGTTCGTCGATCAGCACGCGGAACTCCTCCAGCTTGAGCCGCGCCTCTTCTTCCGTCATGCCTGCGCTCCAAATCCGTGTTTCAGCTCGCGGGTGAAGCTTTCGAGCTGAATTTCCAGTGACGCATTGTCGATATTGCGCTCGATCAAGCGGACGAACGCGCTGCCTACCACGACAGCGTCCACCTGGCTCCCCAGCTCCGCCACTTGCTCCGGCTTCGAGATGCCGAAACCCACCGCCAGCGGCAAATCGGTGATGGCACGCATGGCGCGGACCAGCGGCGCGACGGAATCGGAGAGCGAATCCTGCTCGCCGGTGACGCCGGTGCGCGACACCAGGTAGACGAACCCGGTGGAATAGCGCGCCACCAATTCGAGGCGCCGCGGCGTGGAGGTGGGCGCAGCCAGAAACACGGTGTCCAGACCCTGCCCGTGCATGGCGCCCACATATTCGTGCGCTTCTTCCACCGAGGCGTCGGTGAGCAGGCAGCCATCGATGCCGGCTTGTGAGGCGTCGCGCGCCAGGCGCTCGAGGCCGTAGCGCAGCACCGGGTTGAGATAGGTGAACAGCAGCAACGGCGCCTCCGAGCGCTGCCGGATCTCGCGCGCGATTTCGAGCACGCATCCGAGCGACGTGCCTGCCTGGAGCGCGCGCTCACCGGCGCGCTGGATGACCGGGCCATCGGCAATGGGATCGGAAAACGGCACGCCCAGCTCGATCAGGTCCGCGCCACCGCGCAACATGGCTTCCACCAGCGCGGGCGTGCGCTCGGGCGTTGGGTCGCCGGCGGTGAGGTAAGCGATCAGGCTCTTGCGCCCGGCGCGTTTCCGCTCTTCGAACATGCGGCCGATGCGCGTCATGGCTGGTCGATCTCCGGGAAGTTCTCGCGGTAGATGTCGATATCCTTATCGCCGCGGCCGGACAGATTGATGAGGAAGATCTTGCCCGTGGCAGCGGGCGCGCGGCGCATCGCTTCGGCCACGGCGTGCGCGCTTTCGAGAGCTGGAATGATGCC
>CAVXJY010000050.1:0-5262 GCA_963761855.1 Bryobacterales bacterium | reverse complement strand
TTTCTCCTATCTTTTCGAGTTCGTTCAAACCTACCTCATGCAGTGGACCGGCCAGAAGATCATGTTCGATCTCCGCCGCGACATCTTCCGCCACATGCAGCGCATGCACGTCGGATTCTTCGATCTTCATCCCGTGGGCCGCCTGGTTACCCGCCTGACCTCCGATGTCGACGCCATCAACGACATGTTTACCGGCGGCGTGCTGGCCATCGTCGACGACTTCTTCACCCTCACCATCATGGCCGTGCGTCATGCTCGCCATCAACTGGTGGCTGGCCCTGCTGGCCTTCGCCGTCCTGCCCCTCATCCTCATCGTCACCCGCATCTTCCGCGACCACGTGCGCGAGAGTTACCGCCGGGTGCGCGCCGCCATTGCCCGCATCAACAGCTTTACCCAGGAACACATCACGGGCATGAGCGTGGTGCAGTTGTTCAACCGCGAAGAGCGCGCCTACCAGGATTTCGAAGCCGTCAACCGGCAGCATATGATCGCCTTCAAGGACACCATCTTCGCCTACGCGCTCTATTACCCCGCCGTGGAGCTGCTCTCTTCGGTGGCCATTGCGCTGGTGGTGTGGCGCGGCGGTTTCAGCGTCCTGGCGCGCGGCTCGGTCACCATCGGCATGCTGGCCAGTTTCAACTTATACGCGCAGCGCTTCTGGCGGCCCATCCAGGACCTGAGCGACAAGTACAACATCCTTCAAGCCGCGATGGCCGCGTGCGAGCGCATTTTCAAACTGATGGACACCCGGCCCGAAATCGTCAGCCCGGCGCGCGCGCTCCCCGGCGACGGCTCCAACCGCATCGAGTTCCGCCACGTCTGGTTCACCTATCAGAAGCTCACCGCAGCGCAAAAGGCCGCGGTGGAGGCCGCCGAACAAGCCGCCAACTTCCTCAATCCCGACCCGAAACTGAGAACCGCGGAGCTGCTCGCCGGCATGGACGACATCGAGTGGATTCTCAAGGACGTGTCCTTCACCATCGAGCCCGGGCAGACCGTGGCCATCGTGGGCCACACCGGCGCCGGCAAAACCACCCTCACCAGCCTCATGATGCGCTTCTACGACGTCACTGCGGGGCGCATTCTGATCGACGGCGTCGACCTGCGCGAGCACGATTTGACCGAGCTGCGGCGGCATTTCGCGGTGGTGCTCCAGGATCCATTTCTATTCACCGGAACGATCGCCGAAAACATCCGCTTCGGCGACCGGGAAATCGGCGAGAAACAGATGCGCAAGGCGGCGCGCGACGTCAATGTCCTCGACTTCATCGAGAGCCTGCCGGGCAGGTTCGATGAGCCGGTGCAGGAGCGCGGCAACTCGCTTTCCACGGGCCAGAAGCAGCTCATCAATTTCGCCCGCGCGCTGGCCTTCAATCCGCGCATCCTCATTCTCGACGAAGCCACCTCCAGCGTGGACACCGACACCGAACTGCGCATCCGCGGCGCCCTGGAGCGCATGGTCGAAGGCCGCACCAGCGTGCTCATCGCCCACCGCCTTTCCACCGTGCAGCGCGCCGACACCATTCTCGTCATGCACAAAGGCCAGTTGCGCGAGATGGGTTCGCACCAGGAACTTCTGGCGCAACGAGGCATCTACTGGAGGCTTTACCAGTTGCAGTACAAGGACCAGGACCAGGAACTGGGCGCGCTGACGTCCTCCGCCTCCCGCGAACCCTCCGCGGCGCCCGCAGTGTAACACGCCCCAGCGCGGCGCCCGGCAGCCGGCTTGGCTTACAATCGACTCACCCGAAAGGCCGGGTTTCCCCGAATCCCATGCTGCGAGTTGGCTACCCCACGACCTTTGCGGCGGAGCTTTTGCGCGACTTCCCTGACGACGTCGACCTGATCGCGATTCCCGAGGATGCGGATTGCGAGATCGAAATCGACGTCTGGATTCCCGACTTTTACCCCGCGCGCGCACGCCGCCAATGGACGCATCTCCGCGGCGTGCGGCTGGTTCTCTCCCCACTCGCCGGCGTGGAGTGGCTTCCTGCCCTGGTCGGGCCCGGCGTAACCATCTGCAACGCCCATGGCGCCCATAACGTCGCCACCGCCGAGTGGGTGGTCGGCGCTATTTTGGCCCTGTTGAAGCAATTCCCGTTTTATCTCGAAGTGCAGAAATCGCAACAGTGGAAGCGGCGCTTCGAGGCCGGCGCCCGCTACGCGGCCATGACCGGCGATGCGCGCGCCATCTATCCCCCGTCATGCTGGAGGAGCTTACCGGCAAGTCCGTGCTGCTTGTCGGTTACGGGGCCATCGGCAAAGAGATCGAACGCATGCTCGCGCCGTTTCGCGTCCATCTCGTGCGCGTGGCGCGCCGGGCGCGCCCCGATCCCGAGGTCCATGCCGTGACGGAACTCGACCATCTCCTGCCGCAAGCGGAAATCGCGATTTTGATCCTGCCCTTTTCCCCGGAGACGCGCGGCCTCATCGGCAGCCGGCAACTCGCTCTCGATGCGCCAGGGCGCGCTGCTCGTCAATGCGGCGCGCGGGCCAATTGTCGACACCGAGGCGCTGGTTGAAGCGCTCCTGGCCGGGCGCATTCGCGCCGCTCTCGACGTCACCGATCCCGAGCCGCTGCCCGAGGGCCATCCGCTGTGGAGCTGCCCCAATCTGCTGCTTACCCCGCACATTGGCGCCGCCAGCCCGCAATGCACGCCCAATGCCTTGCGCGTCGCCGCCGAAGAACTGCGCCGCTACATGCGCGGCGAGCCTCTGCGCAACGTAATGCAGGCCGGAGCCGCGGCCGCTCTGCGCCCGGTAAAAGGAATCCCCGTTCGGCCGGCGCCCAAGCGCTGGCGTCTCGCCGAAAAACTTCACGCCGCCACCGGCGCCCGCCGCCAATCGCGCAAACCCAGCGCCGCCAGCGCCACTAAGCCCGCATAGAGCAGCGCGGTTGCGGCCAGATGCTTATAGACGTATTCGCCGATATAGATCGTGTCCACCACGATCCACAGCCACCAATTGGCGATGTGCTTGCGCGCCTGCCACCAGCTCGCCACCAGGCTGTAGCTGGCCAACGCGGCGTCCAGATGCGGCAATGCCGCGCCCACGCGCACCATCATCCAGCCCAGGATCCATGCGCCTGCCGCACCCGCAGCCAGCCCGCCAAGCCACGCGCGCGCCCGCAGCGGAACCACGCGGACCTCGCCCTCCTCGACCACGCCGCGCCACCAGTGCCACCACCCGTACATCGTGAAGGCCACAAAGAAAATCTGCAGCAGCGCATCGGAAAACAACCGTGCCCGATAAAAAACCACCAGATAAAGAAAATCCGCCAGCAAGCACCACCGGCCAGCAGATCAATAGCCGCTTGGTAGTGAGCCAGATTCCGAGCACGGTGGCCGCCATCCCCGCCATCTCCAGCCCGTGCGCGCCCAGATACGCGCCCGCAACACTCCAACTCATGGCGCTGTCCTTATGCGGCTTTCGGCCCACTCGCGCAACGCGTCCAGCAGCCGCTGCCCGGGGCCATAGAACCATCGCGCATGGCCCACCAGCCAGCCGTCGTACGCCATGGCCGCGCTTTGTTCCGCGCGCAGCGCGCCGAGAAAATAATCGGCCTCGGAAAGCGCGAACTCGGCGTGGCAAAGCGCCGTCATCGGCGCCAGCGCCGCGGCTTCCTCCGCGCGAAAGCGGCCGCACCGATTCGTACCCTTCGAGCAGCGCGCGCAGATGATCGAAATGGATCGCCACAACCTCGGGCCGCGATGGGTTCTCGACCAGCGCCAGCCACTCGACGATATTGCGCTCGATCGCATGCGCCAGATCGTGGACGGCGTTGGTCCGGTCGGTGAGACCGAAGTCGATGATCGCCGTTGCCCGCGCCTGGTCGCCCCGTCGCTGAAAAAAGATTCGAGGCGTGCAGATCGTTGTGCGTCCAGAGTGGCTCGAGCGCAGGCAGAATGCGGCGCCGAAGCTCGGCATGAAACGGCGCCAGCAGTTCGAGCGCCGTGCAACGCGCACGCGCGAACCCCGTCATGATCGGCAAGCGCCGGCCGCGCCGCAAGGTAACGCGCCATCGCCGCCGCCGCATCACTCGCCGCGAAAATCGTGAAGCTCGCCACCAGCGGCCGCACTCTTGCGAGGCGGCGCATCGATACCCCTCGGCAAACCATGCAGACGCGCCAAAGCCCGCCCCGCCGCACGGGCGTGTCCCGTCGCGTCGAAACGGCGTCCACGAAATCGCTTCTTCGTAAACATCCACTCCCTTTGCCGGCTCGTGTACTTCGTACGTCCAATCGCCCACTTCGATCGCCGTCTCGCCCCGCGCATTCTTGAGCAACCGCGGAACCGGCGCGCCGGCGCCGAAGAGATGCGCCAGAAAGCGATGCTCCTCGAGCAGCCCCTCGCGGTCGCGCACCGCGCGGTGATGCCGCTTGACGAATACGCGCCCGTTGGTCGTAGCCACCAGGCCCGCCGCCGAAAGCGGCCGCGGGCTGGCAAACAGAATCTCCACCGGCGCCCCGAGCGCGGGAAACTGCTCCAGCAACGGCCCAAGCTCCGCCAGCGTGAGCGGCGCCCAGTCCGGCGTCACCAGTCCCCCGTCAAGCCCGTGCGCCTTTACCGTTGCATTCATAAATGCAGCTTCTAGCTTCTAGCATTTAAAAGCTGTACCTCGCCTCCATCCTTACCGTCGTCGGCGCGCCCAGCCACACAAAAGTATCTCCATAGCTGGCTCCTGTATCCGACCAATATTTCTTATCCGCAACATTGTTCGCGTAGATCGTAAACGTCATCCGCCCCTGCTCGCCGCCGGGCGTGTACCGCGCGCCCAGATTGAACAAATTGTAGGAAGGCACGCTCACCGTATCGTCGCGCGTCGCCTCCTTGCGCGAGGTATAGCTCCACCCCGGCATCAGGTGCAGTCCGCGAATCCGCGGCGCGCTCACATCCGCAAACACCGTGGTGTGCAGCCGCGGCACGTCGATTACCTGCTTGTTGTCGAAGGCCGGCGTCCCGGTGTCCGTCGAAACCGCGTGAATCGCGGCCATCGACCCCGAAATCCGCAGCCAGTTCGCCGCCTTGCCCTCGGCATTCAACTCCACCCCGTTATGCGTTTCGCGCCCCTCCGACTCGAAGCACAAATCCCCCGGCCCGTAAAACTCGTCCACCGTGCAAAAGCTATCCGGCGCCGCAATCACCTTGGGATAAAAGAACGGCGCCCGCATGTGAAAGAAGTCCCCACTCAGCAAAATCCGCTGTCCCGGCTCCCATTTCGCGCCCGCCTCCACCTGCCGCGTGAAAAACGGCGCCAGGAA
>CAVXJY010000049.1:0-8092 GCA_963761855.1 Bryobacterales bacterium | reverse complement strand
CCGGCGCCGGTGTAGAGCGAATCACGAGTCAAAATGGATATTCCGGGTTAAAAGTTATATTGGCGAGTACGAGGTCGCAGGTGGGCGGATGCGATGACCCGATACTTGGTTACACTGGTTCGCAACTTCGTGGGGCTGATACTGTTTGCGGCGATCGCAGCCGGCGGAGCATCGGCGCAGAACGACAATCCCGGCCCTAAATCTCCACCTGACGTTTCCAAGCTAATACAACAATTGAAAAGCCTTGATACGCAGGAGCGCGTACACGCGGCCCGCGAATTCGAGAAGATAAAGCCGCTCCCGCCTGAAGCAATTAAGCCTCTGGTGGAAATGCTGAGAACGGCCCCTTACAACGAGGCTCAGTACGCTATTAAAGCTCTCAGTGGAGCGGGACCACGGGCAATACCACCTCTGGCCGCGTTGGCCAACACTGGAAACGAGCCGGCGGTCTGGACGCTGGGCCGGATGGCTTTCTCGGAACCAGCCGCGTGGCCGGTTCTAGTTGGTCTTTTCAAGAGCGACTTTAGCGGAATCCGGAGCGCCGCGGCGTCAGGACTTGCGAATGCCGGACCGCCCGTCGTGCCTCTCTTAGTAAAAGCGCTGACGGACGACGACCCGCACACGCGCGCTGGCGCTGCTGATACCTTAGCTCACATGGGACACATGCCCGCCAATTCCGTCGGGGTCAGGTACTCAAAGCCCGAGGATCTTGCCCCCGCAGCGCCCCAGTTGGCCAAGTTGTTAAGCGACCCCGATGCGGAAGTTCGCGATCACGCCGCCCTCGCGCTGGCCTATGCGGACCCGAGCGACGAACGGGCTGTGCCGATTCTTGCGCATCTCTCCGACCGCGGCCCCCGCTTTGAGGTAAATGCGGCGTTGCGAAGCATGGGCAACACCGCAAAGGGTGCGATCCCGGCTGTGGAACGCGTCCTGACCGGCCCCTGCCAGGAGGGCTCCTGCCAGGAGGGCGCTTGCGCAGTTTGTGATGATGCGGTGAGCACGCTGGTGAAGATCGGCGGATCGGCGGCGTGCGCGCCATTGTCGCAGGTGGTCGCGCGTGACAGGGACGATCGTGTTCGCGGGACGGCTGCCAACGCGATGGTCGAAATGTCGCCGGTCTGTCCGCAGACGATTCCGACGCTGGTTGCAATTCTCGGTAAGAGGCCTCGGCCTTCGTTCGCGAGCTTCGCCCTTACGAAGCTCGGCAATCCCGCCGTACCGGCGCTGCTCGCAGCTCTAAACAGCGGCAATCTTTACGTGCGCGGGGACGCGCTTGTGGCGCTGGCGGGAATCAAGTCGCTTGCCCCTGAGGCGGGACACGCGCTGATTGTCGCCCTGAGGGACGAGCGCCTCGACCTCAACTCGCGGCAAGGGGCCGTCACTTCGCTTGCGGAAATCAAGCCGCTCACGCCGTACGCTGTGGACGGGCTGACACTCGCGCTGAAGGATCAACGTTTCGACCTCCACTCGCGCCAAGTGGCCGTTGAGGCGCTTGCTGACCTCAAGCCGCTCACGCCGGACGCAGTAAACGGGCTGATGCTCGCGCTGAAAGACAAGAGCAACACGATAAGCTCCACGGCCGCGAAGGCGCTTCAGGGCCAAAGGGGCGAAGCAGGACGGGCCGCTTTGGCCGAACTAAAGCGCGAGCAACTGATCGAAGCGCAACGTTCTAAGCCGGACACCCGTAGCTACAGCAAGGAAGAACTCATCGCTACGATTCAGGATCCCGACCTTGAGTACCCGCTCTCGCTCAAATATCTGGTCCCGATTCTTCCTGTCCCCGCTCCTATCGACGAGGCCCCATTCGTCGTCACGGATCATGCCGGTCAGGATAGCACCGAGCGTCTGACCTTCTGGAAAAAAACCAGCGCCGGCCGGTACCAGAAGCTGCAAGTCATGGATGGCGATCCGGATAATCAGGAGCATTTTGACGCTCCGATAACCTTCGAGGCCATAGTTCAAGTGACAACGGCCGCAGCGCATCAATCCGAAGAGCGAGAGTTTTTCGTTGAGATTCCGGTGGAGTGGTACCGGGGTGGCGAGGAGCGGCTATTCGCGGTTGATAGCGACTGTTTGCATTCGGTGGAGATCGAATCGCCCGACGAGATGGTGCCAGATCCAAAGCAGATACCGTTGAAATACCAAACCGCTTCGGGCGGCCCCGCGCTTGGTTCATACCACCGGCTCGATTGGTCCTTCCCGGTCTCAAACGAAGGAGACGCCATGTGCTGTCCGTCAGGCGGGGAAGTAAGCGGGACCTTCAAGATCGTGAAGGACGGCACGAAGACTCCGCCGACATGGAAGATGGTTGTCGAGACCGCCAAATTTAGCGGGCCGTCAGAGGCCGCATCGAAGAGGCTTGCGGAAATTTCGCCACTGATAGGTGACGTGAAAAGCTCCAATTTGCAGCAGCGCAGGGATGCGCTCCAAAAGCTCTCAAATACCGAGCCGCTGCCTCCCGAAGCGATTCCGGCCTTGGCGGAAGCGGCGAAGAGCTTGGACCCGACAGAACCTCTCCCAGCGGCGACTTACACGCCGGGCCAAGGCGCCAGGAATGGGGTAGCGGCCGGTATTCCAATGCCCCTGGGCATCAGCCAAGCCGGGGGCATCAGCCGAGGAGGCCAGCAGAGTTGCGAAATCGCGATTGGGGCGCTGGGTCGCGCAGCAAGACGCGATCCGACGGTGGGGCCGATTCTGATCGACGCGCTCAAGGGATGTTCGAGTCCGAAGCTTGCCGCTGATCAGTTGGCCATGATTGGTCCGTCAGTCGTGCCCTTGCTGGCGAAGGCGCTCAAGGACAAAGACCCGCGCGTGCGCGCGGGCGCTGCGCATGCACTGGGGCAGATGGTGAAGCCGCCGCTTGTGGTGTGGTCTTCGCCGGACCAACCCTTCGGCACCCGAACAGGCCAAGCCGCGTCGGCGAGCGCCGCGGATCTGGCGCCTGCGGCACCCGGACTGGCCGAGGCGCTGCAAGATCCGGACTCAAGCGTACGCAACCAGGCAGCCATCGCGCTTGCCCTGGTGGCGCCGAACGACAAGCGAGCGGTTCCAATCCTCGTGCAACTTCTGGAGGGCGCGGACAAACCGTTGCGCGAGGCTGCGCTAGCAGCGCTCGACGGTATGGGGGAGAGCGCGAAAGATGCGGTTCCAGCCGTGGAGCGGGTGCTGGCAACCGACAAGGATTCTCATGCGGCCGGGCAAGCCGCACACGTGCTCGGTTCAACGGCAGGAGCGGCGGCCTGCGAGCCACTGGCGCACGCGATCGCGGATAGCAAGGATAATTTCGTGCGCGAGTCTGCCGTCGCTGCCATGGGGCGGCTGTGGCCCGCTTGCCCGCAGACGATTCCCACGCTGATGGGAACATTCGGTGGCGGCTTTGATAGTCTCGCGTACTTATCAGGCCTCGAGCTTGGCAAAATCGGAAAGCCTGCCATCCCCGCGCTGACTGCTGCGTTAAAGAGCACCGACCTGAAGACGCGACAAGCGGCGGCCCAGGCGTTTGTAAGGATGAACGCGCCGCTTACGCCTGAAGCGGTAGATGCGCTGACGGTCGCGCTTGGGGACAAGGACTCCGCCGTGAGATCGAGAGCCGCGGGCTCACTCCACAACGCCGGAGGCGCGGCGGAGCAGGCCGCCCACGCCGAAGAGAAGCGCGAGGAAGAAGCAGAAGAGGCAGCGCATCCGCAGCCGCATATTCCGCCTGCTCCGAAGTTCAGCACAGGGCAGATTATCGCTCCGATTCCTCCCGACGCGAATCACAAGTACCCTCTCAAGCTTGCGTTATTTGCCCCCATCGCCGGGTACGCCGTCACTGTTCATACCGGGAAAGATCGTCCCGAGCGGCTGGTCTTCTGGAAGGTCGCCGATGACAAATATCAGAAGGTAGTGCTCATGGAGTCCGATCCGGATTCCGGCGAACATTTCCAGGTTCCGACCAGCTTTTCCCCAATCAAAGTGTGGGAAAGATTTGTTGAAGTACCGACGGTCGGACCCCGCGGTGTCACCGACCGAGTGCTCCAAATCGATGATCATGAAGATCAGTGGCAAGGAGTCGAAATCGAATCACCCGAAGACTGGTACAAGGACAAGCTGGCGCCATCCGAGACCGTGCGGCATCCCGGCAGGAATTTCTTCAGCGACGACGGATTGGAATTCGAGTTCCAAATCTGGAACTCGAACGACCAGGACTGCTGCCCAACGGCGGGACAGGTAACCGGCACCTACAAAATTGTCAGGGCGGAACCCTCGCTAGCAGGGGCCCCGGTGATAAGAGCGGTCTCGGTGGGAGGGCAATACCGGGCTTTTTCTGTGACTGTGACGCGCGCTGGAGTGCCATTGGCTGCCCCCGTCAGCAAGGCTGGCCAGACTCTCGGAGAAAGACCGAGCGCGGAACGTCATCAATATTGAACCGAACCCGGTTCCTGCGTGGAAGATGGTCGTCGAAACTGCCAAACGGCAGCCCTAGCGTCCTGTCGCGTAAATAGACTGAAGAGCAAAGCCCTAACCCCTGGCCCCTTCCCCAAAAAGAATGGGGAAGGGGAACAGAAAAATCCTCCGTGAATGCCGCCGTCCTATCCCCCTGGCCCCCTTTCCGGTTCGGAAAGGGGGAACCAGGCCGGTGAGTCCCTAGCTCCCTTTCCGGGCCGGAAAGGGGGAACCGGAGCAGAGAGTCCAAGCCTCGATCCCGCCGCATAATCGCCAAGCACAAAGGGGGCTTCTTTTCGCGTAACCGGCGGTTGTGCCCTTCGTATTCCTTGTTAGAGGAATGCAAATGAAAACCGCAGGCTTCATCCTTGCCTCGATCCTTTGCGCAGTCATCATGCTTGGGACGGTAATGGCAGCATCGAACGCGGGCATGAACCAAATTCCGCCATCCTCTGTCGTAACGAGCCTATAATTTCTTCGCGGGCATGCCGCGCCTGAGCCGTGCGTATTCATTGCTGGAGTCATAAGCGGACAGTCCGCAGTCAGCTTGAGACAGGTTGTCTCGTACGCTGTAGCAATCAGAAGACGAATCCGACGGCACGGGCGGTGCTTTGTGAGGAATGCACCATTGCAAACGCGCAAGTTTTGCCGCCACCTCTGCCTTGATCCTGCTGACCTGCGGCCGGCCTGCTCTCAGTGCCGGCTTGCGAAGGCCGCCGCTCATCACCGCCGCAATCGACAAGAATGCGCTGATCACGCTCACCGGTAACACGCGCCCCGAGGCGACCGCGGCCAATGACCGCGGCGCGGTTGCGGACGACCTCCCGATGGAGCACCTGTGGCTCCAGTTGCGGCGCGCTCCCGAGCTGGAACAAGCACTGGAAAAATACCTCGATCAACTCGCCGACCCGAAATCGCCGAACTACCATCACTGGTTGACCGCGCAGGAGTTCGGAGAGCGCTACGGACCTGCCGACCAGGACCTCGCGAAGATCACGGGCTGGCTCCAATCGCACGGCTTTACCGTCAATCTGGTCTATCCCAGCCGGGTAGTGGTCGAATTTTCCGGCACGGCCGGCCAGGTGCGCGAGGCCTTCCACACCGAGATTCACAATCTCGAGGTGAATGGCGTGGCGCATATCGCCAACATGAGCGACCCGCGGATTCCCGCCGCTCTGGCGCCGGCCGTAATCGGAGTCGTGTCGCTGAACAACTTCATGCCGCGGCCGATGAATCGGCCGCGCGCTGCTTATACTGTTGATGGCGGCACGCAACTGGTCGTGCCTGCGGACCTGGCCACCATCTACAACTTGAGTCCGCTGTTTGCGGCGGGTTATTCGGGCCAGGGCCAGACGATCGTAGTCGTCGAAGACAGCGACGTTTACAACTACCCTGGGGATTGGAACACGTTCCGTTCCACGTTTGGTCTGGCCTCCTACTCTGACGGCAGTTTCACGCAGGTAAATCCGCCTGGCAGCGCCCCGAACAACTGCGCCGACCCGGGCATCAATGACGACGACGCCGAGGCGGCCATCGACGTGGAATGGGCGAGCGCCGCAGCTCCCAACGCCGCCATCGAGCTTGCCGCGTGCGCCGACACCACCAACTTCGGAGGTTTCATCGCCCTGCAGAACCTGCTCAACGCCCCGGGAACGCCGCCGGCGATCGTGAGCATCAGCTATGGCGACTCCGAATCGCAGCTCGGCGCGTCGGACAATGCGTACATCAACGGCCTGTACCAGCAGGCGGTTGCCGAGGGGGTGTCCGTGTTCGTGTCGTCAGGCGACGAGGGCGCGGCCATGTCCGACTACGGAGGGACCCATGCGATCCAGGGCATAACAGTCAGCGGATTCACCTCGACACCGTATGACGTGTCGGTGGGCGGGACCGATTTTGGCGATACTTACGCGGGCACGAACAGCACTTACTGGAGCTCGACGAACGGGACGGCTTACGGCTCGGCGCTTTCCTACGTTCCGGAAATCCCCTGGAACGACTCATGCGCCAGTGAACTGATCGCCGGCTCCTACGGCTACAGTCAAACCTACGGCTTGAGCGGCTTCTGCAACAGCTCGCCCGGCTCGACGTATTTCCTGACTACCATCGCGGGCAGCGGCGGCCCGAGCGGCTGCGCCAGTGGCACGCCGACGATCAATGGCATCGTCGGCGGAACCTGTAATGGATATCCCAAGCCTGGCTGGCAATCGGTGCTCGGCAATCCAAGCGACGGCGTGCGCGACATCCCGGATGTGGCGCTGTTCGCCGCCAACGGGGTCTGGGGTCATTACTACGTGGTCTGCTATTCAGAGCCCAATTGGTGGGGGGGCGGATTTCCCTGCTCGGGTGACCCGGATACGTGGGCGGGATTCGGCGGGACGTTGGTCTCCTCGCCGATAATGGCCGCGATTCAGGCGCTGATAAACCAAAAGACCGGGAGCCGCCAAGGCAACCCGAATCCCGGCTACTATGCGCTCGCCAATAGCGAGTACGGCGCGTCCGGCAACTCGTCGTGCAACTCGACGCTCGGCAACGGTGTAGCAGGCTCGTGCATCTTTTATGACGTGACCCAGGGCGATATGGACGTGGACTGCATGGGCACACGGGACTGTTACCTCCCATCTGGCACGTGGGGCGTGCTGTCCACCTCGAACTTGGCGTATCAGCCCGCGTATGGAACGCACACCGGATGGGACTTCGCGACCGGGATCGGAAGCGTAAATGCATACAACCTTGTGGAGGATTTCGGCGCGACCTCTACGCCCACTGCGACGCCAACGGCGACTCCGACTGTTACGCCCACAATAACTGCAACACCCACGGTGACTGTGACAGCCACATCGACAGCTACAGCCACAGCCACAGCAACCGCGACCGCTACGGCCACATCGACAGCGACTGCTACAGCAACGCCGACATCGACAGCCACAGCAACCGCTACGGCCACGGCGACAGCAAGCGCAACGCCTACGGCGACAGCGACCGCCACGGCCACGCCGACTTCTACGGCTACGCCGACAGCCTCATCGACTGCGACAGCCACAGCAACCGCGACCGCTACGGCCACGGCGACAGCAACCGCTACAGCAACGCCGACATCGACAGCCACAGCAACCGCTACGGCCACATCGACAGCTACACCTACGGCGACCGCGACCGCCACACCGACTTCAACCGCAACATTGACACCGACGCCAACCCCGACGCCAACCGCGGTTCCCGATTCGCTAAAGGTGACACCGTGGGCGAAGAATTTCGGCAAGGTGAAATTGGGAAAGGTCAAAGGTGTAACGCTGACGCTCAGTAATCCGGCCAGGAAGGGACAACCGCCGATCACCTTCGCGAAGCCGCTGGCAGCCTTCTCGGCGGCCAGCCCGCCGGAATTTGGGTTTCCGCCGAGTTCCACGAACTGCCCGGCGCAGCTACTGCCGAAGAAGAAGTGCACGATCAAGGTCCAATTCGCTCCCGCATCGCGGGGTGTGGCATCCTCCGTGGTAACCATCTTTGACAACGCGAAAAATGCGAACCAGGTGATCCCGTTGTGGGGTACCGGGAAATGAGCCCGACACGAGGCTCAGCCGGTTTACATCGGTGCCACGCGATGCCCGCGTCGCACGCCGGAGCTGAAGGCGGCGAGAACAGCGAACAGCATTTCCGGGCAATGGAAGAG
>CAVXJY010000048.1:0-8757 GCA_963761855.1 Bryobacterales bacterium | reverse complement strand
AACTGCTCGGCGATCTGCTGAACCGCGGGCTGGACTTCACGATACCGCGGCTTTATGTTCTGGACGGCGGCAAGGCCCTAACGGCAGCCGTGAAGAAATACGCCGGAGAATCGGCGCCGATCCAGCGGTGCCAGGTCCACAAGCGACGGAACGTGTTGGATCATCTGACCGAGGAACAGAAACCTGGCGTAGCCAAACGGCTCAACGCCGCCTACGCCTTGGAAGATCACGAGGCCGCCAAACAGGCTCTGAACGCGCTCCACCGCGAGTTGATGGACCTGAATCCCAGCGCGGCGCGGAGCCTGGGCGAGGGGATGGAGGAAACCCTGACGGTGCATCGACTCCATGTTCCGATGCAACTGCGCAAGACGCTGGCCAGCACCAACGTGATCGAGTCGGCGTTCTCGATTGTGGAGCAGGTTTGTAAGAACGTAAAGCGCTGGCACGGAGGCGACCAGCGCGAGCGCTGGGTGGGGTCAGGCCTCCTGGTGGCGCAGGCGCAGTTCCGCCGGATCGTCGGACACAAACAAATCCCGGCGCTCATCCGTGCACTGGAGGTTCAAAAGCCGTCTAAGTTGGGGGTTGCCAAGCAGCGGAAGGCATCGTAGAGTGGGTTACGCGGGGGTCGCGACTTTCAACGGAAATCCGGGCATTCCCGATAACACTCTTGATCCTTGGTTTTTATCTGCGTTCATCTGTGTTCATCTGTGGCCGTCATTCCTTTTCACGGCCCCCCAAGAAGGAGCGGCCGCTCTCAATTCCTCAGCGGCTTGCCGCGCTTCAGCTATAGGCGCCTCACCCACCGCCGTCCGCGCCCCGCTCACCGCCCCCTCATCAGCGCACCTCCATTATTAGCCACAGATAAACACAGATGAACACAGATAAGACTCTTGATCCTTCGTTTTCATCTGCGTTCATCTGTGTTCATCTGCGGCCATCATTCCGTTTCGCGGCACCCCAAGGAGAGCAGTCGCTTTCAATTCCTCAGCGGCTTGCCGTGCTTCAGCGTATAGGCAATCCGCTCCTGAGTCTTCTTCTCGCCGCACAACGAAAGAAAAGCCTCCCGCTCCAGATCCAGCAGATACTGCTCGCTCAACAGCGTGCCCGGCGTCACCGCGCCGCCCGACATTACGTAAGCCAGGTGGTTGGCCACCGTCACATCGTGGTCGCTGATATATTCGCCCTCGCGCATCATGCGCACACCCAGCCGCAGCGTAGCGAGCGCATTTTCTCCCGGCGCGCGAATCGCCGGGCGTGGCGCCGGCGGAGCGTAGCCCGACGCGGCCAACTCGCCCGCCAATCGCTGCGCATCCGCCAGCAGCCGCTCGCGATTCATGGTGACGCCGTCGCCCGCTCCCAGGAAGCCGTAGCCGCGCGCTTCCTCGGCGGAGGTGGACACCTTGGCCATCACACAGGTTTCGAAGGCGCGCCGCAGCGCATCCATCGTCTCCACCGAATCGCCGCGCCCGCTCTCGCGGACCGCTGCAGCGCGCTCGATAGCGGCTACCGTCATTTCCTTCGACCCGCCCCCGGCCGGCAGCAGCCCCACGCCGGTTTCCACCAGGCCCATGTACAGCTCGGCGTGCGCCTGCCGCCGCGCCGCGTGCAGGGCGATTTCCGCGCCGCCGCCCAGGCACAAACCGAACGGCGCCACCACCACCGGCCGCGGGCAGTAGCGGATCAAGGCGGTCATCTGCTGAAAGGCGCGGATGGCGAGGTCGATTTCGTCCCACTCCTCTTCCTGCATGCTCAACAGCAGTTGCATAAGGTTGGCGCCGACCGAGAAGTTGTCGGCGTCGCTCGCCAGCACGAACGCCGCGAACTGGCGCACCGCATCGCCATCGGGGGCGAGCGTCTCCGTCACCATTCGCACGATGTCCTCGCCTACCGCGCTCTTGGGCGAATGCAGTTCGATCGAGGCCACGCCGCCGCCCAGATCCACCAGCGAGGCCCCGGGGTTGGACCGCACTACGCCGCGCGCGGCGCGGGCACTCGAAATGCGCGCCATACCGGGGGCCGTTTCCACTTTCCGCCAGGCCGCCGTCACCGGGTCGAAGCATTCCCGCCCGTGATTCCGGTACCAGCTTTCCGCGCCCGCCGCCAGCAGCCGAGCCGCCGCTGCGCTCACCGGTTCGCCCGCGGCTTTGGCGCGCTCCGCGGTGGCGCGCACTCCGGCCGCATCCCACATTTCGAACGGGCCCAGCTTCCAGTTGAAGCCGGCGCGCATCGCGCGGTCCACGCTGGCCACGCTGTCGGCGATTTCATCGAGCACCTCCGCCGCGTAGTTCCACAGCCCGGTCATCAGGCGCCAGTGAAACCGCGCCGCTCGGTCGCGCTTCACATCGCCCGTCTGAAGCTGGCGAATGCGCTCCGCCACTCTTTCCGTGTTCTTCACCATGTCGAGCGAAGCGAACCTGGGCTTCTCGGCCGGCCGGTATTCGAGCGTCTTCCAATCCAGCGCCAGGCGCGTTTCCGCGCCATCCGGACCCTTGGTCTTCTTGTAGAATCCCTGCCCGGTCTTGTCTCCCAGCCAGCGCCGTTCGAGCATGGTTTCGATGAATGCGGGCAGCTCCATTTGCTCCGCTGCACCCGGTTCCGCGCGCGGGAAGTTGTGCGCCACGTGCGCCAGTACGTCGATTCCCACCAGGTCGGCTAGCCGGAACGTGGCCGTACGCGGAAAACCGATGGCCGTGCCGGTCAGCGCGTCCACCTCTTCAATGCTGAGATCCTCGGCTTGCATCAGCCGCACGGTTTCGAGCATCAGAAACACGCCGATGCGATTGGCGATGAAGTTCGGCGTGTCGCGCGCCGGCACCACCTCCTTGCCCAGCCGCACGTCCGCGAACTCCGCCACCCTCCGGATCGCGGCCGCATCGGTTTCCGGCGTGGCGATCAATTCGAGCAGCCGCATGTAGCGCGGCGGATTGAAGAAGTGCGTTCCCAGCCAGCGCGCGCGAAGCTGTCCCGGCAGCACGCTGCCAATCTGGGCGACCGGCAGCCCGCTGGTGTTGGTGCTGAAAACCACGCCGGCCTTCAGGTGCGGCGCCACCTGTTCCAGCAGGCTCCGCTTGATGGCCAGGTCCTCTGTGACGGCTTCGATCACCCAATCGCAGTCCGCCAGCAGCGCCAGGTCGTCGGCAAAATTGCCGGTGGCGATGCGGGACGAGTAGGCGGGATCGTAGAAAGCCGCCGGCTTGGCCTTGCGCAGCGAGTCGACAGCTCGCGCAGCCACGCCGCCGCGCCCCGCGCCTTCGGAAGGAATATCCAGCAGCACCACCGCCAAGCCCGCGTTGGCCAGGTGGGCCGCGATGCGCGCGCCCATCGTACCGGCGCCGAGCACGCCCGCTTTTCGGATCGGCGGCGACGGGTGGCTCTGTTCGAACTCGGCTCCGGCGCTCATGGGATGCCTCCTCAAGTTCGCCCACCGGCGAAACCGCCGGGACGGGCAATTGCCAGCTTACCCACGGCTTCGCGAAAGCGCAACCGCAAGCATCGCGGATGGGCAAGCACCGGCCGTGGCGCTGCGATAACTCGCGGTCTTGCAACCTAAAGCCTTCAGCAAATGGCGCCGATAGAGGACCTGAGTGATGGACCGGCCCATGTCGGATCGAATCAAGCGCCTCTGCGCCGGTCTGGCCGCGGTTGCCACGCTCACCGCCAGTTCCTGCATCGGCCGCCACCCCGACGCGCCGCTGGAGCGAATCGCGCAGGTCGAGGCCCTGCCATTTCAGGTCGCGGACCATCGGGTGCCGGTCCATCTGAAGGGCTGGGTCACGCTCTCGGATCCCACCACCAATTTAATGTTCCTGGAGGACGGCACCGGCGCTGCCCGCGTGGCCCTTCCCTTCGTCCACCTCGACCCCAGGCCGGGCAACCAGGTGGAGGTGATCGGCGAAGTGACCGAAGGAGGTCCCGCGCCCACGATTGTCGCCAGCCAGGTCAGGCTTTTGAACGGCATCCACGAGCCGCACGCAGTACCCATCCACGTCTCCGAGCTCACCTCCGGCCGCACCGGTTTCCGCTATGTAGCGGTGGAAGGCGTTTTGCTGTCCCGCCACCAGAACCACGCGGGTAACCCGGTCCTCAGAATGGGCTCCGGCACAACTATATTCGAGGCTTACGTCCTAACGCAGGCGATTACCAGTCTCAGCGGCGCGCCTGGAGCGCGCATCCGGGTAAATGCCGTAGCCAATCTGAGCCGCGATGTCTACGGCCGCACGGCCCGAATCGAGGTGTGGATTCCCGCCGCCACGGACGTTGAAATCCTCGCGCCGCCGCCCCAAAACATCCCCGTTCAGACCATCCGCGAGGTGACCGCGTTGCCCAGGGATACTCTGGCCGAGCACATGCTTCATCTCCGTGGAACGGTCCTATCCAATGGCGTTCGCGAAGGACTCCGATTTGAGGATGGTACCGGCTCCGTTCGCCTCCGGCAGGCCCTCGGCACAGATCTGCCGGTCGGGGAGGTGGTCGACGTGTACGGCTTTGCCGAACTCGATGGCGGCAATGTCAAAATCATCGACGCCAGACTGGTTCAGGCGAATCTCAAGTCCCATCCCGCCGGGAGGGACCGGATCATTGCCACCGTGGCCGAAGTTCACGCCCTCAGCCCGGAAGAAGCCGGCCTTGGCCTTCCGGTCCACGTCCGTGCCACGGTAACCTACCTGAATCCCGCAACCAACATGTTTTTCGTGCAAGATCGGACCGGCCCAACCTACGTGTTCGCTCCGCGGATCCTTGAACTCAAGGTCCAGGCGGGCGATCTGGTGGATCTGACCGGGTTCACCGCACCTGGTCAGTTCGCGCCGATTATTACCGGTGCCTGGGCGCAGCGCGTTTCGTCGGCTTGTATGCCAGCGCCGGCGCCGGTCGCCTTCGATGACCTGTTTTCCGGAAAGATGGACAGCGCCTGGGTGCAGACTGAGGGCATCGTGCAAAATGTGTTACCCCAGGCTGCCGGCTCAGCGGAGAACGCCGTTTGGGTGCAGTGGGGAGATCACCAGTACTTGTTGCTGGTCCACAATCCGAAGGCGATCCCGCTGCCGCTGCCGGACAGCCGTGTCCGGATCCTGGGTGTTTGCGGATCGTTGTTCAACGCCCGGCGGCAGATCGTCGGCATTCAGATCTACGTGCCCTCGCCCGAGTTCCTGCGCGTAGTCGAGCCCGGCCCGGATCCAGCCGCGCTGCGGCCGCGCCCGATTGATGAGTTGCTGCGCTTCTCCTTTGGCGATTCACCCGGGCACCGCACCCGAATTCGGGGCGTCGTGACCCTCACCAGCCCCTCTGGCCCGTCCTATGTCGAAGACAGCGGAGCCGGCGTCAAAATCGTCAACCATGCGCGCATGAATCTCCGTCCCGGCGATGTGGTCGATATGCTCGGCTTCGGGCACTCCGGGTCTTTCAGCCCGGAAATGCGGGACGCGCAGGTTTCGCTGGTCGAACGGGGCCGAGCGCCCGTGCCGCCTTCCATAACAGCGGATGAAGCGTTGGAGGGGAACTACGACTCCAGGCTGGTCAGCATCGATGCGGCCGTCGTCGACCAGCTCAGCAGTTCCGGCCAGAACACGGTGATGCTCCAGGTGGGTGGCAAGTTGTTCACCGCGATCCTGGACCATGAGCGCATACCGCCGCTGGACCCGGGCAGTATCGTGCGTGTGACCGGTGTCTGTTCCATCGAAGCCGAGGGTAACCTCGCCTATCGCATCCCAAAGTCATTCAGCCTCGTGCTGCGCAGCGCCTCGGATGTCAGCGTGGTCCGGTCCGCTCCCTGGTGGAGTCCCGGACGCCTGCTGGCCGTGCTTGGCTCCATGGCGGCCTCACTACTCGCCGTTCTATCCTGGGTGGCCGTGCTGCGACGCAGGGTGGTGTTACAGACCGCGGTGATCCGCAAGAAGTTGCAACAGGAAGAACTGCTCAAGCGCGCCGCGGAGCAAGCCAGCCGGGCCAAAAGCGAGTTTCTGGCTAACATGAGTCATGAGATACGTACGCCCCTAAACGGCATCCTGGGGTTTGCAGGGCTGATGGCGGAAAGCGAGCTTACCGGCCTCCAGCGTGAGCACAACGAAGCCGTACGCTCGTCGGCGGAAAACCTGCTCGTCGTCATCAACGATATTCTGGATTTCTCCCGCGTGGAAGCCGGCCGACTCCAACTGGAATCGGTCGAGTTCTCTCTCCGCCAGTGTGTCGAGGACGCTTTGCTCTCCATCCGGTCGCTCGCCGCCGAGAAGCAGATCGAGACGTCGGTGCAGATCGCCGGCGACGTGCCGGAACGGGTCCGGGGCGATCCCCACCGGCTGCGGCAGATCCTGCTCAATTTGTTGGGCAATGCTGTGAAATTCACCGCGGCCGGCGGTATCGCAGTACGCGTATGTCTCGTCCCGCAACAAGACCCTGCCGAGGCCGGCTCCGATGTTGGATTAGCGCCGCGGCATCTCCAGTTTGTTGTTTCCGATACGGGCATTGGCATCCCCGAGCCACAACGGGAACTGATCTTCCAACCTTTCCGCCAGGCCGACGGATCTATCACGCGGCGCTTTGGGGGCACCGGCCTCGGGCTGGCCATTTCCCGAAAACTCGTCGCCATGATGGGGGGAAGAATGTGGCTGGAAAGCACGGAGGGCCAGGGCAGCACCTTCTACTTCACCGCTCCGCTGCCACCGGGCAGCACACCCGCCGGAAACGAGGAGCGCGGCGCCGCCAAGGGCCGACCGGTTGCTGAGCAGCCGTCTCGCCAACCGCTTTCCATTCTGGTTGCGGAAGATAACGTGGTCAATCAGCGTCTCATCCGTGCCCTTCTCGAGAAGCGCGGTCATCGCGTAACTATGGTTGGGAACGGAACCGCTGCGCTGGCGGCGTGGCGCCAGGATCGCTTCCACTGCATTCTGATGGACATCCAAATGCCGGAGATGGATGGATACGAAGCCACTCGCCGCATCCGCGCGCAGGAATCGGGAGTTGGAGCGCATATCCCCATCATCGCTTTGACCGCACATGCTATGAAGGGAGACCGCGAAAAGTGCCTGCAGGCCGGGTTGGACTCGTATATACCCAAACCGATTCAAACGGAGGCGCTTGACGCTGCGCTGACAGGCCTCCCTGCCCGCCAGGATTCGAGCACCGCCTGAACACTGTGGCTCACCTCGCGGCAAGCGCGGCGAGTTGCTGCTTGTGCCATTGCCGGCACGGCGCGCCGCAGCCGCAAACAAGGGTTGGTGCTTGGCTGTGATAGATTGGGTGTTGTCGCTTCTTGACGCGTCGAGGTTGCGGGGTTGGCCTAGCGGTCGGGCGTCAGCCTTCCAAGCTGATTTAGACGGGTTCGACTCCCGTACCCCGCTCCATCCGCTAGTTCCCCAGCGCCGGCGACCGGAGTTCGCGCATGTCCGATAACCGCCGTATCCGCGTGTTCACCACCGGCGGCACCTTCGATAAAGAATACAACGAACTCACCGGCCAGCTTTTCTTTCAGCGGACGCACCTTCTCGACATGTTGCGCCTTGGGCGCTGCAATCTGGATTTGGCGGTCGAGAGCCTGATGATGGTCGACAGTCTCGAGATGAGCGATCAAGACCGGGAACTGATCGCCGAACGCTGCCATCAGGCCGAAGAAGATCGCATCGTAATCACGCATGGCACCGACACCATGGAGCAGACCGCGGCGATTCTCGGGCCCAGGCTCGGGCACAAAACCATCGTGCTGACGGGCGCCATGGTGCCGTACACATTCGGCAGCTCGGATGGCCTGTTCAACTTGGGAACCGCGCTGGCCTTCGCGCAAACGCTGCCACCCGGCGTTTACGTGGCGATGAATGGGCGGTACTTCCAATGGGACGAGGTGCGAAAGAACCGGGAGCTGGGCATCTTCGAGCCGCTAAGGAAATCTTAGCGGACCTCTGTCAAGTACTATAAATGACTAATTCATAGTAGTTTACAAGAAAATATTGTCACTCTCAGGCAGAGTGTGCTAAAAATAGACGACGGAACTTCGCAGGAATTCTGCGAGCGGGGTTCCATCGGTTTACCTAGGAAACAACATTCACAGGAGGTTTAATTTGATGAAAATTCGTCCGCTCTATGATCGCATCGTGGTCAAACGAATTGAGCAGAAAGAACAGATGCAGGGCGGCTTGTACATCCCCGATAGCGCCAAAGAGAAGCCCCAGGAGGGTGAGGTAGTGGCGGTGGGAAAGGGCAAGCGCCTGGAAGACGGCAAAGTGGTTCCGCTTGATGTGCAGGTTGGCGACCGGATCTTGTTCGGCAAGTATTCCGGCAGCGACATCAAGATGGATGGCGAAGAGTACATGATCATGCGCGAGGACGAGGTTCTCGGCATTCTGGATGCGAAGCCCCAGGCGGCGCAGAAAGCTAGCTAAGGAGTCGAAGAAGAGATGGCGAAACAGATTGTATATTCGGAAAACTCGCGGCAGGCGATTTTGCGCGGCGTCAACCAGCTCGCCGACGCGGTCAAGGTTACGCTCGGCCCCAAGGGCCGCAACGTGGTCCTGGAGAAAAAGTTCGGCGGCCCGAACATCACCAAGGACGGCGTCACGGTAGCCAAGGAAATCGAACTCAAGGACCCGTTGGAGAACATGGGCGCGCAGTTGGTGCGCGAAGTGGCCTCGAAGACCAGCGACGTAGCCGGCGACGGCACGACCACAGCGACCATTCTGGCGCAGGCGATTTTCCGCGACGGCGTGAAGGCAGTTGCGGCCGGCGCCAACCCGATGGCCCTCAAGCGCGGCATTGAAAAGGCCGTAGACG
>CAVXJY010000047.1:0-12761 GCA_963761855.1 Bryobacterales bacterium | reverse complement strand
GCGCGCCACCCAGCGCTGCAATCACGCGCGGCGAGCAACCCACGGTGTTTTCGTTGAAGTCCAGGCGCAGCTTGCCGGCGCGCCCCGCGGTGGGTGGCGAATAGGGCGCCATGGCAACCACCGCCGGCCGCGGCTGGATGGCGCCTCTGGGCAGCTTGGGCGGCCTACCGGGCACTGGTCCGCACCTCCACCGATCGGGCGTGGGCTTCCAGCCCCTCGGCGCGCGCCAAGGTGACGATCGCCGGCTTCAGCCGCGACAGGCCCGCCGCGCTCAACTGCTGCACCGAAATCACCTTCACAAAATCCGTCACCGCCAGGCCTCCGCGGATTCGCGCCGCGCCGCCCGTGGGCAGCACGTGATTCGGGCCGGACGCGTAATCGCCCGCCGCTTCGGGGCTGAACGGCCCAACGAAGACGCTGCCGGCGTGCTCGATCACAGGCAGCAGCCGCGCGTCCGGGATGCTCAGGTGCTCCGGCGCAAAGCGATTGGATATCTCCATCGCTTCCTCGATCGATCGCACCAGCACAATAGCCGAGTTGCGCGCGATGGATTGCGCCGCTACGGCTGCAGTCGGCAGCGTGGCAAGCTGCCGCTCGACTTCTTTCGCCACCGCCGCGGCCAGCCGCCGGGAGGTGGTCAGCAGCAAGGCCGAAGCGTCCACGTCGTGTTCCGCCTGCGCCAGCAAGTCGGCGGCAAGGCAGCGCGGATCGCCATCGGCCGCGACGATCAGAATTTCGGTTGGCCCGGCCACGAAGTCGATGCCGACTTCTCCGGCAAGCAGCTTTTTTGCCGCCGCCACATAAATGTTGCCCGGCCCCACGATGCGGTCGGCCTTGGGCACGGTGCGCGTGCCATAGGCAAATGCAGCGATGGCTTGCGCGCCGCCCATTTCAAACACCCGCGTCAAGCCCAGCAGCGCCGCTGTTCCCCACACCTGGTCCACTGGCTTGGGAGAGGCCACGCAGATGTTGGCGACCCCCGCCACCTGCGCCGGCACCGCCGTCATCAGAATCGTCGAAGGCAATGGATAGCGTCCTGCCGGAACATAGGCGGCAACCGTGCTCAGCGGCCGCACCACCTGGCCCAAGCGCACGCCGCCCGACTGCCGCATCCAGGAGTGTGGCATCTGCCGCCGCGCGAAATCGCGAATGTTGCCGGCTGCGTGCCTGACCGCGCGCCGGAACTCCGGGCTCAGCCGCAGCCGCGCCGCCGCCAGGTCCGCTTCGGAAACACGCACGGAGCACCGGGCGAAACCGTCGAATTTGCGCGCATATTCGATCAGCGCCCGGTCGCCGCGCCTTCTGACGGCTTCGAGAATGGGCCGCACTACGGCCTCAGCCGCCTCCATCCGCGCCGCGCGCCGCCGCAACAGCACGCCCGAATCTTCGCTTTTGATAATCCGAATCACAGCACGATCTTGTTGAGCGGGTATTCGACAATTCCCTGCCCGCCCGCCTGTTTCAGTCGCGGAATGATATCGCGCACCGTCGATTCATCCAGGA
Source organism: Bryobacterales bacterium (assembly GCA_963761855.1). Taxonomy (GTDB): domain Bacteria; phylum Acidobacteriota; class Terriglobia; order Bryobacterales; family Bryobacteraceae; genus Bog-375. The sequence goes on along the minus strand of CAVXJY010000047.1, from coordinate 11,258 downwards.
TCGTGTTCACCGCCAGCCACTGCTCGTCGCTCAGTTGTGAAATCGTGGGCCGTTTGAGCGCCGGCAGCACGGCCAGCACCCCCTTCAAATCGTCCTTGTGCACATTCAGCATCAGCCCCACTTTGCCCAGCGCGTTGATCGCGCCTTCGAGCAGCATCTTCATGTCTTCCAGTTTGCGCCGCTTGGCTGCGTCCTCCCATGAATCCCGGTTAGCGATCAACTGCGTGTTCGATTCCATCACCGTGTCGATGATCTTCAGCTTGTTGGCGCGCAGCGAGGAGCCGGTCTCGGTCACCTCGACGATGGCATCGGCCAGCACCGGCGGCTTCACCTCGGTGGCGCCCCAGCTAAACTCCACCTTCGCCGCGACACCGTGTGCAGCCAGGTAGCGCCGCGTGGTCTCGACGAGTTCAGTTGCGATTATTTTGCCTTCGAGGTCCTTCACGCTGAGGAACGCGGAAGCCTCGGGCACGGCCAGCACCCAGCGCACCTTGCCGAAGCTTTGCTTGGCGTAGATCAGGTCTGCCACGGCGACCACCTGCGCGCCGTTCTCTTCGATCCAATCGCGGCCGGTCAGGCCCGCGTCGAGGATGCCGTCCTCCACATAGCGCGCCATTTCCTGCGCGCGGATCAGCATGCACTCGATTTCCGGATCGTCGATGCCGGGAAAATACGAACGGCTGCTGGTGGTGATGACATATCCGGCGCGCCGGAACAGATCCACCGTGGCGTTTTCCAAACTGCCCTTGGGGATGCCCAGCTTCAGCTTCACGCCTTGCCTCCGTAGACAGCTTTGGGATCGTAGGTTCGCTGGTCCGCGACTTTCCATTCGCCAGAATCCAAACGCCGGAAGAAGCAGCTTTCGTAACCTTCGTGGCAGACGCCGGGGCCCTGTGCCTCCACCTTCACCAGCACCGCATCGCGGTCGCAATCGGTCGAAATCTCCTTCACCAGCAGCCGGTGGCCCGAGCTTTCACCCTTCAGCCACAGCTTCTTCCGCGAGCGGCTCCAGAAGGTGGCGAAGCCACTTTCCACGGTCTTGCGAAAAGCCTCCTCATTCATGAAGCCGACCATGAGAACACGGCCCGTCGAGTGGTCCTGGATGACGGCGGTAACGAGGCCGCCCGCTTTTTCGAAATCGAGGTTCATCGTAAAACAAAAAAAGCCCGCCGGTTTCGCGGCGGGCGTCCTTTCCCTTCATCTAGTGGAAATTATTGCAGCGCCCGTCGCGTGGAGCTGTCGTGATGATGCCGCGCGAGGGTGACGCTTGCCATAAGAAAGTAGTGTAGCACAGCGACCGGCCGCCGCATCGTGCGATCGACGGGCGCAGGCGCCTCAAACGTGAGGCAGCTTACTGCGCAAGCGCGCGGATGGGACAGAGCCCTCGCCGCCGACGGCGTCAACATAGGCAAAATATCGCGTACCGAACCACGCCTTTCCTACGCGACTGAGCCTCCCAGGTGCGCGCTTGCTTAACGTCCTCATCCACCCACCGGCCGCCTCGAGAACGTCACATACGGGAACACTTCAGGGATGTGCGAATCGTAGTGGCCGTGGCGGTTCCAGGTCCAGCCGGCGCACGGGTCCAGCGTTTCGCGTTGGCGGCCGATCTTCTCGAAGCGGGAACAATCGATGCGCCAGAGGTCGCCATCGGCGGGCGGCAAGGACCGGCCATCCGCAATCAACTCCAGTCCTTTCCACGGAAACGCCAGCTCGACCGTCCAGCCGCGGTCGGTGTTGGCTCGGCTATTGACAACTCCATCCACGTGCACCGCGGTCTTCAACCCCGGAAAATCCCAATCGAGAAAGCCCCAGCGCGCGCCGCGCGGATGCACATGGCCGCCCACGCCATCGAGCACCATGGTGCGTTGGCTGGCGGCATCGAACTCCGGCCGCCCGTAATACGGCCCGCCTGGCCGGTGAATGTCTTTCCAGATCCAGAAGGCTTCATACACCGTGTTGAGCGCGTTGATTTCGAATTCGTAATAAGCGTCGCGCCCCGCGATGAACAACTCGATGTCATTCTCTTCCCAGATCTTGGAATCGCGATGCGTGAGCGTACCCCAGACGTCGGTCTCTTCGATCCAGAAACCGAAGTAAAGGTAGTCGTCATCCCACAGCAGAGCCACGCGCGTTTCTAACCAGGCCGGCTCGCCGGTCACGATGTCGACGAACGGCGCGGACTGGGGAGCGAGGCGCCAGGAAGGCTCATCCAGCTTGCCATCGATCGAGATGGGCCCGGCCGCGCGATAGCATGTGTAACGGGCAGGTTGAATTTCAGCCATGCTCCATTGTGCGGCCAAAGCGGTAGGGGCTGCACCTGGCGGATGGTCTCACCGGATGGAAGCGCGGACAAGCGCATTCCCTGCGCCGTCGCGGCCCGGCACAGATTGGCGGCGAAATGGGCTGGTGGAGGCGGGGGGAGTTGAACCCCCGTCCGAGAAAGCCCGGCATGAAGAGCCTACGTGCGTATCCGGCTCATTAGTCTCGGCCTCCGCTTCAAAACCGGCGAGAGCGGCGAAAGCCCAGCCCGATTAGATCTCGACCTCCGGCTACGGACCGAAGCCTTTGGCCTATCCCGCAAAATGACGCTCACTGGCCGCCGCGCGGGCTCGAACGGCTGGAGCGGCTACCTAATTAGGCAGCGTATGCAAACTGCGTATTGGCAGTTCTGTTTTTCCGATCGTTTTACGGGAGCTCGGAACCCGGCACGCCTCCCCACCCCGATTCAATCCCGTCGAATCCGTTGCGCCCCCATTTCTTGAAGAAGCACGGTGGGTACTACAACTTCATTCTAGCATCGGCGATAATCGAGGTATGCGAAATTGCAGTGCTCGCCTCTTGGTGCTGGTTGCCGGGCTCGCAGGCATGGCGCTCACCATGGCGTGGGCCGACGAACCCATGACCGAGCTCCAAATCAACGTGAAGACCCAGGGGGGCCGCGCCGTCGACCGGGCCGAGGTTATCGTGCGTTGGAAAGCCAATGCCAAGCACCCCGCCGCACGCTACAGCAAGGCCATCAGCACCACCTTTGAAATGCGTACCAACCAGGATGGCATTGCCCACGTGCCGCCTATCCCGCAAGGCGACATCCTGATTCAGGTGAACGCCAAGGGTTATCAGACCTTCGGCAAGGTCTTCCAAGTGGAAGAGGACCGAAAAACCATCGACGTGGTTCTGAATCCGCCGCAACAGCAGTATTCGGCGCACTGACGCGGGATGCCGGGCGAAGACAGCATAATCGCGAGCGACAGCCTGCCCGCTCTCCTGTTCTTCGAAACGCCGGAACAAATCTACGCCCGCGTATTCCGTGCGCTCCGGCCGCGCACACCGCTGCCCAGCCTGCGCGTCGAGTTCTGCCAGTTCGCCAACGCCGACAGCTTCATTTCGCTCCGGGACGGCTGCCTCAAGGTAAGAATCAGCGACCTGCTGGCCGGCGCCCCGGCCCCGATTACCGAAGCGCTGGCGTTCATCCTTCTCGGCAAGCTGTACCGCAAGCCGGTGCCGCCCATGTACGCGCACCGCTACCGCCTATATCTGAACCGGCGCGATATCCGGCGCCAGGCGCAACTGGTGCGCCAGATCCGCGGGCGCAAATTCCTTTCCGGACCCGCCGGCCAACATCATAATTTGGAGGAGATTTTCGAACGCCTCAACGCGCAGTACTTCGATGGCCTAATGGGCCGTCCGCAATTGGGCTGGAGCCGCAAACCCGCGCGCGGCATGCTCGGGCACTTCGATCCCTCCCACAACGCCATCGTGATCAGCCGCATTTTCGACCGGCCGGCGGTTCCGCTGTTGGCCCTCGAATATGTGGTGTTCCACGAGATGCTGCACCTGCGGTTTCCCGTGAATCATGCCGGTGCCCGACGCTGCGTGCACAGCCGCGAGTTCCGCGAGGCCGAAAAAAAGTTTCCGCAGTTTCAGGAGGCTAAGGAGATGCTCAAGCGACTGTAAGGCAGGCATGCTTGAGCCGCGCCGCATGCCCAGATTGGCAGTTAGCTTACGCCGCCGCCGCAACATCAACCGGCAGCGCATTGCGCAATTCAGTCCGCACCGCATCGAACACGCGCACCAGCCCGCTCACATCAACCGAGCCAATGCCCCAGCGGTAGAAAAACAGCCGGGTGCGCGCTGAAGCCATGCCGCAGCCAAATGCCAACTGCTGTCGGAGCAGCGCCGCGGCCAGCTCGGGCCGGTCATCGCGCGACCGCACCATCAGGACTTTGAGGGCGACCGTGGCGCGGCCAAAGTCGAGCTGCAAGCGCTGCAAGTATCCTCGGAAGATCTGGCATCGCTGGCGCCGCAGCCTGGCGGCCATGCGCTTATCCACGCCGGGCTGCATCCGCAGGAACTCCAGATCGCTGCCATCCAGCAACCGCAACATCGGCCGGTACCGCTCCGCGGTCAGTTCGGCGATCCACTCTGCCGTCACCGGCAAACTGCTGTGAGTGAACGCCACGCTCCGAATCGCTAGCCCCAGCGCGATGAGTAAACCTGCCGCAATCAGTATCGCTACGATCACCGCATCCACCATTATGTCCCTCAATAGTAAGGTAATGGTGGACATAAAGCAACAGCCAACACAGTACCAATAGATCTAAAGCATAAAATGCAATTGAATCTTAGATTTGGCGGGAGATTCGCAGCAGTGCCGCGTTGACGGAATCCAATTCCCGAAGAATCTTCTCCTCATCCCCTGATCGAAAGAGTGGTAAGTGCGCTGGCACGCTTTCCCAGGCCGGATTCAGCAGCAACAGCCACCCTCCGACGCATACCAGCGATGTGCAGCTCAGAAAAAGATTGACCTCGGCCGACAGGTTGATGCCCCATAACGCGTGCAGCACTAATCCCAGCGCAGCCGCAAGAAAGTATAAGGAGAAGATGGCCGCATGCACCATAACATTGCGGCTCAGGGTAATGGGAAATCGGCTGAGAAACAATAGCAGCAGTAGGACAAATACCACCAGGCTGAGATCGATTCCCCGCTCCAGCGCGGTCTCATAGCCTACGTCCCTGGAGCGTTGGGGCATAGCTGGGGTAAAACGCGGCAGCAGCGCCAGCACCGAAATCATCACCGATATCGCGGTGGCCGCGTACATCGCCCAGCGGCCTATCGTGGCCAAACCGCGGTATTTCTCCAGAATCAGCCGGTACAACTCCGCCACCACCAAAACGTAAAAAATCACGCAGACCGGTGACGTGATCAGCCACAGCCAGAAATAAGCCGACGACTCGTCATTAATCACTAAAGGCCAAGCGGAGTTAGGTATCCGAAAGATGAAGTAGGCGAAGAAAACGACGTATTTCCGCCAAAGCCCGTTGTGGTAGAGCCTGGCGGCTACGAGAACCGATCCGATCAGCAGCAGTATCTGGATGTATTGCTGGATCGCGGCCGTCGGCATCGGTCTGAGCGCTCAAGGCGATTCTACCACCCAGAATCGCCTTAAGCGCCCACGATGCCTCAATTTCGGTGCTGCTATTTCACGAATACAGCCGGGCAGGGGTTGCATCGAGGAATGGGATTGTCTGCCTTGTTTGTCGTTGTCGCGGAGGCGATGAACGACAGAACCACAACTGCCAGCAGTGTTACCGTTTTCATGGGAGGGTTCCTTTCGCAGCACTCTTAAAAACGAGTACTAGACAGGTACTATACTAGGTGGAACTGTACCGTTATAGGGTGGATTTCCAAGAATATTTCCGCTTGTGGAACACTTTAGATATGGTCGCACTGCTATCGGAATTCAGGCATTGCCGGAAACATCCTAGGTGTAAGCTGAATGGGTATACAGAAGAGCATGATGGCTTCTGACACAAGTCGGGAATCGAGTCAAGGATTTGCGTCTGAGTCTCTGCGCCAGATACTGACCACCATTTCAACAGTTTTCGGACGACTGGTTTATCTGGCTTCCTTGCGCGATCCGAAAACCGGGCACTACCGGCATGAGCAATTGTCCCTGGTTCTGGCGGATGGCGACCTGGATCGCAGCATCTCGCAGTACCATAATCGGGTTTTTTCGCAATGGCTCGGCTTCAGTCTGGCGGATCAGAAAAAGGACCTGGGCGAGTACCTGGAATCCAGCGGCGGACCGCGCTATGCGGCCTACTATCATAACCTGGCGCCCGTTGCCGCCTGCGATGTGGAGCGATTGCTCTATCTCACGGACCTGGAAACGCTGATGGACCTGATCCGTGTCGAGCGGGACGTCGTCTTTTCGATTGCAGCAGCATCGCCACTCCAACGACCCGCCCAATAACGTCCACTTCCCGGGGATATTCGAATACCAGTGGTGTTGCCTGCGAGGCCGGATGCGGCTGCACGATTAAGCGGCCGCCGGACTGCGTGCACCACCCGCACAGATAGCCCTCGCGTGATTCCAGAAAATAGATCGGCCGCTCCTGTTCATCGCTCCAGCCGCCGCCCTGGATCTTGCGGCGCCGGTCGTCGATCGCTACTACCGAACCGGGATGCAGGGTGGGATACATCGACCAGTCCTCCAGGCCGATCAGCCCATAACGGTACTCCCGCACGTCCAGGCCGTTCAGGAAACTGAGTGGCATCTTCCCGAAACGCCGCACAAATTGGCTCAGAAAAGTGGTCCGATTCCAGTCCACCGCTCCGTTTCGCGTCTCCGGAATCAACACCCGAGGCCCTGCGTCGAACGCCGCCAGATGAGTCCACTTCAACTGCACTTGTAACGCCTCGCCGGCCAGTTCATCGGCCGGCACGCCATACCAGCGCAGGACGTCTTCGAGGTTCAAGCGGTAGATGGCGCAAAGCGAATACATACGGAAAATGTTGGGCACGGTGCCCTTGTTTTCGATGTCGGCCAGGCGGCTTAGGCCAATTGAAAACTCGCGGCTACCGTGGCGCCCGGCGATCTCATGGCTCGCTTGCACCACTTCGCGATAGGTCAACCGCAGGCGCGCGCGCACCCTTTTCAACCGTTCTCCGCCACGCTCCATGCTATGATCCAGGCTGGGCGACCGTTTTTCGGCCCCCGCCCGGAATTATACCCTGGCGGCCCAGCCGCGACAAGCTAGTATTAAGATCTTTTGTTCTGAATTTCGAACGTGGCGCCCCAAGAGCAACTGTGAAAATCATCATTGGCATTTCCGGCGCCAGCGGTTCCGTGTACGGCGTGCGGCTGCTGGAGCGGCTGCGCCCGATCAAAACCGTGGAACTGCACCTGGTTTGGACCAGATCGGGCGAGAAAACCCTATTTCTCGAAACCGGGAAGAATATTGCCGAGATCCGAACACTCGCGGCCTATTCCTACTCGCCTGAAGACATATCCGCCCGGCTGGCGAGCGGCTCTTACCCGGTCGATGCCATGGTAGTAGCCCCCTGCTCCATCCACACCATGTCTGCCATCGCCCACGGCATCACTTCCAACCTCTTGACCCGCGCCGCCGACGTGACCCTGAAGGAGCGGCGCAGGCTGATTCTCCTGGTGCGCGAAACCCCATTCCACCTCGGCCATCTTCGCAGCATGACGGCTTTAGCCGAAATGGGCGCCATCATAGCGCCGCCCATTCCCGGCTTCTACCATCATCCGCAAACGGTAATGGAGCTGGTGGATCACAGCCTGGATCGCGTGCTCGATCTGCTTGGGCTGCCCGATGCCTCGATTCGCCGCTGGCAGGGAGCCGAACGATGAAGGCCCCGCGCCTGCACCGCTCGCGTGCCGTGGCCTTCCAAGGCGAACGCGGCGCTTTCAGCGAACAGGCCGCGCGCCAACTGCTGGGGCCCTCCCCCGCGGTGATGCCCTGTGTGCGGTTCGAAGACATCTTCCGCAACCTCAAGCAAGGCAGCGTGGCCGGCGCCGTGGTGCCGATCGAGAATACGCTGGCCGGATCGGTGCATGAGAATTACGATCACCTGCTGCATTTCGAGTTGCCGATCGTGGCCGAGACCAGCGTGCGCATCGTACACAATTTGATCGCTCCCAAGGGTGTCGGTTTCCGCCAGATCAAACGCGTATTCTCGCACCCGGTAGCGCTCAACCAGTGTCTGGATTTTTTTCTCGCCAACCCGCAAATCGAACGAATTCCGTATTACGATACGGCCGGCAGCGCCAAAATGATTGTCGAAGACGGGCTCACTGATGCCGGCGCGATCGCCTCCGCAGTGGCCGCGGAGATTTATGGGGCGCGCATTTTGCGCAAATCCATCGAAAGCGACCGGCAGAATTTCACCCGTTTTTTCCTGCTGCGAACCCCCGCGTATGCTAAGCGCCATCCGCTTAGTGTGGCAGCCGGAACCGTGTGGAAAACTTCCTTGGTTTTCAGCACGCGCAATATTCCAGGAGCCCTGTTTCGCGCGCTGAGCGCCTTCGCTTTGCGCGACCTCAACCTCACCAAAATCGAATCCCGCCCGCTGCGCGGCAAGCCGTACGAGTATCTCTTTTATCTGGACTTCCTCGGCCACGTCGATCATCCCCACTCGCGCAACGCCCTCCGCAACCTGGAGGAAATCGCCGACTTCCTGCGCGTGCTTGGCTGCTATCCCAAGGGCGCGTGACGCGGCAAGTGCGCAGCCCGCGATTCGCTCTTGTTTCCGGCCAAGCTAAGCATGAGCCACCGGACGTTGGGGCGGTCGCATCTGGCGTTACACTGGGGCCATGGCTGACCCGACCGAGGCGCTGCTCGAAGACGTTCCCATCCTCGCCGTGCGCGATGTCGTCCTCTATCCCGGCGCGATGTTGCCCATCACCGTCGGCCGTCCCAGTTCGGTGGCGCTGGTGCAGAGCATGGGTGAAAACCGCTCCCTGGCAATTGTTTCGCAACTAGACCCGCGCGTCGATTCGCCGCTGCCGAAAGACCTGTATGAAATCGGCACTCTTTGCGTCATGCACAAGGCGATCCGCGTGCCGCGCGATAACTTGCTGCTGTTCTGCGAGGGCACCACGCGCATCCGCATCCGTGAGTTCACGGCCACGGAGCCGTTCCTGCGGGCCCGCGTTGAAAAGTTGGAGGAAATCGAGCCCGCCTTCACCCCCGAAGTCGAAGCGCTGCGGCAGAACGTGGTCAGCCTCTTTCAGCAGATCGTTGCCGCTTCGCCCAACCTGTCCGACGACCTCTCCACCACCGCCGCGCAGATCGTCGAACCCGCCCGGCTGGCCGATTTTGTAGCCGGCAACCTGCCCGCCCTGGTGCACCTGGAGCGCCAGAAACTGCTGGAACAGACCGACGGACTGGCGCGGCTCAACCAGGTTCTGCTCCACCTCACGCGCGAGCTCGAGCTGGTTGAATTGCGCAGCCGCATCCAATCCCAGGTGCAGGGCCAGCTCTCGCAAAGCCAGCGCGAGTTCTATCTGCGCGAGCAGCTCAAGGCCATCCAGAAAGAACTCGGCGACGGCGAAGATGGCACGCGTGACATCGAAGAGCTGCGCGCCAAACTCGAAGCCGCCGGCATGACACCCGAGGTCAAGACCGAGGCCATGCGCGAGCTGGATCGCCTGGCGCGCCTTTCCACCGCCTCTCCCGAGCACGGCGTCGCCCGCACCTATCTCGAGTGGATGGCCTCGCTGCCATGGAGTGTTTCTTCCGGCTCGCCGGTCAACGTGGGGCGCGCCGCCGAAATCCTCGACGAGGATCACTACGACCTGGAAAAGGTCAAAGACCGCATCCTCGACTATCTGGCCGTGCTCCAGCTCCGCCCCGTCTTGAAGGGCCCCATCCTATGTTTCGTCGGGCCGCCCGGCGTCGGGAAAACCTCGCTCGGGCGGTCCATCGCCCGCGCCCTGGGCCGCAAGTTCGCCCGCATCTCGATGGGCGGGATGCACGATGAGGCCGAAATCCGCGGTCACCGCCGAACATACATCGGCGCGCTACCTGGCCAGATCATCCAGGCGCTGCGCCGTGCCGCCGCCAACGACCCCGTTTTCATGCTCGACGAAGTGGATAAGCTGGGACGCGATTTCCGCGGCGATCCCGCCTCCGCGCTGCTCGAAGTGCTCGACCCCGAGCAGAATTTCAGCTTCCGCGACAATTACCTCGATGTCCCCTTCGACCTGTCCAAGGTTCTGTTCATCACCACCGCCAACGTGCTCGATCCCGTTCCCGATGCCCTGCGCGACCGCATGGAAATCATTTCGCTCGAAGGCTACACCGAGCACGAGAAGGTCATCATCGCGTTCCGCTACCTGATCCCGCGGCAGATCTCCGAAAACGGTTTGGAGGCCGACGGCGGCATCCAGTTCTCCGACGAGGCCGTGCGCCTCCTCATCCGGCGCTACACACGCGAGGCCGGCGTGCGCAACCTCGAGCGCGAGCTCGGTTCCATTTGCCGCAAGCAGGCTCGCCGCATCGCGGAAGGCCACCACGACAAGGTCGAGGTTACGCCGCAAATCGTCGAGCAGGACCTGGGCGCTCCGCGCTTCCGCACCGATACCGAGGTGGCCGAGCGCACCCGCCGGCCCGGTGTTGCCGTCGGCCTGGCCTGGACTCCGGTCGGCGGCGACGTGCTCTTCATCGAAGCCGGCCGCATGCCCGGCGGCAGCAAGGGCCTCATCATGACCGGTCAACTGGGACCCGTGATGCAGGAATCCGTGCAAGCCGCACTCACCTGGGTGCGCAGCGCCGCAACCCAATACGGCATCGATCCCGAGCTATTCAAGTCCATCGACATTCACATCCACGTCCCCGCCGGCGCCATCCCCAAAGACGGTCCCTCGGCCGGCATCACCATGGCTTCCGCGCTGGTGTCGATGCTCACCGAGCGCCGGCTTCGCCCCAACCTCGCCATGACCGGCGAAATCACCCTCACCGGCCAGGTCCTTCCCGTCGGCGGCATTAAAGAAAAGGTGCTCGCCGCCAAGCGGAGCGGCATCCGCGAAGTCATTATGCCGGCGGAAAACGAAGTCAACGTCCGCGAAGACCTGAAGACCGAACATATCGCCGATATGACCATCCGCTATGTCAATTCCATGGAAGAAGTGATCGCCCTGGCGCTGGACGAAGCCGCGGTTTTAGAACCGCGGTAATCTGGGTGGTGCCCGGAGGAACCATGACTGGCGCCAGGCTTGGCCTCGTTTCTGCTTCCCTTCTTTCCGCTCTCGTTCTGCTATTGGCGGCCCCGCCATTGCTGCGGGCGCAACAGCCTACCCAGGCGGCGCCGCCGTCCGCGCCGTCCGGAGCGCTCGCGGCGCCTGCCTACGCGGGAGAGATCATCACCGAGTATTCTCCCGGCAAGGACGCTTATCAAAAAGCGGTTGCTTACTCCAGCGCACACTATCGCCATTTCTTTGTCGGCG
>CAVXJY010000046.1:0-15012 GCA_963761855.1 Bryobacterales bacterium | reverse complement strand
GCATTCACCGCGGTGGGATTCAGCGTATAGGTGTCGCCGAGGGTTACCGTCTCCGCACGGTCCTTGTTGCCCGATGTCCCGGTAGTTAGAGCGTTGCTGCCGTCGAAGAGCACTTGCGCGAGGTAGTCATACAGGTAATAGCGCCCGTAGAAGCTGTGCTTGTCGCTAATGACGTAGTCCACGCGGCCGATCCACTGATCGTCGGGGTTGTCGGCGAAGTAGCCGTATTGCACAGACCCGCAGGGATTCGGAGAAACCGGCAGGTCTTTGGAAGCCAGTTTGTACCCCGCCGGATCGAACGAGGAAGTGGGAATCTGGTTGCCGGGAAAGGGATGACCGGAGACATCCTTCAACTGCCGGGCCGCAGCCAAGCAGCCGCCGGTCGATTTAGCCGCGTCCACCACGCTGAAGTCCCCCTGCAGCACCGCCGCGGTGGGGACATAGGCGGTGTTCCCGGACGGATCGCTGCGCTGCCGCGTACCCTGATATCCGGCGAAGAAGAACAGCCTGTCCTTGATGATTCTGCCGCCGATGGTGCCCCCGAACTGGTTGCGCTTCAAGCTGTCGCGCTTCGGTTGGGCGGTAGAGACGCCTTCCGGCCGGGCATTGAGATCGCCGTTGCGCAGAAAGTCGAACAAGTCGCCATGGAACGCATTGGTTCCCGACTTAGTCACGATGTTGACCACGCCGCCGGGATGCAGTCCGTATTGCGCCGGCAGTCCATTGGTCTGTACGTTGAACTCCTGAATGAAATCGGGGATCGGGATCGGAAGATTCACGTTGGTCATCGGGTCGTTGTTATCGCCGCCGTCCAACAGATAGTTGATGCCGTTGGCTTGCGATCCGGCCACCGAGAACTGGCCTGAACCGTTCGATCCCTGGATGTTCTTACTGCCAGTCAGGTCGCCGCCATTGAGCGTCATGGTGCTGGTGCCGGCTCCGGTCAGCGTCAGCAACTGGGTCGGGTTGCGGCCGTTCAACGGCAGGTCGACGATGCTTTGCTCGTTGATCACCTGCGCCACAGAGTTTTCCTTGGTTTCCACCATGGCCGCATTGGCTTCCACCCGAATGCTCTCGGTTACCGAGCCAAGCTGCATAGGCACATTGAGCACGACGTTGGTGGCCACCTGCAGAATGATGCCCGTCTGCACGTAGGTCTTGAAACCCTTCGCCGAGACTTCCAGCCGGTAGTTGCCCACCGGCAAGTCCGGCATCGTATAACGGCCGGTACTGTCGGACACGGTGTCGCGAACCTGGCCTTTATCCACTTCGGTCGCTTTCACCTCGGCGCCCACAATAGCTTGGCCGCTCGGGTCGGTGACGTATCCATCGAGTTCCGCGATGGCCACCGATTGCGCTCTGGCACACGGAGCGAGTGCTCCTAAAGCCGCAAGCGCAATCAACAAGAGGATTGCTGCGGCACATCTACGATCAACGAAGATCTTGGCGAAAAGCATAAACCTCTCCCCTGACAATTTTGCCCGACTTACCCGCGCAACCCGACTTTGGCAGGGAACGACCCCCGCCGCCGGCCCACGCAAAACTAACTATACATCCGAAACATAAATTGGTTCCGGGGTTGGGTCAAGCTAATTATGCTAAATGGTGAGTTTAGGGTAGCTAAATCGAGGATAGCGGGATGGTCCGGACCGCACGCCGGGCTCTGCCGCTATGCGCCACGCCATCAGTCGCGTTATGGGATCGCTCCCGATTCGGAGGCGGACCGGCTTTCCTATCCTGGTGTTCAAATTAACGCACAAATTCGCTGAAATCCGCGACTTATTAAGTTTGTTTACCAATGTTTCGAGAATTGTATTTCCGGCCGTTTTTTGTCCGGCGGAAGCGCCGCGAAAAGCGCCGATCCGGGGGCTTTCGTTATACTGGTCTTCGAGACTGATTTACAACCGGATTGCCGATGGCTGATATGAGCATCATCTGGCTGCGCGTGGCCGCGGCGCTGTATTCCCTCGGCCTCCTGCACGCTATCCTCACTCTGGTCCGCCGCCGCGAGAACCTTTTCCGCGTGGCTCTGGGGGCGTTTTCGATTGGAGCGGTGTTCCATTTCGTCTCTATCGTGGAGGAGGGTCTCAGCATCCAGCACTGCCCAATCACGAACTTCTACGAAACGCTTTCGATGTGCGCTTTCCTGGTGGTGATTTTGTACTTGTTCATCCACTGGCGCTACCGGCTGGAGAGCCTGAGCGTATTCATTTTTCCGCTGGTCTTCGTGATGGCGCTGGTGGCGACGATGGGCAACCCGGTGAGCGCCTGGGCCAGTCCGGTGGTCCGCAACACCTGGCTCACCATACACATCGTGCTGGTGCTGCTCGGGTTCGCGGCGCTGCTGTTCACCGCGGTAGCCTCCGTGCTGTACCTGTTTCAGGAACGCCAACTGAAATCGAAGAAGCCGCGCAAGCTATCGTACCGGCTGCCCCCCTTGGGTACGCTGGACGATTTGATTTCGAAATCCATGACGCTGGGCTTCGCGCTGATGACGCTGGCGGTGATTGCCGCCAGCACCTGGGCCTTCATTGAGCACAAGGAGGCCTGGATCAAACAGCCGGCCATCGCCATCTCGTTTTTCACCTGGGGCATTTACATGGCGCTAGTATTCCTGCGGGTTACGGCCGGGTGGCGAGGCCGCAAGGCGGCCATCATGACGGTGACTGTACTAGGGTTTTCCGCGCTGACCTGGGCGGCACACGCGCGCCTGGGCGTCATGCTGAAGCCATGAAGCTGTTGCTGACGGGAGTGAGCCACAAGACCGCGCCGGTGGAAGTGCGCGAGTGCCTGGCATTCGGCGAAGAATCGCTCCCCGGCGCGCTGGGCGCGCTGAAGGCGTGCGAGGGCGTCAGCGAGGCTGTGATTCTTTCCACCTGTAACCGCGTGGAGATCGTCCTCACCACGGAAGACGGCGCCGATCCGCAAGCTATCGTCGACGGTTTTCTCGCCCAACAAAAGGCCGTCAGCCCGCAAACCATCGAGCCGCACATTTACCGGCACCAGGGACGCGACGCCATCCACCACTTGTTTCGCGTCGCGGCCAGCCTGGATTCGATGGTGGTGGGCGAACCGCAGATCCTGGGGCAGCTCAAAACCGCGTATGCCGCGGCCAAATCGAGCGGCGCGCTGTGCGGCTGGCTGGACGGGCTCTACACCCGCGCCTTCAGCGTGGCTAAGCGGGTGCGCTCGGAAACCGGCATCGGGCAGATGGCGGTTTCGGTGAGCTATGCCGCCGTGGAGCTGGCACGCAAGATTTTCGGGTCGTTGGAAAACCACACTGTCATGCTGGTGGGCGCGGGCAAGATGTCGGAGCTGGCCGCCCGCCATCTGCGCCGGTCCGGCGCTTCCCACGTCTTTGTCACCAACCGCACGCCGGAGCGCGCCGCGGAAATGGCGGCACTGTTTCAAGGCACGCCGGTCGATTACACCCGCTTTCTGGCGATGCTTCCCGAAGTGGATATCGTGGTCACCTCCTCCGGCGCGCCGCACTACATTCTGCGCAAGGATGAGATGCAGCGCGTAATCGCGGCGCGGCGCAACCGGCCCATGTTCCTGATCGATATCGCGGTGCCGCGCAACATCGAGCCTTCGGTCAACGAAATCGACAACATCTTCCTCTACGACATCGACGACCTGCAGGAGGTGGTCAACGCCAATCTGCGCGAGCGCATGAAGGAGGCGGAGCGCGCCGAGGCGCTGGTCCTGGAAGAAGTGGACCGCATGATGGCGCGGCTGAAGGTGGCAGAGGTGACGCCCACCATTGTCGGCTTGCAGGAACAGCTCGAGCAGATCCGCGCCTCCGAGCTGGACAAGGTGCGCCGCCGTTATGGCCCCTTCAGCCCGCAGCAGGAGGAGGCGCTGGAGGCGCTCACCCGGGGTATCATCAACAAGGTCGCTCACGGACCGATCACCGCGCTGCGCTTGCATTCGGCGCAGCCCGATGGCGCGCACGTGGTGGCCGCCATTCGCAAGGCGTTTCACTTACAGGATTGAGGATGCTGGTTATTGCATCGCGCGGCTCGCAGCTCGCATTGTGGCAGGCCCATTGGGTGGAGACGAAACTCGCAGCGCTTGGCTCTGCCAGCCGCATCGAGATCGTCAAGACCACCGGCGACCGCATCACCGATGTGCCGCTCGCCCAGGTAGGCGGCAAGGGACTCTTCACCAAGGAAATTGAAGAGGCGCTGCTGGACGGGCGCGCCGACCTGGCGGTGCACAGCTTGAAAGACCTGCCCACCGAGTTGCCCGCAGGGCTGGGGCTGGCGGCGGTGCCGGAGCGCGAAGATGCGCGCGACGCAGTGGTGGGCGAGCGGCTTGCCGGTCTGGCAGCCGGCGCCCGCGTAGGCACCAGCTCATTGCGGCGGGCCGCGCAGTTGCGCAAGCTGCGGCCGGATCTCCAGATCGAATCGGTCCGCGGCAACCTGGATACGCGCCTGCGCAAGCTGGCCGAAGGCCGGTATGATGCCATTCTGCTGGCCGCCGCCGGATTGAAGCGGCTGGGATGGGAAAACCGCATCGCAGAGATTCTGCCCGCTTCGGCGATGTGCTCGGCGGTTGGGCAAGGCGCGCTGGCGATTGAAGCACGCCCGGGCGGCGCCGGATGGGAAGCGTGCCGGGCGCTCGATCATCCGCCGACGCGCGCCGCGGTGACTGCGGAGCGCGGTCTGCTGGCGGCTCTGGGCGGTGGCTGCCAGGTGCCGGTCGGCGCCTACGCCACGGTGAAAGACGGGCGGCTGCACTTGATTGCCATCGTCGCTTCGCCCGATGGAAGCGAGCTGATCCGCGGCGAAGCAGAGGGCGGCGCATCCGATGCCGAAACAGTGGGCCGCCGCTTAGGCGCCGATCTGCTGGCCCGCGGCGCGAAGGAAATTCTCGATGCAGTTTACAGCTAGACGTGGCGCACGCACTCGTGCGTACCGCGTCGGCACTCTTGCCGACACCGGGGGCAGCTCGCAAGTTGGACGGACGATCGGTTTTTGTCGTCTGTTGGGATGGCCCGCCGGCCAGCGGAAAAACTCCCGTAACGCCCACGATCTTGCCGTCGGCGATTTGCCGGGATTCCCGGACTTTCGAGGCGGTTTTTCGACCCTGTCAAGGTCTTGCACCTTGGCCGGCATCACAGTCCACGAAGAGGCGATGGTCCGTCCTACCTATGAGAAATGTCGAGACGACTCTCGCCACAGCAGGCATGCCTGCCCGCGCCACGGAGCCGCGATCTCGTGACACCCGCTAAGGTCTATCTCATCGGCGCAGGGCCGGGCGATCCGGAATTGATCACCGTCAAGGGACGCCTCATCCTCGAACGGGCCGATGCCATCCTCTACGACCACCTGGCGCCCGAGGCGCTGCTCGATCTCGCGCCCGCGCGCGCCGAGCGGCTGTATGTGGGTAAGAAAAAATCGGTGCACGCGTTTTCGCAGGACGAAATTTGCGGAATGTTGATCGACCGCGCACGCCGCGGTCTCACTGTGGCGCGGCTCAAGGGCGGCGACCCGTTTCTGTTTGGGCGCGGCGGCGAAGAGGCGGAAGCGCTCGCCCGCGCCGGCATTCCGTTCGAGGTGGTGCCCGGCGTCACCACGCCGCTCGGCATTGCAGCGTATTCCGGCGTTCCTCTCACCCACCGCGAGCACACTTCGGCGGTGACTTTCGTCACCGGCCACGCCGTGGATGCGATCGATTGGAACAAGCTGGGGCAGGCCGAAACGCTGGTGATCTTTATGGGGCTCACCACGTTTGCGGAAATCGCCCGTGCGCTGATCGCCAGCGGCCGCGCGCCGGATACGCCGGCCATGGCTGTGCGCTGGGCCACGCGGCCCGACCAGGAAACCGTCGCTGGCACGCTGGCCACGCTGCCGTTGCTGATTGCCGCGCGCGGTATGAGGCCGCCCGCCACCATCGTGGTAGGCGAAGTGGTGCGGCTGCGCGGCAAATTGAACTGGTATGAAAACCTGCCGCTGTTCGGCCAGCGCATTGTGGTGACGCGCGCCCGCGAGCAGGCCGACGCTTTGGCGGCGCGGCTGGCAGCATTGGGCGGACATCCGATCGAGCTGCCCACTATTGAAATCCGGCCTGCCGCCGATCCGGCGCCGCTCGACCGCGCCATTCAAAACCTTGCTTTCTACGATTGGCTGATTTTCTCGAGCGCCACCGGCGTGCGCTGCTTCGTCGAGCGGCTCGATGGCTCGGCCTTTGATCTGCGCTCGCTACGCGCCCGCATCTGCGCCATCGGTCCGGCCACGCGCGCCGCCATCGAAAGTCTGCATTTGAAAGTGGACCTGATGGGCGCCGAGTATGTCGCCGAGGGCTTGCTGGCCGCCTTCGAGGATCACGATTTGGCCGGTAAGCGAATCCTGCTGCCCCGCGCCGCCGTGGCGCGCGACCTGGTTCCGGTCGAACTGAAGAGGCGCGGCGCGCAAGTAGATGTAGTCGAAGCCTACCGCACCGTGATGCCCGACGACGCGCGAGCGCGCGCCGCCGAAGTATTCGCCCACAAGCCCGACTGGATCACCTTCACCAGTTCCTCGACCGTGCAGAACTTTGTATCCGCCGCCGGCGTGAATATACTCGAAGGCGTCAAGGTGGCATCGATCGGCCCAATCACCAGCAAAACCGCCCGCGAGTTAGGTATCAGGGTTACCGTGGAAGCGGCGAAGTTTACGGTCGATGGGTTGGTGGAAGCGATGCTGGGGGCGTAGGGCCGGGCATGCCCGGCACGCTCAGTCAGTTCGCGCTAGGGGAACCCTCGACCTGTTGATCTTCACGCCGGCCCTGCCGAGGTAGCCTCTCGCGGCAAGGAGATCTACGACACTTAGCTCCGATAACCCTTGATCTAACGTCGGGCCGACGGTAACCGACACGACCGGCAGCTTGCCATCGGGCTGCCTATTAGTTTTTATGTACGGAACCACCGCTCGATTTGACGGACGGAAGTTTAGTTTAAGCGTGGAGACCGAGGCGAACGCGGAGATGACGATTCTCCACTCCTTTTCAGACTCAAAGGCGGGATGTTTGAACCGGCTCGCCGATAGGCCTACGTTGTCGGCAACCGCAGCGGCGCATCGTGCGATCTCGGACGGAGACGAACCTGCCGAAAGACACTCGCCGTACCGATTAAATGCACGTCGCAATTCGCGCCTCTGGTCGCCCAGCGAGTACCGAACCCTTGCAAGGCTGATTTCGGTGCGGCCGAGGCCGGTGAGGATGTCGGCGAGGGACGCCGGGGGAGGGCCGAGCGCGGCAAGATCTGATTCCAGCTTTCCTCGATCGAACCCAATCGAGAACCCAGAACCCCAAGACCCGTAAGTTTTCCATTGGGTCAAGAGGTCGTCCTCCGAGCAAAAACACACTACGTATGTGTTCTCACTCTTAAGAGGGTACCCGCCTTCCATTGCCTTGGTCGCCAATTTGGCCTGAACAGACCCCTCGGCACTTTCCGCAATGATCCCCTCAAGAACCTGCCGCTGGACCGCCTCGGCGTGCCGGAGCTCCGAGCTGTCATTAAGATAGCGAACGTCTGTCGCCCGGAGTTGGCCGTCCGAAAGATTGCCAATGAGTCCTTTTGGATCCGTGTAGTGGTAAATAATCGGCGCGTCGGTAACTTCGCGGCTGTCAGCGACTCGCTTCGACGATATCTCTATGTCGGCTTCGGCCAACTTTCTCGCGGATTGACCGCGCCGTCGCATGATCCGCGGTGTCACGCGTTCTAGCGTAGCAAACGTTACGACGTTGTGGGCGGGTTCTGCGGAAGTCGTCCACCTGAGCAGTGATTGCAATGATATCATTGAACTGTGGCGAGCATCACGATACGCCGGCTCGACGATGGCGTTAAGGCAAGGCTGCGCCTGCGCGCGGCCGGCCACGGCAGGTCTATGGAAGAGGAGGCGCGCGAAATCCTGAAAACTGGCCTGAGAACGGGCCGCAGTCCGCGGCTCAATCTCGCGGAATCGATCCGCCGGCACATCGACCCTCTGGGCGGGGTGGAACTCACGATCCCGCCACGCCAGGCGGTCCGCCGTCCTCCGCGGATCGCGAAGTGATCATACTCGATACCAACGTGCTGTCCGAGGCGCTCAAGCCAGCGCCCTCCGGCATCGTCTTGCGCTGGCTCGCCGTGCAGGTACCGACCGCCGTATTCACGACGACGATCACACTGGCAGAAATCCTGTACGGCGTAGAGACGCTGCCGCCGGGCAGGCGCCGGGCGCGCTTGCTGGCGGCCGTCGAAAAGATGTTTGCCGATGAGTTCGAGGGCCGCATCCTGCCGTTCGATGAAGATGCCGCCCGTGCATTTGCCGTCATTGTCGCCGCGCGGGACCGAGCAGGCCGTCCGATCTCGCAGTTCGACGCCATGATCGCGGCTGTTGCGCAATCCCATCGTGCGGCCGTGGCGACCCGCAACGCCGCCGACTTCGATCACTGCGGCATACCGGTCATCGACCCATGGACCGATTAGCCGTGGACACGGCTGGCGCGGGCCGGCGGCCCGGCCCCTACGGCGCGACTCGGTTTCGGTTACAGGAAAATGTTGAGCGTATTCGTCGCGTCGTCGACGTAATAGACGCCACGGTCGCTAACGGCCAATCCAAAATGTAATGTCGGCAGCAAGAGGTTGCGAGCAGCACCTGTGACGATTGTTGCCGAACCAGCGGTAGGACTGGCGATTTCCTGTGCTTATTCCTTCGCCGCTTCTGCCACGCTGGGGTAGAAGGAGAAGACGCGGTCGAGTTGGTTGACGCGGAAGTTTTGCAGGATGTGGCCGGTGGCGCCGGCCATGCGCATCTCTCCACCGGCGGCCACGATGCGGTTATAGCCGGCGATCAGGTAACCGATGCCGGTGGAATCGAGGGCGGTGACGCCGCTGAGATCGATGATGACGACGCCGGTGCCGGCCCGCACCAGTTCCTCGACCGCGCCGCCGATGCGGTCGGGGGCCTCGCTGATCATGACCTTGCCCTGGAGGCGGATCACCGCCTTGCCCGGCGCAATGGTCTCCTGCGAAATCTCCATTGAGGGACCAGTCTAACAGGGAGCGGGGCCGGACGAGAAGCGCACATTCGTTCGTATCCAGACCAGAAAAGCCGAGGCGGCTCCCAGCTCATCGGGCTTCGCAGCCTGCGCCACGGCCTTATACCCGGCGCGGCGCGGCGGCCGGTGCGGCCAGCTCATGGCCCTCGATTTCCGCGATCCTGGCGCGGATCTCGGCCGATACCGGCGACGACCGGCCGCTCGAGTAATCGAGCATCACAAGCGTGGAATCGACCACCGCCGCCAGCTCGTCCCGTTTGTGGCTGACGACGAGGTGCTCCATGCGCAGGCTGCTATTGCCGATGCGCGTGATGCGCGCGCCGACGTGGACGGTGTCGGGGTAATTGAGCGGCAGCTTGTAATCGCACTGGATGCTGGCCAGAATCGGGCCCACGCCTTGCGGCGGCAGCGGCACCCACATCCCCGCCCGCACCATGTATTCCACGCGCGCAGTCTCGCACCAGCGCAGATACACCAGGTTGTTCACGTGACCGAAGGGGTCTTGATCTCCCCAAAGCACCGGGAGCGTCATTACGACCGGGAACCCAGTGAGAGCTGCATGCTGATCCTTCATGATTTTGTGCGGCCGAAAAATGGATTATCGCATGGGACGGCGGAGCGGCGTCAATCGCGCTATGCGCAGCGGTTACTCGCGGCGTAAAATGCCGCGCTGATCCATCTCAGTCAGCAGGCCGGCGGAATCTCCAGCGCCGCCGGAGAACTCGAGGAAGCGATCCGGGCCGGCCATCTCGCGGAGGCGCGGGGGCGGCGCGGGGCTATCGGCGGGGGCGGCGCAGAGCACGATCAGGCCGGCAGCCAGGGCGGTTTCCACCAGGCGCGGCAGCAGGTCGCCTTCGCGGGCGGCCTCGAGCAGCAGCACCATGGCGCCGGAATCGAACAGGGCTCGTTCCAGCGAGCCGGCGGCCTCCTGCCCCTGCGTCACCCAGACAACGGCGGCGGTGTGACCGGTGCGGGCCTGGCGCTCGGCCGTCGTGACGCGGCCGGTGGCCATGCTGGTTCGCCCGCCGCTGGCGTGAGGCGGCCGGCCGGTGATCATACCCGCAGCGACGGTTTCGTTCGACAGCGGATCGATCAGAATGAACGCGCCGGTGGCCCGGTTGCGGCGGTACGGATCGACAAAGAGCGGCTTGCGCGTCTCGATCACAGCGGCGCCGATATCGTTCAGACGCAGTTCTCCCGCCTCCTGTTTTTCGAGCGTGTTGACGTCAACCCGGTAGCGGATGGCGCGCACGCGCGCGGCGACTTCACGGGTGGTGTGCTTGACGATGTACTCGCGCCGCTGGTCGAGCGGCGTCTGGCTCATCCACACCACGCGCGCGTCGACGGTGCGCGTCACCTGCGGCGAGTGCGAGGGATGCACCAGCATGTCGCCGCGGCTGATATCCAGCTCATCCTCCAGACACACGGTCACCGAAAGAGGCGCAAACGCCTTGGGCAGATCGCCGTCGAAGGTGCTGATCGACTTGATGCGCGAGGTGCGCCCGGAGGGCAACACCATGACGGGGTCGCCCGGCGTCAGCGTTCCCGACGCCACCTGCCCGGCGTAGCCGCGGAAATTCTGATTGGGACGGATGACGCACTGCACCGGAAAACGCATTTCCATCAGGTTTCGGTCGCTGGCGATGTGGACGTTTTCCAGGTGATGGAGCAGGCTCTCGCCCTCGAACCACGGCATGTGCCGGCTCTTGGAGACCACGTTGTCGCCGAGCAGGGCGCTGATCGGAATGAAGTGCAGGTCGCAAGCGGGCAACTGCGCGGCGAAACGGGTGAACTCGTCCTCGATCGCCTCGAACACCAACTGCCGCCAGTCCACCAGATCCATTTTGTTGACCGCGACCACGATGTGCGGAATCCCCAGCAGAGAGGCGATGAAGGCATGGCGGCGGGTTTGCGGCAGCACGCCGTGGCGCGCATCCACCAGCACGATGGCCAGATTGGCGGTGGAGGCGCCGGTGGCCATGTTGCGCGTGTACTGCTCGTGGCCGGGCGTATCGGCGATGATGAACTTGCGCTTGGGCGTGGCGAAATAGCGGTAGGCGACGTCGATGGTGATGCCTTGCTCGCGTTCGGCGCGCAGGCCGTCGGTGAGCAGCGCGAAGTCCATGGCGCCGGCGGTCTGGCTGGAGCGCGCCTTCAGCACCGAAGCCAGTTGATCTTCATAGACTCCCCTGGAATCGAACAGCAGTCGGCCGATGAGCGTGCTCTTACCATCGTCCACGCTGCCGGCGGTAGAAAACCGCAGCAACTCTTTTTCTTCGTCGTGGCGCAGGAAACTGGCGAAAGCCGCCGCCCGCGTGGCCCCGCGCGGCTTACCGCCGACGCTCATAGGAGAATCCGTTCTCCTCAC
Source organism: Bryobacterales bacterium (assembly GCA_963761855.1). Classification (GTDB taxonomy): domain Bacteria; phylum Acidobacteriota; class Terriglobia; order Bryobacterales; family Bryobacteraceae; genus Bog-375. The sequence goes on along the minus strand of CAVXJY010000046.1, from coordinate 3,617 downwards.
CGCAGGGAGCGGCGCGTCCTCCATGCCCGGTGCGTCAGGCTCGCCCGCCAGCGGTCCGCCAACGCCCATTAAAAGTAACCCTCCCGCTTCTTCATCTCCATGGAGCCTTCCTGGTCGTGGTCGATGACGCGGTTTTCCCGCTCCGACCGCCGGAACAGCATCATCTCCTGAATGATCTTGGGCACGGTATCGGCTTGCGACCGAATGGCGCCGGTGCAGTATGTGCAGCCGAGCGAGCGCATGCGGCACATCACCATTTCCGGCTTCTCACCGGGCGGCAATGGCATGCTGTGTTCGATGGGAATCAAGGTTTCGCCGCGCACCACCATGGGCCGCCTCCGCGCGTAATAAAGGGTCACGATGGGAATGTCCTCGAGGTGTATGTATTCCCACACATCGAGCTCGGTCCAGTTGGAAAGCGGAAACACGCGGATACTCTCGCCTTTGTCGACGTGGCTGTTGTACAGGTTCCACAGCTCGGGACGCTGGTTCTTGGGATCCCACTGCCCGAAGCCATCGCGGAAGGAGTAGACGCGCTCCTTAGCGCGTGACTTTTCCTCGTCGCGGCGAGCGCCGCCAAAAGCCGCGTCGTAGCCGCCGGCAGCCATGGCCTCCAGCAGGGCGCGCGTCTTCAATTGGCCGCAGCACTTTTGCGTTCCCAGCCGGAAGGGGCTGGCGCCGTCCGCTATCGCCTGGCGGTTGGTGTGTACGATCAACTGCGCGCCGATGGACGCGCAAAAGCGATCGCGAAACTCGATCATCTCGCCGAACTTGTAAGTGGTGTCGATATGGAGCAGCGGGAACGGGATCTTGCCGGGATAAAAGGCCTTTTGCGCCAGGCGCACCATCACGGACGAATCCTTGCCGATGGAATACAGCATCACCGGCTTCTGAAACTCCGCAGCCACCTCGCGAATGATGTGTATGCTCTCGGCTTCCAGCGCCCGCAGATGAGTCAGAAATAAGTCGGCGCTCATGCTGCCTTCCGAACGTGCATTTCAATAAATAGACTCATCCTGCCCCGAAGCAATAATAGATATAAGGCCCATCCACTCCCAGAAAGGTGTTGTCGTTGCTTTCTTTAATTATAAACAAGCGGCGAACGGTGGGGCAGGCGCTTTCGCCGGCCAACTCAGAACCGATAGAGGTCTTGCGGTTGGCAGTTGAAAGCGCCTACCCCACCTGGCTAGCGCGCGGTGCCGACGTTGAATCCGCCGATCACGATGCTGGGGCGCTCACCGCGCGTATCGGCATCGTCCAACTTGGTGACGATGGTGCGCCGTTCGCCGGGCATCAGCGCTACGTAATTGTCGCTATAGAGCGCCGGCAGGATGCGGTCGCCGCTCTTTTCTCGCACCGCCTTCACCGTGACCATCAGGGCGGGCTGCGGCGATGCATTGTGTAACTCGGTGGTCAGCACCCATTGACTGCCCTGCCGGCCGGCACGGGTCGATGCCTCCACGGTGACTTTGGGCAAGGTGCGAATGGCGCGAAAATCGTTCTCCTCGGTGCCCCGCAAATAGAAGTTCTGCGAGACTACCGCATCGCCGTGGCGCAGAATCAAGCGGATAAAGTGCACCGGCGTCAGCGTGGCGGGAAACTCCAGGTGGATGGGAGCGGCTTGGCTATCCTCGGGGCTATCCACGGCGGCTGTCTTGTTCCAGGCAAGCGTGCCATCCATATTGAGCACTTCGGCGGAGGCGGTCAGGCCCTTGGCGTTGCCGGCGCTGTAATTGACCACTTCGACATTGTCGGTAAGCGGGTCCCACTGAATGTGCAGCGGCTCGGAGCCCTTCTTGGCGCCGAAGTACCCGGCTGTCGGGTCGAGATAATAATCGTAAGTCTGCCAGACGAAGGAAGGCCAGCACGGATGGCTCATCCAGAGCAACACGCCCATGCGGTTCTTGCGCTGGGCTTCGAACATGGCGCGATAGCCGTCGTAGTTGACGAACTGCGCCAGTTCGACCCAATCCTCGACGTTGTTGGCGCCGCCGTAATATTTGTCGATCATCTGATCGAACGTGGCGCCGTGCTGCGCGCTGTCATGGGTAAAGTCGTGCATTCCCCAAACGTCGTTCTGCGGCCACAAGTCCTCTGCGGGCAGCATGGCGCGCAGGCTGTCCATGGTGACGACGTTGGGCATGCCGAGCTCGCTCGATAGCTTGGTGGTGGCCCTGTACTCAAAGTAGAAGCGGGTCGACATGGCCGAATAAGGGCCATGGCCGGTCACGACGTCATCGGCCGAGCTGGGGATGTAATGGATGGCGGGATCGAGTTCGGCCAGGATGCCGCGGAGTCCGCGCTCGATGGGATCGGGCGGGTAACCTTCATTGCGGCCGACATAGAGGCCGATCGAGGGGTGATGGCGCATGCGCAGCACATAATCACGCGCGTTGGCCAGGAACATGGCCACGTTGTCGGGGTCCGGTCCGTCCCATGGGTTGGCCAGCCAGAAATCCTGCCAGACCACGATCCCGTAACGGTCGCACGCATCGTAAAACGCCTCGTCGCCGGTTTGACCCACCCAGTTGCGGATCATAGTGAAGTTCATGTCGCGGTGATAGCGCACCGCGGCATCGTATTCCCGCGCGCGATAGCGGAGCATGGATTCGGGGAAGCCCCAATTGCCGCCGCGTGCCACGAAGCGGCGCCCGTTGATCCAGATGCGCAGCGCGCCGCCCTCCTCGCTGTAAGTAAACCGGCGCACGCCGGCGTTGAATGACGTGTGGTCGGAGACCGCGCCCCCCGCGGCAAACTCGAGTTCCACGCGATACAGATTGGGCTCTCCGTAGCCGTTCGGCCACCACAGCCTGGGATTGTGCAGCCGCAGCGCGGGTTCGGCGGCAGGATCGATCTTCACGGCTTTCGAGGCGTTGGGAGCGATGCTGACGGCTTGCTCAAACGGGGCATCGCCGAAACGCCCGCGCAGTGTGCCGCTGACGGGAACAGCCCCGTGATTGGTGAGCGTGGCTTCCACCGCGACCTCGGCCGCCGAGCCATCGGTCGAGATCGAAATGGTGTCGGCCTGCGGGTCATCGATGCTCACGGCGCCGGTCGAGGTCAAATACACGCCGCCCCAGATGCCGGTGTTGCGGCCGCGAATGGTAGGAATCCAGTCCCAGCCGATCGAAGCGTGCATGGTGGGATTATCCGCGCCCAGCACGCCGCCGTTCTTGCCGGTGCTTTCGTAATTCTTTTCGGTGACGCTGCCGGGGTTGGCATTCTTGAGAATGCGCACCGCCAACGCGTTGGGCTGTCCCGGATGAAGCTGCGCGGTGACGTCGAAGCGCCCACTGGTAAATCCACCCTCGATGCGCCCGAGCCGCTGGCCGTTCAGAAACACTTCCGCTTTCCAATTGACGCCATCGAAGTTAAGAAAAACGTGGCGGCCGGCCGCTGCAGGCGGAGCGGTGAATTGGTCGCGATACCAGAAATCGGAATAGAAGAAAGAATCCGAGATCGCGTTCTGATTGGCTCCATAATTCGGATCCGGTATGGCGCCGTCGTTCAAATAACTGGAGAGCACAGTGGCGGGCACGGTGGCGATCATCCAGCCGGCATCCTGGAAACCGGCAGTGGAGAGTTCCCTGCCCGAGGCGCGGACCAGCGAAGCGCGC
>CAVXJY010000045.1:0-16732 GCA_963761855.1 Bryobacterales bacterium | reverse complement strand
AAAAATAACCGTTGTGCTCGATCAGCTTCGGCGCTTCCAGGCAGGTGCACTCGATGCGCATCGAGGCGGGCATGGGCCAGGGATCGAAAGCGTGGCGCAGAGGCACCTTTACCCCCAATCCATCGGCGGTGAGCTCGGCCATTACGCCGCCGTTGGCGTAGAGGAAGCGGCGTCCGTTCTCGGCGATGTGGGCGGGGTCAATGGCATTGATGCCCAGATCGATGGGGTCGCTCCAGGGGCCGAGGGGATGTGCGGCGTGGACCACACGCAGGCGGTTGTCGGCGGGAAAGTAGATGTAGAAGCGGCCTTCGTACTGGCAGAGATATGGGGCCCACACGCTGCCGGCGTAGCGGTGCAGAGCAGCGGCGGCGGGCCTCCAGTTCACCAGATCGGTGGAGTGCCAGATGAGCAGGCCGGGAGCATAGTCGAAGCTGGAGTGGGTGAGGAAGAACTCGTTACCGACGCGGATGGGGCTGGCGTCGGGGTGGTCTCCGCCCAGAATCGGGTTGCGATAGACCGAGTTGGCCTGGGCCAGGAGGCGACGCGGGTAAGCCGTCAGAGTGAGGGCGGCGGAGGTGCTGGCGGCGGTCTGAAGAAAGCTGCGGCGAGTGTACATGGCGAGACCAGTGTAACGCCAGTTGGACGCGGGCGCGCTCAGGGATCCTTAAGACTGCGAATCGACAAGCAAGTGCGCGGGCGAACGCCCGGCGCTGGCGTTAATCGTGGTATCCCAACAAGATCTCAGACAGGAATCGCTTGTCCGGGCGCGAGTTGGAACTGATTCGGTCAGACTCTCAACGCCGGCCGTGACTTTAGCTTATGCGAACCGGTAACCGGGCTTGAGTTCGCACCGGTACACTCTGGTGCCGTCCTTATTCACCTGGAGTTGGCAATTCGCCCAGTTTAAGTAAAGAGCGGGCCCAAGCGGGAATACGATCGGTGTTCCATTAACCTGGGCCTCGATGCTGACGCCCTCGGCGCCTGAAGGCAGGGTGAAAGTCAACGCCCGATCGAAGATCACCGGATACGACTGGCGGAGCGCGCCGCTGACGATGGACTTGTAGACCTCGGCCTCGATCAGGAACGTTGCCGTATCCGACCAATCCAGAGCAGTGACGCGTATTGTGCGGCTACCGGCGGCGAGGTCGGAGGCTTTGGCGTCAATCTTCGTAAAAGGGCAGGGTCCGGCGATGCAGGAGGCGCGCGCATTGCGAAACTCATTAGTAGGCCCGGCATCCATCACAGCGGACCCGCTCGCCGCTTTCCATTTCCCGTCCGGTGAACAGGGCCGGTGTTTCCGGCAAGGGACGTTGCCGGTGTTGACGACCTGGAAAGTCTTAACCACGCTGCCCACATTGATTACCGCGGTGGTGCTCACCGAATAGTCCGCCACCACGTTCGCGATTCTTACTTCGGCTTCGGGGGCAGTAGCCGGCGCCGCCAGCGGAGTAAGATGTGCGATGCACAGTTTGTCCCAGTCAACATCGCGCAGAACCAGCGGCTCGTAGCCCCTATGACGGACGAGCAACGTAATCTTAAGGCCCGGCCGCATCCTTCGTTGCAGCGGAATTGGAATCACAAAAAGTCCGGTCGCGTCGCTTCGAACAACATCGGCCGGAGCGCCATTCACAAGGCTGATCTCGGCGCCGGAAATTGGCAGCTCCCTTGCCGGATCCCGGTCGCTGGTCAACACCGCGCCGCGGATAAAGAGCGGGTGTTTGGCGATTAAATGGGTTATCAGTAAAACCGCGGCCGCTCCCAGGACTGCGCCACCGCCGATCTTGAGCGCTCTCTTCCTGTTCACGCAAACATCTTACGACGCCAGACGTCAGGCAGTATTCGGCCCCTGTGCGTTTTGAAACACAAGAATTGGTTCATACGTCGTCATAATTAGGGAGGGGGAAGGACGGGTTAGTGCGCCGGCAATAGCCGCTTGGGTGCCGCACACGGAAATCTGAGTCTGCGATGATGGATCGGGTGAATCAGAAGGCTGTTTCACGCCGACATCTGTTTCACTGGGCTGTCGCACTCGGCGCCGCCCATCTTCTGCCTGCCGCAGTACAGCCACCACAGAAGCAGTTGTCCGAAGAAGACGATAAGTTCTTGGAGGAACTGGAGCGCGCTAACTGCCTGTATTTCTGGGAACAGGCGAACCCCCAAAACGGGTTAGTTCGGGACCGCTTCACAGTCCGCGGAACCGACCGCGGGGGTGTTGCCAGTATCGCCGCCACTGGTTTTGGCCTGACCGCGTTGTGCATCGCCGAAAAGCGCGGCTACATCTCGCACTCGCAGTCGCGCGACCGCGTGTTGGCCACTCTCCGTGCGCTTTGGAGAAAGGCGCCGAACCACCGGGGTTTCTTCTACCACTATGCGGACATGAACACTGGGGACCGCCGCTGGGACTCGGAAGCCTCTTCGGTGGATACCGCGATCCTGCTGTGCGGCATTCTTACCTGCTCCCGGTTCTTCCATCACGAAGAGATCAGCGACTTAGCGTATGCCATCTTCGACCGCGTCGATTGGACCTGGCTCTCCGAGGACACCTGGCTGCTACCGCACGGCTGGCGTCCCGATGTCGGCTTTCTCCCGTACCGCTGGGATGGTTACAGCGAGTTGATGATGATCTACCTGCTCGGGCTTGGGTCCGGGTCCCACCCGCTGCCGCCAGAAGCCTGGAATGCCTGGAAAAGAACCATCTTTGAGTACGACGGGCTACGCTATATCGGCGCGTTTGCGCCGCTGTTCGTGCATCAATACTCGCAGGCGTGGTTCGATTTCCGCGGCAAGAGGGACCGATACGCCGACTATTTCCGGAACTCGGCGATTGCGACCGAAGCGCACCGCCTGTTCTGTCTGGAACTCGCTCGCCAGTTCCCCGATTATAGTGACGATCTCTGGGGTATAACCGCCTCGGACTCGCAGCACGGCTATGTCGTCTGGGGCGGCCCGCCGGAGATGGGGCCGATTGATGGGACGGTGGTTCCCAGTGCAGCCGGCGGGTCGCTGCCGTTTCTGCCAAAGGACTGCCTCCACACTCTGCGCGCAATGAAGAGCCGCTACGGAAACAACGTCTGGTGCCGATACGGGTTTGTCAATGCATTCAACCCGCTCACGAAATGGTATGACACGGATGTTGTCGGCATCGATACCGGAATTACGGTTCTAATGGCTGAAAACGTCCGCACGGGCTTCGTTTGGGATGTCTTTATGAAGAATCCGGTGGCCCAGCGCGGCATGGACAAGGCGGGCTTCCGGCCATACACCGAGTAAGTGCCGGACGCACAAAACTGCACGGTCCAGGCCGGCGATCCCTGTCCTGGCAAGACTGGCGGGTAAAGGAATTTCCAGTTGTTGCAGTGCCTTCCGGCTGATTTCTCATAAGCATAGGAAAACGGCACTTCGGGTGCACACAATTTTCTGGCGAACCGGAGCGCCACCGGGCGTGGGCCTATCCGGCCCAAAGTGCTTCCACAGGTAAACAGGTGTGAGTTCTTCGAAAAATGCACGGGGAAACTGGCAGGAGCGCATCCGTGCGTTGCAGAACATCCCCTCATTGGCGGCGATTGTCTGGCGGTCGGGCCGTGCCGTGGTCTGCGGCGGGGCGCTCTGTCGTTTGGTCACCGCGCTCATTCCGCTGGCAATGTTAACTGTGTCAAAGAGGATTCTCGACGCCATTCAGTCGCACTACTCCGGGCATGCGCTGGCTCCGGGTTTCTGGTGGTTAGTCGGGACCGAGTGCGCCCTCGCAGCACTGAACGGCGTTATGGGCCGTGCGATCGCATACTTCGATACGCTCCTGGCGGACCGCTTCACCCGCCACGTCGGCCTGCTGGTAATGGATCACGCATCTCGCCTCGACTTGGCCTCCTATGAAGATCCCATCTTTTACGACAAGCTGGAGCGGGCGAGAGTTCAAGCCACCGACCGAATCGCAATGATCCAAGCGCTCGGCACAGTCGGGCAGCAACTGCTAGCGGCCGGCAGCCTTGCGCTGGGTGTCCTCTGGTTCTCGCCTTGGCTGTTGGTCCTGCTGGTGGCGGCCGTGGTGCCGGCTTTCGTGGGCGAAAGCCACTTTGCATTTCTTGGGTATGCGCAGAATATCCGCCAAACGCCGGTGAAACGGCAGTTGGATTACCTTCGCGTGTTAGGCGCCAGCAAGGAATCCGCCAAAGAATTGCGGCTTTTCGGACTGAGTAACTTCCTGTCGCAGCGCTATGCGCAACTTTCGAACCGGATCTACGACGAGAACGCGAACCTCGCCCAGCGCCGGTTGTGGGCCGGAAGCTTCCTGTCGCTTCTCAGCACCGCCGGCTATTACGGCGCGTACGCCTATGTCATTTATCGTACCGTCACTGGCGCACTAACCTGGGGTACGCTGCAGTTCCTCGCCGGCGCAATTGCCGGCACCAGCACGAATATCCAAAACGTGTTCGCCACGTTTTCGAGCATCGCCGACCAATCGCTTTTCCTAACGGACCTGGTCGAGTTTCTGCGCGTTGGCCCGACGATAAAGTCCAAACCGGATGCTGTCCCGGTGCCACGACCCATTCGCGACGGCTTCGTGTTCGAAAAGGTGACCTTCGCATATCCCGGCAGCGGACGCCTCATCCTGGACACCTTCGACTTCCGGCTCGCCGCCGGGGAGCGCGTCGCGTTGGTCGGAGAAAATGGGCAGGGTAAGACCACGGTCGTGAAACTGATGACCAGGCTATACGACCCGGCGAGTGGACGAATTCTACTCGATGGCGCGGATCTTCGCGATTACAGCATCGAGGACCTTCACAGCCAGATCGGTGTCATCTTTCAAGACTTCATGCGCTACGAGATGACGGCAGGCGAAAACATTGTCGTCGGCCGGGTCGCAATCGCCAATCCCGGTGAAGTCAGGAAAGCCGCGAAAAAAGGGCATGCCGATCAAGTGGTCGCGAAACTGCCGAATGGCTATGAGCAGTTGCTTGGGCGGCGGTTCGAGGGCGGCGTGGATCTTTCTGGTGGGGAGTGGCAGAAAATGGCTCTGGCGCGCGCCTATTTCCGTGACGCGCAAGTGATGATCCTGGATGAGCCGACCGCGAGCCTGGACGCCCGCTCCGAATACGAGGTGTTCCAGCGTTTTGCGGACCTGACGGCAGGCAAGGCGGCCCTGCTGATCTCTCACCGGTTTTCCACGGTGCGAATGGCGGACCGGATCGCGGTTCTCGAAAACGGCCGAATCGCCGAGCAGGGAAGCCACAGCCAACTGCTCTCTCAGGGTGGCCAATACGCCGCCATGTTTGAACTGCAGGCATCGAGTTACCGATGATACCCGACCCCATCACCATCGACGGCCAGCCGCGCCGAGCAGTGGAAAGAGATCTGAACATCTGGCGTGAAGCGGGTGCGGCATTGGGTGGCGCACACGCAGTTACAAGACGGAGTGTACGAATTCGCGCCGCACAGCCCGGGCGCAGGCGGATGCAGGAGTTCATCTCGCGTGCCGCGACAGCGCCGCCAACGGAGAATACTGCCTGCTTGCTCGACAATTTCCGCCTGCTCCTCACCGCCGATAAAGAGGGTCGTGAACTTACGTCCGCACGCCGCGATCTCCAGGTCTTCGAAGAAGGGCCCGAGTCCGGAACGGCGGTGGTCTGCGTGCTGGCGCGCGCATACTTGAAGATCAGCGAAAATGGCTTCGAGGAAGAGGAACTGCAGGCATTCATTGAGGGATACCAGGAAACCGCGGATCTCAGCCTCGAGGAAATCTGGGCGATCAAGCCGGCCATGCAACGGGTGCTGGCCGACCGCCTGATGGAAGCCGACCCCGGCGACTGGCCGGCTCTGGTTGCCAGCTTGCGAAAAATCTGCGACTTGCTTTGGAGGGACTTCGTCGAGGCGGTGAGCTTTACGCATCGCGTTCTGGCCCGCGACCCGGCCGGCGCTTACGCTCACATGGATTTTGACAGCCGAACCCGCTACTGCACAGCGCTGGCCGAGTTGGCGCGTCACAGCGGCCTTGCCGAGCGTCGCGTGGCGGAGAAGGTGATCGGACTCTGCGAGCGCGCCAGCGCGGCCTCTGATGGTTCGCGGAGAGCGGCGCGCCGCACTCACGTGGGCTTTTACCTTGTGGACAGCGGCCGCGCCGATCTCGAAGAGTCGATCGGCTACCGGCCCAGCTTGCCCGCGCGCATCCGCCGTCTTATCCTGCGTCATCCGACCGGATTCTATTTGGCCGGAATCGAGCTTGCGACGCTGTTCATCGTGTTCGCCATCCTTTACCGGGCAGGTTCGACGGTCCCCGCCTACCTCGGGCTGCTCTTGCTAGTCCTGCCCGCAACTCAAGCCGCTACAAATATCATTAACAATCTTGCTGCCATCCTGATACCGCCGCGCGTGCCGCCGAAACTCGACTTTTCCGATGGCATCCCGGGAGACTGCGTCACCATGGTCGCGGTTCCGACGCTGCTGTTGGACGAGGCGCAGGTCCGCGATCTCGTTCTCGATCTCGAAATTCGATTTCTGGCCAATCGCGATCGCAACCTGTACTTCTCCCTGCTAACCGACCCGCCGGATTCCGACCGCCGTCAGGACGAGCACGACGCGCTCGTCGTTCTCTGTGCGCGGCTGATCGAAGGGCTGAACACGCGCTACCGTTCGGAAGGTCGATCGCCGTTCTTCCTCCTTCACCGCCACCGCACTTACAACCAGTCCGAAGGCCGCTGGATGGGCTGGGAGCGCAAACGGGGTAAACTCCTGGACCTGAATCAGATGTTGCGCGGCGGCTTCGATGCGTTTCCGGTCAAGGTTGGCGATCTGTCGATTCTGCCAGACGTGCGCTACGTGATTACACTCGATTCGGATACACGGCTTCCGCGCGACTCGGCCGCGCGGCTCGTCGGTTGCATTTCTCACCCGCTCAACCGGGCCGTCGTCGACCCAAGCACGCGTATGGTGGTGGAGGGTTACGGCATTCTTCAGCCGCGGATCGGCATCAGTATTCAATCGGCGTCGCGCAGCCGGCTAGCGGCCCTTTATTCGGGGCAAACCGGATTCGATATCTACACGCGTGCCGTTTCAGACGTGTATCAAGATCTGTTCGGAGAGGGCATCTTCACCGGAAAGGCGATTTACGAAGTCGATACACTGCGCGAAGTACTGGAGGGCCGATTCCCGGAAAATGCGCTCCTCAGCCACGATCTGATCGAAGGCGCCTATGCGCGGGCCGGGTTGGTGAGCGATATCGAGCTCATCGACGATTATCCCTCGCACTTCAGCGCCTACAGCCGCCGCAAGCATCGCTGGATGCGTGGCGACTGGCAGATCATGCGCTGGATCGAGTCGCGGGTCCCCGATTTTCGCGGGCGCAAAATTCTTAACCCCATTACTCTGCTCTCCCAATGGAAAATCCTCGATAATCTACGCCGCAGCCTGTTGGAGCCAGGCCTGGTGTTGCTCTTCCTCGGTGGCTGGCTCTGGTTGCCGGGGCGGGCCGCTGACTGGACCGCCGCGGCTGTGCTGATGTGGTGCGTCCCTGTTCTCACCCGGCTGCTCTTCTCACCGCTGGGTGCGCCGCGCAACCGGCACGGATGGCCCGCATGGGTACGCGATACTGCGCGCGGGCTCCGCGAAAGCGCGCTCATCGCCATGTGCGGCCTGATCTTCCTTCTGCATCAGACGCTCGTCGCGCTGGATGCCGCCGTGCGCGCGGTGGGACGCGCGCTGGTGACGAAAAGGAAATTGCTCGAATGGGAGACGGCAGCCGAATCGGAGGCCAATACCAAAAGCAAAGCCACCGTCGATATCTATCTGGAATGGACGCCCTGGATCGCTATCGGCCTCGCGGCTGCGATCTGGCTCCTGAGGCCGGCCGCCTTGCCCGCGGCGGCGCCGTTGCTGATCCTGTGGGCGGGATCGCGCGCCTTCTCGACATGGCTGAACCGGCGGCCGCGCGCTGTCCGCAGCAAGCTTCACCGCGAGGATGTGCTTTTGCTTCGCGAATCGGCGGATCGCATCTGGCGCTTCTTCCACGACTGGAGTTCCGCCTCCACGAACTGGCTGATCCCGGACTCAGTGCACGAGGACGGTGCGGTGGATCTGCGCCTTTCGCCCACTAATCTTGGCATGTTGCTCAACGCGCGCGTCGCGGCCGTTCATTTGGGGGCGCTGCCGTTGGCGGAGTTCGTTTTCGCTACCCGGCAGACGCTGCAGCAGGTAATTCGCCTGCCCAAATACAAAGGCCATCTGTTCAATTGGTATGACATTACCTCGCTTTCGCCAATCGCTCCGCTGTTCGTCTCGACCGTCGACAGCGGCAATCTGGGGGCCAGCCTGTGGACGTTGAAGCAGGCGTCGCTAGCCTTCGCCTCGGAGTCCGCCACAAAACGTGGCGTCACCAAGGGTTTGGCCGCCGAACTCCGCCTGATTGCGGAACAGTGCCACGCGCTGGTGCGGGAGATGGATTTCCGTTTTCTCTTCCAGCGCCGCAAGAGGACGTTCTCGGTCGGTTACGACGTTACCGCCGGGCGGCTCGAGCCGGCCAGCTATAGCCTCCTGGCCTCCGAAGCCAGGACAGCCAGTTTTGTGGCGGTCGCGAAAGGCGATGCGCCACAAGAATCATGGTTTCGCTTGGGCCGGGCGCACACCCTCTTTCGCGGCGAACCAGTGCTGCTCTCCTGGACCGGTACCATGTTCGAATACCTGATGCCGTCACTTTGGATGCGGCACTATTCGGACACGATCATGGATCAGAGCATGAAGACCGCGGTGCGGGCGCAACGCGACTACGGGCGGCGCCGCGGTGTCCCATGGGGCATTTCGGAATGTGCGTTTCTGGCGCGCCCGTCGGGCGAGTACGGCTACGCCGCTTTCGGTATTCCCGAGCTGGCCATGAAGCGGAAGGAGTCAAGAGCGCTGGTGATCTCCCCCTATTCGACGTTTCTTGCGGCCGGCCTTTACCCGGCGGCAGCGCTCGACAACCTTCGCCGCATGCAGGAATTCGGCTGGTTCGGCCGTTATGGATTTTACGAAGCTGTCGACTACAGCCGCGCGGGTGCGGACGCGATACGCATGTGGATGGCTCACCATCAGGGGATGAGCTTGCTCGCCATCGTGAATCTGCTCTTTGACGGTCCCGTGCGCCGATGTTTTCACGCGGAGCCGCAGGTGATGGCCACCGAGCTGCTATTGCACGAACGGGTTCCGTCAACGGCCTTTGCCGAGGCTGACCGGGTTTCCCTGCCCGACGTAGAACTTCTGCCAGCGTAGCTCGCTGCGTGGGTAGCGAATGCGAGCCAGGCTACTGTAAGGTGAACTCACCTTCCAGGCCGCGCGCGGAGTCGGGAGCGATCCAGACCTTGTATCGGCCGGGCTCGCTGACAAGCTGCATTTGCTGATTGTGAAACGCGAGATCGGCGGCGCCAATCGTGAACCTCACCGTCTGTGTTTCACCGGGCTTTAAGGAGATTCGCCGAAAGCCCTTCAAGAGACGCACCGGCTGGGCCACGCTGGCGGCAATCGCGTGGACATACAACTGAACGACTTCCGCCGCCATCCGCGAGCCGCTGTTGGTGATATCCGCCGAAACGGTGAGCCGCTCTGACCGGCCTATCGCAGGCGCGCTTAGGCGCAGGTGCGAGTATTCGAACTCCGTATAGGAGAGGCCGTAGCCGAAGGGGTATTCCGGCGTGTAGTCTACGTCGATGTACTTGGAAGTGAAACCCACGGGCGCGGCCGGAGTACCCATTGGCACTCCCAGCTCGGTCGGAGTCGGCGGCCGCCCCGTGTTGAGGTGGGCATAATAGATCGGGACCTGCCCTACGGTGCGTGGAAATGTGACCGTGAGCTTACCCGATGGAACCGCCCTGCCAAAAAGCAGATCGACGAGAGCGGGACCGCCCATGGTGCCCGGATGCCATGCCCACAAAATCGCCTTCGCGTGGCTCGCGGTTTGATGGAATGTAAGCGGACGGCCCGCCAAGATGACTGCCACCAACGGCTTTCCGAGCTTCGCGATTTCGTTGACCAGTTCATCTTGAGCTCCCGGCAAGTTGAGAAAAGCGCGCGAGCGCGCTTCGCCGGACAGAATCTGCTCTTCGCCCAGAAAGAGCAAAGTGACTTGGGCCTTGCGCGCAGCGGCGACCGCGGCTTTAAATCCGGTCGTGCCGGTGTCGCGGCTGTTGGCGAGGCCGGGGGCATGGAAGACGCGAGCATCGCCCAGCAAGTGCCCCAGCGCCGCCAGCGGCGTAACTACATCTTCCGCGCGCCCGTCCATCGACCAGGTGCCCATCTGATCGACCGGACTATCCGCCAGCGGCCCGATCACAGCCACCGAGCCAACCGTTTCCGCAAGCGGCAGAAGATTCCCCTCGTTTTTCAGCAGCACGATGCTCTCGGTTGCCAAACGCTGCGCTGTTGCGCGCGATTCCGCGGTGACCTGCGCCTGCCCGGCAGCCTGCGTCTGCTCGTCGAACAATCCGAGGCGGAACTTTAGCCGCAGAATGTTGCGCACGGCTTCGTCGATCGTCCCCATGGACACGTCGCCGCTCTCGACCAGCGATTTCAGGTGATCGTGATAGGTCGTACTCACCATTTCCATGTCGACGCCGGCGGTTACAGCCTCGCGTGCGGCGTCGCGGCCATCCGCCGCGTAACCGTGGTCGATCATGTTGGCGACCGCCTGATAGTCGCTCACCACCAGCCCGTCGAACCTCCATTCTCCGCGCAGCACCTTGCGCAGCAGAAATGGGTTCCCCGTCGCCGGCACGCCATTCAGCGCGTTGAGGGCGGTCATAATGGTGGCGGCTCCGGCCGTGATGGCGCTGCGGAACGGCGGTAGATAGACGTCGCGCAGCAGTCCTTCCGGAATCCATGCACTGTTGTAGTCGCGCCCGCCTTCAGCCGCGCCGTAACCCGCAAAGTGTTTGGCGCACGCCGCCAACGAAGACGGGTCATTGAGCGAAGCGCCCTGAAACCCGCGCACGATTGCGGCACCCATCACGCTCGCGACATAAGGGTCTTCGCCGGGGCTTTCGGCGATTCGCCCCCAGCGAGGATCGCGCGCAATGTCGACCATCGGGGCGAACGCCCAGCGAATGCCTTCTGCGCTAGCTTCTCGGGCGGCAATGCGCGCCGATTGCTCAATCAAGCCGGGATCCCAACTCCCGGCCTCCGCCACGGGAATTGGAAAGATCGTCCTATAGCCATGAATGATGTCCCTGCCGAACAGCAGCGGGATCCCCAGCCGGCTCTCCTTGCGCGCGATACGCTGGGCTTCGGCGCGGTCTGCTGCGCTTCCCGCGTTCAAGAACGAACCCCAGCGGCCGCGCCGGATCTCTTCTTTGATCGAGTCGGAAATGGGTGAGGCCATGGAGGTGGATTGCGACATCTGGCCGATCTTCTCCTCCAGCGTCATGCGCGACATAAGGGTGTTGATCCGCTGCTCAAGCCCGGTATCGGGTGCTGCGGCGAGGGCCGCGGCGCCGAAGAAGAATGCGTTCATAAGCCAACCGATGGCAGACTGCTTCGTCATGGTCGAATACTAGCAAAAGAGAACGCCACTATCGCGCTGGATTACCCGAGATTCCCGAGATGGCTGTGCCAAGCGCAGGTGGGCCAATTGCCTGTGTTATCTGCCGGCCAGGGCGTGTTGCTCGCTCCGTGGAAGTTCATCGAAGAGAGCGCTGTAAACCGCGTTGGTCCAGCCAAAGCCGGCCTCGTTGGTCCGGTAGCCAAAGAGAATCTCATGAGCGAGGTTCGCACGGGCGTGGACTACGTCGTATTTCTCCTCGATGCCACCGTGTTTTTCATACTCGCTCGCTACCATTGTCAGAAACCGCTGGGAAATCCGATCCGCGTCCGCCCCGTATCCATAACGACGAAGCCCTTGGACCGCGATCCACTGCAGCGGCGCCCATCCAAAGGGGGCGTCCCATTGGTCGCCACTGTCGTACGTGCTCGTCTGCAATCCCCCTGCGCGCTCAAAAAGCGGAAGGTTGCGAACCACTTGAGCGGCCTGCTCCGAGGTGGCGATTCCCGCCCATAGCGGATAAAACGTGGTCAGATACGGATACTCGCGGACACGCTTGTGCACATAATCATAGTCGAAGTAAAGCCCTTGCTCCGCGTCCCACATGAGCCGATTGATTTCCGGCGCCCGCTGCCGCGCGCGTTCGGCCCACGTCTCCGCGTCCTTGCGACGGCCGAGAATTTTCAGGATTTGGGCCGTTTGGGTCTCCATCAAATAGAGAAGCGTATTCAGACAGACCGGGTTGTAATGGATGATATCGACGCTGAACGGCCCGAAGCGGTTCGAGGGGTCGAAGCCCGACTCCCGCATCGAGCGGTCGCCCTTGTAGAACAGTGCGGTTAACCGGTCGTGGGCTTTATCATAATACTGGCTGTCGTCGTAGGCGGTTACGCGGTGCGAACGAAAGTACTTTCGGATCAAGTCATAATCAGTCCGTCCTCGCCGATCGAGCTCTGAGGAGATGACTTCCGGGGCCGGGCCTTCGCCCAGATCGTAGTACCGCGATAGTCCGGTCTCGGGAGTCAAGTGGGGTTCACTCGTCCAATATCGATAGTACTGCTCGAGGGCGGGCACGGACTCCGCCAGCCACTTCGCGTCATGGGTGTGCTCGTAGATTCCCAGAATCATCTGCGTCAGAAACGGCGGCTCCGACCGGGAGAGATAGTAGGTGCGGTTCGCATTGAGGACCTTGCCGTACTCGCGTACTTCGTAAAGAAAGTTGTCGGCCATGTCCTTCGCCAGCGCGAATTCCCCATCGCGCAGCAAGCCCATTTCAATGAAGAAGCTATCCCACCCATACATCTCGTTGAACCGGCCGCCGGGCACAACGTACGGCCGGGGAAGGTATAAGAGACCTTCCTCAGTCATCTGTAAGGGATCGTGAGGAAGCACTTGGAGCTGAATCTTCTCGAAGTTCGCACCCATACTGCGCTGCAACTCCTGCTGCACGTGGTGAAAATTCTCGTGTTCCGACACGAATACCGGCCATCGGCCATTCGCCTCCGGGTGGTATTTGGGGTCGGCTGCCGCGCTGGCAAGGTCCTCGTTCGATCGAACTAGTACGGTCCAGGTCTTCCGGATGTACTCGAGAATTGGTACGGAGGGCCGCGGGATTGGATTAGCAGTGGCGACAAGCATAAGGGGCAGCGTTAGCGCAACGATGAGACGGAACTTACAATGCACCAAGGTTGTTCCTGCCCGTCACATCTGCACGCCTGGTGCCAACTATGTGTACGATGTATCACGAACCGTTGCACTCGTTTACTCCCGGGCCACGGTGTCGCTGTGCGGGGATCTCCTGAAAGCCCACGCCCGCGGCAGCTCCCCCAAGGGTCTTCGCGTTAGAGTCCTGCCGCTGAAGATTCAGCTCGTGCCTCGGTCTGCAGTAGACCATCCGGCAAGATAAACAGAAATGTCGCTCCTTCCCCAGTGCGAGATTCAACCCAGATCCGTCCGCCATAGCGTTCGACGACGCGTTTGCAAATCGCTAAGCCAATACCCGTGCCAGGGATGTCCTTGTCATGTAGCCTCTTAAATGCATCGAAGATTTGCTCGTGGTGCTTGGGGTCGATGCCAATTCCGTTGTCCGACACGGCGAACCGCAACTGGCCGTCGTCTGTTTGTGCCGAGATGTGGATTCGCGGAGGGCGTTCGCTACGATACTTTATGGCATTGACAATGAGATTTTGGAACAGCGGAATGAAATGGCTGGCATGGGCGCTCAGGATGGGTAAGGAATCATTGCTGACGACAGCCCCGCTCTCGTCAATGGACGCCTGCAGGTTCTGCTTCACCGTTTCGACTACGACGTTTAAGTCGACGGCTTCAGTCCACTTATGGGGACGGCCGGCGAGGTCGGTATATGCCAAAAGGTCTGCAAGTAGATCGCGCATGCGTGTCGCACCATCGACAATGGTTCCTACGAACAGTCCAGCATCCTGGTCGAGCAGGCCATGGTACTTTTTTGCGAGGAGCTGGGCGTAGGTGGTGATCATGCGGAGGGGCTCTTGTAGGTCGTGGCTCGCCACAAATGCGAACCGTTCAAGCTCTTCGTTGGAGCGCGCCAGGGCAGCATTCGACTGCTCGAGTTCGGCATTCCGGCATGTGAGACGGTCAATCTCTACACGCAGCTCGGACTCAAGCGCGCCCCTCTGGTGCGCACCGTGCCGGTTTAGAGCGGTCCTGACGGTTGTCATCAGCGCGTTCGCCTCGAACGGTTTGCTTAGGAAATCCACGGCGCCGGCCTCTCCGAATCCTTAGGCCCCCTGGGACGGGTCTGGCTCAGACTTCCGGTCCCGCTTTAGGGCCGTTTCGACCACTGTGAGCAATGCACTCGCATCGAACGGTTTGCACAAGAAGCCAGCCGCCCCAGCCTCCTCCGCTTGATGCCGGTTGGGCTGGTCATCATGTGCCGTGACAAAGACGATTGGTACTTCGGCGCCTGACGACATCAATCGGCGCTGTAGCTCCAGCCCGTCCATGCCAGGCATCCGGATATCCAGTACCAGACACTTGGTTTCCGCAAGCGCACCCGAATCCAGGAATGTCTCTGCCGAAGGAAAGGTTGCGACGCGATGGCCCACAGATCTCAGGAGAGTTCTTGTTGAGTCCCTTATCGATTCGTCGTCGTCAACCACCGAAACCAACTTTGTCTCGGTCAGTGTCATGCGCCGCCCTTATTGGTGGCAGATTGTTGGTCAGGTATCTTGCCATGCATTGTCAAATCCGTGAAGATCCGCAAAACGCGCGTGTACTCGGCGAGCGCGTCGGATTCAGCCTGGCGAGCGCGCCCCACAGCACCATCTGGACTGGGTGGCAGTCCGTCAGGCTGTGCCTGCAAGACCTTCCGGTACATCTCGCTGGCGGTCCGGTATCGGTGCAGTGTTCCCTCAAGTCTTAAGCGCCAATCTTCTTCCAGTTCCTCACGCGCAGCCATTGGTGTCGAAGGCTTTGGAGTCATACTCGCATCCCAATCGATTCTCGGCCCATTCGGCGGCGATCACGCTGCCGCCGCGCTCTTGCGTCCTCTCAATTCCTGTTCCGCTCGAAACCAGTCCTCTTCTGGTGAACCTACCGGACAAGCCCGGTCGTTCCAAAGCCGCTAGGCGAGCCCGGCGACGTCGGCTTGGTCTTCATTCGTCTGAGCAACGTTGTCCGGGGAAATCGTCATCGGCGCCCTCTTCGCTTCTGTTCGATTTCGCATGATTGCAATTCCTTCCGTTTCCTGGCTCGATATACGTCGATAGTAGGACCTCTCAGCCGGGCTTACCAGTCTACTTCTAGTGATCGCAGCTATACCTTCGTATAGGCACGCCAGTCATGATGACGCACGGAGGGGAAGTTCTAGAACCACCCCAATACGGCGTCGATCTACAAGATGAGGCCCAGATTCGGTTGCGGCCAACCGGTCTGCGGCATCATCAGCCGCTGCATCCTGCAGCTCGAAGATCTCAGTGATGATGCCTGCAATTGTGTCAACCGCCCGTGACCGCCGGGCGCCAGGACACGCGAGTCCACGCCCGATCGTATCCGCCACTAGAATTCGGTGAGCGGCCATGTAAGCCGCTCTCTCGATTTGTTTTGCGCTCACGTTCGTCTCCTCAGGGGGTCATCTGCCAACTCGTTCAACATGCAACGCCTGCAGTCTTAATAAGATGTTCGATCAAGTCCTGTTCCCGGTTCGAAGCGGCCCGCGTCAGGTCCCTCCGCCATGAGGCGAGCTGATCGTTGTTTTCGGTTGTACGGGACAACACCTCCAGCAGGCGCTGGGGATCGCCCAGGTCGCTCCACCCCACATCGCCGAGGCAGAATACGCCGAGTCTGTCCGGGCTTACCGACAACACGAGCTTCGAAAAATCCGCTATCGTGAGTCCTTGATATATCGCATCTACAGCCTCCGTGCCTCCATTGACGCCGTGTGATCCGTTCAGACGTTCAAACCTTCGATACAGTTGGGTGGCTCCTGATCGAATCAAGTCCAGAAACGCCTGTGCCCGCCCCACCATCACGAACGTGTTCCACACGCAACCACGGTCGAGTAGATCCATGGCGACCGGTAGAGATGGCTTTTCCCAAAAGCGCTTCACGCGCAGGAGCCCGTTGCGGGAGCCAGTGGAAATCGCGGCTTCTGCCTCGATCCAGCCATAGCCGGTCTCCGCATGTGTCGCCGGGGCGCCCAGGAGGATTACCGGGCGCGCGTCGGATTCCGCGGCGTCGAGCGCCAAGTCGACGCCGGCCCCGAACTTTCCGTCGTCAGAGTAATAGTGGTCGGAGGGAAAGAATGCGACCACGGCTTGCGGGTCGACTCGAATAATGTGCATCAAGCTGCTCAGGATCGCGGGAAGGGTCCCCCGATTACTCGGCTGCACAAGCATCTGGGATGAGGGGACGTTCTTCAGTTCGTCAGCATAGAAAGAGTAGTGCGAAGCCACCAGGAGGAATAGCGTCCGCTCCGGGGAGATGCTTCGCGCAGTCCTGCGCCTGGTGTGCGCCAGAAGAGTCCTGCCTCCCATCAGGGAGCAGAATTGTTTCGGCCTATCGTCGCCGCAGACCAACCGCGTCACAGTTCGGACGCGTACCCCGTCGCCGCCTGCCAGGATCACACCCCAACGATGTTTCTGCACATTTAGCTCCTCGCTCAACCTTCCATGCCGACGGCGCATGTCGGAGTTGTTATTAGGTAGCCTTGCGCCACACTTGAGGGTGTCTTACGTTACAATGCCGGCGGATTCGGCC
>CAVXJY010000044.1:0-22126 GCA_963761855.1 Bryobacterales bacterium | reverse complement strand
CATACTGATGGTGCTGGCGCTGCGTGAGGGCGAACTGTCGCTGATCTATCCCATCATCAGTCTGTCGTATGTCTGGGTGACGGCGCTTTCCTATTTCATTTTTCACGACACCCTCAGTCCGCTGAAGCTGATTGGCATCGCCGGCATCATGGCGGGCGTGGCCTTGCTCGGCCGGGGTGAGGGGCGATGACTTCCACCCCGCTCAGTTCCATCCTGCTGGTGCTGTTTGGCTCCGTGGTGGGCTCCTTCGGCGCAGTGTATCTGAAGCTCGGCGCGGTCCGGCTGACGGGCGCGATTATGAGCTTCCTAAACTGGCGCCTGGCGTTCGGGGTCGGCCTGTACCTGGCTTCCTCGGTGTTTTACAGCCTCGGAATCCGGCATGGGCAACTCTCCGTGTTGTTCCCCATGGTTGCGGTGGGATACATCTGGACCCTGCTATGGGCTCGCCTGTTTTTCCACGAGCGGTTTAATCGATCCAAGGTCTTCGGGCTGAGCCTGGTGCTGGCGGGCGTACTTTTGGTCGGCATGGGCGGTTGAAGGGCTTCCCGTTGCCTTGGGGTGCCAGCCCTTCCAGATGCTTTGTGTACTAAGCTGAGGAGGAGTCTTCTTTATGCTACGACGCGTTGTTTTGCCCGCTCTGTTCCTCGTTGTCTGCACCTCGTTGCAGGCGGACGTCACCATGCGAATGGGACTGGATTTCAAGATCAACATGGTGCTGCCCACGGCAGTTCCGAAGTTGCCCTTCAACGAAATGGTGACGCGTGTCAAAGGCGACCATGGCTACGCCGTAGTAGGCCCGATCGTCGTCATCACAGATATTTCCAGCGGCAAGATTTCGCTGCTCGATCCCAAGGCCCAGCAGTATGCCACTGTGGCCATGGCGGATTATATGTCGAAGCTTGCCGGCGTTAACGGGCAAAGCCAGCAGAACATGCCGGAAGAAGCCAAGCAGATGCTGGCGAAGATCAAATTCGACACCGAATCGCACGACACCGGCCGCACCGAGCGCATCCAGGGCATCGAGGCCTACGAGCGCGAGGTGGTGGTCAACATGTCGATTCCGGTTCCGATGCCGGGGCAGGAGAATGGCCTGCAAATCACCATGAAGCTGCAGATTTGGAAGCCCCAGCCAGCCGAGTTCGAACGCGTGCCGGCGCTGCGGGAACTGGTGGCCTACAATGACCGCAACAAAGGCTTCGGCGATCTGGCTACGGTGATGCGCCAGGTCTTCAGCGCCATGCCGGGCATGGGCGACAACGCCGGCAAAATGGTTGCGGAAATCACCAAGGGCGGTAACGTGACGCTTGGCATGCACATGGGCATCTTTATGCCGGGCCTGGCGAAGATGATGGAACAGGCGCAGGCAAAGGCGCAGGCCAATGGCGGCGCCGCGTCTGCCTTTCCCGCCTTGCCGGCCGCCGACACGCCGCTGGCAGAGGTGAACTTCGACT
This sequence comes from Bryobacterales bacterium, assembly GCA_963761855.1. Classification (GTDB taxonomy): domain Bacteria; phylum Acidobacteriota; class Terriglobia; order Bryobacterales; family Bryobacteraceae; genus Bog-375. Next base: position 20,675 of record CAVXJY010000044.1, on the reverse strand, counting down.
TGAAGGAACTCTCCACCGGCACAGTGCCGGACGACCTTTTCGTCATCCCCGCCGGTTACAAAGAGGCTCCTTTGGCAGACATGCTGAAAGGCATGACTGACGCCTTCACCGGCGCCAAGCCGCAGGCAGCACCCGCTCCGCTGCCGAAGTAGCCGCAGCCCAGAACGGCTGGGAGGGGAGAGCCAAGCCCGGGCTTCGCCAAATTCCTGCATTCGCCCCACTCTTGCCTGGCGTATAAGGGAATGGAGGTTGCCGTGAAGCTTCTGATCCTGGCCGGCGCCGCGGCTGGTCTTCTGGCTGCCCAAACTCCCGACGTGAACTCCATCATGGCGCAGGTTGGCATCAACCAGGCCAAGAGCCGGGAACAGCGCGCGCAGTGGATCTATCAGCAGAAGCAGCTTCTGCGTATGGTCCGCCAGTAACGGCAAATCGCCCGCGAGGAGCACAGGGAATATCTGGTGCTGCCGGACCGCCGCGGGGTCAAGAAAGCAGCTCACAAACTTCGACGGAAGATACGCGCAGCACGGCACTTATATCAGCTACGACAAGCCTGGTTACCACCTATAAAGGCCTCGATCTCGACGGCGATCTGATCGGCGAGCATGTCGGACGACATGACGAATCAAAAAGATTCCATAGATGGGATCGAATCTGATTTGTTTCCATTGACTTATCACCAGCAGCTCAAGTATGCCTTTCGGCTTGATGGCGGCCTTGAGGACTATCGCGGGCGCAAAGTTTGGCGGATCGCATTCGAGCCCAGACAGCGCGGCAGCATCCTCGATGCGGACGAGAGCGGGACGCCATCTGGAAAGGCGAAGCGCTGATTGACGCTCAGGAGTTCCAGCCGGTGGCCGTGACCACCAGCATGGCCTGGAAGATGCCCGCCGCGGTGCGCATCCTGCTGGGCACCAACATCAAGGGACTGGGGTTCAGCCTGAGCTATCGGAAGGTGGCAGACGGGGTTTGGTTTCCAGTCAGTTATGGCGGCGAATTTGAAGTGACCGGTTTGTTTTTCTATAAGCGCACGATGAGCATTTCGCTGGCGAATAGCGGCTTTCGGCACGCGGACGTCACCAGCCAGATTGCTTATGAGAAGGATGAGAAATAGGCGGTGCCGATCCGAGCGGTGGAAACCGGTTGCGATTTCAGGGCGCTGGTACGGCAGCATCAGGCCACGGTGTTCTCCATCGCGCTCCATTTTCTGCACGACCGCGCCACTGCCGAGGAGGTAGCGCAAGAGGTGTTTTTCAGCTTGCACCGGAATTTACAGCAGATCGAATCGCCGGCGCACGCCGCGGCCTGGTTGCGAAAAGTGGCCGTGCAGCGCTCGATCGATGAAGGGCGGCGCCGCAGCCGTAGACCTCAAGTGGCGCTTGAAGAAGTGGCGGAACCGGCCGCCCGCGTCGCGCCAGACGACCCCCTGCTCAGCGATCTGCTGCGCAAGCTGGTCGCGACGCTGCCGGAGGCGCCGCGTATGGTGATGGTGCTGCGCTACCAGGAGGACCTGGAACCGGCCGAGATCGCCGCCGCGCTGGAGATGCCGGTGGCCACGGTGAAGAGTCACTTGCAGCGTTCGCTGGCAGTGCTACGCGGGAAGCTGGCACGCCGCGGCATAGGAGAAAGAGAAGCGGGATGGAGTGGTTAGAAGACGAATTGCGGCGGGCGCTGGCCCGCCAGGAGCCGCCGGATGGTTTCGCGGAGCGGGTGATGGCACGGAGTTCGCGCAGACCGCCGGGCGCGCAGCGCTGGCTGGCCGCGGCGGCAATGGTGGTGGTGGCGGTGGGCGCCGGGGCTGCATGGCGCCAACACCAGGGGTATGAGGCTAAGCGGGAAGTAATGCTGGCGCTGCGGCTCGCCTCCGCGCCGGTGCATCACATTCAATCTGAAATCAGGGGCATAACGCAATGAAATCGCTATTGATATTCGCGGGTTTGGCGCTAGCGGCGATGGCCGCTCCGCAGCAGTTCCAGCTCAATCTGGATTCGGTGGCAAGCAAAGCATCCCAACACGTGGACGTTTCGCTGAACACCGCCACTCTGCAATTCGCGGCGAGGTTCCTCGATGGGAACGACCCCGACGAAGCCAAGGTCAAGAAGCTCCTCGCCGGCATTGAAGGCATCTACGTGCGTCACTTCAGCTTCAAGTCCGCAGGGGCCTGGAGCCAGGCCGATCTGGAGCCGATTCGCGCCCAGTTGCGCGGGCCCGAGTGGTCGAAGATCGTCGGCGTCGTCACTTCCGAGGACGGCCAAAACGCCGAAATATGGCTGCGCACCTCCGGCAATAAATCCATCGGCTTGGCCATCGTCGCCACCGAGCCCAAAGAAGTAACCGTGGTGAATATCGCCGGCACCATCGACCTCGAAGCCCTGGCGGAGTTGGGCGGCCACTTCGGCGTGCCCAAAGTGAAGCCGCCCGAGAAACCGAAAAAGGAAGAATAACAGTGAGGCAGGTCTCCGACCTGCCAACTGGGCGGTTGCGTCCGTTAATGAGAACTGCAACACCGCGGGGACACTATTGGAGCGTGAGTTTCTATCGCCGGAGGTTGCCTCATTGACACCCCGAGGGTGTACCGATCTTCCTGACCTGGAGGCTTTTCGGCTCTCTGCCGCCGGGCACCGAGGCGCTCCGCGGCGGTCTGGCGGTTACCGAAGGCCAACGCTTCCTCGCCGTTGATCGCCAGATGGACCGGACGACGACGGGCCCGACTTGCCTGAGTACTCCCCAGATCGCTCAGTCCGTCATTGAGACGATTTACCTTGCGGGCCGACAAGTGGGGCTTATACGGCCTGTTTGCGTGGGTTCTGATGTCGAACCACGTCCCCATGCTGGTGCAACCTCGTAAACCCCTTCGCAGGCTGCGAAGCCGATACTGGGAAGAGTCGGAACGCCGTTCTGGCTGGACGAATCCTTCGATCACTGGGTACGGAACAGCGACGAATTCGACCGCATCGTGAGGTACATCGAGCACAACCCTGTGAGCGCTGAACTGGTGAACAGGGGACCTGCCCCGCTCACTTACCGCATCGCGTAGGAGCTGAGGACCTTGACGTAATTGGCGCGCTCGAAGGCCTTGGGTTGCGGCACGGCGTTGCGGCTCATGCTGCCCTGCATCTGCTTGATGGAATCGTATTCGTGTTCGCCCATCCAGACCAGCAGTTCGGTGCACATGGTATCCAGGTAGCTGATGCCGCGCTTCAGCAGGGCGGAGGTCATCATGGCCACTTTGGCGCCGGCCATCATCGCCTTGATGACGTCGGTGGCGCTATGCACACCACCGGTAAGCGCCATGTCGGCTTTGATGCTGCCGTACAACACGGCGATCCAGTGCAGCCTGAGCAGCAGCTCATGCGAGTTGCTGAGGATCAGGTTGGGCACCACCTCGAGTTCCTCGAGATCGTAATCCGGTTGATAGAAGCGATTGAACAGCACCAGTCCGTCGGCGCCCGCCGCATCCAGCTTGCGGCCCATGTTGGCCATCGAACTGAAATAGGGGCCCAGCTTGACCGCCAGCGGGATGCGCACTTCGGCCCGGATGGCCTCGACCAGTTCGACGTATCGCTGCTCCACCTGCTCGCCGGTAACATTGACGTCGGTGGGGATGTAGTAAATGTTCAGTTCCAGCGCATCGGCGCCGGCCTGTTGAATCTGCTTCGCGAAACGCAACCAGCCGCCCTTGGTGGTGCCATTGAGGCTGGCAATCACCGGAATCTTGACCGCCTGTTTGCATTTGGCGATATGGTCCAGGTAACCATCGCCGCTGCGCACCGGCCTGTTCAGCTCGGGGAAGTTAGTTTGCGCTTCCGACGATATGGAGGAGGTTTCGGTAATGAAGCGGTCCAGCTCATCGCTCTCAATTTCGATCTGCTCCTCGAACAGCGAGTGCAGCACCACGGCAGCCGCGCCTGCGTCCTCCATACGGCGCACGTTGCCCACGTCCTCGCACATGGGCGACGAAGAGGCCACCAGCGGGTTCTTCAGTTTCAACCCAAGATAGGTTGTGGATAGGTCGATGGTCTTGCTCAGGTCGATCACTTTTTCACCTCCACCGTGGCCGGTTCATGCGCCATGTAGTCGTACAGCTTCCACTGCTGGTTGACATCCTGTTGCGCCAGCGCCAGCAGCTTCTTGGCTTCCTCGGGATTGCTCTTCACCAGCATGGTGTAGCGCGTTTCATTGTAAATGAAATCCTTGAGTGCGATGTTGGGAGCCTTAGAATCCAGTTGGAATGGATTCTTGCCCTGCGCCACCAGGTCCGGGTTATAGCGGAACAAGGGCCAGTGGCCGGAATTGACCGCCAGCTTCTGCTGGTCCATGCCGTGCGCCAGGTCATAACCGTGGGCGATGCAATGGCTGTAAGCGATGATGATGGACGGCCCGTGGTAAGCTTCCGCCTCCAGGAATGCCTTGACGGTGTGCATATCGCCGGCGCCCATTGCCACCCGCGCCACGTAGACGCTTCCATAAGCGACCGCCATCATAGCCAGGTCCTTCTTGGCTACCGGCTTGCCGCCGGCGGCGAACTTGGCCACGGCTCCTCGCGCCGTGGCTTTGGATGCCTGGCCACCGGTGTTCGAATAGACTTCGGTATCGAGCACCAGGACATTCACATCGCGGCCGCTGGCCAGCACGTGATCCAGACCGCCGTAACCGATGTCGTAGGCCCAGCCGTCGCCGCCCACAACCCACACGCTTTTCTTCACCAGCGCGTCGGCTACCGCCAGCAGGCCGCGAGCTTCGGCGGTGCCGGCGCCGGCCAATTTCTGGCGTAGAATCTTGACCCGTTCGCGTTGCGCGAAGATGCCGGGTTCGTCGGCCTGATCGGCTTTCAGGATGGCCTCGACCAGCTCATCGCCCAGCGTTGGGCTGAGGCGCGTTACCAGTTCGCGCGCGTGTTGGTTTTGGAAGTCGACCGCCAGGCGCATGCCCAGGCCGAACTCGGCATTATCCTCGAACAGCGAGTTCGACCACGTGGGACCGCGGCCTTCCGCGTTGGTGCAGTATGGCGTGGTGGGCAGGTTGCCGCCGTAGATCGACGAGCAGCCGGTGGCGTTGCCGATGTAGGCCCGGTCGCCGAACAGTTGCGTCATCAGCTTGATGTATGGCGTTTCGCCGCAGCCGGAGCAGGCGCCGGAGAACTCGAAGAGCGGGCGCAGGAGTTGCACGTCCTTCACCTGGTTCCGGGCGAGCGCGGTGCGGTCGGTCTCCGGAATCCCCAGGAAGAAGTCCCAATTGGCGGCCTCGGTTTCGCGAATCGGCAGTTGCGGCACCATGTTAATGGCGCGGCGCTTCACCTCGGTCTTGTCCTTCACCGGGCAGAATTCGATGCACAGGGTGCAGCCGGTGCAGTCTTCCGGCGCCACCTGCAGCGTGTACTTCCTGTCCTTCATGTCCTTCCAACGCGCCGGAACCGCCTTAAACGTGGCTGGCGCGCCGGCCAGGTGCTTCTCGTCGTAAACCTTGGCGCGGATCACCGAGTGCGGGCAGACCAGGACGCATTTGCCGCACTGGATGCACAGCTTCTCGTCCCATTCCGGAATCTCGAGCGCGATGTTGCGCTTTTCCCACCGCGTGGTGGCGCTGGGGAAAGTGCCGTCGATGGGCATGGCGCTCACCGGCAGATCGTCGCCTTCGCCGGCTATGATACGCGCGGTAACTTTCTGCACGAACTCGGGCGCGGCGGCGGGGACGGCGGGCCGGATGTCGAATTGGGCGGTCACGGCGGCTGGAACTTTCACCTGGTGCAGGTGCCCCAGGGCTTCGTCCACTGCCGCGAAATTCTTCTTCACCACGCTTTCGCCACGCTTGCCGTACGTTTTCTCGATGGTGTGCTTGATGGCGGCGATAGCTTCCTCGCGCGGCAGCACGCCGCTGATGGCGAAGAAGCAGGTCTGCATGATGGTGTTGATGCGCGCGCCCATACCGGTATCGGCGGCCACCCGATAACCGTCGATCACGTAAAACTTGAGTTTCTTATCGATGATCTGCCGCTGCACGGTGCGTGGCAGGTGATCCCACACTTCATCCGGCCCGTAGATGCTGTTGAGCAGGAAGGTGGCGCCCGGCTCGGCCGCCTTCAGCATGTCGATCCGCTCCAGGAACGAGAACTGATGGCAGGCCACGAAACTGGCCTTGGCGATCAGGTAGCTGGAGCGCAGCGGAGTGGGCCCGAAGCGCAGGTGGGAAGTGGTGATGGCGCCGGACTTTTTCGAATCGTAAACAAAATAGCCCTGCGCGTAATTCTCCGTTTCTTCGCCGATGATCTTGATCGAGTTCTTATTGGCTCCAACGGTACCATCCGCGCCCAGCCCGTAGAACAGGGCGCGCACCGTTCCCTGCACCTCGGTCGAGAACTCGGGGTCAAAATCCAAACTGGTGTGGGTGACGTCGTCCAGGATGCCGATGGTGAAATGATTCTTCGGCTTCGGCTTCGCCAGCTCGTCCAGAACACCCTTCACCATTGCCGGCGTAAACTCTTTGGACGAGAGGCCGTAGCGCCCGCCGATGACCTTTTTCCTGATGTCCATTTCGGCCAGCGCGGTGAGCACCTCGGCATACAGCGGCTCACCCGTGGCACCGGGTTCTTTGGTGCGGTCGAGGACCGCGATCACTTTCACCGAGGCGGGCAGCGCGTCGACGAATTTCTCGATGGCGAACGGCCGGAACAGCCGCACTTTCAACAGGCCGACTTTCTCGCCTTGCCGGTTCAACGCCTCCACGCATTCATGCGCCGCCTCGCTGCCCGAGCCCATCATCACCACAACGCGCTCCGCATCGGGCGCACCCACGTAATCGAAGAGGTGATACTGCCTGCCGACTAGCGCCGCGAACTTGTCCATCGTATTCTGCACCATGGTCGGGGTGGCCAGGTAGAACGGGTTGATGGTCTCCCGGCACTGGAAATAGACGTCCGGGTTCTGGGCTGTGCCGCGGATCACCGGACGGTCGGGCGAAAGCGCCCGCGCGCGGTGCGCCCATACCAGGCGGTCGTCGATCATGGCGCGCAGGTCGTCGTCGGTCAACTGTTCGATCTTGGCGACCTCATGCGAGGTGCGGAAACCGTCGAAGAAGTGGAGGAAGGGAACGCGCGCTTCGAGGGTGGCGGCGTGAGCGATCAATGCCATGTCCATGACTTCCTGGACCGAGCCGGAACTCAACATCGCAAACCCGGTCGACCGTGCCGCCATCACGTCGCTGTGATCGCCAAAAATCGAAAGCGCCTGTGCTGCCAGCGACCGCGCCGCGATGTGAAACACGGTGGAAGTCAGCTCGCCCGAAATCTTGTACATGTTCGGGATCATGAGCAGGAGGCCTTGCGAGGCGGTAAAGGTTGTGGCTAGTGACCCAGCCTGCAACGCCCCGTGCAGCGCCCCGGCGGCGCCGCCCTCGCTTTGCATTTCGATCACCGTGGGCACAGTCCCCCAGATGTTCCGCCGGTTCTCACTCGACCACTGGTCCGCCCATTCACCCATGTTCGATGACGGGGTGATCGGGTATATCGCTATGACTTCGCTGACTTTATGAGCAACGTATGCGGCGGCTTCGTTACCGTCGATGAGTACTCTTGGCCGGTTGGCGGTTGTACTGGACAAGTTTCCCTCCCGCGGGGTTTTTCAGATTTGGAATTTGCTTCCTTAAGCCATATTATAAGACCTGTTTGTCGTAAAAATCTACAACTATTTTGGAGTTCACAAGGGTGAACTTGAGTGGGCCATGCTGTAGCTTGCCCTCAAAACTGAATCAAAAAGAGCGTCACACAGGCAAGCTAAAGCATGCCCTACCTTATTGAACGGCTTTCAGAATCTCCGGAACTTTAGCCGGAGTGACCTGGCCGTCAGGGATGCCGGCGATGCGCGCCAGGATGACCGCGGCAGGGGCTCCGTGACTCCAGTCGTGCCATTGCGCCATTTCGCGCAACGGCCCCAGCGCTCCGGCGCGCAACGCATCGAGCACGGCTGGTTGGCGCGATTTCGAAAGCATGAGAAACAGGAAACTGGCTTTGTTACGGACGGTCCAGACCAGCGAGTGGAGCATCGGCACGAAGCGAGCAGCGGGGATATGCCCGGCCACTTGGGGCCCGAGATTACACAAGACCTCCAACGCGCGGATGGCATTATCGCGCACGTCGTCATCGGCGTCGAAGGAAGCTCTCACCAATGCGGCGATCTGTTCTGGCGATTGTTCCGCATAGCCCAGCGCCTCCGCTGCATCGGCGCGTTCGCTGGTGTAGCGAGACGTTTCGAGCACCCGGTTCGCAGTCGCCGTATTGGCGCGAACCCAATCGCGGAGCTTGAGCTGATCGCCACGCGCCTCCGGATTCTTCATCAGCGCGTAGCCCTCGGAATCGTCCTCGCCGGCATCGCCTTTCTTGACCGCGGTGAGGGTATCCTTTTCCAATTGGACAAAAAGCCGGTGCGCCCCCTTGGGTAATTTGATTTCGCCCGCCGGTTCAGGGTTGTAGCGCACCGGCGGGGCAGACGGCTCGGCAAGGCCGACGAACACAGTCAGGCGGCCGCCCTCCAGGCAGCAGACTTTGGCGATTGCCGCAGCCGCCCGGCCGGTCTGTTTCATCAGCGCTTCTTCAGCCGCTTGTTTGGCCTCCTCGGAAGGGAAGGCATCGCCTTCTTTGAAGGGCAGCGCGGAGCGCAATTGCGCCGGGTCGAGAGTCCCGTAGCCATAGAAATCGACTATGCCGATCCGTTCCGATGCCGGCTGGGCCGAAACCGAGGCAGCCAGGACGGCGAGCGATACCGCTCGAATCCGAAAGCGCATGCTCCAGCTATTCTGACGTAGAATGAACACGAATTGCAGGCGCAGAAGCAACCACCGTGGTTTATCGCGATCGCCGGCCCGGCTTGTTCGGGGAAGAGCACTCTGGCGGCCGCGCTGGCGCCGCGTCTCGACGTGCCGCACCTGGAGATGGATGCTGTGCGGCAGCGCCTTCTGCCCGATGCCGCGCACAGCCGCGCCGACCGGCGCGTCGCTTACCGCGCTATGCACTGGGCGGCTGAATTGCTGCTGCGCGCCGGCGCCGGCGTCATTCTGGATGCACCCTACGGCCACCCGGAGGACCGCGAAGAACTGGCTCGAGTAGCGGCGAGCGCGGGGGTCTCCGTGAAGCTCATCGAGTGCCGCGTGTCCCCGGCCGTGGCGCTCGAGCGCTTCCGCCGGCGCGGCGCCGATTCCGTCCGCTTAGACCTGAATGAAGAGCTGGTGGAGCGCCTGGTGCGCGAGCATGCCTACACCAACTCGGGCCTGGTGCTCGACACCGATGCGCTCTCGCCCGCTGCCTGCCTGTTGCGGACCGAGTCCTGGCTGCCTATAATTTGAACGGAGGCTCATGTCCTCATTGGCGGCGGTTGTCCTTAGCTGGCTGGCCCGTCTATCGGCGCTATTCTTTGCGGGCGTTTTCCTTGTGATCTTAGTCCAGGAGTTTTTGGCGCCCGAGTACGGGCCTCCTGCGGGCTTCGTCGAATGGGTCGGCGTCGTGCTGCTGTTGGTAGCCGCGGCCGGCATGATTCTGGCGTGGAAGTGGGGGCTCACCGGCGCCCTGATTTCCATTGCCGCCCTGGTGCTCCACATCTCCGTGGTCCGCAATCGCACTTACGCGGTCATCTGGTTCGCGGTCATACCCGGAGTGCTGTTCCTGGTCGATTGGGTGATGCACCGGCCCCGCACCGCGGCCCGATCCACTACGCCTTAATGCGGGCGTCGCGGAAAACGCGGCCGCTGTTTGGCGCCGGCGCAAACTCGTTCGATCTCCTTGACAGATCGGGAGTCGGAGCGTACTATTCTTAGAGTTGTCGGCTGTCGGCAACAAAAACTTGGAGAACGGTGGTTTGTGGGGGACCCCGTATGACTTTCCAAATCGGCGACAAAGTCGTCTATCCCAATCAGGGTGTTGGGATCATCGAGAATATCAGCACTCGCTCGTTCGGATCCGCCTTCGAGAAATTCTACCTGCTCCGGCTTGGCTACAACAGCATTACGGTACTGGTGCCGCTTTCCAACGCCGCCAATATCGGCCTGCGGAGGGTGACCAAGGACCGGGAGATCTCGCGTGTGCTTTCTTTCCTTTCCTACGGAGAATGCTCGATCCATCCGGACTGGAAGATTCGTTACAAGGAGAACACGGAGAAAATGCAGAGCGGCAGCCTGCTGCAGGCGGCGGAAGTGTTCAAAGCGCTGCGGCTGCTGCACACCGACAGGCCTTTGTCGTTCCGGGAGAAAAAGATGCTGGAGCGCGCACGGCACATGTTGGTGTCGGAGATCTCGCTGGCGCGCGGGGTTCCGGGGCTGCACGCAGCCAGTCTTTTGGAGCGGGCGATTGCCAAGGCGGGGCTCAAGCTGCTGCCGCCGACATGAGATGAGCGCTTTAGGCCGCGTAGTTCCACCCGCCACCACTTATTTACGCGTACGGTTCCGAACATCGCGGCTTCGGCGGCGCGACCGGTACGCTTCCCAATGACGGCGAGGGTGCGATCCTAAAGAAGAGGCATGCGCAGCTCGCTTACATCGGGCGTGATTCAAGGTCCACCACCACCTCCGGCGGACTGGGGTGGTGGCGAAGGGAGCGGCAGCGGCAGCAGCCCCGAGGGGCGCGGCGCGGACCGCCGGGCTTCATTCATCGGCGTATTCCTCCTGGTGGCCGCCACCGGCATGGTGTTCGCTGCGCTCAGCGTGGCTTTTTGGATGCGCCAGAGCACTTCCGACGACTGGATCAGCATGCACAAGCCGCCGTTGCTGTGGGTGAACACGGCGGTGCTGCTGGCCTCGAGCGTGGTTCTCGATCGCGCGCGGGTGGCTCTCAAGCACGGGCGGCGCGACAGCTTCAATTTGTGGTGGACCGCTGCGACAGCGCTGGGCATTGCTTTTCTGATCGGGCAGGGAATTGTCTGGCGCGAGCTTTCGAACGCCGGTGTGTACATTGCCAGCAGCCCCACCAGCTCGTTCTTTTACCTGCTGACGGCGGCACACGCGGCGCATCTGCTGGGCGGCCTGGGGGCGCTGATCTACGTGGACGTCCAGGCGCTGCGCCTGCGGTTGGGGCCGGCCAAACGGACCGCCATCGACGTCACCGCCGTGTTCTGGCACTTTCTGGATGGCGTGTGGCTGTATTTGATGGTGCTGCTGTACGTGTGGGGGTGAGAACCTGAGTGCCGCCAGCCGCTATCGATCTCGCAAGGCTTGCTCGTAGACGGCTCTTTTCGATAGGCCTCGGCGGTGGGCAATCTCTTTGATGGCATCCATGCGGGCGGCGCCGGCCCGCACCAGTTCTTCCACTGCCTCGCCGACGGGCGTATCGTCGGGCGCAGGCGCCACCGCTCTACCCACCAGCAAAGTGAACTCGCCTTTGATGGAAACGCGCGCCGCGAGCTGGGCGCGCACTTCGATGGCGGTGCCGCGGAGAAACTCCTCGTGCACCTTGGTCAACTCGCGCGCGGCCACCACCGGCCTGGGCCCGAGCACCGCTGCGATGGCATCCAGCGTCTCCAGGACGCGATGCGGCGCCTCATAAAGAACCAGCGTGGCGGCTTCTTCCTTAAGAGCTTCAAGGGCCCTGGTTCGCTGGCCGGATTTGGCCGGTAGAAAGCCGGCGAAGTGGAAACTGTCGGCGGGGAGGCCGGAGCCGGCAAGCGCTGCCAACGCGGCCGAAGGGCCGGGCACAGGCTCGACCGGAATGCCGGCTTCGATGGCCGCCCGCACCAGCCGGTAGCCGGGGTCGGAGACCAGCGGCGTGCCGGCGTCGGAAACCAGGGCTACGGTTGCTCCAGCGCTCATGCGCTCGGCCAGTTCGGCTGCGCGCTGCGCTTCGTTGTGCTCGTGGTAGCTGATGGTGGGCTTCGAGATGGCGTAGTGATCGAGCAGCTTGCGCGTTTGCCGGGTGTCTTCGCAAGCGATCAAGTCCACATGGCCGAGCACACGCACAGCGCGATAGGTGATGTCTTCCAGGTTGCCAATGGGTGTCGCTACCAGGTACAGCCTGCCGGGCATGACTTTGAGTATGCCGCAAAAGACTGAGCGGCTGCGCAAAGCCGGATCCCCCGAGTCTGCGATTCATGCCACACTACTGTGTATGAAACAGATCTACGCTGCTCTGATTCTCGCTGCCGCGCTCGCCGTTTCCGGTCCCTCGCTCCAGGGCGCCGGCCCTATCGCCGGGCGCTGGGACATCACGGTCGCCACTCCGCATGGCACGCTGGTCGACTGGTTGGGCGTGACGGAGAAGAATGGCACTTTCGATATCTGGTATCAGCCGCCCGGAGGCAATGTCTATCAGGTGAAGAACTTCAAAGTGGACGGAGCGCACTTGAGCCTGGTGCTGCGGGAAGCCAACGGCAACCAGCCCGCCTTGACGTGGGATGTGGATGCGAGCGGCGACAAGCTCTCGGGGACCCAGAAACAAGGAGATGCGACCGGCCAGGTGATCGGCGTGCGCGCCCCGGCCTTGATCCGGCCGGAGCCGGCATCCTGGAGCGCACCCCAACCACTGTTCAACGGCAAGGACCTGACGGGATGGGAACCGCTCGATCCCGCGCATAACCACTGGGTGGTGCGGAATGGCTTGCTCATTAATGAATCGCACGGCTCCAATCTGCGGACTACGCGCACCTTCGATGACTTCAGGTTGCACATTGAATTCAACTGCCCAGATGACGGCAATAGCGGAGTTTACCTGCGTGGGCGCTATGAGGTCCAAATCGAATATGAGCCGCTGACGTTCAATCCGCCGGAGCGCCGCATCGGGTCGATTTATGGGTTTCTGACGCCGAAGGTGGACTTGCCGCGCAAGCCGGGGCAATGGGAGAGCTTCGACGTGACGCTGGTGGGACGCATTGTGACCGTGGTTCGCGATGGCCAGACCATTCTCGACAAACAAGAGATCCCAGGCACTACAGGCGGTGCGCTCGATTCCAACGAAGGCCAACCGGGCCCGATCTATTTGCAAGGCGACCACACCGGCGGCTTGCTCTTCCGCAACATCACAATCGCGGTGCCGCAGCCGTAGGCGCAGGAACTTGAGCGGCTTCTGTTACGGTCGCATCGCGGCCGGATAGCCAAATTTGAATCACTCAGCCAGCATGCCGCGGAAATACGCGTTTAGCTACGATTGGCTAAGTTTACAGGGCGTCGTGCGGCAGAAGCTCCCGTGCCGAGGTACCGCGGCGTCGAGACCGCTGCAACGCAGGCAACCGCCGGCGCGTATTCTGGTATAGTTACGTCACAGGTATGCCTATGCGACCCCTTCAGATTGTTGTGTGTATCGGCGCGCTGGCAGCGCTGGCTGGATTTGCCGCGGCGCAGGAGCAAGGCCCGCTCAACGGTCCCCAGCAAACCGTAGCCAAGCCCAAGACCCCCGCGTCCCCGAGCGGGCAACCGGCCGATCAGGCGCCCATTCCTTCCGAGTACAAACGCAGCCCGGACGCGGGCACGACACCGATGTTCAAGAGCGACGTGGATATCGTGACTCTTGACGTTGCGGTGATCGGCCCCAACGGGCAGTTCATTCCCCATATTCCATCCGGCAACTTCCGCGTGCTGGAAGACAATGTGCCGCAGCAGATCCGTAAAGTAGACATGGCGGAGGCGCCCTTGACGGTTGCCCTGCTGGTGGAATTCAGCAACCGCTATCAGAGCTTATATAGCTGGACCTGGTTCATAACCCAGCAAATGGTCTGGACGTTTGCCGCCTCGTTGAAGCCGGACGATTACTGCGCGGTGATCGTATACGACATGAAGCCGGAAATCCTCACCGACTTCACCACCGACAAAATGAAAGTCCAGCAGGCGTTGCAGCAACTCACCATTCCGGCGTGGAGCGAAGCCAATATGTTCGACGCGGTGACGGATACGGCGGAACGGATGTCGGCGATCGAAGGCCGGAAGGCTATTCTATTAGTCACCACCGGAATCGACACCTTCAGCAAGATCACCTACGACCAGGCGCGCAAAAAGTTGCAGGAAGCCGGTGTGCCGGTCTACCCCATTTCGCTGACGGGGATGCAGCAGGAAATGGCGATGAGCGTGCCCATTGGCATGCTGCAAGCAGACAACGAGCTGAATACATTCGCCAAGGAGACCGGGGGAATCGCGTATTTTCCGAAGTTCGAGGCCGAGTACAGAGGCGTGTTCCAAAACATCCGCCAGGCCCTGGGCAATCAGTACGTGATCACCTATTCGCCTAGCAACCGGGCTCACGACGGGACGTTCCGCAAAATCAAGGTGGAGCTGGTGGACCCGAACGGCAAACCGCTGCCCATCAAGGACCAAAAGGGGCAAGCCGGTCAAGTACGCGATTCTCACCAAGTCCGGATACAAGGCGCCGCGCGAAGTGGAATAACGCCTCGCGCCGCGCGGGCTTATCGTCGGAAGCCCTGTCCGCAACTCATTGAATTCATGGAGTCCGGCGCGTCATTCGCACACGTGAACACTCTGCTCGCGCCGGATTCACGCCCAGAATGCTTCCTGCCCCATCTGGTTAGGCTAATGTACGATTCATCACGTTACTTGCCAAAACTTTAGTGATAATGGCGCCTGTGACGAATCGTTGACCTGACCTTGTTCATCCTACCCTCATTCTTGCGCTACTGCGCTTTGCAAGGGGGGTCAAATGTCACGCTGTTACAGGAGCTGTCCAGGGTCGTTATCGACGCTTCTCGCGCTTGGTCTGCTGTTCGCTGCCGGTGTTGCGCGCGCGCAATCCACCGGCGGCATTCAGGGTACGGTGGTTGATGCAACCGGCGCCACCGTCCACGCAGCCCAGGTGACCATTCACAATCAGGCCACTGGCGAGGAACGAAGCACGGTGACCGATGCCGCCGGCGTCTATCAGGTGCCATCGTTGCCGGTGGGAACCTATCAAGTCCAAGTGAAAGCGCCGGGGATGCAGACTGCGACCGTGCCCAACCTGGTGGTATCGGTCGGGACCGCGGTCCGGCAAAACATTACGCTTAACGTGGCTTCCAGCACCCAAACCGTGGAGGTGGAAGCAGCCGCGGATTTGATTCAGGCCAGCGATATGTCCGTCGGCGACGTTGTCAACCAGCACACCGTCCAGGAGATCCCGCTGAATGGGCGCCATTTCGTCGATCTGGCGTTGCTGACGCCAGGCACGGTGACACCGCCGGCCAGCGGATTCCTGACCGCTCCGCTGCGCGGCCAGGGCTCGTTTTCGTTTGTCTCCGCCGGCGGCCGTGAGGACACCGTCAACTTCATGATCAATGGCATCAACCTGAACGATCCAAGTCAGAATCAAGTCACCTTCCAGCCGGTCATCAACACCATAGAGGAATTCAGCGTTGATAACTCCACATTCAGCGCCGAATATGGCCGCAGCTCGGGCTCGATCGTCAACATTGCCACGCGAGCCGGCGTCAACACCTGGCACGGAGAAGCGTACGAATTCATGCGCAATGACTTTATGGATGCGCGCAACTTCACTAACCCCGACGATCTGACCAAAGCGGGCGCTCTAGTTCCGAATCCCGAGAACGAGTTCATCCGCAATCAATTCGGCGGCGATGGCGGCGGCGCCATCAAGAGGAACAAGCTGTTTGCGTTTCTGAGTTTCGAAGGGCTGCGCCAGCGCCAGGCTGTCCCGCTAAGCGCCACCGTCCTGACTAGCGCCCAGAGACAGCAAGCCGCCTCTACCAGCGATCCACAGGTCCAAGCGCTGCTGCCGCTGATCCCGCAAGCGAACTCCGGAAGCAGCTCCTTTGTCGGTAGCATGACGGCGCCCGTAAATATCGAGCAAGGCACCGCTAACGTCAGCTACCTGGTCAACGACAACAATCGCCTCAATTTCTATTACGCAATTCAGCGCGACCAGCGCAACGAACCGTCCACCACTGACGGCAACAGCTTCCCGGGCGAAGGCGACCAGCGCAACGGCCACCGCCAGCTTTTAACCGTCAACGAGACTACGACCTTCAGCCCGACACTGGTGAACGAATTCCGGGCCGGGGCGAACCGCATTCACCTCGTCTTCGCGCCGGACAACGTGGATTCGGCTTCGGCGTTCGGCATCGACAGCGGCATTACCGCTCCTATCGGGCTGCCGCAAATCGCCATTGCGGGAGCCTTCACGTTCGGAGGCATCAACAACTTCCCGCAGGGCCGCGGCGACAATGTCATCGTGACCAACGACACATTGAGCTGGACCCACGGCAATCACATCGTAAAGATGGGGGGCGAGTTCCGGAGGCAAAACACGGACAGCTTTGTATACACGCCCGGGACGTTCAGCTTCCCGAGCATTACCGCGTTTCTCGCCGATCAGGCCAATTCGTTCACCGTCAACGATTCGAACCGGGCCCTCCGCGATTACGCTAATTCGATCGGCGCCTTCATTACCGATTCCTGGAAAGTCGCTCAGAACTTTACCGTGACGCTGGGTGTGCGTTACGACTGGTACGCTACGCCTACTGAGGCGGAGAACAGGTTCGTGGTATTCGATCCCGGCACCGACACGCTGCAGCATGTCGGACAAGGGTCGGGGCCGTCGCTGCTCTATAACCAGAACGTGCTCGCCTTCGACCCGCGCGTCGGTTTGGTGTGGGATCCGTTTAAGACCGGCAAGACGGTGATCCGCTCCGGTTTCGCGATCATGAGAGATCAGCCCAACTTCGGTCTCTCCAGCGGCGCGGCTTACAATCCTCCGTATGCGCAGCCCATCTCCTATGTGCCGCCCGCGGGCCAGTTTGTCTCGTTATTCGACGCATTCCCGCTCGCATCCGGCGCGGTTGCGCCGTATACGGTGCCTTCTAACTATAAGGACGACTACGTCACGGAATGGAATCTCAACATTCAGCAGGAGCTGAGTCACGATTACGTCCTCAGCGTCAATTATGTCGGCAGCAAGGGAACCGATTTGAACGTGGAGCGCAACCTTAACCAGTTCATCAATGGCGCACGTCCCTACCCGGGCCTTTCCGCCAGCAGCCCGATCGATCCCGGTGTGCCGCTCAGTAACATCACGCAGGCCTGGAGCGCCGGCAACTCCTCTTACCAGGCTTTGTGGGCGGAAGTCAAGAAGCGGGTGGCCAGCGGACTTGAGTTTGACGGAGCATACACTTACTCGAAATCCATCGACGACGTGTCCCAAGACAATTTCGGCGTACAAGTTCAGAACAGCTACTGCGTCGAATGCGACCGCGGTTTGTCGGATTTCGACGCCCGCAACCGTTTCGTGCTGAGTGGCATTTACGATTTGCCCTTCAAGGGAAACAGACTCAAGGCGGGCTGGCAGTTCTCGCTCATCAACACGTTGCAGAGCGGGAGTCCGTTCAATATCCACATCGCCAACACTTCACTTACAGGCGTGGGAACGCTCCGGCCGGACGTCACCGGGCCACTGATCCTCGGCTTCAGCCCGGCCACCAACGGAAGCCCGACTAACATCACTTACATTCAGAACGCGGGCCTTCCGGGCCAGAGCAGCAACGTGTTCGTTGTTCAGGGAACTAACGGGGTACCTCTCGGGTTCGGGAACCTGGGCCGCAATGTGGCCATCGGGCCGGGCTTCGAAGACCTGGACCTGGCGTTGGTGAAGAACACGGCAATCACCGAAAGGCTCAACGTGCAGCTTCGGTGCGATGCGTTCGATATGCTGAACCACCCCAATTTCACCAATCCAGGCGGTGCGGCGCCGATGGCTGTTACGGTGGGCCCGGGCTTCGGCACATCTTCGACAACGCAGGGCCTGATCACGGGTGGAACGCGGTTCACCTCCGGCGATTTTGGAACTTCTCGGCAGTTGCAGGTTGCCATCAAGTTTCAATTCTGACGGCGGAACTGCAAACAATTGAGGTCTGTGCTACCTTGCGAGAGTTGGTTGCCGGCATACGGTGGCACAGACTTCATCCTGTGAATCGGCGGGCATTGACTTGAGCAGGCTAGCCTACGCGGCGATAGCGGCGGCGTTTTTCTTATGCAGCCGCTCCGCGGACTTAGCGCAAGCTCGCTCTCTCGATCCGAAAGTCTGCGCGACCTGCCATCGGGACGTGTGGGAAACGTGGCGGCACACGGGAATGGCGCGCTCGTTTTATCGGCCGCGGCCTGATAATACCGTCGAAGACTATACGAGCAAGAACTCGTACTATCACAAGGCTTCCGACACCTGGTTCGCAATGGTCCGGCGCAACGGCCGCTATTTCCAGCGCCAATATCAGATCGGCTTCGACGGAAAAGAGACGAACGGCAGCGAAAAAGAAATCGATTTCATACTGGGATCCGGAAACCACGCCCGGACATACCTGCATCGGGAGTCCGATAACACGCTCGTGGAACTGCCTCTCTCCTGGTATGCCGAGAAGGGTGGCTCGTGGGCGATGAGTCCCGGTTATGACCGGCCGGATCATCGGGATTTCCGGCGCCGCGTGACTTACGATTGCATGTTCTGCCACAACGGCTATCCGGAGATTCCCGCCGTCAATCCTCGCTCGCCTCCGGCTTTTCTGAGCCTTCCGGAAGGAATCGACTGCCAGCGTTGCCACGGCGACGGTACCAATCATGCCACGCTCGCCGGGAGCGGCCGCGCATCGCCGGATGCAATTCGCAGCGCCATCCTGAACCCCGCCCGGCTCACACCGCAAAGGCAGATGGAAGTGTGTATGCAATGCCATCTGGAGACCACCAGTTCGCCATTGCCTGCATCCATCGTCCGCTATGAACGAGGGCCGTTTTCCTATCGTCCCGGCGAACCACTGGACGATTTCATGCTGCACTTCGACTATGCGCCCGGCACCGGGCACGACGATCGATTCGAGATCACCGGCTCGGTTTACCGGCTGCGCAAATCCGCCTGCTTTCGGAGCAGCAACGGCGCGCTCACCTGCACCACTTGCCACGATCCGCACCAAGTTCCGGAAAAGGCGGACGCGGCCCTGCATTTCACTGCGGTTTGCCGCCAATGCCACGGCCAGGCGATCGACCGGCTGGTGAGCGCGGGCCGGCATACGGCATTTACGGAGTGCGTGAGCTGCCACATGCCCAAGCGGCGCACCGAGGATGTGGTGCACGCGGTGATGACGGATCACTGGATCCAACGGCGGCCGGCTGCGAACGATCTTCTCGCCGCAATCCCGGAGCGGCTCCAGACGGACGCCACGGCTTATCGCGGAAAGGTGGTGCCGTACTATCCGGCTTCGCTGCCAAAGCCCGCAGACGAGTTGTATCTCGCGGTCGCGCAGGTGAGCCAGAGCAGTAATTTGCGGGACGGCATCGCGAGCCTGGCGGCGGCCATTGAGAAGTATCGTCCCGCGGCCGCGGAATATTACCTGCAACTGGGCGACGCGCTGGCCAATGCAGGCAGGTTCAGCGAGGCCGTGCCCGTGTACGATGAGGCCATCCGGCGGGAACCGGAGTCGGCTGCGGCGCGCGAGAGGCTGGCCATGTGCTTCTCATCCCTGCGCCAGTATCCGCAATCCGAGGCGGCTTTCGAACAGGCGCTGCGCCTGGCGCCGAACGACGCTGCAGCGATGGTTCAGCTTGGCATAGTGTACCTGGGGGAGGGCAGATCCGCGGATGCGATTTCGGGTTTCGAGAAAGCGGCGCGCATCGATCCGAACCTGGCCGAGGCCTGGAACAGTTTGGGCGCTATGCAGTTTGAGAGTGGTGACACCGCGCGCGCGGAGGAGGCGCTGCGAAACGCCATCCGCATGCAATCGAATTATGCGGCGGCGCGCAATAACCTGGGGAATCTTCTCTCGGCGACGGACCGTTTTGCCGAAGCGGAGTATCAGTTTAAGGCGGCCCTTCGGTATAAGGAGAATTATACCGGCGCGCAGTATGACTATGCGCTTGCGCTCAGCCGGGTGCACCGTATTGCCGAAGCGCAGGCTCAGATTGAGGCCATCCTGCTCACCGACCCGGGCAGCGCCGAGGCACACGCGTTTCTTGGGAGACTGCTGGTCGCCCAGGGACAATTGCGCCCGGCGATCGAGCAGTTTCGCGAGGCCATCCGGATTGCGCCCGAGTTCAGCAGCGCCATGGCGGATCTCGGCGCAACCCTGGTCAAATCGGGAGACGTCGCGGCAGCGCTGCCGTATCTTCGCAAGGCCGCGCAAATCGGCGACCCGGCGACGCGCCAGGCGGCGGAGAAACTCCTGCAGAAACTGGCGAAGGCCCCAGCCGCAGGCGCGCAGTGAAATCTGCCGCCCTGTACCGTTTTCGCACGCGTTGTAGGCACCGCGGCTTCAGGCTTGACCGTGTCGGACCGGCGCCAGGCTGCCGGCCGTGATTGCGCCGACATGCTTGGCATGGATCGGCTCTGCAGGCGCAGATCGGTAAGTGCGAGCCGCCAATCAGTTGGTTTGCCAGCAAACCCTTCGGGTTGTTATGATCGAGAGGGCAAGCCACCCTAGCTCAGTTGGTAGAGCGGCTGATTCGTAATCAGCAGGTCGCCGGTTCAACCCCGGCGGGTGGCTCCAGAAACTTCCTGGAAACACAGCACTTCCAAGACCGCCTCACTCCCAACTCCGTCCATTCTTGCTCCAACTGTGCCAAAACTGTGTCAAAACCCCGTCATGCTGCCTGGCCTGTGTCAGAACCAGCCTTGTCATTGGCCCGGCGGTTCAGTTTTGCCAGGGCCTCGCGTTTCATCTGCAATTTCATCTGCGAGTACTTCTTGAACACCTTTGCGTCCCCCTGCCGCAACATCTGCGTGACCCACCCTC
>CAVXJY010000043.1:0-8448 GCA_963761855.1 Bryobacterales bacterium | reverse complement strand
TTTCCCCTTTTCGCCTAAGGCAGCGGTGAACGAGCGACAGATGAGCCTGGTCGCAGGATAGTTTCGGGGTTTCGTAGCCTGTCCCCGAATCGTCCCTTCAGGAGAACCCATTTCCATCGCGGCCCTTATACATTCAAACAGCCTGTCACTGGTTTTTGCCATAGTGCGGCCGACAGATCCGAGGCTCTCAGAATAATCGCTCAGTTCAGGCTGACCCGTTTCTTCTCCTGTCTCGGCCACCGTCTTCCGCACCAGCTCGGGCGTCACCGGGTCGGACGGCTTCATACGTTCCGGCCGGCAGTCGCTCGGCAGGTTGCCCAGGTAATACTCGTCCTGAGCGGACGGCTTGGCGCGGAGCTGGTGCGCGGCGTCGAACGCCTTCAGTATCCCGATGTACGATTCGCGGGAGAGGGGATTCTTGGAAAAAGCCTCGGACCCTTGCTGCACGAAGTAGGCCACCACGGTCCACTGGGCGCGAGTGAGCATCTGGCCCGCCTCGCCCTTGCGCCGGATCTCCAGCAGCGCCTCGGACGGCCGGTTGAGCAGCTCGACCACCTCGAAGCGGTCCTCCCGCGCCGACTCCAGCAGTTGCTTGGCGATCTCCGACGTCGATACGCTCTCGCCCTTCCGGAGGGCCGTCAGCTTCCGGATGTCCTCCAGCCGCTTGCGCAACACTTCGCTGATGCGGAGGGAAAGGGTCTGGGTCTGCTGCAACGTTTCCGCCATGTACGACAGCATAATCAATGTATGTAAGACATTCAAGCAGTCGTACAGCGGAAGGGAGAGGCGAGGAAAGCGGCTAAAAAGGAAGGCTCTGTTTTCAGATAGTTCCCATACGGGAACGAAGGTTCCTATATGGGAACTTTGATGGCGGAATCGCTGCGTTTTGAAGTGGTTCCCATACGGGAACCAAGGTTCCTATACAGCACCCATTCTGGGGTGGCGTGTCACCCCTTCAGCCGATGCGAAGCATCGTCTTTTTCTTCGAAGCTTGGATACCGCCGGGTAACGCTCTGAACTCTCCGCTGGCGGCAAGCCCAGCGCTGCTACGAAGCGGCTCTCACGGGTGCAATGACATCAGGCGAATCAGCCGGGCAGTTTCGAAAGGGCGACGAGAGCGCTTTGGGCCGCCGCACGCAGTTGCTCTTCATCCACGGCATCCGTGGACCGGAGTTCTGGGTCAGGCGAAAAGGCGTCTACATCACCAAACAGTTGATTCAAGATCCCGTATTCATCTTCAGAGCGAATGGTCGGGTCATCTTTAAACATGCGTAGGTACCGACGCTCGAATTCTCCAACCGAGATCCCCCGATCCACGAAATCCCGGATTAGGTCCCTGTATTCAGATAGTGGTCTTGAAATCATAGTCATTTTTGCCTACAGCGAACCCCGTGTTAATACATTTTGGAGCTGTTGGGGATTCAGCTTCCAGCCCGAGATGAATTTACCAGCCGGATCTGTCATCACGTTCAACCCGGTTTGGGGATTCACGTGGTGAACCACTGATTGTCCGCGATACGTTCCATTGATCGTTTGAGTCGCCGGGTCGGTGACATGACTCTGGACGGCCTGGTCGAACTCCTGGGCTGTAGTCTTATTCCAATTGCCTTTCACTCCAAAGTCCTCAGCATGTTTGAACTTCGCCTGCAGTTGGCCGGGTTCTACTACCATTCCGGCCATCCCGAAGTCGAGATTCTGAGAACAAGGGAAGCAAAGTACGGGCGTCACGAGTATGCGGTCGTTCACTATTTCGCGGTCTGGAGTTTTATCAGGATCAACAATCTGGCCGTTAATACTAGTTGGGTGCTCAGTGAAATACTTACGCGCATCAGTGACTTCTGCCTGATATTTTCTTTGGCGCTCCGCTTGCGCCTCTGCGTCCTCATTCCATCCGCCGTCGGTAAGCCAGTTTCCGAGCTTTGTCCAAAAGCCGTGGCCATCCTCGTCTCTGAGCCGTAGCGGGTTATTTCTCACGTAGCTGTACAGATTCAAGGTCTGCGGGTCTCGAAAGTCCGCGTAGGGCACCGGAGCGGGCGTAGCCGACCAGTCCGGGCTCGTAAACCTCCCCTGCGCTGACGAGAAGTACCTGGCCCCGAAGTAATCGAGGCCCGTCTCGGCGTCCCGTTCTTTGCCGGTAAACTTCTGGTCGGCCACGTCAGGCGACGTCGGATACTGCGGGCTGCCCATCGTCTCGTAGCAGCCGGTGCGTCCGTTCATGCCGGCCGGAATCTCCTCGCCGAACGGCAGGTAATCGAAACAGCGCACCGGGTTCCCGTTCGCATCCGTCACCAGACGCGTGCTGCCCAAATGGTCCGCGCTCAAATATTGCGTGCCGGACGCCGGGTCTGCCCCGGCGCTGTATTCTGCCGCCAGGTTGCCCATGGCATCGTGCACGTAAGTCGTCACCACGCCCGACGGCGATGTCTTCTGCACCCGCCGGCCCTCGCCGTCATAGACGAAGCTCGCCCCGTCCGTGATGGCCTTCAGCAGCCGGTTCTCGCCGTCATAGCTGAACGTGCTGGCCACCGTTCCGTAGCTCCCGTACTGCGCCAGGGAGAGTTGGTTGCCCGCGCCATCGTACGAGTCGCCCGTTCCGCGAATCCACTGGTTATTCGGGAATTGGTTAGCCGGAACCCCAGAGGCCCCCTGCACGGGCGTTACTCCCTGGTTCGGCATATAGCTAGACGCCGTCAACGCGCGGTTGCCAAAGGCGTCGTAGCTATACGTCTGCGACCAGCCGCCCGTTTCGCTCGCCGCGTACAACCGGTTGGCTGGGTCCGCGTAGCCGTAAGTCTGCGAAAGCGGCGCAGCCAGTCCGCTGGAACGGCTGATAGTCTGGCCCATCACGTTGCCGTTATCCGCGCCGGTGTTGTAGCTCCATCCGAGAGACATGAGGGCCGTCGATCCCGCCGTGGCCGCCAACTGGGTCGGCCGCTGCAGCGTATTAAAGCTCCACTGCTCGCTGACGCCATTGTACAGTGTCAGGCACGAATGATTTGCGTGGCTACGCCCCCTGGTTTTCCCTTCAACCACGATCAACATGGATTAGGTTACGTCCCGTCCTGTCCCCGGGTTTTCCTGCTCTCACCTTGCGGTCGTGGAGGGTCTGGTCGAGACCTTGAGTCACCGCCAGATCGGCGTCGTCGGGGAGGAGTTCGCGGTGTCAAAAGACGGAATGGAAATGTTCGGCGTCATCGATCAGTGGTGGGGCGGTTCAGGCTGACCCCTTTTCCCTTCAGGGCGCCGATCCGCCGCTCTACCGCCTTCGCACCCAGGACCACCGCGTCATCTTCCGCGACCTCGGCGACGCCATCGAAATCACCCGCATACGCAACCGCCGCGATGCTTACCGCTAAGTCCCGGTGGACGACAGCCGAAAAAACGCCGGACAAAAGCTGGACAAAAGCCGAACAGATGACCCGCTCAGCGGCGCCGCACCATCTCTAAGCCGATAGGCTTAGGGATGGTGTCTTACTCTTACTTCAACTCGCCAGGGTTGCAAACTGTTGCAATCGGTTTCAATCTGTTGCAGACGACGGATTCGGGCCGTTGGGCGCCCGCAGCTGTCTCAAACGGTTTCAAACTGTGGCAATCTGTTGCAATCTGTTGCAATCTGTTGCAAGAACCGGGCTGGGGCGACGCGTAACCCCTCCAGCCGGCTCGAAGCGCCGTGCTCTCGGTAACCGCCAGCAACCAGCAGCGCGCGGTTAGGCTGACCTCTTTTTCGCCGATCGAGGCTTCGCAGCCGAGCGCGCCCAACTCGCCGGCGAACCATTAGTTCGAAGGGCTTTTCGTTGATCCACTGCTTCTCGTGCGTGAATCACTGGAGGCACTCCTTGACCCCGCGCCTGATCCGCCAGTTGATTGAGGTCCACCCCGCTCGCCCGCCGCCATCTGTTCGTGTGTTGCAGCCGCGGAGGGCGGGCCGCCGCCTCGGCTATGCCGTACCCTGCCCCATCAGGACGAGCACATGGCCCTTTTTGTGGCCGCTTTCGGCGATGCGGTGAGCCTCGACGATCTGCTCGAGGGGGTAGCGGCGGTCGATCACGGTGCGCAGCTTGCCGGCTTCGATCAGCTCTCGGAGCAGGGCCTGACGGGTGGGCGTGAAGCGGGCGACGCCGCCGACGATTCTTACGCCATGGACTCGCGCGGCCCACACGCTGCGCAGAATAGCCCCAGCTATTCCCAGTATGTTCTTGGGCGCGCCGCAGCGGATGTACGGGCAACCGCGCTTGAGCGCGCGCAGGCTGCGGCGGAAGCCGCTGTAGCCGACGGCGTCGAAGATCATGTCATACACGCGGCCGGCGCGTGAGAAGTCCTCCTTGGTATAATCGACCACTTCGTCGGCGCCCAGAGATCGCACTATCTCCAAATTGGCGCTGCTGCACACGCCGGTGACGCGCGCGCCGAAGTGTTTGGCCAGTTGCACCGCGAAAACGCCGACGCTGCCCGAGGCGCCATAGACCAGCACGTTCTGCCCGGCCTGAATCCCGGCTTCCTCCAGGAAATGGAGCGCCGAGACACCTCCGAATATCACCGCCGCGGCTTCTTCGAGCGGCATGTTGGCGGGCTTGAGCGCTACCGGGCCGTTCTCGGGTACGCAAACGTACTCGGCGTGCGCGCCGAACCGGAAGCCGGTGGACCCGAAGACCTCATCGCCCGGGCGGAAGCGGGTCACGGCCTTGCCGGCGCTCTCGACAGTGCCGGCAAACTCCATGCCAAGAATCCGCGGCTTGGTTCGGTCCCCGAAGCCCTTCATACGGCTGAGAAGGATCGGAGGGACGTGGCGCAGTCGCCAGTCGGCGGCGGCGACCGTGGTGGCGCGAACCCGCACCAGAACTTCGTTGTCATTCGGAACCGGCGCCGGCACTTCCTCGATGTGAATCACCTCGGGCGGTCCGAATCCACGGCAGACGGCGGCTTTCATGAGCTACTCCTCTCGCAACAGGGTCACCGGGTCGAGGGCGAGCGCGCGCCGTGCCGGAATCCAGGTCGCCAGCATACCGACGAGCGCCATGACCAGAACCACGCCGGCGAGCACCAGCGGGTCGCGCGGCGTGGCCTGGTAGACGATGAAAGCGAGAACGCGGCTGGCCAGCACTCCCAACCCGGCGCCGGCGGCCGAGCCCATCAGCAGCAGCTTGACCGGGCGGCCGAGGGCCGCTTTCAGGATCTCGCCGCTCCGCGCACCGAGCGCCACCCGGATCCCCAATTCCCGCTTCCGCCGGCTGACCGAATACGCGGCCATGCCGAAGATGCCGGTTACGGAAAGCACGGCGCCCATCGCGCCGAGTACACCCAGCGCCACGACGGCTACGCGCGCCGGGAACAGCGCCACGTCGAGCATGCTTGCCCAGGTGCCGGCGTCCACGTTCAACCCGGAATCCAGCTCGCGAAGGGTCCTGCGAATGGCCGGGGTGAGTTCGCGTAGATCGCGGCGCGAGCGCACCAGCAGGTAATCCATGGTCGAAGGCGCTTGCAGGCAGGGAACGAAGATGGCCGGCGCGCGATCCTCCGCCACGCTCAGGTACTTTCCATCTTCGGCGACGCCCACCACCTGCACCCGCGTTCCATCCTGGATTTTGAAGTATTGGCCGAGCGCGGCCGCCACCGAACCGAACATCCGGCGGGCGAACTCGCGGTTGGCAACGGCGACGGCGGGTGCTTGCTTCTCGTCGTGCCAGGTGAAGGTGCGGCCGGTGAGCACTCGGGTGCCGGCCGTTTCGAAGTACGCGGGAGAAACGCTGTAGCGATAGGGCGTGGCGGCGACGTTGGCCGGCCGCATGTCCGTCGTTTCGGCGCGAAAAACGTTGGTCGTTGCTGCGGCGGCGTACAGCAGCGGAGGATACTCGTTCACTAGGGCCACCCGCTCGACGCCGGGGATGGTCTTGAGAGCGTCGATCATGCGGCGCTGCATGGCCGGCACGCGGTCCGCGCTGTAGCCTGCGGCGCCCAGGTTGGTGCCGGCGAGCATGACGCGGGCGTCGAATCCGAAGTCGGCGCCGAGCGAGCGCACCAGGCCGCGCACCGCGACCAGCGACGACGTGATGAGGACGCCGCAGATGGCGATCTGCGCCACTACCAGCACGTCGCGCAGCGTGACGCGCCGCGCCGCGTGGCCGCCAGCCCCGGCTTTGATCATCGTGTTCGGATTGGTGTGGAGGATCTGTCGCACCGGGACGATTCCGAACAGCAGTCCGCTGAGCACCGCGAGCACGAGAGCGACCAGGTAGGTGTGGGCATCGGCGGCAACCGGCACGTGAACAGGAGCGCGAGCGAACGGTTGCCAGTCCGCCATCTGGCCCAACAGAAACAGGCTGCCGAGGAAGCCGAGCGCGCCGCCGGCTGCGGAGACCAGCATGGCTTCGGTGAGGAGCTGCCGCAGAATGCGATTGCGGCTCGATCCCAGCGCCAGCCGCAGCGCCAGCTCTTTCGCGCGATCGGTGGCGCGCGCCGCGAACAGGCCGCCCAGGTTGGCGCATGCCGCCAGGAGGATCAGCCCGGCCAACACCATCAGGCCGGCCATGAATACGTTGACCGCGCCGCCGAAACTGGTGAGGCCCGTGCGGCCGAGCTCATATTTGTTCTGAGCGAATTCCTTGGGATAAGTCGCCGCCAGGTAGGCGCCGACGCGCTTCAGGTCGGCCAGCGCCTGGGCGGGAGTGACGCCCGGTTTGAGGTGCCCGAAGGTTTCGAACAGCGCCCGGGGGTTTCCCCGCACGTCGAGCGGGCTGACGCCATCGATGCGGTCCTGGTTGGTGATTGGCGTGAAGAAATCCGGAGACACGAACATCAGCGTGCCGCGGAACCCCGGTGGGGCGACGCCGATGACCGCGAGCGGACGCCGGTTCACCTCGACCGTCCGGCCGATCACGCCGCGGTCGTCCTGGAAGCGGCTGTGCCAGTACGCATGGCTGAGCACGACGTACGGCGCGCTGTTCAGCCCGCGGTCGTCGCCGGCGCGATAGAAACGGCCCAGGTACGGCTGGATGCGCAGCACCTCGAAGTAGTTCAAGGTAGTGCTGAACCCGGTGGCGGAGGACGGGCTGTGGCCGGCGTCCAGGCTGACGAAGAGGAAATTGAACGCCGCCAGGTCCTCGAAGCTGCGGTTGCGCTGGCGCAGATCGAGGTAGTTCGGATATGAGTGGAAGCCGTTGTCGATGCCGTACTCGGTGCCCCACAGAGTCTCGCCCTGCGGCACGTTGAGCGGGCGCAGGATGAGCGCGTTCAGCACGGCGAACACCGTCGAGTTGGCGCCAATGGCGAGTGCCAGCGTCAGGATGGCCACCAGCGTGAAGCCCGGGGCTTTGGCCAGAACCCGCAGGCCGTAGCGAATGTCCTGGAGCGTGTTGTCGATGGCGTTGAGGCCGCGCGCGTCACGGCACTCCTCCTTGCGCAACGTCAGGCCGTCCATCGAGCGCCGCGCCGCTCGGCGCGCCTCCTCGGGCGTCATGCCGCGGGCGACGAGTTCTTCGGTCTCGCGCTCGACGTGATCGGCCATCTCTTCGTCGAGTTCCGCGTCGACGCTGCGGCGGCGGAACAGCGACCGCAGCCGCAGCGGAAGCTCGTACAACCAGTGTTCGATGCGCATGGCTCAAGCCTCCTCGATCCGCAGTACGCTCGCGATGGCGCCGGAAAGCCGCGCCCAGTTCGCGGTTTCCTTTTCGAGCTGGCGGCGGCCCAGCCGGGTCAGCGAATAGAACTTGGCGCGCCGGTTGTTCTCACTTAAGCGCCACTCGGCGGCGATCCAGCCTTCCTGCTCCAGCTTGTGCAAGGCCGGGTACAGCGACCCGTCACTCACCTGCAAGACGTCGCCCGAGACCCGTTTCAGACGCTGGCTGATCGCCCACCCGTTCAGCGGCTCGAGCGCGAGTATCTTCAGCAACAGCAGGTCCAGCGTTCCCTGGACGAGATCGGATGGCCGGCTCATGGTCCCTCCTATCGGTTACCGAGATCAGCATACAGCAACTCCTCTCGGTAAGCAAGGGGAAAATGAGAAAAATGAGAAAATGAGAAAAACTGGGTGACCGCTTCTGGAGGGACGCTCGCCGGCGAGTTCCTGGAGGGCGTGCAGCTATTACGCAGTCGCCGAGAGGCTGCGGCACGTGGCCTGCTTGCTGAACGAGCGGGGGGTTGCGGCGTTGAGAAGGTGCAAAATTGCCATCCTGCCGAGGCGCCCTTGACATCCTGTCGAATTACGCCGCCGTACTCAGGTCCCGAATGAGGAAGCGGTAAAGATCAGCTTCGGCCGAGTCTTCGCGCGGCAGCTCGCCGTAGAGTTGATCCCAGATCTCGAAACGAGTGATGCCCCGTTAACCGACCTGGCTGCTCAGGGGTGGACCGTGGACTCACCCGCTGGCTCCGACAGGCCGCTCGAAAGCGTCGAACGGAATCCTGGGAGCCCTTGGGAATACTCAGCCGCAAAAGTTCGAAATGCGTCCAGGGTGG
>CAVXJY010000042.1:0-10339 GCA_963761855.1 Bryobacterales bacterium | reverse complement strand
CGTGAAGCAGATTGACATTAGAGGCTACCGCACGATGCGTGCATCCGGCCGGCCGCACCTGCTGATCGATACCCGCGAAGAGAGCGAGTTTGCCGCCGGCCACGTCGCCGGCGCGATTCACTTAAGCAAAGGCATCATCGAGCGCGATATCGAAACCCGCGTGCCTGACCACGCTGCGACCCTGGTGCTCTATTGCGGCGGCGGATTCCGCTCCGCGCTGGTAGCGGATAATTTGCAGAAGATGGGCTACACCAACGCCATCTCGCTCGATGGCGGGTGGCGCGCCCTGAAGGAGTCGGGATTGGAGTTGGAGTGAGCGGGATACCATTCGTCATTGGCCGCGCGCGCTCGTCTCGCTCGTGTGAACTACCAGGACGATTGCGATACCGCCGGCGCTGCCGATGGAATGCCAGCGCTCCTCTTCGTCAACCACGCGATCCGGGTACGACACTACATTCGGGTCGTCGAAAATCCGTGCCGCTGCCCCGAACGAAATGCCATGCTTCCGACGATTGCTGCGGTTCTTCTTCTCGTCACGAAGACGGTGGGCTGGCTGGACGATACCGACGTCGGGCGCAACACTGAGGCCTTGCTCAACTCCATCTTCGACGGGCTGCGCTGGCTTGGTCTGGGCTGGGATGAGGAATACCTGCCAGAGCGGGCGCCTGGCGTTGCACCGGGGTTGCAGCGCTAGCGCTATCCTGCCTTCCTGGTCGCTTTCGGTTGGGTGCGCTGCTCGTCCAACGCGCGGCCGAGCAGGGTCTTGATTACGGCTTGCCGGCTGATATTGAGCCGGGCCGCGCGCTGATCGAGTTGCCGCAACATGCCTGGGGTGAGATCGACATTCACACGCCGAACGGGCCTGACCACCGTGAATTTGTTGGTGAAGTAGGCAGAAACATTCTCGCCTCGCGAAGCCTTCTCAGCAATCTTGTCGGCGGAAATCATTGTCCTAGACGTTTTCGGCATAGCTTTGCTCCTCCTCCTTTGTCGCTTTCCAGGCCGTGATCAAATGGTAGTACTCACCGTCCGCATCGTGCCGGATCTCGAAGATCACGGAACAGCGCCGCCCGCGGCACCACCCGATCGCACGAAATTGCCGCGGATCGTCGTTCTTCTGGTCAACGAGGTATGCCTGGTCAAAGATCTCCTGCGCCTCCTTCAGGCTGACGCCGTGCTTCCGCCTAACAAGCCGGCTCTTCGACGCAGCAAACTCGAAGCGCATACCCGTATATAACCGTTATACCATCACCGCGCTGCAGAGAACTCTGCTCTGCGGCCCTACCCGGCCGCTTGTTATACTGGGCTTTCCAAAATGCTGAGGGTCAGGTTTGCGCCCTCTCCCACGGGGTTCTTGCATGTGGGCAGCGCGCGCACGTTCATTTTCAATTGGCTTTTTGCCCGCCACCACCGCGGAACCATGATTCTGCGCGTGGACGATACCGACGTGGAGCGCAACACGGAAGTCTCGCTCAATTCCATCTTCGACGGGCTGCGCTGGCTGGGGCTCGCGTGGGATGAGGAATACCGGCAGAGCGAGCGGCTGGCATTGCACCGGGAAATGGCGCAGGCGATTTTCGCGAAAGATCTCGCCTATCGCGATTTCACTCCAGCTGGAGCGGCGGATACGGAACGCTCAGGCGAGCACGGCACCTGGCTTTTTCCGGAGGGGATGCGCGAGCTTTCGCGTGAGCAAAGCGACCGGCGGGCGGCGGCCGGCGAGCCGTTTGCGCTGCGGTTCCGCGTGCCGCGCGAGAGCGAGCGGGTGATCCGCTTCGACGATGGCGTGTTTGGCGAGCAATCCAAATCCACGGCGGATATCGAAGACTTCGCTTTGCTGCGCAGCGACGGCATGCCGACGTATCATCTCGCCTCCTGCGCGGACGATGCCGATTTGCGGATCAGTGACATCATTCGCGGCCAGGATCACATCACCAACACCTTCAAGCACATTCAGATTTTCGAAGCCGCCGGCGTGGAGCCGCCGCGTTTCGCACATCTGCCGCTACTGGTAGCTCCCGATGGCGCCAAGCTCTCCAAGCGCAAGCACGGGCCGGTGGTGAGCGTCACCACTTATCGCGATGCGGGCTTTCTGCCACATGCGTTCCTGAACTTTCTGTGTCTGCTCGGCTGGTCTCCTAAAGACGATCGCGAGCGCATGACGCTAGAAGAGCTGACGCAGGCGTTTACACTCGAGGGCATCAACCGCAGCAATGCAGTGGTCAACTTCAGCGAAGCTGACCCGTTCGACCCGAAGGCCGTCTGGCTAAACGCGGAGACCATTCGCAGCATGTCTGTTGACACGCTCGCGGAAGCGCTGATACCGTTTGTCGCAGCCGCCGGTTTCACGGTCAGCCGCGAGAAAATGGCACTCATCACGCCACTGATTCAGGAGCGTATACGGCTGCTCCGCGAAGTCACCACGGTCGGCGACTTCTTCTTCGTCGAGCAACTGGCGCCGTATGACGCCGCCGAGTTGATCCCGCAAAAGGGCGACCGGGCGATGGCCGTTCGCGCGCTCGAGAAAGGCGCTGCGGTGCTGGCTGCGGCCGAATTCCGGCACGACCCGCTGGAACAGGCGCTGCGCGCGGCTTCGGCCGAATTGGGCATCAAGGCCGGTCAGATGTTCCAGCCCGTGCGGGTAGCCGTGTGCGGGCGCAAGAACGCTCCGCCGTTGTTCGGTACCCTGGAAGCACTGGGCCGCGAGACCTGCCTGGAACGGATCGGGCAGGCTTTGGATAAGTTGAAGATATGAACCCGTCCAATGTTAGCGCCGGCGCGCAGGGCGAACCGCCCGCGGCTGGCCCTTCGAATTTCGTCCGCGACATAATCCTCGAGGACCTGAAGACGAATAAATGGGGTGGGCGCGTACACACGCGGTTCCCGCCGGAGCCAAACGGCTACCTGCACATAGGCCACGCCAAATCGATCTGCCTCAACTTCGGCCTGGCGGCTGAGTTCGGCGGCAAGACCAACCTGCGCTTCGACGACACCAATCCCGAAAAGGAAGAGACCGAGTACGTCGACTCCATCATGGAGAACGTGCACTGGCTGGGGTTCGACTGGGAGGACCGCTGCTTCTACGCGTCGGACTATTTCGACCAGTTGTACCTGTGGGCGGTGCAGATGATCAAGCAGGGCAAGGCCTACGTTTGCGATCTGACTGCCGAAGAAGTGCGGCAATATCGCGGCACGCTGACTGAACCCGGCACCGAGAGCCCCTACCGCAACCGCAGCGTGGAAGAGAACCTGGACCTGTTCGAGCGCATGAAAGCCGGCGAATTCCCGGATGGATCGCGCACGCTGCGCGCCAAGGTTGACATGGCCTCGGCGAACCTCAACATGCGCGACCCGGTGATGTACCGCATCCTGCACGCCGAGCATCATCGCACCGGGGACAAGTGGTGTATCTACCCGATGTACGATTACGCGCACGGCCAATCGGATTCGATCGAGAAGATCACGCATTCCATCTGCACGCTGGAGTTCGAAGACCACCGCCCGCTCTACGACTGGTTCTGCGAGGCGCTGGGCATCTATCATCCGCAACAGATCGAGTTCGACCGGCTGAACCTGACCTATACCCTGCTTAGTAAGCGCAAGCTGCTGCAACTGGTGAAGGACGGGCATGTGACCGGCTGGGACGATCCGCGCATGCCGACGCTGGCCGGCATCCGGCGGCGCGGCTACACGCCGGAGGCGATCCGCAATTTCTGCCATTCGATCGGCGTTTCCAAAACCAACGGCACCATCGAACTGGGGCTGCTGGAGCATCACCTGCGCGAGGATTTGAATAGACGCGCGCCGCGCGTGATGGCGGTGCTGCGGCCGCTGCGCGTGGTAATCGACAACTATCCGGAAGGCCAGGTGGACCAACTGGACGCCGGCAACAACCCCGAGGACGCTTCCGCCGGCACGCGGCAGGTGCCTTTCTCGAGGGTGCTTTACATTGAGCAGGACGACTTTCGCGAAGATCCGCCGAAGCAATATTACCGGCTCTCACCGGGGCGCGAAGTGCGGCTGCGCTACGGCTACTTCATCACCTGCACCGGCGAGGTGAAGAATGAGAAGGGCGAGGTCACGGAAATTCACTGCACTTACGACCCGGCCACGCGCGGCGGCAACGCGCCCGATGGGCGGAAAGTGAAATCGACCATCCACTGGGTTTCGGCGGAGCACGCCATCGATGCCGAAGTGCGGCTGTACGACAGCTTGTTCAGCAAGCCCGACCCCAACCAGACCGAGGAGGGGCAAAGCTTCCTTGCCAACCTCAATCCTCATTCGCTCGAAGTGCTCGACCGCTGCAAGCTGGAGCCCAGCCTGAAGGACGCCGCCGCGTACAGCCACTATCAATTTGAGCGGCTGGGCTACTTTTCGGTGGATCCGGATACGGCTCCGGGCAAGTTGGTTTTCAACCGCACTGTGGCGCTCCGCGACACTTGGGCGAAGATCGAAAAGCGGGAAAAGGGCGGCCGGTGATCATCCTCGGAATCGGTGGCGTGCTGGGCGATGCCGCCGCCGCTATTTTGAAAGACGGCGAGCTGGCAGCCGCGGTGGAAGAATCGAAGCTGGTGCGGCGCCGTATGCACTGGGGTGGCCGGGACCCGCTGCCGGAGCGCGCCATTGCCATGTGCCTGGATTTGGCGGGCGTCAGGCCCGAGCAGGTGGACGCGGTAGCCGTGGCACGGCCGGTGCCGGAAAAAGATTTTTACCTGCGGCTGCGCTCGCAGTTTCCAGCCAGCCGCATCACGCTGGTGGAACATCACCTGGCGCACGCGGCCTCGGCTTACTTCGCTTCTCCTTTTGACGAGGCGACGGTGCTGACGCTCGACCGTGGCGGCGATTTCCGCTGCGGCTCGCGATGGGCCGGCCACGGAGCCAGTATGAGCATCGAGCAGGAACACTACTCGCCCGATTCCCTGTGCGATGTTTACAGCCGCGTCACCGAACTGCTGGGCTTTGAAGCCAACGTGGATGAGCATAAAGTGCAGTGGCTTTCGGTGCGCGGCGATGAGCGGTTTCGCGATTTGTTCCTGGAGATTCTCAAGGCGGACGAAACCGGGCTGCACGTGGACCGCGCCTTCTTCAGCAGCGAGCGGCCGCATGCGGGCGGTTTCGGCCACCGGTTCTATACGGCGCTCGGAGTGGAAGACGGTGCACCCATCCCGGAATCGCTCCGCGCGCCGATCGCGGCCGGCATGCAGCAGGCAGCGGAGATGGCGGTGATGCGGCTGGCAGGCCAGGGGCGCAACCTCTGCCTGGCGGGCGGCCTGGGATTCAATGCGCTGCTGGTTTCGGCGCTCGAAGGGCGCTCCGGCTTCGAGAATGTCTTCGTGCAGCCGGTGGCGGGCAACGCGGGCACGGCCATCGGGGCGGCCCTGGAAACCTGGCACCACCTGTTCCGGCAAGAGAAGCGCGTGCGCCTGGAGACATTGTGTCTGGGCCCCAGCTATAGCGCCGCCGATACTAAGCAAGTGCTCGAGAATTGCAAGCTGCGCTTTCACTACCTGCTGACTACCGAAGAGCTGATCGGCGCCGCGGTGGCGCAGTTGAACGACCACAAGATCGTCGCCTGGATGCATGGGCGCATGGAATTCGGCGCGCGCGCGCTGGGCAACCGCAGCATCCTGGCTTCGCCGCTCGATCCGTATTCCACCGAAAATCTGAATACCTACATTAAGCACCGCGAGCCGGTGCGCAAGTTCGCGGCCTCGGTGCCGGCCGAACTGGCTGCCAAGTATTTTGAGGTGGGACCGAATTCGCGTTTTCTGGCGACCGTCGGCCATGTCCGGCCGGAGCACCGCGAGAAGTTCGCCGCCGCCATCCTGGCCGGCGACCTGGTGCGCGTGCACACGGTTGACCGCGACGAAAACCCGCTCTACTGGAAATTGCTGCACGCCGCCGGCGAATCCACCGGGCTGCCGGTACTTTACAACACGTCGTTCAACCTGTTTGGGGAGCCGCTGGTTTCCGACCCGCGCGACGCCGTGCGCAGCTTTTACTCCTCCGGCATCGACGCCATGTTCGTGGGCAGTTTCTTTTTGCAGAAGTAGTTCTCGCGGCCGTCAGAAAACCTTCATGCGCAGATATTTCTCGGGATTCCGATGGAAGTCGCGCGCCGTCGCGCCTATTTCACGCAACATGCCGGTGAGGTTGTCGTAGAGCAGGGAGTTGCTGAAGTTGGGGCTGGCGTTAAAGTCGTCCACAGTCCCGATCAGTGCCGCGAGACGGCGATTCCAGTCCGTGTACAACTCGTCGGACTGGAGCCACTGGCCGGCCCGCAGGTTCGCGATGGATTGGCGCAATCCATGGGCCGCATCCAGGAACTGCTCGTATTGGCCGGTGTCGCGCAGCCATGGCCTGGATTGGAGGCGGGCGAGCGTTCGATCCAGCCGGACCAGCGGATCGTCGATTTGGCGGTAAAAACGGTCGGTGTAGAGCACGCTGCCCACGGCGCCAGTGGTCTTCGCCGCCGCGTGCAGGTCGTTCTGCAGCGTGGCCATGCGCCGTACCACATCGGTGTACATCTGGTCCCCTTGAATGAATTTGCCGACTGGGCCGCGGCTGGCTTCGATGTCCCCGAGGGTGGCATCCACGATGCGCAACTGCTGCTCGAACTGAACCAGGTCCAGCCCCGCCATGAGATTTGGCGACGCTTTGTAATGTATCTCGCCGCCGGGCGCCACGTGGGTCCTGCTGAGCCCGCTGGTGATATCGACGAATTTGTCGCCGACCAGGTTGTCGGCGGTCAATTCGGCGGTCGAATCGCTGGTAATGGTGGATAGGAGACTGCGCCGGATGCTCAGAACCAAGCGCACCGCGCGGTCCGGGACTGCGGATTCGGAAAACTCGACTTTGGCCACCGTGCCCACGCCGATCCCATCCACGCGGACGTCCGCCCCGGTGTCCAGGCCGGTGGCGTCGGGCACGTAAATATACAAAGTCGATCTCGGCTGGAACAAGCTCCCTCCGGTGAGCAGGATGAGCAGCACGGAGAGAATTGCAAGCCCAGCCACGGTGACCGCGGCTACGCGGAACTTCGCCCAACCGACGCCGCGAGCGGATGACATTCACCTGGGATTGTACCGCGAGGATGGAAAGGGGCGCAGCCTCGAGCAGCACACGAGCAAGCACGTTCCGGCCGGATTCTGATAAGATGAGATTCTGCGCGCGTGGCGCTATCGTCTAACGGTTAGGACGGAGCCCTCTCAAGGCTTAAATACGGGTTCGATTCCCGTTAGCGCTACCAACTCTTTTTAAATCAGAGACTTGTGAAATCGCTGTACAAGATTGAACCTGCACGCCGGCCCCCAAAAAGACGCGGCCAAGGCTGGAATCCAGATCAAGTTCGCACCAAGGAGAAACTCGAAAAACTATCCCTTGGGCGAAAGGTACTATCATCCGCACGGTCCACTCGCTCGCAAACTGACCAGAGACGCGCATATTTGAAACACAGGTAACGGGCTGGCTCCGGGTAGAACTTCAACGCAAGACCCGGAACACGAATGCCTGCTGCTGAAGAGCCGTATCGGGGGATCGGTGCAACGTTTGAAAGCTTTCTGTGCGCCATAAGGAGCACAAAAGCCTAGAAAGTCCTCGACAGTATAGCCTAGATATGGTACAACAGAATAGCCTAATATTAGAACAACACACAAACCTAGTTGTGATACATCATGGCAACACCTTCCGAAAAACTGGCCGAATCCCTTGAGGCTCTGCACAAGCTCCAAAACGCCAACGGTGCGGCCGCCATCCGTGCGCGCGACCTGACCAGGACTCACCGGGAGCGCCTTTTGAAAAACGGCTTTCTCCAAGAGGTGATGAAGGGGTGGTACATTCCGAGCCGCCCCGACGACAGCAAGGGCGAGAGCACGGCGTGGTATGCCTCGTTCTGGCGTTTCGCTGCGGCCTATCTGGAGCACCGGTTCCATAAGAACTGGAGCCTGTCTCCGGAACAATCGTTGTCGATCCACGCTGGGAACGGTACAGTTCCCCGCCAGCTGGCCGTACGCTCCCCGAAGGGCACCAACAGCGTGACAAAGCTGCCGCACGGGACGTCGCTTTTCGACCTCCAGGCGGCGCTGCCACCGTCCGCTGACAGGGTCGAAAGGAATGGATTGCGCCTGTACGGATTGGAGGCTGCTCTGATCGAAGCCGCGCCCCGGTATTTCATGAATCAAGCAACGGACGCCCGTGCCGCCCTAGCGATGATCCGCGACGCCTCCGGCCTGCTGGGCAAGCTGCTGGACGGCGGACACAGCACCATCGCGGGCAGGCTGGCGGGCGCGTTCCGCAACTGCGGGCGAGACGCGATTGCCGACGAGATCATTGCGACCATGATCGCCGCCGGGTACGCCGTGCGCGAAAGCGATCCGTTTAGCGAACAGCCGGTCATGGCGTTACCACCGCGGGAAACCTCACCCTACGTCAATCGCATCAAGCTTCTCTGGCAGAAGATGCGAGGGCCAGTGATTGAGGCGTTTCCGCACGCGCCGGGTCTGCCGCGTAACAAAGCCGCTTACATGAAAGGCGTGGAAGCGGCCTATGTGACAGATGCCTATCACTCGCTTTCGATAGAGGGCTATCGCGTCACGGCGTCGCTGATCGAGAGGGTGCGCAGTGGAAGCTGGAATCCCGAGATTCACGAACAGGACCGCGAGCAGCGCAACGCCATGGCCGCGCGCGGGTATTGGCAGGCCTTCCAACTCGTCGAGCAGAGCATCGGCCAGGTGCTCAAGGGAGAGAACCCGGGAGTCGTCGCCGAGCAGGATCACCGGGCTTGGTATCGGGAGATGTTCGCGCCGAGCGTGGCGGTGGGCCTGTTGCCGGCCTCAGAACTGGCCGGTTATCGCAATGGCCAGGTTTTTATCCGCAACTCCATGCACGTTCCGCTGAACAAGGAGGCGGTACGGGATGCCATGCCAGCCTTCTTCGATCTACTGCGCGCGGAGGAACATCCGGCTGTCCGCGTGGTGCTCGGGCATTTTATCTTCGTCTATATCCATCCCTACATGGACGGCAACGGACGCATGGGACGGTTTCTCATGAATACGATGATGGCGTCGGCAGGCTATCCCTGGACGGTTATTCCGCTATCGGAACGCAGGACGTACATGGCTGCGCTCGAAAAAGCGAGCGTCGAGGAAAACATCGGGCCGTTCGCGGCCTTCATTGCCAAGCTTGTCAGGGATCGCCTGACCGGTTCGCCGTTGCCCGCGATTCCCGCGTCTTAGCCAGCAAACACTGAAACCCTT
Source organism: Bryobacterales bacterium (assembly GCA_963761855.1). Taxonomy (GTDB): domain Bacteria; phylum Acidobacteriota; class Terriglobia; order Bryobacterales; family Bryobacteraceae; genus Bog-375. The sequence goes on along the minus strand of CAVXJY010000042.1, from coordinate 1,085 downwards.
TGGCCATTCCGTGTACATGTTTTGTACAAACGGCCTGAGATTCCTACGAATTCGGTGCTTCCTGCGATTGCCGTTTCAGTAACTTAAAGAAAACACAAGAACGTGGGAAATCCGGTGTTCGATTCCCGTTAGCGCTACCATGTTTTTCAATAATTTCACAGACTTAACGACATCCCGATCAGACTTCGCTCACGCCCTTGTGGTTGTTTTTTCAAGGGTTTGGCGATCCTGCAAATACGGGTTTTCAACCCGTTATTACATCGGTCTCAACTCGGGAAGCCGACGAACCCGGGGGAACGGCTCTGAGACGCATCCGCGGGTGCCGCGTATCTGGTCAACTTGATCGCGCGCTGGCGAACTACGGTGCTGCGAAATCCATTCCCGAATCCGTGTCCAACACGCGCGTTCCCGATTTTGGTGCGCGGTTTTCGCTTCTGAGCCTGCCTCAGGGTTGCGGATTATGGTTCTAGAATCGGGATGGAGGGACTATGAAAAGGCGATCTCTGGCGGCGCTGTGGTTGTTGTGCATCTCGCTCTTGCTGGCAGCGACTGGTGCGCCAGTGGTATTCGACGGCGAGACGCTGTTGACGGTTCAAACATGGGTCGGCTCCTTTTCGCCTGAGGCGCGTGCCAGGGCGGTGGCAGAGCGGATGGCTCGGGTGTCAACAGATCCCCGGGTGAAGCCCGAGCTAACCACGAGCGAGGGCGAGAACAACACCGACATTCTCGCTGGAGATCTGATACTGATGTCGGTCACCGATGCGGATGCGCGTGCGGCGGGATTGCCGCGTCAGGTGCTGGCGCGCGACTACGCCAATCGACTGCAGACCGCGCTCACGCAGTCGCGCCGCGAACACAGTTGGAGCCAGTCCGCAATCGATCTGCTATTGGCGCTACTGGTCACGGCCATGCTGGTCCTGGCGCTGTGGGGCTCGCGCAAAGGGTTCAGCTGGCTGCTTTGCCGGATTGAGAGCTGGCGCGGCACACGAATCCGTGGGCTTCGGATCCAACGGTTCGAATTGTTCTCGGCCGACCGCGTTACCACCACTCTTTTGGGAATGGCGCGCGTGGTGCGCTTCGCTCTA
>CAVXJY010000041.1:0-47569 GCA_963761855.1 Bryobacterales bacterium | reverse complement strand
CACTTGTCGCTATGACATGGCGGCTGCTGGCTCGCAGCTCCGGGCGAACCACAATGCTTCGCCGGCACCCTCAACTTAGTTCTAAAATTCAGTTCTGAACCAACGATCGGATGGCAGGCGGTAAGTCGCCAAGTAATTCGAAGGCCGCCAGGATAATCCTGGTTTGAAGGGCCGCATCGTTCGGCGCTCCTAAGGGATAGCCCAGCGGGAAATCTACAAATAGTGCTCGAGGCGGAGCGACTCGTTCTGTGATCTCGCGCAACAGCGTAACCGAGACGGTTGGAATGCCGGCTTTCTCGATAATGCTCTGGATCAGTCCGACCGACTGATGGCACATTGGTCAAACCGGCGTCAGAAGCACAGCGTCCACGGCATCTTCCAGCAGCATTCGAGTGGCCTCCGGAGCGGTGTCGGCGATCAGCCGGCCGGGAGCGGTAATCGAGCCCATGAAGCTGAAATGTCGTGGCGCAACACAGCCGATGACGCCCTCCTCCGTCAAAGACTTCAGCCGGTCCAGCGGCAATGCCAGATTCTTGTCCGATGCAATTCCGCCGATATCGAAGGCATCGCTCTTGTGACCAATGCGCAGCGTCGTCAAGTCGGTATCGTGAGGGATGACACGGTAGGAATAGTCGCCTCCACGAATGGAGGCGTCGAACGGGGCCTGGTCCGGCCTGAAAAAGCCTGCGGTTGTAACTACTGCTACCCGAGCCTCGCTAAGCGGCTTCTTCAGGCACGCGCCCGGGCGCCAGTCGACTCTCCGGTAACGGTACGCCTTCATTAAGAGCTGATACGCCAGCTTGAGGTCGGAAATATTTGCCATCCGGTTCCTCCAGTATCATCTCTCACTTCGATGGTTGCCCGCGCAACCCGCGCCGCAGCCCCGTTGTCGTCCCGTCCCGCAGTATCCGTCTCAGTCGGAATCGACGACTTTGCTAGACTCGACCTTATGTTACGCCGGTACCTTTTTCTGCTGGCGCTAGCGGGCGCAGGCAGTGCCGCGGTGCGCAGCGTGGAGATTTCGGGGCGCACGCCCATGCTCGATGGCGCTTACGAACTTATTGTGGGGCGGGCCCACTTCGGCATGAATCCACAGCTCGCTGCCAACCGCGTTGTGCGCGATCTGGAACTGGCGCCGCTCGACGCCGCCGGAGAGGCTGAGTGCACGGCGGATTTCTACATCCTGCAACCCGCCGATGCAGCAAAAGGCAACGGGACGGTGCTGTTCGAGGTTTCCAATCGCGGTGGCAAGGGCATGCTCAGCCGCTTCAACTTCGCGCGCGATGCGAACGATTTCGGCGACCAATGGGTAATGAAGCAAGGCTATACGCTGGTGTGGCTCGGCTGGGAATGGGATATCCCGGCATCGAACCGCGGCGCGCTGCATTTCACGGCGCCACACTTTCGCGCAGGTGCGCCGACGGACGGGTTGGTACGCGCCGAATTTACGCCCGAAAAGAGCGAACGCTCGATGCCGCTTAGCGACCGCGGTCAGGACGCGATTCCCGTTGGAAAAGCGATCGCTCTTTACGCGCGCAGCGGCACGGAAGCGGCGCCGCGGCAGATTCCGGCGGAGAACTATTCATTGGGAGCCGACGGCCGTTCCGTGGAGATGCCAAGTGGCTTCGAAGCTGGGATGCTCTACGAATTCGTATACCAGGGCAAGGATCCGGTGGTGGCCGGAGCGGGCCTGGCCGCAGTACGCGACTTCGTCTCTTTTCTGAAATATGGCAAGGAAGCCAGCGGATGGAGTGGACCGCGCCCTGCAGTGAAACTCGCTATTGGCTTCGGTATTTCGCAAAGCGGACGCTGGCTACGCGAGTTCATCTACGACGGCTTCAACGCCGACGAAAGCGGGCGCAAGGTCTTCGACGGCGTCTGGGCCGATGTGGCCGGCGCCGGTCGCGGCAGCTTCAACTTCCGCTACGCGCAGCCTTCGCGCGATGGATGGCCGTACCTCAATGTCTTCTATCCCACCGACGTGTTTCCGTTTACCGACACGGATGAAACCGATCCAGTGACGGGCAACACCGCGGGGCTCCTCGACCGCGCACGCGCCGCACGCGTGTCGCCGAAAATATTCTTCACCAACGATTCCTCGGAATACTGGGGGCGCGCGGCTTCCCTGATCCACATCACCGCGGATGGCAAACGCGACGCGCCGATTTCTCCGGACACGCGGATTTATTTCATGGCGGGCGTACAGCATTTCCCGCGTTGGCTGCCGCTGGCGAAGCGGGGGACGCGGTACCCGGTCGGCGTGGTGGATCACCGCCCGGTGCAGCGCGCGCTGTTGGCGGCGATGGAGGCTTGGATTAAAGATGGCGTGGCACCGCCGGCTTCGGTATATCCGCACATTGCGGACAGGCAGTTGACTGATCTGGCGGGCTTGAATTTCCCGGCGATCGATGGCGTCACGCCGCCGCAACATCCGCGAGTGGCGCGGCGCCTCGATTTCGGGCCGGATTTCGAATTGCGTGGCGTGATTCTCCAAGAACCGCCGAAAGTAACAGGCGCGTTCCCCGTATTGGTGCCCCAGGTGGACGCCGACGGAATCGACTTGGGGGGCGTGCGGCTGCCGGAGGTCTCAGTTCCACTGGCGACGTTGACGGGTTGGAACCTGCGGGCGCCGGAGAGTGGCGCACCTGGGGAGATTGCGGAGTTTTACGGGTCGACGTTCCCGCTCGAGAAAACCAAAGAGGCGCGCGAGGCGGCGCGTGATCCGCGGCCTTCGATTGCGGAACGGTATACCAGCCGCGAACAGTATTTGCAGCGTGTGAATGCGGCGGCTGACGAGCTGATTCGCCGGAGATTCGTGCTGCCACAAGACCGGGACTTCGTAGTGCAGCGAGCAGCACGGTTATGGGATGCGCTGGCGAATTAGTCTGACAGGCCGTAGAGCGGAATCGGTGTCTCTCCGATGACACCCCACGTCCACCGAATGAGGGCCCCGAATGAGGCTATTCAACTATTTGCATCTTTGGTTAACAGATGCGATTTACTCTCGATCAGGGAGTAATGGGAGTACGGTTATGGTGGTGTGAGGCCCTATTAACCTCGCACGGCTTGTCGAAGGGCAATAACACCGCTACGCTCATTTGGGGGGTAACCGATGACTATTCCTGATACACTGACTACCGTGGCGTCTCAAACGCTGTCTCAGCGCCTCACCGAAGGGCGTCTTCCGCTTGGCGAAGCGCTGCGCTACGCCATGATGTTGGCGGAAACGCTGCGCGACCTGCACGACACGGGTCAGGTCCACGGCGCCGTTTCACCGGCTAGCATTGTGCTCACGGATTCCAGTCTGGAACTATCCCCAGCAATTCCGTCGAACCAGATTACGCCTTACACCGCGCCCGAAGTTGTTTCCGGGCGGCCTGCCGAGGCAGTCAGCGACATCTTTTCATACGGTGCAGTGGTCTACGAAATGCTGACCGGCCGCGCGGCGTTTGAAGGCGCCACGCAGGATGCGCTGGCTACGAACATCGTGGATTCGCAGCCTGTGTCCACTGGGAGTCCCGCGGTGGACCGGTTGCTTGCGACCTGCCTGGCCAAAGATCCCGCCATACGCTGCCAGCGCATGCAGAATGCCATCCTTGAGCTCAAACTCCTGGCGGTGGCCGCCCGCAAAGCTAGGGAGGCTGCACGGCGTGATTCGGTTGAAGCCAGGCAGGAAAGAGCCGCCCAGACCCTGAGTGTGGTGCAGAACCAGATCGCCACGTTTAGTGAGCATCTGGCGGCTGTACACGAGTTGTCCAATCGCGCCGAGCAGGAAATTCAGTCTCTTAGCGGCCGCATCGGTTCGCGCTTGATTCCAAACCTTGAGTCCTTGGCCGGACGTTTCACCCAACTCGAGCAAAGCCTGACCGGCATCGCGGACCGGCTCGGCAGTTTGGAACAGAGTGTCGCTGCCCTCAGCGGCCAGGCGGCCACAGCCAATACCGAAGCCGCGGAAAGATCCGCGCGCGTGGAGCGCATCGTCGGCTCGGTTCGCGACCGCCTGATGCAGTTCGACGACCGGCTCCCACCCATCGTCTCGCGCCTCCAGCAATTGGAAGCGAGCGTCGGCGCATCGAACCATCAGGCGTCGGAAACGATGAATCGGATGGGGGAAGGGATCGAGGATCTGGAGGCCCAACTGAAGGAGCATGCCGCGGCCATCGAATCCTCCCGTACGTCGGCCGCCCAAACGGGCCACATAATGGAACGAGTCGTTGACGTGCTTGAGTCCCTCGAATCCTCGGTGCTGTTGCAGCCCGACGACGGGGCGCAAGACCTGGACTGAGGATCCCTTCATCGAAACAAGGGATAACCGGGGTAGTCTGTCGGACCCTTGCGCAGCCGCCACGTTCGATCGGTGCATGCCCCGCGATGACTGTTCTCCTCGCGCCCGGCTGAACATTGGGCAACCACCGCGACATACGATACCAGCTTCGGCACCGTGACTTGCACTTGTCCATCGCGGTAAGTAAACGGCACCGGAGCATCCGACGGCAGGTCCGGCGAGATGAGCGTCACCTTGGCCGGAGCCTCCGACACGGGAAACGCGACGGCCACCCCATCCTGCTCCTGAAAGCCCTGCGAATAATTGTGGTTGATCAGGTGCGCGACTACCCTGCCGTCGCTGATCCCAGTCAGGTTCGTCGTGACGTTCGGAACGGACACTGTGACGGTGCCGGGCAGGTTCTGAGCATTCTGGTAGAGGGCGGCATGAGCCGGGGCCTTATAGAACGCGCTCGTCTGCTCGAAGTACGGCATCAGGCCGAGCTGTGTGGCCGAGGGATCGCCGACGGTGTCCAGCAGATGCATACTGAGATTCGCTCCGGCCGCGAGCGCTTCCGGAAGGTACATGCTCCAATAGTCCTGACGCTCTGAGGACGGCAGCGAGAGATAGCGGGTCATAGGGCCAGTGGGCCAATCGATGAATGCGGAGACCAGCACACCGGAACCTGCGACGCTGGCGGAGCGCTCTTTGATGCTGAGAAACGCCTGCATCAGCGATTGCGTGCCGTCAAGATCTCCACTGACAGTCAGCGGGCAGAAATCTTGCGATGTTCCGTTGGGACCGCTAGCGTTAAAGTCGAAGAGGCCGTTCGCCTGAAAATCGACGAAGGGGTAAACGCCGTTAGCCGTGATATAGATTTCCCGGCCATACTTTTGGCGCGCGTAAGTCCGCAGCGTAAGTACAATGTCCTGCCAATAGACGAGGCTCAGGTAGGTGTTTATAAATGTGCCGTTTTGCGGTACTGGACCGGGGCCACTTATAGTGCCCCATTCCGCGGCTAACAGCCCGTGGATAAAGTCGCTAAAACATCTTGATGCGAGAATGGTTTGGCACGATAATTGGACATGGCGCTGGGCAAGCGGAGGCGGAAGCAGACTTCTTTCTGGGTGGAGACGAGCCAGTTGCAGGCTCGCGGGCGTCACCCGTTCTACAGCCGGCTGAACGAGATTCTCGACCGGGCTAAGTTTGACACTTACGCCGAACGAATCTGCCGCAAATACTACGCGACGACGATGGGCCGGCCGTCGATCGCGCCGGGCGTCTACTTTCGTTGCTTTCTGGTCGGCTACTTCGAGGGGATCGACTCGGAGCGCGGGATCGCCTACCGGGTTTCGGACTCGCTCAGTCTGCGGGAGTTCCTGGGCTTGAGCCTGGAGGAGCAAACGCCGGATCACTCGACGTTATCGAAGACCCGGCGGCTGATGAACCTGGGCACGCACAAGGCGGTCTTCCGGTGGGTGTTGCAGCGACTGGCGGCCGAAGGCTTGCTGAGCGGGAAGACGCTCGGGGTAGATGGCACGACGCTGGAGGCCAATGCGGCGCTGAAATCGATCGTGCGGCGGGACAACGGCGCCAGCTACGACGAGCACGTCGCGGAGTTGATGAAGACCGAAGGCCTCGAAGAGCCGGCGCCGGCCGAGCGCCAGCGCTTCGATCGCAAGCGCAAGAAGTCGCTGTCGAACCGGGACTGGGTGAATCCGCACGACCCGGAAGCGCGCATCACGAAGATGAAAGACGGCCGCACGCACCTGGCCTACAAGGCCGAGCACGCGGTGGATCTGGAGACGGGCGCGGTGGTCGCGCTGACGGTGCAGCCAGGAGACCGCGGGGACACCGCCAGCATGGTGCCGACGCTGGCCGAAGCCGGGTGCGCGGTGACGGAGATGGCGGGGCAGGCGGCTCAGGCCGACGCCGTGGGACCGGTGGGGACGGTGAGTGAAGTGGGCGTGGAACGGGTAGTGGCGGACAAGGGTTACCACAGCAAGCAGGCATTGCAGGACCTGGCCAAGGTGGGAGTGCGCACGGTGATCGCCGAGCCGGAACGGAAACGGCAAAAGTGGAACGGACACAGCGCCGCCCAAGCGGCGGTGTACGCGAACCGGCGCCGGCTGGACACCAAGACGGCCAAGGCCCTGATGAGGCGGCGCGGAGAACTGATTGAAAGAAGCTTCGCCCACCTGTACAACACCGGCGGCATGCGGCGCGTGCATCTGCGCGGCAAGGACAACATCGCCAAACGCGCGCTGATTCACGCGGCCGCTTTCAATCTGAGTCTGATCCTGCGCCAAATGTTGAGTGTGGGCACCGCAAGACAAGCGGCGGATCGGTTCGCCGCGCTATGTTTTGCGTTTCTGAGACTGGCACAAGCCGTAGAGACAGCCTGTCTGGTGGTGGTACCGCATCGCCCGCTGGCTCGATCCGTTCGCAGGCAAAGTCGATGCCCGTGGCCCCATCGTCAAAACGCCACTTTATCCACGGGCTGCTAAGGGGTTGGCCTGAGTCAGCGGATTAGTCTGCCAGCCATTTCTCGCCAGGTAGCCGCGATAGTTGAATGTCCGCCCACTGAGCGCCGGTGAAGGCGAACAGTTGAGATTGTCCTCCGCCAGTACGCCGAATTGCGACTGCCACTCGGTGGCGGACAGGTTGGGATACTTGGCACACAGGAACCCGCCAAAGTCGGCGACATCGGCATCGTCGAATCCTTCGTTGCCATTATATGTGGCGCCCTGATAGCTCCCACTTACTTCATCAAAGAAGAGACCGTCGACGCCGCCGTCGATCTGAATCTCGCCGATGCCGATGATGTACTGGCGATATGCCTGCGAAGCCATGCTCCCGCGGTAGAAATTTCCAGTATGAAGCACCGGTTGTCCTTGAGCATTGCAGGAGACCACTGCATTGAATTGCGCAGCGACAGGAAATTCGTCCTGAAAAAGGACGGTTGCAGTAGTTCCGCCGATGAATATAATGCCATCGGCTTGGGCTTGAGCGGGGTAGCCAAAGTTGTAGTCGGAGGGTTTGATACCGTCGGTATCCCATTTTGCCCATGCACGCGGCACGATGCTGGGAAGCATTGCGAACACCTGTGGGTCGCCCGGCCCGGCCAGCCAACCCTCCTGACTGAAGGCGAAGACACTCAAACCTGCGGTGGAACGCGTTCCGTAGACTGCCGGATCGATAGCGATCTGCTGATAGGTCCCGCTGCCGGCCGCAGGATTGGCCGGCGCGGGCATGGCACAAACCGGTGGCGGCTGCGTGGTCAAGTTTGGCGACGCCGGTTCCCCGCTCCACCCGGCAACGGAGAAGCCAAGCAGATAAATGCCGAAACAGCCCGCCACCGCGCCGCAGAACACCTTCCGTAATGGAGAGAGGCTTGACATAGCGGCCTGGCACGCCCCTTTAGCGAGTGCCTGGCTCTCCCGTTCGTGGCGGTCAAGCAACCGGAGCCAGGATACCCCAGCTTGACAGATTTCACATTGGCTGTCATAAAAGTCGCGTGTGGGATTAGCCATGATCCCCCAAGTTTACAACTCACGACTTCCTTCTGTATATCTTTGTTTTTCAGGCACTTATGGAAAGTTCTAACGGTCCCAGACGACATCAAGCGACTTCGTGTCGGAGCAGATTGCTCTATCTTTCCCGTTAGTCCAATAATCTTCTCTAACTAACGGGCTGGTGATTCGTATAAGAGTCATATGGACACTCTCTGGCGCGACGTGGGTTTCGGTCTGCGGCTGCTGGCGAAGAATAGGAGCTTCGCCGCGGTGGCGGTGCTTGCTTTGGCACTGGGAATAGGCCCCAATACTGCGATTTTCAGTGTGATCTATGCCACCCTGTTGGCACCGATGCCATACCCGCAACCCGATCAACTCGTGGTCGTCTGGTCGAAGATACAGGGAAGCCGCAATGTGGTCTCTGCTGGCGACTTCCTTGATTGGCAGCATGAGAGCAAAGCCTTCCAGGGCATTGGCGCCGCCAGCGGTTCGCAATTCAACCTGGCCACGGCTCAGGAGCCGGAACAAGTCTCCGCCCAGACATCGACGCCGGGTTTTCTCGGCATTTTTGGCTACACGCCTCTGCTGGGACGGGCAGACTTCCGGAGTGAAGAGGGGCAGCCAGGCCGCGATCACGTCGTCATCCTCACCAATCGTCTGTGGAAGCGGCGCTTCGGTTCCGATCCAGGTATCATCGGCCGCCAGATCCGCATGAACGACGAGCCCTACACAGTGATCGGCGTGCTGCGTCCAGGCCAGGCCGACCGCCTCCAACAGGAGATGTGGGTTCCGTTGGTCTTCAAGCCGGAGCAGATCAATCACGACTTTCACTGGCTCATCGTGCTCGCCCGCATGAAGCTTGGGGTTACGTTACAGCGGGCGCAGTCGGATATGGACTCGGTGACGCGACACATCGCGCAGGTCTATCCGCGTTCGAACAAAGGCTGGACTGCCAGCGTGGAAGCGTTGCAGAACGACTTCTTGAGCCGGGACACGCGCACCCACATGTGGCTGCTGATGGGCGCGGTGGGATTCGTCCTGCTGATCGCTTGCGTGAATGTGGGCAACTTGCAGCTTGCGCGCGGAACGTCGCGCCAGAAGGAATTGGCCGTGCGGGCTTCATTGGGCGCGGGCAGAGCCCGGTTATTCCGGCAGTTGCTGACGGAGAGCCTGGCGCTGGCGGCAGCCGGCGGCGCAGTGGGGGTAGGCCTTGGCTGGGTAATCCTCAAAGCGGTGATGATACTGATGCCGCGATTCACACTGCCCTCCGAGGCGGATGTCGGGCTGAATCTGCCCGTGTTGGCATTTACATTGGGCGCAACGGCGGTCGCGGGAGTGCTGTTCGGCTGCGTGCCCGCCTGGCAGGCCACGCGGCTGGACCTTGTGGAGCCGCTGAAGGAAGCCGGCCGTTCGACAAGCGGCGGAGGCCGGCATCGGTTGCGTCATGCGCTGGTGGTGGTGGAGTTCGCCCTGGCTCTCGCGCTGCTCACCGGCGCGGGCCTCGCCATCCACAGCTTCTGGAACCAGACGCGTGCCGACCTAGGCTTCCGCTCCGATCATGTCTTCACTTTCAACCTGCCCGTGCCCGAAGGCCGGCTGAAGGGAACCGAGCAGATCGACGGATTCTACCGCCAGGTGCTGGAGAGAGTCGAGGCCGTTCCCGGCGTGCTGCGCGCGATGGCTGCGACCGGAATGCCGCTCGATGGCCCCGGCTTTGGCATGCCGTTCACGGTTGCGGGCAGGCCGGTCAGCGATCCGTCCGCGCGCCCAGGCGCCGCGTTTCTCATGTGTACCGCCGGATACTTCCAAACCTTCGGCGTGAAGATGGTCCGCGGCCGCGCCATCGACGAGGAAGATGTTGCCGGCAGCCTTCGGGTGGCGATGGTGAACGAAAGGTTCGTCGAGAAGTTTCTGTCAGGCCTGGATCCGCTGCGGCAGCGCATCCTGGTGGAAGAGCTGATTCCCGGCGTCACCAAACTCGGGCCGCCGGTGGAATGGCAGATCGTAGGCGTGTTCCGCGACGTGCGCGCGCCCGAGATTCTGAAAGACTCCGACTATCCGGAGATTGACGTACCCTTCTACCAGAGTCCGTGGCCGCAGGCGGCGATGGCGGTGCGGACCAACGGCGACCCGGCTGCCATCCAAAAGAGCGTCGCTGCGGCCATACGCGCAGTGGACCCGACGCTGCCTCTGGCACAGCCGCGGACCATGGAACAAGTGATGGACCAGCACCTCGCCGGAGATCGCTTCAGCGCGGTGCTCTACCTGAGCTTTGCCGGCGTGGCGCTGCTGCTGGCCGCGGTGGGTATCTACGGAGTGATGGCCTTTGCGGTGGCGCAGCGAACCCACGAGATCGGGTTGCGTATGGCCTTGGGCGCGGGCCGCGGGCAAGTTCTCCGACTCGTGCTGCGCGAAGGCATGACTCTGGCCGCTACCGGACTCGCGGTGGGACTGGCGGGCGCCTGGTTCGTGGGCCGCGCCATGAAAAGCGTCCTCTACGGCACTGGCGCCATCGACTCCGCGTCTTTAGCCACCGTGGCCGCCGTCCTGCTGGTTTCGGCGTTGCTGGCCTGCTGGTTTCCGGCGCGGCGGGCCACGGCCGTGGATCCGATGACTGCCCTACGCCAGGAGTAGAGGTTTCGGCAGGCCTGCGCGACCGGCCACGGTGCCTCTTATCTGGTACTGATTTGATTGAGCGCCTTCATCACCTTCTTTGCTTTGCTCGCTCGCAATTTCTTCCAATCCGGGACTGCCCCTTTGCTCGCTCTGTCCGACAGGAAAGCCCACTCCGGATTTGGCCTGGTATGTTCTCGCAATGCCTGTAGCCATGCCGATGCGTATTCGTTGAATGTGGGGGCCCTACCGCTGCTCCAGAAGGTCCTGGCAAGAATCCTGGCGATGGCTCCATTTTCAAATCGTCCGTCGGTTAAATCTTTCAGCAAGGCGATCATTGTGTGGTTTGTCTTGTTGTATTGCCCGTAAAACAACCTGTCATTCGCTGTGAGCTTCGCTGGTGGTGGGTCAAGACAAACGACCGAAGCCGGAAAGCACGTCTCCTCCAAAACCACGCCTGTTTGTAGGAAGTGTCGAATCCTGCTCAGCATCACCCCCTTTCGATCATCGTCCCTTGTCCGTCTTCTGCCCCCGTCTTTGGTTTCAATTGCAATCGTGTATGGGATCGAATGCTGTTTGCAGAAGGACTTGATCTCAACAATATTCAGGTAGTTGAGGTCATTCAATAATTCCTGCTGCTCGTCTTTAGCCAGGTTCGAAATCGGCGATACGGCCATAGATTCACCTTCTGTAAACGGCCACAGTTCCGTCCAGCCCCGTCGGACGGCGCATTCCGCAGAACACGAATCTGCAGCGGAATGATCCGCTGGTCATTGGTAGAAACTCGGTACATGCCCGCACGAGACCATTTTCGCCGGTTTGCGTGCCTGGCCAACAACCTTACGAGGCGTTGCTTCATCGGAGGTCCGTTTGGCGGCCATTTGGGAACGTCACCCCACCATGGCCGCAGATCCTTGTCGGCCAAGAAAGGATCATCATATTACGCCGCTGCGGTTTCCGTAACCGTCGCGGCAAAGTGATAATTGGCAGCGTGCTGGCGCAAACTGGGTCAGGGTCTTCTACTGTTGTCCAAACGGCAAATTCAACCAGGTCAGCCGGTTACGGAGAAAACTGTGGCCGAGGCCAAAGCACTCCAGCAATGGCTCGAAGCAATGTCGACAAATGACTGAAAAGAATAGTGAGTAGGACAGGAGGCCGACCCGTGACCTCCGACATGACAGGCCGAAGGTCCTCCGAACGATGAAGCGGATTCCGCTTCATTTTCAATTCGTTGGGCGGATCGCGAGGCGTGACTTTTTGAGGTGCTACACTACGTGCTACAGTTCTCGACGTTCACTTTATGCCAGTTCTGGCATATAATGGAGGCGGTGCCCGTAAAGCCGGAACAACCACGCAAGCTGATTTGGCTCGTCGACTCGCTCGTTCGGCTGACCGGCTTCCCGCCGATGGTTCGGCAGAAGCTCGGTTTCGCACTGTATCAGGCGCAGATCGGCCAGAAACATGAAAGCGCGAAGACGTTGCACGGTTTTGCGGAAACCGTCTGGCAGGTGCGCGCTGACGATCCGAGCGGAACCTATCGCGCAGTGTACGTGGCGCAACTCGGGGAAGCGATTTACGTTCTTCATGCCTTCCAGAAGAAGGCAACCTCCGGAATCGCGACCCCGCATCGGGAATTGGATCTGATCCGGCAGCGGCTTCAACTTGCGCGCAAGCTGGCAGGGAAGTGAGGAGAGGGAAGATGCCTAATCGAGAATTTACGCCGAGTTCCGGGAACGTCTTTGCAGATCTAAACCTCCCACGGGCTGATGATCTGTTGGCGAAAGCCGAGTTGGCCGCGAAGATCATCGCGGAGATCCAGCGGCGACGGCTCACGCAGAGCCAGGCGGCCGCGATCCTCGGAATCGATCAGCCCAAGATCTCGGCCCTGAAGCAGGGCAAACTGTCCGGCTTCTCCATCGAACGGCTGATGCGACTCTTGCTTGTACTTGGACGTGATATCGAAATCACGGTTAAGGGAAGAGCCAAGTCGAAATCAGTAGCCAGACTCCGCGTCGCGTAATTCTCTGGTTCCGCCCACGACCAGCTCGGGCTTACCTTCGAGCAGGTCTTGGAGGAAACTGTGAGAATACAGCCATGAAGATGACATCGGACAAGCGCGCGATCGACAAGATCCGCAGTTCTGCCGTCACGCGACATTCCAGCGCTTCCAGACCGCCGTTCCCGGAGAGTGGACGACAATTGGGAAGCCAAGGAGAGGGCGACAAGTACGGATAGCGCTGGCAGCCCCACCTCGAAACGCGTTATGGTTGGGGTTGGCAAACACAAGACAATTGATTCTGCAATCGAGGAATACTTCTTGATGGCTGAACGGCGGGCGCTGGTGCCGGCAGGATATTCGAAGTTGCTGGGCGACCTGAAGCAGCGAATCCAGGCCGCCCAGCTGCGCGCTTCATTAGCGGTCAACCGCGAACTGGTGATTCTTTATTGGCAAATCGGGCGTGATATCTTGGCGCGCCAGGAGCGGGAGAGTTGGGGAGCAAAGATAATTGACCGCTTGGCTGCCGACTTGAAGGCAGCGTTCCCGGAAATGAAGGGGTTTTCACCGCGGAATTTGAAGTACATGCGGGCGTTTGCCGAGGGTTGGCCCGAGGAGGTAATTGTGCAACAGCTCGTTGCACAAATTCCCTGGGGTCATAATGTCCGGATACTGGACCACCTCAAAGATCCGGCAGAGCGGGAGTGGTACGTTCGGGCGACGCTGCAACACGGCTGGAGCCGTGACGTTCTCGTGCATCAGATCGAAAGCGGGCTTATCCGGCGACAGGGCAAGGCCGTCACAAATTTTGAGCGAGCTCTGCCACTGCCTCAATCGGACCTTGCCCAACAAATCACAAAAGATCCATACAACTTCGACTTTCTGCTTCTCGGCCCGGACGCACATGAGAGAGATCTCGAACTTGGCCTCCTTGAGCACCTGAGGAAGTTCCTATAGGAACTTGGGGTTGGGTTCACGTTTGTAGGTAGCCAGTATCGAACAAAGGTGGGGGACGAGGAATTCCTCATTGATCTGCTTTTTTATCATCTGAAGCTTAGAGCCTTTGTGGTCATCGATCTGAAAATGCAGCCGTTCCGACCGGAATTCGCAGGTAAGATGAACTTCTATCTTTCCGCGGTGAACGAAATCCTCCGCCATCCGGACGACCAGCCGAGCATCGGTCTGATTCTCTGTAAGACTCGGGACCGGTTCGTTGCCGAATATGCGCTGCGCGACGTTTCGAAGCCCATCGGAATCTCCGAATACCAACTGGCCGACGCCCTTCCAGAAAAGTTGAAGGGGACACTTCCGACGATCGAAGAGATTGAAAGCGAACTGAGCGAGCGGTGAGCCGGTAAACGGCTGAACGGAGGGCTGGGGGCTGGGGGCCGGACGGCGGGTACCACGCTGGGCTGTGATCGGCACACTATTAGCACCACGTCGGCCGTTGCCCATACGCGATTCCCTGTGAGCAATCGAGTGACCGGCTGACCACCAGTCAGTCAACTCGGACAGAGCTCCCGTGACTGGTCACTTTGCCGGCCGATGTGATTCTATGGCGAATGGGCTGAATTTGCCGCTATTTGGCAGGCTACTTTTTCATCGCCCGATAATTTCCAGAATTCCAGCGTCGGGACCAGTCCACGCCTGGAACCCTTCGCGGCTGAGGCGACCGGCTGCGTTGTTCCAGTGCAGGTGCGTGATTTTTCGATCGCCGCCTTCGTAGGCGTAGGTCTTGCCATCATCGTCGTAAAGCGTGAAGTCGCCGTCGGCGCCACGATACACCCGCACGCGGGCCAGTTTCTGCGTTTCGCTGGTGCTCTCGACGGGCTCTCCGAGGGGCACAATGGAACCGGCTCGAACGAATAGCGGCAGGGTGTCGATAGGTGCGCTCACTTTGATCGTCTGGCCGCCGCGGATACGCTGGTTCGTCCAATAGTTGTACCAGTCCGCGCCGGCCGGCAGGTAGACCGAACGGCTCGTTGCGCCCTGTTCCGTCACTGGGGCCACCAGAAACGCCGGGCCGAACATGTACTCGTCGCCCATCCCGGCCACGTTGGGGTCGTCGGGGAAGTCCATGAACAGAGCTCGCATGTAGGGAGCGCCGGATTCGTATGTCCGGTAGCCCAGCGAATAAATGTAGGGCATGAGCTGGTAGCGCAGCTTCAGATACTTCTCCAGAATCGGCTCGGCCGCTTTTCCATAGGTCCAGACCTCGTTATACAAGCGGCTGCCGTGAGTGCGGAAAATGGGCAGAAAGGAGCCGTACTCGAACCAGCGGGTGTAGAGTTCGGGGTAGTCTTCATAGCCGCCGATATTGTCGCGCGCATCGGAGCCATCCAGCAGCGGCGGGTGTGCGGGATGATGTTCGGCCGGCAGATATTGCCATCCGCCGATGTCGTTGCTCCAGTACGCCATGCCGGACGCGGTGAAATCGAGCCCGGTGGGGACCTGTCGCTTCAGTGTGTCCCAGGTGGGGTAGATATCCGAGGACCAGAACATGGCGCCATTGCGTTGTGCGCCCAGATAGGAATCTCGGGAGAGGATCAGGGCGCGTCGCTTCAAATCCCGGCGGAAGCCGTCGTACAGAGCGGCCGTGTGAAACAGCGGATAGATGTTGAAGTAGCGCGTGCCGGGGCCGACATGGAAATAGGCGCCGTTGGGGGGCAGATCGGGTTCGGTTTCATCCGACCAGAGCGAGTCGAAGCCCTTGCTCAAGATGTTGTCGCGAATGGTTTCCCAATACCAGCGGGCCGCTTCCGGATTGGTGGTATCGATGTCGGAACCGGCGCGGTCGTACGGTAATCCGTTAATCGGCGTGCCGTCGGCAAGGTGTATCAACCAGCCATTCTTGAGCAACAGGTCGTAATAGCGGTCTTCGGGGACGAAGCGCGGCCACACGCTGATCATGGTCTGCAATCCCATTTCGTGGAGCTGCCGGTTCATCGCGGCTGGATCGGGCCACTTCACGGGGTCCATATCGATTTGGCCCATCTTCGTCCAATAGAACCAGTCGACCACCACCACGTCGAGCGGGAGATGCCGGTCGCGATAGCCTTTAGCCACCGCCAGCACTTCAGCCTGCGAACTGTATCGCTGCTTGCACTGAATAAATCCGTAAGCGGCTTTCGGGAGCATCGGCGTGGTCCCGGTCAGCAGCCGGTAGCCAGCGTAGATTTCGTCGGTTGTGTTGCCGGCGATCACGAAGAACGAGACCCGGTCGCCCACTTCGGAAGTCCAGCGGGTCTGCTCGTTAAAGCCTGGCTCGATAACTGTCTTGGATGGATTGTCCCAGACGATGCCATAGCCTCTGTTGGTGACCAGAAACGGTACGCAGATGCTGGGGCCAGCCGTGGCGGTGTAATTGTGCCAGCATTCGATTCTGCGGCCCCGATGATCGAGAAATCCCTCGTGGTTCTGACCCAGGCCGTAGTAGTGTTCGTCGTCGGGCGAAACGAAGGTCGCGCCAACCTGGTAAAAGGGCGGGTCCGAAGGACGCTTGTCATTCAATACACTGGCGTTGCCGTCCTTGTGATTGGGCACGGACATCGACCAGTCCATCATCTCCGCCAGCTTCTTGCCGGCGGGGGTGGTAATGACGATGTGCGTGGGAGGAGCGGAGCCGTTGAAGAACTTGGCAATATCCAATTCCGTCGCCAAGGGCTTATGCGGGTGGTTCGCCGCCACCGTGACCATTAGGCGCTGCGACCGGTACACGTCGCCCTGGGCATCCTGCTGCCGGCTCCAGCCCTCAGCCGACGGGTTTGCGACAAACCCGTAGCCAGGCGCAGAAGTGGCCGGATCCTTCAGAAGGCTTAGAGTGACCCGGACGATATTGGGGGCATAGGGCTCGAGGACGACGGTGGCGCCATCCCGTTCCAGTACGATCTGCGGTCTCTGGGCGCGTGCGTCGCCGCTGACTAGCAGCGCGATCGACGTAGCTGCCGCCAGGCGTATTGCGAGAATCATAAAACTTTGGATTTTCATTTTTCCTTCACTTCAATTGTCTTCTCCAACCGCACGTCGGCGGAAGAGGCGCCCAACATGATGCTGACTCTTCCGGGTTCCACGACGAAGCTGTGCTTGCCAGCGTCCCAATACGTCAGATCGGCCCCTTTCACGGTCAGCCGGACGGAGCGCGTTTCGTTCGGCTGGAGCGCGATGCGCTCGAATCCGCGAAGTTCTTTTATGGGCCGTTCCACCGCGGAATTGAGGTGCTTAACGTACAGTTGCACTACCTCATCGCCGGCGCGGGTCCCGGTGTTCTTGATGTCTACGCTGGCAATCAACTTGCCCGCGGCAGTCACAGAATCGGCCGACAGGCGCAGGTTGGAGTACTCGAATGTGGTATAGCTGAGGCCGAATCCGAAGGGATGCAGCGGTTGCCCTTTGAAATACATATAGGTACGACCCTTCCGAATGTCGTAGTCCATCATGGGCGGCAAGTCGTCCAGCGACTTGACCCACGTGGCCACCAGCCGGCCGGCCGGATTATAGTCGCCGAACAGCACATCTGCTAAAGCACTGCCTTCTTCCTGGCTGGAGTGCGCCATGTGGAGAATCGCGGGAGCATTCTCTTGAACCCAATTGATGGCGTAAGGGAAGCTGGAAATCAGCACGACGATGGTCTTCGCGTTAGCCGCTTTCACTCTGCGGATGAGATTGAGTTGCGCCGGCTCCAGGTCGATGGACTTGCGATCCACGGCTTCCTTTCCCTCGCTGGGCAAGGCGCATCGCCCGAACGGCCCGTTGCAAGTGGGATGATTGCCCACAAACACGATGGCCACGTCGGACTCGGCGGCGAGATTGGCGGCGTTGCCGTTGTTGTCGTCCGGCGCATACCGGACCCGGACGTTGGGCCCTACCTTGTTGCGGATTCCTTCGAGCGGGGTCACAGCATAAGGGGGCATCCCGGCATACCAGTCCATCAATACGTTGTCACCGAATGGCCCGATCACCGCAACCGAGCGGAGTCTACTCTTGTCCAGAGGCAGCAGGCCGTCGCTGTTCTTGAGCAGGACGATGGATTCCCGAGTAACCTTTAACGCCAGAGCCCTGTTTTTCTCTCCGTACCAGGGCTCCTCGTTGTCCGATATCTTTTCGTAGGGCGACATCCCGGGAGGGTCGAACTCGCCCAGCCGCATGCGCATCCGTAGATTACCGCGGATGTTGTGTTCGATGTCGGATTCAGTCACTAACTTCTTGTCCAGGGCGTCTCTCAACGGTGCGGCGAACTGATCGAGAAACACGCTGATGCCGGCCTTCACGCAGCCGGCGGCCGCGGCTGTAGGATCCGGATAATAGTGGAACTGGCGGGTGAGATTGGGAAGAGAGCCGGCATCCGTGCTCACCATTCCATCGAACTTCCATTCCCCCTCCACGATGTCCCTGATAAACGGAGATACCGTGTTGGGAATCCCGTTAACCGCGTTGTAAGAAGCCATGAACGATTGCGCATTCGCCTCCTCAATTCCCATCTGAAACGGAACCAGGTAGTATTCGCGAAGGTTTCGTTCATCGAAATCGGAGGAGGACCTGGTGCGGGCGTCCTCATTGCTGTTGGCCAGGAAATGTTTCATGGTTGACGCCGACAGCAGATACCTCGGGTCGTCACCCTGCAGTCCCTTGATATACCCGACCGACATTTTCCCGACGAAGTAAGGATCCTCTCCGAACGATTCTTCCGTACGGCCCCATCGGGGATCCCTGGCCAGATCCACGTTGGGGGCCCGAATGACGAGGCCCACACGGACGCCATTGTACTTTTTGAAATAGACGCGAGCTTCATACCCCTCGATGGCGCCGGCCTGGCGAAGGATCTCGGGATCCCACGTTTCGCCCAGTCCTACCGACTGCGGGAACGTTGTAGCCGTGACGCTGCCGCCGCGGACCCAACCCAATCCGTGCAGTCCCTCGGTCCAGTTGGTGAACGCCTTGATTCCCAGACGTGGGATGGCTGGCTGGACCTGTCCCAACATGCCGATCTTCTCGTCCAGCGTCAACAAGGAGACGATGTTGTCGACCCTTTGTTCGATGGGCAGCTTCGGATCTTGAAACGGGTAAGCTCCGGGTTGCAACGTCTGCGTTTGCGCAGGGGCCAGGACCGCGATGAATGCCGCGCCCAATGCCGCAATGGTAATCGATGCTGTTAGTAGTTTCATGGCCGCCCACCTACATGCCGGCATTATTCACCGCGGGCGCACTTCGCGGTTTGGTTGAGCCAGCGTGCTTCATAACCCTCCTCGGCGGCGGCCTTCTGGATCAGATCCGGTCCCAGGTCTCGCCGAGATCGATAGATTGTAGCTCCAATCGCCTTTCCTCTTAGCGCGCTACCAGATGGACCGGGCCAAGCAAGCCCGAGGCCGGCCCGCGATCGCTTACCGACCCGGCTGGGGGAGCACCCGGGCCGCGCCCGGCCACAGCGGTGCACACTTCCACTTCGAGCTCGTTGGAACCCGCTTTCACGAGATTGGTCACTTCCCAACGATAGGGCTGCCAGCCGTGGGCCTCCAATTCTCGCCCGTTCAGTGTCACGCGCGCGTAGTCGTTTACAGCGGCGATTTCGAGAAACACCCGTTTCCCGGCGGGCGCCGCGGAAGCCGTGAATTGCTTGCGATACGTTACCGGACCGGCAAACGATTGCGTGCCCAGATCCTCCCATGATTCGAGCGAGGTCATGATCTGTTTGCCGTTAAGGTCCAATGTCCAGTCTCCGCCCAATTCCGCCAGCATAGTGCCTGCTGCGAAGGACGGCTCCGACGCGCCCACCCCGGTGGGAAGCGGCCCGATCACAACCACCTTGGCTTCATAGGGCCCGAGCACCAGCGGAAAGCGCACCGAATCACCGTCGGCAGTGGCGGAGAGTGGATGAATCGCGCCACTTGCCAGGTCCCATGCTTGCGCCTGGCCGTTGCCGGAGACAGTTGCCACGCGGGATTCCGCCTGGTTGCTCTCATTGAAGAAGAAATACATCTCGGCGTCGCGCCAGCTCCGGTGCGTGTATGTCAATCGGGCGAACTCGGCGTCCAACTTCACATCCGGCTTAGGCAGAGCTGCCAGCACACGCGCGGTGATGTCGCCGGAGGGTTCGATGAGAGTGGCGAAGCTCAAGTCTGGTACGTGCTTGGCATTCAGGAACGTCTTGTCCACGATCAGCCCCGGAGTCTTGCCTACGAAAATCGCTTTACCCCCCGCTTTGACGAAGGCCTTCAACCGTTCCAGGCCGGAGCGCGTGATCACCGTCATGGACGGAAAGATAATGGCCTTGTAAACCTGGCCGCTAAGATTCTTGAAACCACCATTCTCGATTGTGGCTACCGAGCTGAGCGACTGTTCGTCGAAGTAATCCCAATCCACCTGATGCTCGAACAACTGCCAGCCAAGCTTGGTCGTACTCCGGTCGGCCTCCCGGTCGTCCATCCATATGCTGTTGCCGGGATGGTACAGACCAACCTGCGCCGCCGGACGGCCGATGGCCATCAGATAGCCGCCCCGATTGGCATACCAGGCCACCATCGCGGCCTGCGGCGGCGCTGAAAACGTTGCGGGCGCCGGAGCGGAAGGGTCGCCGCCGCCGCGCAACACGGGAACCCGCAGTTGCAGCGCCGTTACGCCGCGCACCAGTTGAAAATCCAACTGGTACTTGCCGTCGATGCCCACCCCGCCGCCTTCTTCGGCCCAGACCTTGGGCCTGCCGAAGAGATGCGCCGCCGATGACGCCAGTTTGGGGAAGTTATTGTTGATGTTCCAGGTCCCGTCCGGCCGGTGCACGGCATCCGGAACAAGCTGGTTGAGGTTGTCGATTCCTGGCACCTCCACGTACCGGTTGTCGCGGAAGTAGTCGCCTTCGCTGTGCTCCAGCGCGATCATGGTCTCTTCATGGTTCAGGTGCACCAGGTATTCCACGTTGTGCTTCCTGCACCACTCGGCCTGCTCTCCGAAAAAGCTGTTCTGAAAAATCGCGCTCCACACGTCGTAGTAGTCTGCTCTGGCCCGCCGCGTCTCTTCCGACATCTCCATCCCTCTGCCGAGGAAGAACGAGGGAATGTAGGGCTTCAGGTCATAGCCTTTCCGCTGCTCGAATTCCGCCAGCAATTTCGGAGTCCAAGGAATGGCGCTGCTATAATCCGGCTCATCGCCGAAAAAGCCCAGAACGATTTTGCCAAACTGATCGCCTACCGCCTGCCGGTAAGTTTCGTGCGTAATCTTCAGAAAGGCGCGGGTGGCTTCCGGGTCCAGGTAATCGATCAGAGAGTAGAGGGCATCCTTTGCCCGCGTCCCGTCTTCGCGATTGAAGTTCCGTGTCGGCGAACTGACGTAAATGTGTCTCACGAAGACTACTTCCCAGGAAAGGCGGGGCTCGTTGGGGGTCGACCCTTGGGCTGGCACGGTCCATTTGAGTTGGCCGTCCGGCGGAACCGGAATAGGAATAACGCCCTCTATTTTGTCGTCGGTGGACGTCTTGGTTGCGAAAATTGCCAAAGTGTCTGGCGGCGCCGGCATGGTGAGCGTCTGGCCCGGCACCACGTGGACCCGGATATCGGCGACGATGCCCTGCATGGCGAGTTGCGGGTATTGCCGGCTGATGTTGCCCCCGGCAAAGCCGCTCGGGTAGTCGGATTCGTCCTGGATCCACAGCCGCATGCCGCGTCTCGCCGCTTCCTCAACTGTGAACTTCACCTGGTCCATATGCTCGGGCGAGAGGTACTTCGGTGAGCCACGCCCCGGCGAAAGGTTCACCACGAAAATGCCATTGGCCGCGAGGCGGTCGAAATCCCGGACGATTCTTGCCCGAACTTCCTGCGGGTCGGGGCCGTTCCAACTGGCAAACGGCTGGATGGCGCCGTATTCGCGGGGCGGCGCTTTGAAGTTCGCGGCCACGTCGCGCAAGGTGGGAATCGTAATTTCTTGCCACGGCCTTTGGGCCAGCGCCGCGGATGAGAAAAGTACGAGCGTTCCGGTGAGACCTCTCAGCTTCATGCATCTGCCTCCGGTGACGGTCGTGATTGTATCAAGCTTCGGGAAACCAGGACTCGTTGCCGCGCATCTGTGCCGCGCAACTGCCGCGGTGATAAGCTCTCGGCGATAAGTTCGGTTCCAGGAGATCGACTAGAGCCCATCGACCGCCACTCACCGAACGTGTGCCACCCGGCAGCGGCTCTTTTATCTCAAATCGCCGAAATGCACGGCTTCGGGAACACTCGGCTGGTCGAGTAACTGAAGCGTGGTTGAAGGACCGAGATCCACCGGGTTCCCCCACGCGCGCAATGCCCACACCACTTTCTTGTCCGGCGTAACTTCCAGCGCCTGTACGGGCGCGGTGGCCGGATCCGCTGGCCCGTTCCACTGGTTGAACCAGGTGTTGATGAGCGTGTTCCCGTTGGGCAGCCGCTTCGCGATTTGCATCGAGTTGAACAGGTAGTCCGGCACATCGGCGGGCGTGAACTCCCAAACCGTTGCCCCGGCGGGGTTCACCTCGCGAACCAGTCTCGCTCCCGCCATCAGAGTGTTGCCGTTCTTCAAACGCTCCGCCGACCACGTGGCCGCGCCTGGCGAGTACGACCATAGCTCCTTCCCAGTAGAGTCGTACTCGACGATCTTCTGCATGTCCATATGCGCCACCAGCAACGTGCCGGCATCGGTGAGCCGGGCATGGCGGAATTGGCCGTGCACACTTTTCGGATTCTTGACCGGGACGACAAACTCGCGCTCGGTCTTGCCAGTGACGATGTTCACAACAACGACTTTCGCCGGGTCGCCGTTTTGCACGTAGAGCACCTTATCGGTGCCGATCGGCTGCGCCGTATGGATCTCCGTGCCCGCCGGAGCGTCATAATTCCAAAGCACCTTTTTATTGCGGTCGATCAGCGTGATGCCGAATTGGTGCGTGAAAAGCACGTTTCCGTTTGAGAGCAGAGTAGCATCGCTGATTTCGCCCTTTCCCGCCGGATTGTGAAACTCCCAGGCAACCTTGCCGTTGCGGACGATGTACATGTCCTGGGTCTTGGCCTCTCCGGCATAGAAGAAATCATGCTGCGCCAAACCGTTCCCGGGCAGGACGCTGGGGAAATTGGGCTTGGCGTCCTGCGCGCGGGCTGTCCACACCGCGCCGCAAGCCAGGATGAAGATAGTGAAGTGTTTCATGTTATGAACTCCATTCAGCGGTAACGGTAGAGCTTGATTTTCTGTATCGTGTAGCGGTCTCCCCCGAACCAGAGAGCCTTCCACTCCGGAGTCTCATCGCCATTCAGCCGGCGTCCGGGCACCCAGCGACTGTTGACGTATTGGCCTTCTTCCACTACCGCCAATCCCACGCTTTGCGCCGGGTCCGCGGCCGACTCGAAATAAACATTCATGCTTCTGCCCACGATCACGTAGTCGTCCGAGCCCAACTGGATGAACAAGCCGGCCACGCAGTCCACGGAGGGAGCGACAGGCGCATTGGGGTCCTGACTGCGCTCGGCGAACCGGGCCTCGATCGTGTAGTCGCCCAGCCGCACTTTGGATCTCGGGGTCTCCTTGTCCACCAACACGGCCGTAACTTTATCAAGCCCCTGACTCTCCAGAATCAGCGGCGCCACCTGCGACAGGACTTGATAGCCTCTGGCAAGCTCGCCGTCCGGGTTCGCGAGCCTGTCGATTCCGAATGGCGAGTAGCCGATACCGTCATACTTGCCGGCGGTCGCGATTGCCTGTGCAACGCCGCGAGCGTCCCCCCTGGACTCAGGGATGAATAACGGATTGCCGGATTGTCTGTACCACTTGCACCAGTCGTCGTAATTCGGCACGTGAACGTCCGGTGCGAGAATATCGATCGCAGGCCCTCCCGCCCTCCAGGCATCCATCACCTCGGGCAATGGACCGCCGCTCGGGAAGCCGCCGGGCATGTCCTCCTTGGGCTTGAACGATCCCTGGCGCAGCCAGGTGTTCACGAACATCGGCAGCGGATATTCGGCTTTGCCCGCCGCCGCGACGTGGCCTACGTAGCGGGCATAGTTCCACGCCATGAACAACTCGTCGGTCTCCATGCCGGCGCCGAAGACCTCTTCCCAGCTTCCGGCGGTCTTGAAGCCGGAAGCTTCCCAGCGCTTGCGTAACTCGGGAATCAGCGTGTCTTTGTGCTTCTGGAGGTACTCCATGAACTCCTTCGGCACGGGCGCCGCGAACGCGCTATTGGCTATCCGCGAGTGATCGCGCGACGGGCCGAGAACTCCAACTTCGTTCTCCACCTGAATCATGATGACCGTGTGGGCCTCTCCGTCAACTTCCCGGATGTGCTTCATCAGCGCCGCAAAAGCCTGCGAGTCGGCGTCCCGATTGGCGTCGCTCAGCGTGCTGAGAGTCGGTAGGCCTTTGCCTGTCTCGTCCTGGATAAGGGGAAACCGCTGTTGGTTGGTCTTCACCCAGACCGGCTGGTAGGTGGACTTGCCGTTCTTCCAACTCCCGAACCAGAGCAAGATCAAACGCAGGTTGTATCGTCGGGCATCCTGAATCAAACCGTCCACGAGGCTGAAGTCGAACTGGCCTTCCACGGGTTCCATCAGTTCCCAAGAGACCGTTGCCAGCACGGTATTGAGATTGGTGGTGGCGATTTTCGGCCAAAGCGGCCGCAAGTACTCCATGCTGGATGCGCTGGAGTTGTTCAACTCCGCGCCCAAAACCAGGAACGGTTTGCCGTCGACGATCAACTGCGTGGCGGTGCCCTGCTTCTCGAGGTGCGGAATATTCGTCGAAAGTTTCGACTGCGAAAACGCCACGGACGCGAGCGCTAGCACGATCGCCGTAAGTGTTGGAATTCTACTCATAGCGGTAGACCACAACACGAAGAGTGGTATTCGGACGGAGCGTGAGGATTTCGCCCTGACCGATATCGTCGCCGCCGAGTTGCCGCACCACCACCCACTTGCCATCGACGAATTTGCCTTCCTGTACGATGCCGAGCCCCACGGTTGCCGGTCCGGGCGTGTTCGCCGTGAACGCGATCCGGAAACCGCCGCCGCCCATGTAGAATTCGTCCGGTCCGGCTGCGATTAGAATTGCAGCCGCTTCCATGGGAGCCTGCCCGGCACCTCCGCGGCCCGGTTGCGCCACGGGGGGCGCTGCCTGAGCCTGCTGCGGCTTCGGCTCGGGTGCGATCGGCACACGCCCTCTCCCTGTATAGCTGAGCTCCAGCGTGTAGTTTCCCAAAGCAACTCGCTTCGGCGCATCGCCCTGGTTCAGCCGCACCGCAGTGATGGAATCCTCACCCTGGTGCGCCGTAATCATCGGAGCCATCTCCGCAACCAGGCGGTAGACCGCCGCCAAATCGCTATCCGGGGTTACTCCTCTTTCGATTGCGAAAGGCGAATAACCGATCGCGCCGTATTTGCCGAACGCGGTCAGAACGTTGGCCGCATTGGTCCCCGTCTCCGGGATGAAGAGTGGGTTGCCGTTGCGCGTGAAGCGATCGCAAACCTCGTCGAAATACTCCAGGTAAAGATCCGGCGCGAGAATATCGATCGCCGGCGCGCCGGCGCGCCACACGTCGTGCACCTGCGGCAGGGGGCCGCCGCTCGGATACGTCCCAGGCCATGCCATGTTGGGTTGCTGCAGCCATGCGTTCACATACATCGGAATGTTGTATTCCGCTTTACCCTCCGCAACCACCTTACCCACGTACCGGGCGTATTGCCACGCCATGAAGATCTCATCCACCGGCCAGTGCAGCTTCCGCCAGCCGGTCTGATACTCCTCCTCGCTCAATGGAGGACTATTGGTCTGGATGGGCATATCGACGCTGTCGGGCTTGCCGGGCCCGAAGACCTCTTCCCACGTTCCAGACGTCTTAAAGCCGTTTGCGCCCCAAACCTCCCGCAGTTCCGGGGCAAGCGTGTCCTTGTGCTTCTGCAGGTAGTCCATCAATTCCTTCGGCACCGGTCCGGCGAAGGCCTTGTTGGCCGGCTCCGACCGGTCGCGCGAATCGCGCAGTATACCCACTTCGTTCTCCACCTGCATCATCAGCACGGTGTGCTGCTGGCCGTCCACCTCCTTGATATACCGCATTAGGGCACGATAGGCGCGCGCGTCCGAATCGCGGCTGGCATCGCCAAAAGTGCTGAGCAGTTCGATGCTCTTGCCGCCTTTGATCTTGATCCGGGGAAATCGCCTGTAATCCTGCTTCACCCAGAGGGGAGGATAACTCGACAGACCGTTCTTCCAACTGCCGAACCACAGGAACACCAGTTTCAGGTTGTTGCGCCGCGCCTCCTGGATGAGACCATCGACCAGCGCGAAATCGAAGCGGCCTTCCTGTGGCTCTATCTGGGCCCACGATACGGCCGCCAGCACGCAGTTCAAATTGCCCGCCACCAGCCGGGACCAGACAGGCTGCATGTTCTCCAAGCTGCTGGCGGTGTTGTTGCCCAGTTCTCCAGTAAGCGCGAGGAACGGTTTCCCGTCGACGATTAACTGGGTCGCGGTTCCTTGCTTTTCGAGATGTGGAACCCCCGCGGCGGTCTGCGCATAGGCCTGGACCGCGATCGCACTGGCGCAGCACGCCAGTGCGACACACGAAAACATTCTCAGTTTCATGTTTGCTCTTTTGCCTCACTACTGGAATTTCATCGGAACGGAGATATCCCACCCAGCTTTAGTCAACTGGTCGACACTTTTGACCACGGTCCCGTTCAGCTTCACGTTCTTAAACAAGATCGGACCGACGTTTTTCCCGGTAATCTTGGCGGGCCGGCTGGGCGTATAGAAGGTGCAGTTCTCGAAAACAAAGTTGGTCAACTCCGAATCGCCGCCATCGATGTAGATCTGCCCGCCGTCATGCTCCCACGTGCAGTTAAGAAAGTGAAAGTCATCCAGAGCCTGCTTACTGCTCGCGCGGGTAGGATAGCCCCGCCCCGCGAAGTAAGCGGGAGTAAATTGGATCCAAATGGCGAACTTATTCGACGTCGCGACGAAGTGCACGTCCTCGAAGCGCACGTGTTTGGCCGCCGGGATTGCGCCATACCCCAAAACCAGCGCCGAAGTGTAACCGTAATTCACATATCCCTTCACCACCACGTCTTCGAGACCGGCGCCAGCGCCCCCGTAGAAGGCAAACGTGTCGTCCATGGTCATGGAGAACCCGTTTTCGATCAGGATATGTTTGCTGCCGCCGGTGATGTCATAAGCATCGTCGTGGTACTGCTGCTTACGGTTGATGAGCTTAATGTTCCTGCTGGTGAAACCGTCGGTGTTGCTGACCGTCACCGTCCAATAGGCGGACCGCAGAAGGAACAGATCCTGAAAGGTGACGTTCCTGCAGTTGTTGATCACGTAGCCTTTGACTCCATTCCCATGAGGATCGTTCACCAATCCTTCCGGCGTTCTGGCGCGCCCGTCACCGGTATCGGGTTGCATATCGTGCCACAACCATGGATAGCCTTGCATGTCGACGGTTCCACGGCCCATCAGGCTGGCATTCTCCACGTTGTTGAACACAAAAAGCGCCCGCTGTACCCTCCCAGGACCTCCCGTGGTCCCCGGGGGCAAGACATAATCCGCATTCTTGGTGGACCCTTTAATCACCGCGCCTGCCTCTACGTAGAACTTGACGTTGCTCTTCATCATCACCAGGCCGGTCAGGTAAACGCCACCCTTCGGGAAAAAGAGCATGCCGCCCCGGGGTCTGGCGGACACGTCGCTGATCGCCTGATTGATCTTGGCGGTCTCGACGGTCTTACCCGTCTTGTCAATGTGGTAGTCCATGATGTTGACCACGTGAGGATCGCCGAGCTTGGGAGCATTCGCCTCGGGCGCCTCGGCAAACAGCAGCAATCCGGTGCCTGAGAAAAGCGGCTCTTCGTTGATGAAAATCACCAGATAGCGTGGCCGGTCGAGGTCGAAGCTGACCGTATTGCCCTTGATCTGCGGCTGGATGTTGTAAGCGATCGGCCGGATGTAGCAGGTGCGCACATCCCTCTGGCTGACGAGGTTGGTAATCGTGACATGAACCTTGCCGGTCATGCTGAAACTGGCATAGTCCATCCAATTGAACTGGTTGTAAGTTGGATAGCGATACGTAAAGATGGACCGCCCATCCACAGCCACCTGATAGGCGAGGCTCGGAGACGCCCCGGGATAGGGGGGCGTAGGGATGACCGTGGCGAAGGCGGCTGACGGACAGAGCGTCGCCAGCATTACAATCGCGAGGGCAGATAGGCTTGCCATTGTGTTTACCTCCTGATTGCGAGTTACGTGAAGAGCGACGTCTGGAGTGGTGAAAAAGCCTAAACGAGGGCATTCCACTCTGACGCGCTAGCGTAGCAGGCATTCGCGGCGGCAACAAGCCCAGTCTTGCGCGCGGGACAACTGGGAGCTACTATTTGCGGCAGCGGGCTCCCGTTGAAACGGCGCCGCTGATGCCCACTGCTCGACCATATGGCGAAATCGAAATCCTGGGAACAGGGCGTCAATCTACAGGAGTGGGACAGTGCAGTGCCCCGGGGCCGGACTGCCGTACACGATCCCTCGGCCCTGAGTGCCGACGTAGACCCGGCCGTAGATTCGCGGGTCGCCGCTGATGGTGCCGAGCGCGCCGAACTGATGCGCATTGTCATTGATGCGGACCCACGAAGCGCCCGCGTCGGGCGAGCGGAAAATCCCGTACATGCCATTCACGGTGCCAACCACATAGACAGCCGGGTACGTGGCGCGCGGTGCCGCCATGCCGAACCCAACCAGCGGAGCGCTGTCAATAGTAGCGAGCCTGGTGAAACTCGCGCCGGAGTCGGTCGAGTGGTAGAGACCACTCGAGGTTGGCAGCCAGAGGTCGCCTTCGTATCCCGCGACGGCTTTTGGATAGGCCTCGGCCGTCCATCCAGGAGACCCGATGTCTTGCGGCAATCCGGTGGCCATCGCCCGAAACGAGGCGCCGCCATCGACGCTGACGAACACGGAGCCGGCAGACGGATCGTAACCGTAGAACTTGTTCGGGTTCACGCGATCCGAGAAGACTCGCAGACCAACGGGCGCGCCAGCCGCGGAGTGAAAGGTAGCGCCCTGGTCGCGCGAGTAAGCCGGTAGGGTGTCTCCCGCCGCCCAGATAACGGTGGCGCCATCGGCGGAGACGGCGACGGAGGCGACGTAGCCGTCAGCAGTGGGACCGAGACCGGCGCCGGGCGGCGCGGCTGCAAACTGCCTCCAACCTGCACCGCCGTCGGTCGACCACGCGCCGGCGATGTGCCCGACGTAGTCGAGCAGGCCAACGCGAGCCATCAGGGCGGGGTTCGACTCGGCAAAATCCAGCGACGCTACTTCGATCATGTATGGATTCTGAAACGGCACCGGAGAAACGTTGAAATCGTCGTGGCGAAATCCGCCCTGGTCGGCCATCGCACTCAGCAGGTGAGCGCCGGACGGCGGGCTGACGACCAGGTGAATCACCGTTTCCTCGATTCCGTTCGCGCCCACATACCAATGCGTGGGCTGCCCGGAGTCCAGGTTCGTCAGGTCGTTAGTCGCCAAGACTGAATTGCCGGCGTCATAGATGGCGTGGTTGGAATCGAACGGATCGATTTCGAACGAAGCGTTCCAGACGCCGAAGATCGGTGGTTGATAGTTGAGATACGGCGACAGGGAGGTGTCGATTACGGCAGATTGCTTCAGGCTGTGCCAGGTAATACCGCCGTCGGTGCTGCGGAAGAAGTCGTCGCCGGGGGACCCGCGGTTCCAGGTGCCCACCATGACGGTCGCATTGCGCTGAGCATCCGCGCTGACGGCGCAGTAGCCGTACCATAGGGTGCTCGGCGTATCCGGAGGAGTGATGTCGGTCCAGACGCCAGTGCCCGTGTCGAGCGTGTAGACGGCGCCATTGCTGATGGCTATCATCCCAGCCGAGTTAGCGTAAGTGACGTAGAGCAGACCGTCGGGTCCGAGCGCGCAGCGCATGGGCCGCAGCGTCTCGCCGTCGGGCAGAGTAGTGGGTTGGCCGGGCACCTGCTGCCAGGTCACGCCAGAGTCGGTCGAGCGATAGATGCCGCCGGTGTAAGCGCCGGCGTAGACGGTGCCGGCGTGGCGCGGATCGAAACGGACGAAGACCACGCCCACCAGATCGGGAGAAGCCGCGATGGGGAAGTTCGCCATCTGGGTCCAGGTTGAGCCGTAGTCCTCGCTGACCCATAGCCCGTTCTCATGTGTGCCAAGGTAAAGCTGGTTGGGCTGGAAGGGATTGACGGCGAGGCGCTCGCCGGTTTGCTGGCCGTTAATAAGGTCGTTGCCGCCCATCTTAAAGGGCAGATCGACTCGCTGGAAGGTGGCGCCGCGATTGGCGGAGACCAGGATCGCCGCATTGATGGGAGACCATGAGGTGATGTACATGCCGGCCGCCAGATAGACGCGCTGCGCATCGGCCGGATCGACAGCGATACTCTCGATCCCCATCAGGCTCCAGTCCGCGCTTGTGCCGCCCAACCAGTCGGTCAGCGGAGTCCAGAGCGAGGTGGCCGCGCTCCAGCGGTAGGCTCCGCCGACGTTGCCACGAATGTACATCAAACTGCGCTCGGTAGGGTGGAAGTAGACGCCCGGCATCACTCCGCCAGCGACGATCTTGATACTTTGCCAGGCGTAACGATTGCAGGACGACCGTGCCGGGACGGCGTTGACAACTGCTACGCTCTCGGCGCAACTGGGCACGGTCCGCACCGGCGGGGCCGAAGCGGCCGCGGAAGCAGCCGTCGCAGACTCTGCGCCAAGCGCCGCCAGCAAGAGCAGAGCTGCAGCGCAAGTGCCGAGCTCCCATCGATTCATCACGCAGGAAACCGCCTCCCAGCGCGCCTCAGCCAAGGGCCGTGGACTCCCGGTCAGCGAGACCATTATACACTCGGCGATCACTAGGATCCCCGGAAACGATATCTTGATCCAGCTACCAAAGCAAAATCTTGGATGTGCCGAATGGTGCTCAGCGCCAGGTCAATAAGCTATTGATTATAAGAAGCTTACTGGTCCCACTGCACGCCTGCTCCACATTGTACGAATACTAAAGAAGATTAGGCGAAACAGACAATCGCTAACTTATTGAAAACAAATGGCGGGGACGACGGGGCTCGAACCCGTTTGCATGGTTGGACAGTCGTGTACAGTGATAGACAACTGCTGTTATTGCAGCGTTTTCATGGACAGCGATGTACGGAGCAGAGACGGTTTTGGACAATCATAAGCTACAATAAGCTACAAACTCCTGCTACCATTCAGTGTGATGAAGGACAATGTGGTTGCCATTCAGCCTGACACCGCTGAATTGGCGAAACCCCAACGGAACACGAAGGGCGAAGGCAGTCTCTTCCAGCGGAGCGACGGCTACTGGTACTTTCAACTGGTCCACGATGGGCACAAGTACGTCAAATCGCTTGGCACGAAGATCAAGAACAAGGCGAAGAAGAACGCCGTCATCGAGAAGCGGAAGATCATTGGCAAGATCGAGCGTAACGAAGATGCGCCCCGAACCGCCGACACCGTGACGGTCGGTGAAATCTGTGAAATGTACGTGGACTATGCCAACCGCAATCTGAAAGCGCCGCACAGCGTCAAGCAAATGTTCTACGCAAATATGAAGTTCGACGCCCAAGTTCCGGCGATGAACACTCCAGCGAAGATGAACCTCTGGAATATGAAGGCGGCGGATCTCGGAACGGCAGAGATTGAGGCGTACCGGAAGCGTCGAACCAACGAAGGCGTCGGAACGGCGACGATCAATCACGAGTTGGAGAATCTTCGTGCGGCGTGCTACCGGGCGAAGGATCATCACACGCCGCCGCTATTGAAGGAAGTCCCGGCCTTTCCAATGGACAACCCGAACAACAAGCGGGACGGCTTTCTGGAGGATGCCGGTTACAAAAAGATCCTGCTTGAACTTCCGAACTTTGCCAAGCTCGTCTTCGTGCTGGCGTTCCATCTTGGGTGTCGGGCCGGTGAACTGTTCAAGTTGAAATGGGCACAAGTCCATCTCAACGACGAGAACCCATCGAAAGGATACATCGACCTTCAGAAAACGAAGAACGGGAAGGATCGCAGGGCACCAGTCTACTTCGACATGCACCGCTGGTTGAAATGGCAACTGGCGATCAGGGACAAACATTTTCCTTGGTGTGAACATGTCATCTTCCACCACGACGCCAGCCTTAGCCATCGAGCGATACCCGGCGATCCAGTTCTTACCATTCGCAGGGCGTGGAAATCGGCGGTCAAACGGGCCGGATACCCTCTTTTGATCCTGCATGACATGAGACGTACCGCTTGTCGAAACATGGTTCAGAAGGCCAAGATTCCAAGGGCGCTGGCGAAACTCATTTCAGGCCATTTGACCGATTCGATGTTTGAACGCTACAACATCGCTGACCCCGAAGATGTGACCTCGATTGGTGAAGATATTGAAAAATGGATGAGTGCGGCTGTCGAGACGGTGGAACCGCCAAGACCACACTAAGCACGACAAAGCCCCTGGAGACCGTTTGGCGGCTCCCCAAGGGCTTTCCACGTTCTGGATGGCTCAAGAACTATTGTCGGTTCCGAAGCATCCACTTGTCTATCTCGACTTTATCGACTCGTGTGGACGTTCCCTCTCTGCTCACAGGAAGATGGTGGCGTTGAATGTGCTTCCATAAAGCCCCGACACTATATCCAGAGTAGATTGCCGCTTCTTCCACTGACATGTACCGCTTTTCAACGGCTGGTCTATTGATCCGGGCTAACACTACGTCTGCCATCTTCACCGCAATCGCATCGAGAAGCACTTCGTCAAACATTTCCTTTATTCCTGGCCCTTGGCGCTATCCGCTTTCCCTACAAACTAGGATGGCATGATCCTACTTACAGAACCGGGAAAACAACTGGACAATTGGAAGGGACAAAAACGGGACACAGTATGGATGCTTTGAGGCGGTTCCAGTGTAATCACTGTGGTCGCTGTCATCACCCACAACGGCTTCGCCTTGACCGGGCCAATGCCGCAAGAGATAATTCGCTTGAATGCCGAAGAAGAACACGCCTCCACGGGCAAGCGCCAGAACGCCGACATCCGAAGTCCGCTCGACGGGGCTTGCGGACGAGTCTGCCGCACAGGATTACGCATCGTCGCTGAACCGTGTGCTCGAATCCCTGTATTTGGCTATGGCAGATGCGTTCACCGCCGCCAATATCACGCTGACCCCCACGATTTACGAAAAGATCCTGCCAAAACAGGTGCTCATCCTGGCTGCACACCTTGGCCTAATCGCCGCAAAGGAGGACGAATCTGAAGATCATGGTGTGGCTGTTGGCAGGTGGTTTATCGCAGCCAAGGACAGAGATGAGATTCTGGAAAGCCTTGACTCCGTAATCGGCTTGGTGCGGTTCGACGCCAACGAAACACCGGAAAGATGGCAGCATCCTACGCCTCCAGAATGTATTGACCGTTTCCTGGACAGGATAGGGTGGAAACCCGCAGATCTGATACGAGGACTCTCCCGCAAAGAAAATGACCGGCTCCCGCACACAGCGGAAGCAGCCTGGAAGAAATTTCTTCAGCGACTTCAAGAGGAACCGGAGACCTATTTGGAAGTAAAGCGCCCCACGAAATCTACTCGTGACCGGATAGACGAACTGCGAGATCTCATGGCCGAACTCGCATCTGATGAGTTCGGGAATCTCCCCGTCGCTTATCTTTGGTGGAGGCCAATTCACAGCAAGGAATAACGGGCCTGTCCCGTTTTTGTCCCTTCTAAGTGTCGCCGTTTACTCCCGTTTCGATGGATCAACATGTGTGATTCTAGCCTTAGTTGGAGGCAACACATGTTAGAAAATGAAATACGATTTGAAGACTTCCTCATCAACGAAGAGGGAGTCTATTACTTGGATCAGGAGCGGGAAGAGACAATTCCGGTGTGCTCACCACTGATTGCCACGGCCATCACCAGAAATACGGAAGGTAAAGATTGGGGCAAGCTGTTCTCCCTGATAGACCCTGCTGGCGAAGAGAAGCAGTACCATATGCGAAACGCCATGCTTGCCGCCGCCCAATCCGCCGTTATCTCCGATCTAGTAGACATCGGGCTGATCGTTTCGGGACACCCAAAAGCACGGGGCCTGTTGGTCCGATACCTTGGTTCGATCAAAGCCAAACGGTCACTGTTATCGAGCGGCAAGCCGGGATGGGTGAAGGGCAGCTATGTACTACCTGACGCCTACTACGGTTCTGAAGAGGTCATCTACTCTGGTGGATATCGGGATCACGGCATTGGAATAGCGGGCGATTGGAAGAAGAATGTCGGAAAGTTTTGTTCCGGCAACACCCGGTTGATTCTTGCGGCGTCCACAGCGTTCGCAGCGCCGTTGCTCTCCGTCGTGGAGATGGAAGGTGGCGGCTTCCACTTCCGTGGGCCGTCCAGTGTCGGAAAATCAACGGCACTCGAAGTTGCCGCCAGCGTTTACGGATCAGCCGGAACATATCTTGTGAATTGGGACACCACCAAGAACGCCCTGGAAGAAGTATCCGAAGCACACAACGACTGTCTAATGGTCATTGATGAGCTTGGGTTGGTTGACGGCAGCATCGTGGGGCCAACTTTGTACATGATCGCCAACGGCCACGGCAAATCCAGAATGCACCAGACGAAGCGACGCTGGCGGGTGATGTTTCTGACGAGCGGTGAAATTTCCCTAGCCGAACACATGGCCGAAGCCGGAAAGGAAACGAAGAAGGGACAAGAAGTTCGATTGCTGGACATCGGCGCTGATGCCGGTGCAGGAATGGGCCTGTTTGAAAATCTGCACTCGTTTGGCACACCAGCGGAGTTCGCCAACTACCTGAAAGCGACTACACGCAATCACTACGGTACGCCGCTTCGACAATTCTTGCCGATCCTTGTGGCGTCCCGATCCGACATTGAGCGAGAATGCCGTTCTCAAATAGAAGCGTTCACGACTCGTTTACTGCCGCCGAATTCAACCGGCGAAGTGCCACGAGCATTGCGGCGATTCGGGATCGTTGCCGCCGCTGGTGAGATCACAACGGCGTACAAACTGACGGGATGGAAGGCTGGCGAAGCGACTGCCGCCGCCGAAGCGTGTTTCAATGCCTGGATGGAATACCGGCGCACGTTCGATCCGGTTGCTAAGGCTGTTGACCGTGTGCGTGCCTTTATCGTTGAGCACGAACAACGCTTCGAGTTGATCGGCGGCGAAGCCGTTCATGGAAAGGTGGGATACAAAAAGAAATCTGCCTACTTGATCCTGCCGGAGACGTTCCGTGACGAGGTTTGCGCCGGATCGAAGCCGGAAGAAATTGCTGAACACCTGGAGCGTGCCGGATACCTGAACACGGCTGGGAAGAATCGCCTGAAGAAGCAGGAGCGGATCGGCGGCGCACAGGTCTATTTCTACTCCGTCTCCGAAAACATTTTGGAGGCTGCGTGAGCGCAGGATGGCAAAAACATATACGGTGCGATATGGTTTATTCATGCGCCACGAGCCGCCCGAATCTGGAAAGATCGTCTATGGCGATGCGCTCTCGCTCATTCCCATGCTGCCGGATCGCAGCATCAACTTGGTTCTTACGTCGCCGCCGTATGCCATGCAGCGGAAACGTCACTATGGCGGTGTGCCAGAAAGCCAATACCCGGCGTGGATGGTTTCAGTGATGGCGGCGTTGCGACCAAAGTTGAAGAAAGACGGCTCCGTCCTGATCGTGATTCGTTCGCATGTGCGTGACGGTGTGGTGAGCGATTACGTTTTGCGGACACGGCTGGCGTTGCGGGAAGACGGCTGGTACGAGTGTGAAGAATTGATTTGGTTGAAACCGGACGCACCGCCGCTAGGAAGCAAACAGCGGCCCCGGCGAACATGGGAACAGATTTTGTGGTTCTCGAAAACGTCGAAGCCGTACATCAATCTCCGGGCCAATGGCGGCTTCAGTGAGCGCATTGGATTCGTCGGATCGCATCGCATTCGCAACGAAACCCCGATAGCCACGAAGAGAACATCTGAGTTAGAGATCGGTCAAGCCAGAACTCCAGATCACTTCGTTGCCAATGTAGGCGACATCGACAGCGGCGTGATGCACCCGGCCATGTTTCCTGTGACGCTGTGCGAGAAGTTGATCCTCACGTTCACCAGAAGTGGCGACTGCGTGGCAGACATTTTTGCGGGGTCCGGTCAGTGCCTCATTGCAGCGAAACAATTAGGGCGGTCCTTCATCGGCTTCGACAAAAAGAAAGAATACGTCGAACTCGCTGCGAAACGGCTGAATACGGAGTTTTCCGAACACATCACCGTTATCAACCCCGACCAGCCAGTCCGATTGCGGACGGATTTTCCCTCCACAAGACCGGCACGCCGCATTTACTTCAGGAGCCGGAATCTTAACGTGTCGGACGCCGCCGTCTTCGAGTGCATTCTGACTAAGACCGTGGATGCTGATGCCCACAATGCCGCTGCCGCAATCTCGCACAATAAGATCGCCGCCGCAACGAAGTTGAGTAGGCGCACCGTTATTCGATCCGTTGGTCGGTTGGAAAAAGCGGGATTGATCGAAACGTCCAAACACGAACACTGGTTCCGACGAAACGCCAACCGTATAGCAGTGGTGGCTTCGTTGCTAGTTCCTCTGGAGATCGGAACTAGTGCCACTTCTGCCGTTAATAGGCACCGCCGTGGCACTAGGCTCCGGGATGCGGCGGCGCATTCAGCGAAGCGGCGATTACAGCGATGACAGTGATGACGGCTGGCGAAGTATGCGCCGGACTCGCTCACCGCTTTCCTTCCAGAATGGCTTTCAGCGGCGCAAGGAGCGCCCGCAATCGCTTCTGCCGCTCCTTGTCTCTGATCGTCTTCGTGTTCGCCTTCGGCCTTGCAGTCCAGCATGGAATCTTCGGTGCAGCCGTCCGTAGATCGGGTTCGTCCGCTATAGGGCGTTTCAGCCTCATTCCTCGTCACCACAACGCTTCTGTCCGATACTGCGGATGTATGTTTGCCAGTTGGCCCATGCTTCAAGAGCGTCGTCGCCCGCAAACGACAGTGGTTCCGTAAGATCTTCTCGATTCATGAGGAATTCGGCTCGTGGTTCACCCTGCCAGTGGATCATGTGGGCCATCGCAACGGCGTCAGGATCAATCGAGTCGTTCTGCGTCAAAAGTATGTGCATGGTCCTTCTCCTTCGTTACCGACTGTCTACTTCGCTGTCCATAGCGGCGATTTCTTGTAAGAGGTCCTTAAGATCGTCGTCGGAACTTTCGGCGTTCTCTACAAGTCGTCTGAAGTACTCTTCTTCCTCTTCGTTTATTTCCGTGAGTTCAATCTTGTTGTGTTCCATAGTCTTTCCCCGGAGGCCGATCATGGCCTGATTGCTTCCAGCACTCGTCTGTTCTTCAGGAGCGGCAACTCGTGTTGGCGTGCGTGTTCTATGGCACGCCGGATACTACGTCTCACAAATGCCGCCCTGGAGAGATTGAGAGTGAAAGCGATGTCCTCAACCTCTTCGGCCATTTCGTTTTGGAGCCGCAACGTCATTGCATATGGATGTCGTTTTGGTTTGCTCATGTGTTTTGGTGGGCATCATGTGATACCGTTTGATGCCGCCGATGATATTTATACAGATCGTGTGGGCTAATGAATGCAGAGTAAGATAGTAACCCAAGTGATGATGGAAAGATGAAAGGATGAAAGGATGGATGTTACACCCACAAAAAGGGTTTCCACTGGAACCGGAACGGTGCGAAGCACTGATCTCCAACCATTCTTGAACTAGCGTCTTACGACGCCTTTCAGGATCTTCGTTGAATGTCTTAGTTCCAATCTTGACGATGGTGGAGTTTCCAGATGCAGGAATAGCCTTACGACCATTCCGCATCTTGGCATCTTGACGTTTGGAGCCAGTTTGCCAGACTGCACTAATCTAAGCATCGTGCAATTCGCATCAACTTAACGCCAGAGTCTTAGCTGGCGGCTGGTCGGTGGTGTCGATTCACCAAGGCTTATGCTTTGCAGTACCTTCTCTCCTTGACCAACGGCCCGTAGTAGGAGAGGTTCAGAAGTTTGCACGCTACCGTAGAATTGTTTCCCGCTCCATGCAAACCGTGTTCCTGGATTCCGTAACGTCCTGTCCTGCATCCCTGTGTCGCACTACCACACCGCAGAGTCGAACGCCTGAAAACCAGAGCACACTACTATATAGAAACCCATTTTTATCGGATCATTCGGACAGCCCCAAGATGTTGGGTATATCCCTGCCGATATACACAAGGACCGGAAATATTTCTGTGGAAAACTCGGCTGTCGTCGTCGGAACCCGCACGGCACCGCCGAAATCGTCATCGCTGTAATCACTGTCATCACTGCGTTCGCTGTGCTCGTGGGCGGCTGCGGTATGTGGAGCCGGTTTTGAGCGATATCCACGGAGCTTGCTGTGTTGCGTGACACCGCCCATTCGTAGGGTGTGTATGCGTTTGAAGGGATCGAGCCGGTTCCGAATCCGTGTTCGGCGGCGGAATGGGCCTCAGGCTCCCGTTCGTTCAGTGAGCGGCATTTGCCCAAAACCGGAGAAGATCTTCCTCCACGGTTGGCGAGTCCATTATCCAGATGCCGCCATATGCTTCAGCAAGAAGTTTCGCCAGATCACCGCCGACAAAGGCTAGATTCAATGGTGAATGCAAGTCCTCCAGCAGCGCCATGTCGATATCATCTTCACAGGCGACGTGATAGACCTCCACGCCGGGGCGCTCCACCAGGGCAGCACTGAGACGAATATCCGTGTCTACGAGCATTGCGATCTTGCGTGTGGGCATATGTTTGTCGTGAAGCTCTCGAAGCCCTACAGCCCCACCGTCGCCACGGCATTTTCCCGAAACAGCGATCCGTCCTTGATGTACCGGCGTACCATCTTTTCGCTGCGGTGACCCGTCTGGCGCATGATGCTGCGCTCACTGGCCCCGGCCATCGCCGCCGAAGTCGCCAACCCGGAGCGAAGGCTATGACCGGCGATCAGATCGGCGTCCAGGCCCACAGCGGCGGCATATCGTTTCACAACTTCAGAAACGGCGGCAGCGGATAGCCGCATAGACGCCATCTTGCCGAAGCGGTTGATGGGCCGGAACAGCGGTCCGTGCGTGATGCCACTCTTTTCCAGCCACTCCTGTAAGGAACGGACGGGACAGGTTTCCACGTGGGCAGCATACGGGATGCCGATCTTCCGGCCTTCCCCGTCCTGATCGGTCTTCGAGCGGCGAACCGTCACCACCAAGCCGTCTCGTGTGACCGCAACATCGGCTGCGTCCAGGGCCACAAGCTCTGAACGGCGAAAGGCACCGCAGAACCCGATGAGAAGCAGCACCCGGTCACGGACGCCAAGCAAACTGTTTGGCAACCGGGCCAGCATCCGGCGAAGATCGTCCACCAGGATCGGCGCTTTGGCCGTTTGCGCCGTCCCATTGGTGCGTCGAATTCCAGCCATCACCAAGCGGACCTTTGCCGATCCAGTAGGCGTCTCGAAACCGGCGATCTGGTGAGCCTGTGATATGGCCGAAATGCGCCGGGTGACCGAAGCGGTCTTGTGCGTGCCGGAAAGATCGGTCACATACAGCGCCACGGTTTCAGGCGTGGCTGGTAGCGACGACTGACCGTGAGCCTTGCACCAGGACTCGAAGTGCGCCCAATCGGAGCGGTAGGCACGAACGGTGTTTGCCGCTTTGGAGTGATGAACGAATTCGTTGGCCCGGTTCGCAAGATCGGACAACGGGCCGATTTCGGTGCTGGTGGGGTGGGTGGAGACGGTCAATTCGGTGGTCATGAAAGTGGTGGCTGAACCCCGATACTTTTCCATTATCACACCCTTGATAACGTATTGTCAATTGGCAAGTGGCAACAATGTGAACCTCACTATCGACCCGATACGAAGCGTCGAGGCAACCCCACCCCCACCCCGTTTTACCTGTCTTCTGCGGGAGCGGGTTCCCATCCGTGGCCGTTATGTAATAACCCGCCGTACTCGTTGTGGGATCGGGAGAATCGGGCTGGTGAAAATTCCAAAAAGGTACTCCGGGCAAGTTTCCAGGCCGGGAATCCTCAAAAGTTTCGATGCGCCGAAGAATTTTCTGAATGGGTCCCATCCCGCCAGAACTGGCAATGTGATTCCGGGCCATTTTTCGGTTCGACTACCCGGCTCCGCACTTCCCCGGATCAGGGTTGGGCCTCTTTCGCATATGATGAATGCGGAATGGTATGTGAGGAAAAGATGCGTTTGCTTGCCGCATACAGAGCGGCGACTTCGGCGCTCTTTACAGCAAACACTACGCTCGACTTGAAAGCTGGTGCAGAATTCCGCACGGCTCTCACGGCGTCAGAAGCAGCACGGGCCAAATGCGTCAAGGCTCGTCTAGCTTTGCAGGATCACAAAGCCCATTGTGAAACGTGTGAATCTGTGGCGGCGTCGAAACACGCATGATCCGCTGCCTTTGCCCCCAAAGACCTTTACCAGCGCCTCACCAATCAACAATTGGCAAGAGGTACACTGGTGCTCTATGGCAAAGCGGACATCGCCATCCGAACCAGAGAAGCGCCCTTACAAGACAACGGGCCTTCATCTCCCAAGCGATCTTTGGGAACTTCTCAACAGGCTGGCTTTTGAACGAGCCAGGACCAAGGGCGGTAGGTCTTCATCGTCAGCAATAATCGTTGAGCTTATCGAGCGGCACCGCAAGGAACTCGAAAAGGAACTGGCTTCCGCCAGCCG
Organism: Bryobacterales bacterium; assembly: GCA_963761855.1. Taxonomy (GTDB): domain Bacteria; phylum Acidobacteriota; class Terriglobia; order Bryobacterales; family Bryobacteraceae; genus Bog-375. The sequence continues at coordinate 7,457 of CAVXJY010000041.1, read as the reverse complement.
CTAAACCACGATGCCCGCCAGCCCACCTGAACGCCAACAAATCGTCAGCACGCCGTCTGAAGCGGACACATGCCGGAAATACGTCACGCCGAAGCTGGTGGCTGCGGGGTGGGACACTGAGCCTCATTCGCTGGCCGAACAGCGCACGTTCACGGATGGCCGGATCGTCGTGGCCGGGACCAAAGCGAAGCGGCAGAAGGGCAAACGGACAGATTACCTGCTACGGTACACACCAGACTTCACGATTGCTGTAGTGGAAGCGAAGTCTGAATCCGCTCTGCCGGGAGATGCCCTCCAGCAAGCCAAGGAATATGCCGAAATCCTTGGACTGAAGTTCGCTTATTCCACGAACGGCCCCGGTATCGTGGAATTCGATTACCTGACCGGCCAGGAGCGGCAACTCGAAAGTTTTCCGACGCCGGGTGAATTGTGGAGCCGTCTTGCTGCCGGTGAAGGATTGACAGCGGAACAGGGCCAACGGCTTCTCACACCGATCAACACCTACGCCAACAAGCCACCCCGCTACTACCAGGAGATCGCCATCAACCGGGCCATGAAGTCGGTGCTCCAGGGAAACCGGCGCAACCTCCTGACGATGGCAACTGGAACTGGCAAAACCTGTGTGGCATTTCAGATCTGCTGGAAACTGTGGTCCTGCGGGTGGAACCGTGATGGCCGTTTTGGGAAGGCCCGCATTCTGTTTCTCGCAGACCGCAACATCTTGGTTGACGATCCAAAGGACAAGGACTTCCTGCCGTTCGGTGACGCCCGCATGAAGATCGAAGGCGGCGTGGCGAACAAGTCCAGGCAGATGTACTTCGCCCTTTACCAGAGCCTTGCGAAAGATGAGAACCGCCCCGGCCTGTACAGAGAATTTGGCCGGGACTTCTTCGATCTGATTGTGGTGGATGAGTGCCACCGGGGAAGCGCCGCCGATGATTCCAACTGGAGGGAGATCCTTGAATACTTCGAGCCAGCGTACCAGTTGGGCATGACGGCCACGCCGCTTCGGAAGGACAACAAGGACACCTACGAATATTTCGGCGTTCCGCTCTACATGTACAGCTTGCGGCAGGGGATCGAAGACGGCTTCCTTGCGCCGTACCGGGTGCATCGCATTCTCACCACCGTCGATGCGGCGGGCTGGAGACCCGAATTGGGGCAGGTTGATGACCAGGGCAACGAAATCCCGGACCAGTTGTACACCACCCCGAATTTCGAGAAGGACATCGTGCTGCGACAGCGGACGGAGGCCATCGCTCACCACATCACTTCCTTCTTGAAAGACGATCCTTATGCCAAGACCATCGTGTTCTGTGTGGATCAGGAGCACGCCGAAAACATGAGGGCGGCATTGAGCAAGTGCAACCCGGAGTTGATGAAGAAGCACCCGGATTACGTCTGCCGCATCGTTTCCGATGAAGGCGACGTGGGCAGAGGACATCTTGGGCGCTTCAAAGAAGTTGAAACGGTCTCGCCCGTGATCGCCACAACGAGCCAAATGCTCACTACCGGAGTTGATATTCCGACATGCAAGAACGTCGCTATCGTGAGGAACATCGGCAGCATGACGGAATTCAAGCAGATCATTGGGCGTGGCACCAGAGTCAAGGACGATTACGGCAAGCTCTACTTCAACATCCTGGACTACACCGGAGCGGCCACCCGGCTGTTTGCCGATTCCGATTTCGACGGCGATCCGGTGTTCGTGAAAAAGGTCAGCATTGATGATGAAGGCGAGACCACAGAGGAAGTGACGGAGACGAGCATTGCAGAGGAGATCGTCCCGGAGACAATGGACGAACCGGAAGACCATCACACGGATCTCGTTGATGAAACCCCGAAAGGCCCACGGAAGTACTACGTGGATGGCGGAACGGTTGAGGTTGGTGTGAACGTGGTCTTCGATCTTGACGCCGATGGCAAGCGTCTCCGCATGGTCAAGCTCACCGAATATGCCGGGGAAAAGGTAAAGACCCTGTGGCGCACGCCGGAAGAACTTCGTGATGCGTGGATGGACCTGGAGCGGCGACAGGAGATCGTTGATGAACTCGCAAACCGGGGCATCGAATTTGCGGCGCTGGCCGAAGCTGCGAAGATGCCCGATGCGGACCCATTTGATCTGCTGTGCCACTTCGCTTTCCAATCGCCGGTTCGGACACGCAAGGACCGGGCGGCGAAGCTGAAGGACGATCCAGCGGCCTTCCTTGGCAAGTACGGCAATGGAGCCAGGGCGGTCCTCAGTGCCATGCTCGACAAGTACGCCGATCATGGCACCGAACAGTTCTCCATCCCGGAGGTTTTGGAAGTGCCGCCGATCTCCGATTACGGCACCGTGCCCGAAATCGTAAATTACTTTGGCGGCGTCCAGCAGCTTCGCACCGCAGTCAGTGAAATGCAGCGGCTTCTTTACGCAGCATAAACGCAAATGGCAAAGACTAAAACGAAACCAACCCTGACCACAGCCCAACAGCTTGGGAGCCTCATCAAGTCCGCAAGGGACATCATGCGGAAGGACAAAGGTCTGAACGGCGACATTGACCGGCTTCCGATGCTTACGTGGGTGATGTTCCTCAAGTTCCTGGATGATCTTGAGCACATCCACGAGCAAAAAGCGGCGCTGGCCGGGAAGCCATACAAGACTGTCATTCAGGCTCCGTACCGCTGGCGGGATTGGGCAGCGAAGGAAGACGGCATTACCGGCGATGATCTCAAGCGATTCATCAACGATCAGGAAGCGGTGAGGCCGAACGGCACGAAAGGCAAAGGGCTTTTCGAGTACTTGCGCCAGCTTCGGGGAACGAACGGCGGCAGGGACCAGCGAGATGTAATCGCCAACATTTTCCGTGGAGTGGTGAACCGCATGGAGAGCGGTTTTCTCCTGCGGGAGATCGTGAACAAGGTCAACAGCATTCACTTCGGCTCCACCGAAGAGATCCACACTCTCAGCCATCTCTACGAGTCGATGCTCAAGGAGATGCGGGATGCCGCTGGCGATTCCGGCGAGTTTTATACGCCCCGGCCCTTGGTGCGGTTCATGGTGGAAGTCACGAATCCCCGGCTTGGCGAATCGGTGCTGGACCCTGCGTGCGGCACTGGCGGTTTCCTAGTGGAAGCTTTCAGTCATCTCAGCAAACAGGCGAAGACTGTCCAGCATCGGCGGGTGCTTCTCGAAGAGAGCATCTTCGGCGGCGAAGCAAAGCCTCTCCCGTTCCTGCTGGCGCAAATGAACCTGCTGCTGCACGGTGTGGAAGCGCCGCAAATTGATCCCCGGAACAGCCTTATCACGCCGCTCCGGGATATAGGCGACAAGGACCGGGTGGACATCATCCTCACGAACCCGCCTTTCGGCGGCGAAGAGGAAAAGGGCATTCAAGGGAACTTCCCGGAAGACAAGCAAACTGCGGAGACGGCGCTTCTCTTTCTCCAACTCATCATGCGGAAACTGCGACGGAAGCCCAAGCCGGGACGTGCCGGGGTGGTTGTGCCAAACGGAACGCTGTCCAGTGCTGGCGTGTGTGCTCGTATTAAGGAAGAGCTTCTAAAGAACTTCAATCTGCACACCATTGTCCGATTGCCGAACGGGGTATTCAATCCTTACACGAATATTCCGATCAACCTGTTGTTCTTTGACCGCACCGGCCCCACAAAGGAGATCTGGTATTACGATCAACCACTGCCGGAAGGTCGGAAGAACTACACGAAGACTCAGCCTTTGCAATACGAAGAGTTTGCAGGTTGCATCGCATGGTGGTCCAAACGCACAGAGAACGAGCGGGCTTGGAAAGTGCTGGCCGATCAGGTCTTCAATTACGATGCTGATGGCCGGTTGCTTTCAGTCAACCTCGACCTGAAGAATCCGCATGGCCAGACTGATTTTGAGCACCTGCCACCAGCGGCTTTGTTGCAAGATCTCATTGCGAAGGAAGAGAAGATTCTCCAGGTTCTTGCGGAAATAAAAGCCGATTTGGGGGCAATGGCGTGACGATGTGGCCGCTGGTTCCACTAGGAGAATTCATTAAGCATCGGAAGGAGTTCATTCAGATAGAAGACTCATCGGTGTACAAGCTCTGCCGGGTGCAGTGGTACGGGCAAGGTGTAGCGTTGCGGGGCACGGTTCCTGGACTCGAAGTGAAGACAAAAGCTCAACAGATTTGCCGAACCAATGATTTTATCGTTGCTGAAATTGATGCGAAAGAGGGTGGGTTTGGCATTGTGCCGCTTGAACTGGATGGAGCAATCGTGAGTGGCCACTATTACCTCTTCGATGTTGACCAAACCAGACTGCATCCCCGGTTTCTGGCGCAGTATGTCAGAACAGCGCATTTTCGGGACCAAGTACAAGCTCAAGGGTCAACCAACTATTCGGCGGTTCGGGCATCCGATGTTTGTCGGTACACGATTCCGGTGCCGCCACGGGACGAACAACTGAGGCTTGCAACTGCGTTTGAAAAGTTTGCTGAAAAGCACGCTCAGATTATCAAGTTACGGGAGGAGTCCAATCACGGGCTTGAAGCTCTATGTCGGTCAATTCTGTTTTCCGCACCTACTTCGCCATTCGTCCCAATAGGCGATCTTGTTTCTTTGCGCCAACTCGACACAACCGTAGAGCGTCAGAATTCATATCAATTTGCGGGGGTCTATTGCTTTGGGAAGGGTGTCTTTAAGGGACAGAAGAAGAATGGGACGGAGTTTGCCTATGATCGGCTAACGAAGATCAGGGCTGGCGAATTCACATACCCGAAGCTCATGGCATGGGAAGGTGCTTTAGGCATCGTGCCACCGGAGTGTGACGGATGCTTTGTTTCGCCGGAATACCCTGTCTTTACTGTCGATTCGGAGCGTGTGCTGCCGGAAGTCCTTGACGTTTACTTCAGGACACCTTCGGTGTGGCCGATTCTGGCTGAAGCCAGCACCGGAACGAATGTGCGGCGGCGGCGACTTCATCCTTCAGCGTTCTTGAACCTACGTATGCCCGTCCCACCAATGGCGGCTCAGCTTCGTATTCGCAAGACCCGTCAGGCATCTGAAGCCATTTTTAGTATTCGGCGCAGTTCGGAAACCGAAGTGGCGGCTCTGTTAGGCTCCGTGCTGAATCGAGCGTTTTCAGGACCGCTGGCTTACTGCGGTCAACCCCATGAATGAACTCCCAAATTCGACTCCTGGTGAACGGCTGACAGAACTTCACCGAACAGCGCAGACGAACATCGTTCACGTTCGGAGCTTTATGCGGGTGATGGAGATTGGTCTCAACGCAGCGGGGCCAGAGATCTATCCAGCAATGGAGTCATCAATGCGGGAGATTGTGAGGCCAGATGTCCCTGAATCGGAGTTGAAGCTGGCGACACAGAAGGCCGTCGAAACCAGACTGACCGATGCAGCGGCAGCAGCGGAAGCGGCCATCCTGCTATTTGGACATTCGGTGCTGGATGCGCTGGTGACGGAGTTGTGCGAAATCGTTGCTGATGTCGCACCGGAACTCTGGGAAGATTCGCTCAAGGATCGGAAGATTCGCTTGGGGGATCTGAAAGAGCACGGCTCGTATCCGGCATCGCTGCGGTGCATCCTCCAGTCTCATCTGGCAGAACTTGAACGCCGATCACTGGTGGAGCGTATTCGGCTCATCACCCAAAAGAGTTTCGCCGGAAGCCAGCCACTACCAGCCTTCGAGTTGATGGATGGCGGTGAGTTCAGGTTGAATTTGAAGCGGATCGAAGCAATCGACCGGCGACGGCATGACGTAATTCACCGGGCGGAATTCTCTGAGCAATCCGGGGATTTCGAGGACGATCTTGAGTACTGCGAACTGACGCTGACGTACCTCGTAAAGATCGTCAGCCATCGTTTCGGCCTCCCATTGGGTGAAGGGTTGTATGGGCCGGGGGTGGAGAAGTTGATCCTGAAGACGGCGGGCAACAACAAATGCTGACACTGGAACAGGCATTGGCGATTTTCGGCAATGCGGCGGTGTCCCGATTCTTGACGCTGGCCGAACAGCGCCGGGAGATTCTGTATTCGGAACGGGATTGCCGGGTTGGTGGTCAGTTCGGGCGGCGACTATCGAAGCTGTCGGAAGACAAGCGAGAAAAGATTCCCACCGTCTACCGCAAGGCGTTCTTGTGGGGCTGTGCGAACTTCCTGACGACGTTGGACCACGAGATGATCGTCGTGGGGTTCAGTCGGACGCTTGGCACCCGCAACGCCGTTGATTCGGTGCTGAAGATTCCGGGACAGCGCCACACCGTTATTTTGCTGCCGGATGAGCTTGCGGAAATTCACGCACATCTCGACGCTGCGAAGAACAATTCAATTCTTCTGGTTCACAACCATCCCGATCACGTCATCCACACGGTCCTGGCTATGCTCATGGGCGATACGCCGCTGCCGTCCCTGACGGATCGGGACACGGCACTGAAGTTCTACGGGGAGCGGCTGAAGACCGGGTTCGCCGGATTCCCTTGGGTCAGTATCCGGTTCTTCCTTGTTCAGAACGATGACGTGACGGAGTTCTCTGGCCTCAACCCGGCGCTACTCATGGACCTATTGCGGGTGGGGTTGAAGACTTGGCAATCCGCCAACCCAAAGTGATCGTGTGGCAAACTGCGTGGCGACAGAGAATCTCAGAATCCGCCGCCCTGAATCAAAGCCTTCAGCACGTGCGGTAGCGCCAATTTCAAACCCTCCAAAGTCAGCGTCCCGGCGGTCTTTTGCGTCCAGGATTTTGCGTTTGTCAACTTGATTTGGCCCCTTTTGATGCTCTGATCTGGCCCCACCTGGTATTTGCTTAATTTTTCCCGTTTTGGCCCTGACGGAAGGAGCCCGTAGGGCGACTGGAGTTAGGGCCAAAACGGTCGCCGGCGCCGTCCTTACGGCTGATTCCGGCAGTGCCTGACCGCCCAGCGGTCGCTAACTAAAAGGGCGGCTCCGGCTCGTTCCCCTCCGGGTCAAACATATGTTCGAACGGCAGGTGCTCAGTCGCCCTGCTCGATCCCAGCATGACCTGAAACTCCGTCTGATCGGCGCCCAGACAATCCAGCCTGACAACCTGGGCCAGCCTGGTTTCCACCCACCGCCGTCCTTCGTCATGGCTGCACTCGGCCTGGTGACCGATCTCCAGCGCCCGCTGGAATGCCGTATCCTGATCGTTACTCAGAAAGATATGCACCGCCTCCTCCCAGTGACGTAGCCCTTCTTTGCCCTCCACCATCACGGCCCAACGAAGGTGCGCGTAGTACCACCGCTGGCGATTCATGCCTTGCCGCCTTTCTTCGCCAGGGTTCTCCGGAACCGGTAGGATTCGTCCCCGGTCTCAATGATGTTGGCCTGGTCCGTCAACCGGTCCAGCATCGCCTTGCATAACCGCGCATTGGGAAACTTCGTGGTCCATTCGGAGAAGGGTAAGTTCGTTGTCACAATCACCGCCGACCGCTCGGCGCGTCCCGCGATGACCTGAAACA
>CAVXJY010000040.1:0-4935 GCA_963761855.1 Bryobacterales bacterium | reverse complement strand
AACAGGTCTGGGCTGCAGATCCGTCGCCAGCCTCGGGCCCCGACTCCCCGCGGGGCAGGGTCTGCGCCGGCGCGACCCGGCGCAAAGTCGCGAACTTCAAAACGGCAATCGATACTGGCCGTCAGCCTGCACGATGGAACCTTGCCGGCAGGCCTCGGCGATGGCCAGTTGCGCGGTGCGTTTGGAACATTCGGCCAGATCCATGACCTGCTGGCGCAGTTGGTTATAACGAGCCTGCGGGCCCAGACCGGCCAGAGCCTTGGTCACATGTTCCGGCGCCACCTTCTTGCCGGCGACGGCAGCCTTGGAGGGCGCCAGTCCGGCAGCGGAAAAGCACAAAGTGTGCGGGTCCAGTTGGAGCAGTCGGGGCTCCGGCGGGGCGGCGTAGCGAAACTGGAAGCGCAACTCAATGGTGGCCCCCAGATGGGCTGAAGGGCGTGTGAGCAGCAGATAGGAGTCGCCGACCGCATGCAGCGCCGAAGAACCGCGGAAGGCGCTGCCGATCTCTTCGCGGCCGATCGATTTGCGGACATGATGGACGACGATGAGCGCCGCCTTGGAGGCATCGCGCAGCCGCAACAGACTCTGACACAACGCCGCCATAGAGCGTGTATCGTTCTCATCCTGATCGTGAGTGGAGTACAAAGGGTCGAGCACGATCACCTCGGCGGCGGCCTGCCGGGCCGCGTTGAGGAAGTGATTCAGTCCCTGCGGCGCGCTGAGCAGGTTGCCGCCCGCACGGGTGTCCACCAGCAGATTTTGGTCGGCGGCGGATCCTACGGCGCGGCGCATCGACGCCAGCCGCGAAACAAACTGCGGCGTGGGTAACTCGAACTGGCAGACCAGCACACGGCGCGCCGCCGGGATGCGGAAACCGGCGCGGTCTTTGCCGGCGGCCAGTGCCAGCGCCAGATTGGCCACCAGCAGGCTCTTGCCCACCTTGGGCTCGCCGCCCACAAACAGGATGCCTTGCGGAGGCAACAGTCCCGGCTCGATCCAGCCGGGCGGCGGCGCTTCCGGTTGTTCGGTGAGTAACTGCGCCAACGATAACACGGCCGTTTGGGGAGGAGTCTTGGCAGCAGTATCTTTCACAGCATGGCCTCCGCCGTAGCCTCGAGTAAGATGGCTTCATTCACGGTTTGCGACTTACTCGCCGCAGCCAGCCGCAACGCCGTCATGGCCAGTTTGTTGACCTTGCGCGGAATGCCCTTAGTGGCCTGATACATCCCCTGGCGGGCAGTATCGTCAAACAGGGGCTGCGACACGCCGGCGGCTTTGAGTTGCTGCGACAGATAAGCGTCTAGTTCGTCGCGTGTAAGTCCCTCCAAGTGGTACTGCGCGCCGATGCGTTGCCGCAGGGCTTCATGCATCTGCAGCGACAGCGTGCGCCGGAGCAGCGGCTGGCCGACCAGCAGCAGGGTGAGATAGCGCGAGGAATCCATGTCGAAATTCAACAGCAGCGGGAGTTGTTCCAGGGCGGGATGCGGCAGCAGGTGGGCTTCATCGCAGATCAGAATGGGATGCTGCTTTTTGCTCTGGTTCAAGCGCACGACGGCGCCGGCAATCTGGCGCACCAGGTCGCCGCGGAAGTGCGCCGGCTCCAGGTCCAGTTCCAAGGCAATCTGGCGCAGCAGGTCCAGCGCCGAACCGGAGGAGAAGTGCACGTAGAGGATCTTGTACAGGCTGGGATTGAGCGAGGCGGCGAACACGCGCGCGGCGGTGGACTTGCCCGCGCCCACTTCGCCGGTGACCAGGCCCACGCCGTGATGCTGGGCCAGGAACTCCAGCCGCGTCTTGACCTGGTTCCACGCCTGGGAGGCGAAGAGTTGTTTGGCATCGGGGCAGTCGGAGAACGGGGTCTTCTTGAAGCCGAAAAAGGATTCCCACATGGCTACTTCTCCTCCGTTTCCCAGGGCGGCAGCAGTCCGTTGAGGACGGCATCGACCAACCGCGCCACGCCTTCCGGCTTGCCTTCCGAGTAAATTTCCAGTTGGGTCAGATCGAGGGGATCGAAGCGCACTTCGATGCGTTTGCCGGCCAGATGCGAGGGCGCTTCGAAGAAACGATTCTTCAGCAGGAAGGTGGAATCGCGGCGCACCAGGCGGTCCACGCGATGAAAGAACAGACGGCGTAAATCGGTGGCCGGGGGCAGTTGGCGGACCTGTTCGATATCGCGCTGCCAGCGCAGCAGCGGCGTGGTGTGGAGAGCGCTGTGCTCATGGCGGTGATAGACGGTATCGAGCCAGTGCCACAAACGCTCGTTGAGTTGCTCGATCGAGAGCAGCACCTTGGGATCGAGTGAGGCCAGAAACTGCTCGCGCACGGAACGGAAGAAGCGTTCGATCTTGCCGCGGCCTTCGGGTTGGTAGGGCGGCGTGTGGACGATGAGAATGCCGATGGAAGCGGCGATGCGGGCCAACTGCGGGGAGCGGTAGATCTTGGCGTTGTCCATGTAGAGGCGCGTGGGGATACCGCGGGCCGCGATGGCTTGGCGCAAGCAATCCAGAAAGGCGTCCAGTCCCTGATTGGGATAGAACTGGGCGTGCGGGATGAGGCGGCTGGCGTCGTCGAGCGCGGCCTGCAGAAAGACCTGCTGCTTGCCTCCACCCGGCCGTCCGACCCAGGGGCCGAAGAGCATGTCGGACTGCCAGATCTGATTGGCGAACTGGGCTTCGTACTTTTTGTGGGCGGTGGCCTGGTCGAGCAGGAGTTGACGTTCGGTGAGACCGCGAGCGCGCAGGAAACGATAGAGCGTGGAAGCTGACAGGCCAGGTTGATTTCGCTCGTTGCCCAACGCCAACTCACGCAGCAGAGCGGCTCCGGTGCGATGCGGGTTCTCGCGTTTGAGCCGTTCAATGAGAGCGGCGGTTTCCGTTGCGACGGCGCGGGCCTGGCCGCGATCCTGGCGCGGTTTGGGAGACAACGCGGCGAGCCCGTTTCTGCGATAGCGCAGCGACCAATCCAACAGCGTATCCACCGAGACCTGGCGGCGGGTGGAATGGGGGAAGTCGTAGAGGCGGGCAGCGAGTTCCTGGGCGCGCCTGGTGAGTTCGCCGCGGGGCAGCGTTTCCAGCACCAGGGGCGCGATGAGGCCGTAACGGAAGAGTGCGATCTTTTCGGTTTTTTCGTCCATGGAGTTGTTTTTTCTCCTGACCCAAGCGTAAGGAGAAAGGCTTCGCGGTTCCATGCAAATGGTGTGTGGGGAGGCTCAAGCGGGCGCTCCGGCGGGGGAGAATGCGGCGCGGCGGCCGTCGGGAGCGAGACTACGGGGCCAGCCCAGCAGGTGGCCGCGCACGCCGTCCAACAAGAAGCGGTGAGCGGCGATCCAGCCGGTGGATTGGAGCATGGTCAGGGCGCGGTGGACGAAGTCGGGCGCGAAAGGGGGGTTGGTCAACGCGGCCAGCGCGGCGCACAGAGTTTCGGCTTGCGCGCGGAAGCGGCGGATCCAGAACTGGCCGCGCTGGTAGGGCATTGGCGGCGGTGCGGTTGCGGCAGCGCCATTCAGCGTTTGCGCCAGGAACAGGCGCGCGACGAGGAACAGCGCGATCACCGTCAGGCTAGAGCGCAAGTAGGGCAAGACGAACTCGGGCAGCAGGGACACGGTGCGCCTACAGGCCTGGCACAAGTACCGGCGCACGCGGATGACGCCGTCGAAGGCAGTGTCGATAAGCGTGCGTGTGTAGAAGCCGTGGGCCGTGAGGGGCTGTTTGGCATGGCACTGCGGGCAGTGATCGGGGCGATAACGATCGGGGTCAGCCAGTTGCTCGGTGTATTGCTGCACCGACCCGGCGAATGGGTGTAGGATCTGCATAGGATCTGCCTCTGGGAGCTACGAACTCCCAAGGTTCGTTCTGCGGCGGAAGAGCTCTTTTGGATGGGTGTCCAGGGGGAGTTCTTCCGCTCACTTCGATATCCTACACAGCTCTTGGACAGGGATGGGGTGGGGTAGCGGACGCGCGATCCCGCTCAGTTTGGCACGCTCGGTTCCGTCGCCGCTTCTCGATCCCCTCCGGGGTGGCGGAAACTAATCTGACAAAAACTGCCCGCTAGGCGGGGGAAAATTGCGACCCGTTACACCAAGCTCCAGGGCAAGGCCATTCTGCAGAATTTCTGCTCTCCAGAAATGGGCGCAGACGATTTACGTACCCCTCGACCGTAGTGGCCATCAAGGGACGCTCCATGGTCAAAAAGCGCCGGTACCGGTCCAGAATTACGCTTGCAGGGCCTTCGCCCACAGGCGCCTCAAGGGGAGGAGCTAGCTTCAGTCGATGGAGATAATCAAGGATCGGACGCAGGGTCATGTGCGTCTTGTGTCTAGCGAAGCCTGCGGATCTACGGTCGCGTAAGAAACGATCCGCCAGTCGGAATGACAGATCGCCCGCGGTTAATTCCTGAGCCTGCAGCCAATCGCTCAGATCGGCAAACAGTCTCTTCTTTCTGTGAACGGTACTTGGTGGGTATCCTTGCTGCAGCAGTTCGCCTTCAAAGCCCTGCAAAAGGGCGTCGCGTGAGCATACGGCCGGTGTTTCGATGGGTTTGACCAACATGAAAACTCCTCTTCTGGATTTGAAAGAGGAGACCGTAGCATGTGGTCAAACGTCACTGATTATGCCGACTCCATCGCAGCGATCCCCGCCCCACAGGCCGGGTTTCCAACACAGGTCGGCATAATCCGAACGTCGGCATAATGGGCCTGCCAGGATGCGGCTTCCATGATCTCGGCGAGGGTGGCGCCCTTCGCGCGGTGCAGCAAATCCAGGATGGCGGCGGTCTTGCTTCCGGCGCGGACGCCCTCGGCCTTGGGCTTCGCGGCTTTCGCCGCTCTGGCCGTGGTCTTGGACGCGGTCGCCTTCTTGGGCTGGGCTGCCGCAGCGGGCTTGGGCTTGGCACCCGGGCGCTTTTCTGGCCCTTGGGCGCGCCCTTCTTGGGGCTAGC
>CAVXJY010000039.1:0-7966 GCA_963761855.1 Bryobacterales bacterium | reverse complement strand
AGCGCTTCAGCGATCTGGCGTTGACCCTCGATGAAACTGGTAGCTCGGCCGAGACCGTGATTGCGCACGTTGTGGCTATGCGCGCCGAAGAAGTGGAGCCGGCCGGCGGAGTGCCGCGCCCGCGCCGAAGCCGCGCTACCGCACGCCGGCCGAACCTGAAGTGATCAAGAAGGGCAAGAAAGAAGAAGAAGCCGCCCCCGAGGAAAAAGAAAAGGACAAGAAAAGGGCAAAAAGAAGTAGGCTTCCATGTTCCTGGTGGCCGGTCTGGGGAATCCGGGCGAGGAGTATGTGCGCACGCCGCATAACCTCGGGTTCCTCACCATCGACCGGCTGGCCGAACGGCACGGCATCCGCGTCACCCGCAAGGATTCCAGAGCGCTCGTCGGGTTGGGCGAAATCGACGGGCATGAGGTGATGCTGGCCAAGCCGCAAACGTTTATGAATCTCAGCGGCACTTCGCTCGCGCCGCTGATGGAGAAGCACTCCGTTCCACTGGATCGCCTGGTGGTGGTTCACGATGAACTGGATCTGCCGTGGCTCGCGCTGCGCATCAAGCCGAAAGGCTCGCCGGCAGGGCACAAGGGCATGATCTCGGTAATCGGGAGCCTGGGAACCGGCGACCTGGTGCGGGTGCGAATGGGGATTCATCCGGGCCGCCCGGTAAGGAGCGGAGCGGATTTTGTGCTGGCGCCGTTCGGGCGCTGGCAGGAAAAGGAATTGGACGACTTTGTCGGCTACGCGGCCGATGCGGTATGTTCCATAATCGCCGAGGGCGTCGTTAAGGCCATGACGAAATTCAATCGTCGCGCCCCAGGCTTAAACATAGAGGAAGCATGAGGATTTACGAAGAGCTCTTCATCGTTAAACCGGATGCGCCGGAAGAGGAAGTCGACCAGTTCGTCGAACAGTTGCGAACTCAGTTGACGGCCGCTGGCGTCACGGTCGACAAAGTTGAAAAATGGGGCAAGCGCCGCCTGGCCTACCGGGTGGACAAGTACCGCGAGGGCGCGTACGTGCTGCTGGAATTCACCGCCGAGGCGGACACCGTGAAGGAACTCGAGCGGCGCCTGCGCGTCTCGGACCTGGTGATCAAGTTCCTGACGGTGCGCGTGGATCAGACGCGCAAGCGCCTGGACAAGCGGAAGAAGCAGCGGGACAAGCGGGCTGCCAAGCGCGCCGCCAACGCCCCGCCGCCATCCGTGGCTGCCCCCGGTGCACCCCAGACCGCCCCTCACACGGGCGAGGCGCCGGCCATGCCCGGCCAGCCCAAGGAGAATTAAGCCATGGCGGAATTCAAAGGAAGACCCGGCAGCGCAGGACAGCGGCCCACCGGCGGCGACAAGGCCGTCGTTTCGCAGAAGAAGCAATATTTCCGGCGCAAGAAAATCTGCCGTTTCTGCGTCGAGAAGATGGACGACATCAATTACAAGGACGTCAAAACGCTGCATGCCTTCGTAGCGGAGCGCGGCAAGATCGTCCCGCGCCGCATCTCGGGCGTGTGTGCGCCGCATCAGCGGCGGCTTACCGACGCCATCAAAAAGGCGCGCAACATCGCCCTGCTGCCCTTCGCGGCGCAGAACTAGGGGCAGGAGGAAACTCGCATGGAAGTCATACTGAGAGAAGACGTGGAAAAGCTGGGCAACCGCGGCGACCTGGTGCGCGTGGCGTCGGGTTATGCGCGCAATTTCCTGCTGCCCAAACGCCTCGCCGTGGCCGCCACGGACGCCAACCGCAAAATCGTCGAACAGGAGCGCCAGGCGCACCTCCGCAAAGAAGCCCACTTGAAGAGCGAGGCCGAAGACCTGTCCAAACTTCTGACCGGCGTCAGCGTCACCATTCTGCAGAAGGCCGGCGAACAGGACCAGTTATTCGGCTCGGTCACCTCCAAGGACGTGGCCGACGCGCTGGCCGGCAAGAATTTCATCGTCGATCGCCGCAAGATCCAGCTCGACGAGCCCATCAAGCAGCTCGGCGAATTCAAGGTCCCGGTGAAGCTCCACAAGGACGTCATCGCCGAAGTCACGGTGGTGGTGGCGAAAGAAGAATAGCGCCTTCTTCGCCATCCGCCTGCCCGAGGCGCGGGTCACGCTTGCTCGCGAAGCCGCTTAGGCATGGCCGGGCGCGCCAAGAGGCAGCGCTCGCCATCTCGCTGCCAGCGCCTCACCAGGAGATCAAATAAACGCGCGAATCGCCCGTGTCGGTGCGGCACGGCTTTGACGGGTCGTGTTTTACGTTCGGCAGTGAACCGGCCGGCATGAAGCGCTTCACCGCTGCTTCAATGAGCCCGCTATCGAACGCGCAAGGATAAGGGTTGCAGCGATGATTCCGTGAGTGAAAACCGCCGCTCGCTGCTTACGGCGCCCAGGTTCTGAGAAACCGGCTCGGCTGGCTGGCCCTCACCTGCGGCTGCTCCCCTCGTTCGGGTAGGAGCCAGACTTCGCCGCGCCGCCAGGCCTTGCCGCCTATGGTTCCGCTGCCCTCGATGGCGATCCATAGTTGACAGTCGCGCGGCTCCGGCGTCTCCGCGCCGCCGGCTCTCAGCCTCACCAGTTCGGTGATGAAATGGCGCGCGCGCACCAGTTCAACGCGGTGCTCATCCACCTGCACTGGGTGCGCCGCTCCTGGATGCACGCTCAGATCGGCGATAGGCACCGCCTTCTCCACGTGGATGGGCCGCGGCCGGCCGTAATCCCACAGGCGATACGTCACGTCGGAGTTCTGCTGAATTTCGCAGAGCACGATGCCGGCGCCAATGGCGTGAACCGTGTGCGCAGGCGTGAAGTACGTCTCGCCCGGTTTCACCTCCATCCAGTTCAGCAGGTGCTCCACCTCGCCGCTGCGCGTAGCTTCGAGCAGCCGCGCGCGTGTGATGGCTTCGCGAAAACCGATAGCGATGGTCGCGCCCGGCTCGGCTTCCAGGATGTGCCACATTTCGGTCTTGCCGCGCGGCCCGTCTTCGCCGTCATCCGGATGCACCTGCACCGACAGCCGGTCGGAAGTGAAGATCAGCTTCACCAGCAGCGGGAGTTCATGATCGGCAAGGTACCAGGCTTCGCCGATGGGGCTGGCCGAATTAGGAAACCACGGTTCCAGCCGCGTCTTGCCCCACACCTTTTCGCGAAGCGATGGAGTGAGCCGCATAGCTTGTGTCATGAAAGAAAGGATATCAGCCACAGATGAACACAGATAAACACAGATCATCCACACGTGCCGGTGACGGTATCTTGCCTTGGTCGTCGATCGCGATCATAAACGCCCGCCGACGCCACAACGAACTCTGGAACGCCAGGATAGCAACGACCACCAAGCACAAGCAAATCATTTCGGACGCCCATGTCTTATTCCTGTTCGGCTGCTTTTGTCTGCTTTTATCTGTGTTTATCTGTGTTCATCTGTGGCTCAAATTGTTTTCCCTCCTGCGCGCCCAGCCGCGCGAAGCGATAGCGTGAGCCGAATGGCTTGTGTCATGAAAGAAAGGATATCAGCCGCAGATGTACACAGATAATCCACACGTGCCGGTGACGGTATCTTGCCTTGGTCGCCGATCGCGACCGTAAACGCCCGCCGACGCCACAACGAACACTGGAACGCCCGGATAGCAACGACCACCAAGCACAAGCAAATCATTTCGGACCCCATGTCTTATGCCTGTTCGGCTGCTTTTGTCTGCTTTTATCTGTGTTCATCTGCGTTCATCCGTGGCTCAAATTGTTTTCCCCCCTGCGCGCCCAGCCGCGCGAAGCGATAGCGTGAGCCGAATGGCTTGTGTCATGAAAGAAAGGATATCAGCCGCAGATGAACACAGATGAACACAGATAATCCACACGTGCTGGTGACGGCATCTTGTCTTGGTCGCCGATCGCGACCGTAAACGCCCGCCGACGCCACAACGAACACTGGAACGCCCGGATAGCAACGACCACCAAGCACAAGCAAATCATTTCGGACGCCCATGTCTTATGCCTGTTCGGCTGCTTTTGTCTGCTTTTATCTGTGTTCATCTGCGTTCATCTGTGGCTCAAATTGTTTTCCCCTTGCTTGCCCCCCGCTACCCCTTAAGAAACTGCCCGATGGCGCGCGTGGCCTGGCGGATGCGCTGCTCGTTTTCGACCAATGCGAAGCGCACGTGGCCTTCGCCCAGTGGCCCGAAACCGATGCCCGGCGAAACCGCCACCAGCGCTTTTTCGAGCAACAGTTTGGAAAACTCGAGCGACCCCGCCTCGCGGTAGCGCTCCGGCAGCGGCGCCCACAGGAACATGGAGCCGCGCGGCTTCTCCACCGGCCATCCGGCGCGCTTCAGGCCCGCCACCAGCACGTCGCGCCGCTTCTGATACACGGCGCAAATCTTGCGCGTATCCGCCTCGCATTCGCGCAGCGCGATGATGGACGCGATCTGGATGGGCTGGAACACGCCGTAATCCAGGTAGCTCTTAATCCGCGCCAGCGCCGCGATCATCTTCGGGTTGCCCAGGCAATAACCCACGCGCCAGCCCGCCATGTTGTAGCTCTTCGACATGGAAAAGATTTCGACCGCGATCTCCTTGGCGCCCTCCACCTGCAAAATGCTGGGCGGGCGGTAACCGTCGAACCCCAGGTCGGCATACGCGAAATCGTGGATGATCATGGTGCCGTGCGCAGCCGCCATCCGCACTATCTCGCGCATGAAATCCAGGTCCACGCACACCGTCGTTGGGTTGTGCGGGAAGCTGATCAACAGCATCTTCGGCTTGCGCGCCGCCGTGCGGTAGAAGCCTTCGAGCGCATTCAGGAACGTCGGCGCATCCGGCATCGGCAGCACTTCGGCGGTGCCTTCGGCCATGATCACGCCGTATTGGTGAATCGGGTACGCAGGGTTCGGCGACACCACCACATCGCCCGGACCGACGGTGGCGAACAGCAGGTGCGCCAGCGCATCCTTGGCGCCGATGGTGACGATGGCCTCGCGCTCCGGGTCCAGCTCCACGCCGTAGTTGCCGAGATAGCGCTTGGTGATTTCCTCGCGCAGCCTCGGAATTCCGCGCGATTGCGAGTAGCGATGGTTGCGCGCGTTGCGTGCGGCCTCCACCAGCTTGCTCACCACCACCCGCGGCGTGGCTCCATCCGGGTTGCCCATCCCCAAATCGATGACGTCGATCTGGGCCGCGCGCGCCTTGGCGCGCATTTCGTTGATCACCGCGAATACGTATGGCGGCAGCTTCTGAATGCGATAGAAGTCTTGTGAAGTTTCCGGCAATGTGATTGTTTCTGGCACTGCAATTATTTTACGACGGTCGGAGCGGGAGGCACCGGCAACAAGTCTACGCGCCTGATTCCCCGGTAAATATGCCGAGGTGCTGAGCGGCCGCCTGTGCCCGCGCGCGGCCAGCTTCAACCGCCAGCAGCAGACAACCGCACATCAGCCATCGCACAATTCGCTTGTCCATGAAAAACGCCTCTCCAGTTGAGGTTCGCACGCCCGCGGCCTTGGCGGGGCGTCGTCAAAAAGGCAGCGGATGGCGATCGAGCGGGCCGGCTTTCTTGGGGTTTTCCGGCGGCGATCCCTGGTTGGCAAAGTGCGGCGGTTGGTAATTACCGAACTCCAATTCCTTGCCGGTATAAGTGATGGGCCGGTCGATGACCATCTCCACGGTGCTACCGCGCTCGAGGATGGCATCGGGGCCGCGCGAAACCAGCACGCCAATCAGACCCGCGGCTGCGCCGGCCGCCGCGCCCACGCCCAGCCCCATTCCAGGATGTCCCGCGACCGCACCCACGATGCCGCCCACGGTGGCGCCGGCGGACGCGGTTTCCTCCACCGTCACCGCGTCTCCCGACTTATTGCTGTCGCTGACCACTTTGCCCTCATTGTCCAGCCGGCCCTTGGAATCGCCATCCAGGTTGTTGAGGCGGCCGTGAAAATCGCGCGTCACGCCGTTGGGCAATGTCAGCGAATCGAAGCGGATGTAAAGTTCCCCCAGGCCCTTTATCCGGCCGGGCCGCTTGATTTCCGTCACTGTGCCGGTAACGTAGCTACCCGCCGGAATCACAATCTTGCCGCCTGCCAGGACCGGGAATGCCGTCTCCAGATAGACCGTGTCGCCCACCGCGGAGCGCTTCGTGCTGATGCTGTTGATCAGGCTCAGCGGGAGCTTGGTCCCCGGCGCCACGGTGTATGCGGCCGGCGCAGTCTCAGCCGGAACCACTGGGGCAGCCGCAGCCGAAACAGCCGGTGCGCTCTGGCCCACAGCAGTACCTATCGCCGGCTGCTGCGCCGTCGCCGCTGCCAGCGCCACAAGACCGGCCATCATCAGACGAAAGAAGGACATTGAAGCCTCATCTTCATTCTAGAGTGTCGCTCCTGCGGATGCGGACCCGGCGCTCGGTCCGCGAAATGGAAATGGTGGAGTCTCGTATTCCGGGGGAATCCGCTAGCATCTCAGCGTATAGGTACGCAAGGCAGCGGCGCCAGCCCGAAGGGCGAAACAGAATAAAGGGAGAATAGCCCACGGCGCAAGCCGTGTGGAATCTGGTTGCTCCCAGCCAACGGGGCGGAAGACCGGTTGGCGAAAGCCTCTTCCGCCCCGTTCCGGGGCTTGTCCTCACCGCCGACCTATCCCGACGCCTTGCGCCGTAGGCCATTTTCTTTCGCTCCTCCAGAGCTTAACGGCGCGCCTGACGCCGGAAATGTATCCACTTTGATGTCGTGCACCCCCCTCCCTCGGTCGTTGGGATAACCGGGGCTGCCGCCTGACCTAAATAGGAAACGCCCCCGGCACCGGATGCGTTATGGGAATTCGCGTTGTTTGGCCGGCGCGGTGAGGCGAAGTACGTGTCTCACGTCCTCCGCCTCGCGGCGCCCGCAACACTTGGTCTATTCCACTGCCAGCTTAATGGATGGGATGCTGATCTCGGTTCCGATCTGGACGCGGATCTCCGGGTCCGCGCCGGCGTTCGCCGGGATGGTGAAGTTGATCTGGTACAAGCCGCAGTATTCTGGGGTGACGCCGGCATAGAGAACCAGTTTGGGATCGATGGCAGTGCCGTTCAGCAGCACCTCGAGGCTGGCCAAAGATGTGATGTAGGCGGCGGATTGCGCCACCACTCCCGACGCCCACGGCGGATTCGTGTGGCCCAGGCCAGTGGCATACAGCACCACTATGTCGCCTGCATGGGCCGGAACCTCGGACGTCATCAGCGTATAGTTCGTGTTCCAGTCTTGCGCGATCGCGAAGCCACCGTCCATCACGAACAGCGCTGGCGCGGCGTCGACCAGCGTGATCGTCACCGCTGGGCCGTTTACGCCTTGGCGCACCACTATGAGGGCGACATCGCCCGGGATTTGCTCGGAGGGCACCAGAAAATTGATCTGCGTGGGAGAGGCATAGAGTAACGGCACCGGCACGTTGTCCACAAGAACGATAGTCGCCGCCAGTTGATTCGGCAGCATGCCGGATGCCAGAGTCGCGGGGTTCACTGCCTCGGTAGTCCAGGCGAGGTTGGCGCCGAATAACGAGAGCACGGAACTCGGCGCGAATGGCCCCGGCGAGTAGTCGGAGGCGTTCACGATGCCGGCTGCGGTGTAATAAGGCGCTTGCGCCCAAAGATTGCTGCAAAACGCCGCACCCACCAACACACCAGCGCGCAGCCACCGAAATGGACGGGGTTGGAACCCAAATACGTTGGTTTGCAGACCGTAGTAGTGCCTTAACTCGGGGAAGACTCTCACCCTCAGGAGCCGTTCGCCTGGTACTGCCGTGGCTATTCAGGTACCATCGGCTAAGTTGCTATTAAGACCTGGTACCCCTGTTAGTCCATCATTGGCATCAGGGATATCAGGGACCTGAAACCCTTGTTCTCAAGGAGACTCGCAATGGGCCGTCGCTGTCGCCGTTCTTTCCCCGCCCTGCTACTACTGCTCATCGCGATTTCTCCGGCGATGGGCCAAAAGAAGATTCAAGTCAAAATGCCGCATCCGGCCATCCTCGGC
>CAVXJY010000038.1:0-17245 GCA_963761855.1 Bryobacterales bacterium | reverse complement strand
GCCCGAGACCAGCCCGCCGCGTGAGCCGCCCCAACTAGCCGGGGGGATCTTGGGGGTTGGCAGCCAGGCGAGTACCGCAAGCCTGCCACGAACCCCGAAAAAGCTACGCCAGGACTCGTGAAACCACCCGGCGCGTTCACCATTGCTTTTTGGGGAAAAAGGGGACACTACTATAGGTCATGGAGTAGGCAGCCGTGGCCGCGCGTCAATCCAAGGTCCACACTCAACTCGGCGGAGCCGCAGTCAAGATCTTTGCCGCCAACGACCGCATGAACCAGATTCTTATCCGGCATCTTGAGCCTGCCGCCTGGAGCGCCAAGACGCCCGGCAAGGCCCGCACCATTGCGGCGATCTTCACCCACATGCACAATGTCCGCTGCAAGTGGGTCAGGCTTACAGCGCCGCACCTGAAGGTTCCACCGCAGCTCAATCGCGCGCGCTGCACGCCGCAGCAGGCCCGGGCGGGATTGGCCGAGAGCGCCTCTCGCTGCGCGGAGATGCTGGCCGAAGCGCTTGGCGGTTGCGGGGGCCGCGTCGAGAAGTTTCACCGCGACGGCTGGGCTCGGCCTTGGCCGGTTGGACTGGAAATGCTGTGCTATATGCTCTCTCACGAAGCCCACCATCGCGGCCAGGTCTGCATGCTCGCGCATCAGCTCGGATTCGCGTTGCCGACCCAGGTGACAAGCGGCATCTGGAATTGGGAAAAGCTGTGGAAAGAGTGCGGGTCGCCTCATGGCCCCGGCTACGACTCATAAGGAATCGCTCAAGAGCCACTTGCATTACTTAAAACGCAGTTCGCTTCTTGGGCGTGGTGCCGGGGGTTCGATCGCGTATGCCGTATGGGCGGCCGACGGGTGGTTCACCTTTGACCGCCGCCCCTCCTGCTGCATTCGTTTGTGCGCCTCCTCCCACGGAGGAAGTTCTGCGTCAGCTTGCGTCCAGTGAACCAGAGCGGCTTCGTCACACCACTCAAGCAGGCTCCGCATTGTCGGCCCATGGGGTTTGGCCTGCATGAATGCCTTCATCGAGCCCTCGGACGACCAACTCGTGCTGGTCCAGAACGCATTCCGCCGATCGCGCAGCAGCTTAACTGCGAGGTTGCCGTCCGCCCTCGCAGCTTGCCGCGCAATCCGCAGCGCCTGAATCACAAACACGGAGAAATAGAACCACGACCGCACGCGAAGGCGCGTAACCGAAACGACTGGCATATGTGCCTCCTCCTGCCGGCAGGCATATGTCAATTGTGCCAAATAGATTCCCACCGGCACAGCGATTCTGTCCGTATTCAGCCGGGAGTTCTAACCCGCTTTCGTACCGTCACCGCCCGTACAGTTTTATTCACTTCAGGCTGACCAATAACTTACCCTCCACCACACCGGTTTCGCATACCCGTTCGAATCCCTCACGCGCGACAATCAAATCGGAGGCAATCCTCGCTCTCGGGGTCCAAAAAACACGCCCCGTGGGGCGGATTCACCCCATATTTTGAGAGGTCGTCGCAATGGAATCAACCACTTAAGTCAAAAATGTGGGGCGAATTCGCCCCACGGGACGCCCCCCGGCGACGGCCTCCCGCCCGCGGCATTGTACACTTGTGTTCGAGACCCGCATGGATCTCACTACCTCCCTCACCTACGTCAAGGGCATCGGTCCGGTGCGCGCCGCGATGCTCGAAGCCAAGGGCCTCGCCACTGTCGAGGACCTGCTCGGCTACGTGCCCTTCCGTTACGAAGACCGCAGCAACATGAAAACTATCGCCCAACTGGCGCCGGGCGAGATGGCCACCGTGATCGCCGGCGTCAGTTCGGCCAAACTTTCCGGCTTCCGCCGCCATAACCTGGGGATGTTCGAGGCCCGTTTCAGCGATTCCTCTCGCGCCATCCTGGTGGGCAAATGGTTTCACGGCGGCTACCTGGCGAAGGTGCTGGGCGAAGGCATGAAGGTGGCGCTGTTCGGCAAAGTGGAGTTCGACACTTACTCCGGCCAGCTCACCATGTTGCACCCGGAATTTGAAATCCTGTCCGGAGACGACGAAGGCGATGCGGCGCTCCACGTAGGCCGCGTGGTGCCGATATACGAAGCGGTTTCCAAGCTCACCACCCGGCAGTTGCGCATCTTCACCCACCGTATTCTCGAAGCGCTCCCGTCCCTCGACGACCCGCTGCCCGAGCACCTGCGCGCCCGCTTCAAGCTGCCCGGCCGCTCCACCGCCATCCGCGACGTCCACTTCCCGCCGCCGGATTCCGACCTGCGCCTGCTCAACGCCTTTCGCTCACCCGCGCAGTTCCGGCTGATCTTCGAGGAGTTCTTCTGGCTGGAGTGCGGCGTGGCGCTGAAGCGCACCAAATCGCGCACCGTCACCGGCATCGCATTCGAGATCGGCGAACGCGTGCGCGAGCGCGTCAAGCGAATGCTGCCGTTCAAGCCCACCGGCGCGCAGAAGCGTGTGATCGCGGAGATCGCCGCCGACATGCGCCAGCCCCATCCCATGAACCGCCTGCTGCAAGGCGATGTCGGCAGCGGCAAAACCATCGTAGCGGCCGAAGCCGCCGTCATCGCCATCGAGAACGGCTACCAGGTGGCCGTGCTGGCGCCCACCGAAATCCTCGCCGCGCAGCACGCGTTTTACCTTCGTCAGATTCTTTCCCCGCTGGGTTATCTGACTGCGCTGCTCACCGGATCGTTCACCAGCCGCGAAAAGGATAAGTTGAAGCAACTGGTCTCCGCCGGCCTGGCGCAGGTGGTGGTGGGTACGCATGCGTTGCTCGAAAAAGACGTGGAATTCCACCGCCTGGGTCTCGCCATTATCGATGAGCAACACCGTTTCGGCGTGCTGCAAAGGCTCAAGCTGGTGCAAAAAGGCGCGCAGCCGGATGTGCTGGTGATGACCGCCACGCCGATTCCGCGCACGCTCGCCATGACGCTCTACGGCGACCTGGATGTCTCGGTGATCGATGAGATGCCGCCTGGCCGCAAGCCCATTATCACCAAACACGCGACCGCCGACAGCATCGAGCGGGTCTACAGCTTTCTCAAGCGCCAGGTCGGCGAAGGCCGCCAGGCTTACGTGGTTTATCCCGTGATCGAAGAATCGGAGACCCAGGCCATGAAGGCGGCGCAGAAGATGTATGAGCATCTCTCGCGCGAGGTCTACCCCGATCTCGCCGTGGGCCTGATGCACGGCCGCCTGAGCGGTGACGAAAAGGAAGACGTGATGCAGCGCTTCAAGCAGGGCAGCATCCAGATTCTGGTATCGACCACGGTGATCGAAGTCGGCATGGATGTGCCCAACGCCAGCGCCATGGTGGTGGAGCAGGCCGAGCGTTTCGGGTTGGCGCAGCTTCACCAGCTTCGCGGGCGCGTCGGCCGCGGCGCGGCGCAGAGCTACTGCATTCTGGTGACGGAGAAGATGAACGATGCCGCGCGCGAACGGATACGCACGCTGGTCGATTCCACCGATGGCTTCCACATATCGGAAATCGACCTGAAGCTGCGGGGCCCAGGCGAATTCTTCGGCACCAAACAATCCGGGCTGCCCGCATTGCGGGTGGCCAATATTCTGCGCGACGCGGAGATTCTGGAAATCGCGCGGCGCGAGGCGGTCGATTTCGTCGCCCACCCGCCGTCGGAAGAAGACCTCCGCCGCGCCGTAGCTTACATCCGCGACCACTGGCAGCGCCGGTACGGCCTGGTGACGGTGGGCTGATGCGCGTCATCGCGGATTCGCAACACGATTCCGGAGCTGTATATCGAGGTACGGCTTCAGCCCTGGTAGCGCCGGCGGTCTTTGCCGCCGGTTCTTTTTATCCACGCACCTCAGAGGCAGCCGGCTGATGCGCGTCATCGCCGGAGACCTCCGTTCGCGCCGGATCGCCGTCATTCCCGGCGATTCGACGCGCCCCACGTCCGATCGCCTGCGCGAAACGCTCTTCGATATTCTGGCGCCGCGCATTCGAGGCGCCACGTTCCTGGATGGCTATGCCGGAACCGGCGCAGTCGGCATCGAAGCGCTTAGCCGCGGCGCCATTCACGCCTGGTTCCTGGAACGCAGCCGCGCCGCCCTCGATGTGCTGCGGCAGAATCTGGCCTCGCTGGACCTCGAGGCGCGCGCTTCGGTAATCGCCGGACCCGCGCTGTTGTCGATCAGGCGCTTTTCCGCCGCCATCGTGTTTCTGGACCCACCGTATACCCTTGAGCGCGAATTGACCGCCGCGCTCCATCTGTTAGCGGCCGCCCCGCCCCCGCTCGTCATCGCGCAGCATTCCATCCGCCTGGCTCTGCCCGAAGCCTTCGGCCCCCTCCGCCGCACCCGCGTGGTGAAACAGGGTGATAATGCGCTCAGCTTCTTTAGCCCCGAATAGAGCTGCCGAGCGAACAAAGGCCCCCTCGACCCCACGGGGTCTGAAGACACGAATCTGTTCCGGCCGCGTGAAACCCGCTAGCAGCTCTCGCATCTCATTCGATAGGAGGAATGGCGATGCAAAAGCTGCCTACACTTGTAATTACGAGCCTGTTGTTCGTGACATCAGGGCTAGCCGATCAACCGAACCAACAGAAACAGCCACACAACGATGTCTTCACGTCGGGACCCCAAAATGAATCGCAATTGGCGCGACAGATCCGCCATAACCTTTTGATGTTGCCGTACTATACGGTTTTTGACGATCTCGCCTTTCAGTTGAACGACGGCGTGGTTACGCTGATGGGAGCATGCCCTCCAGAGAATCCGTGGAACATTAAATCCGACGCCGAAAACGCGGTTAAGAACATCCCCGGTGTGAAGAGCGTGATCAACCAGATCAAAGTCCTTCCGCTAAATCTGATGGATTGGCAGATACGCCGGGCCGAGGCTCGCATAATCTACGGTGATCCAACGATCGGAATGCGGTATGGGTACCAGGCCTTGCCGCCGATTCATATCATCGTGGACAACGGGCACGTGACGCTCGAAGGCGTGGTGGACAATCAATTGGATGACACACTCATAAGGACGCGTGCCAATTCAGTGCCGAATGTATTTTCCGTCACTGATAACCTGACTGTCTTACACAAAAACGAGAAGAAGTAAGGCCAGAAAGTAATCTTGCGGCAGCAGCCCTTTGCCGCCGGCTCATTCACAGAATTCGCGCTGGAAAAGGAATCTCCCCAGCCGGCCGTCCTAGCCGGAGCTCTTACGGCCTGCTGGGGAGTGAAACTGCCTGGGCAACTACCTTCTGCCACCGTGGCCGCCACCGCCGTGGAAGCCGCCGCCACCGCCACCGCCGCCATGGAAGCCACCGCCACCGAAGCTGCGAGCACCACCACCGCCGAAGCTTCGAGCGGCGCCACCGCCACGGTAGCTGGGAGCGGACATACGAGGCGCCGAGCCCCGATAACTCTGCGCCGAACCCCGATAGCTTTGGGCCGAGCCGCGATAGCTTTGGGCGGAGCCGCGATAGCTTTGGGCGGAGCCGCGATAGCTTTGGGCGGAGCCCCGATAGCTCTGCGCCGAGCCCCGATAGCTTTGCGCCGAGCCGCGATAGCTCTGGGCGGAGCCCCGATTACCTTGCGCACCTTGGAAGTGCTGCCAGCTCGAAGAGCCTCCCTGAAAGCCTCGTGCGCCGGATGTGGCGCCCCGGAACGAGCCCCGATTCCCGATGTTGCCCCCGCTGTAACCGCGCCAGTTTCCCGACCGCCCGGCGGCCAGGCGCGACGCTTGCGAAGCTCCGCCGTACCGGCTGTTGAGCCGGCTGTTCGGATAGCCTACTCCCATTCGATGGGCGGGATCGTGCATCCAAGCCGTTCTCCCTCCAAATCCGCCGCCAAAACCGTAACCGTGGAAACCATAGTGGTTGAAAAAGCCGGCGTTGACGAATAGACCGCCGCCGAACCAGTTCATCCCCCAGCCCCAACCCAAGCCGAAACCCCATCCACCCCAACCGCCGAAACACAATCCGATATTGATTCCAGGTCCGAACCAATATCCGTAGTCGGGATAATAGAGGGGCGGATAGTATCCCCAGGCCGGAGGTCCCCAAATATATTCGGGGTCATAGGTGGGAACGTAGATCACCTGGGGATTGGCCGGCTCAATTTCGATTGCCGACTGATCGCCCTGGTTCTGGTTGGTCACCGTTTCCTGCGGAGTGGTGCGTAGTTTGCCGTTCGCTTCGGCCCGCGCCCGCATCTGCTGCACGGCATGCATCACATCGGCCTGCTGCGCCAGAAAGGCATTGCCCAGATCCGTAGTCCACTGGACATTCTGGGTGAGCCTCGCCAGCACGTCCGGCATGGATACCAGCGCTTGCACGCTGGGATCCCAATTCTGTTGCCGCGCGGCATCCATCAACTGCTGGCCGTGCAGGTTGCTGTTGGCCTGCAGCCACTGTTCCGCCTCAACCAGTTCCACCGGGTATGTGCAGGCAGCCAGCACCTCTCCCAGCAACGGATCCGGATACAGCGCAACAGGCGCCACCAGGTCGTCCAGTTGCTGCGGGGCCAAAGGCGCCGCCTGGGCCTGGCCAGCAGGAGGAGGCGCCTGGGGTTGGCCCGGAGGTGGAGCTGCGGGCCCCTGTGCCAGCACAACTGCTCCAATGCCCGCCATGGCCAAAACACAGGCCACCGCTACGCCTCGCCGAAACCACGCTTGCACCCAGTAGCGTTTCATTTCGCTCACCTGTTTGCCACGAAGTGCTCACCTGCGGCGCCGCCGCCGGCCTGCATTCCTGGCCTCACTTATTATGACGTCCGGAGGCGTTTCACGGTTATTGGTTCTTTCGAGTCATTGCGGGTAAGCCATTAAGCCCGCTTAATTTGCGCCGCCTTCGCGCCCTCGTTTTCGCGCCGCGATGCATTTCGCGGATTGGCAGCCCCTGATGTGCTGATCAGCACATAGCGCGAACTCGTCGCGCCCCGGAGCGGGAGGCATTCTATAGCGCGTTACCGGCGTGACCACTTCCGCCGGCTGTTCCGCCGCAAATAGGCTGACCCCCTTTCCCCAGCCGGCGCGAAGCGCCCGTTTCTCGTAAAGCCACCAGTAATCCGCGGTGGGGCGGTTCAGGCGGACCCCTTTTCTCGCAACGCTTTAACGGAATTGAAACAGGCGCTTTGTATAATCGCACACATGAAGTCTCGTCGGCCGTGGCTTGCGGCCCTGCTTCTTTCCATCCCCGTGTTGGGCGCGCCGGCTGCGCGCGCCGCCGACATCTGCTCCGCGCTGACGGAAGCTGAAGTCTCCGCCGCCGTGGGAACGACTTTGAAGCGCAGCCCAACCGATGCCTGCCATTTCGGCCATGGGTTCCAGTCTGTTGCCATCACCATGCATGCCGGAGGCGCCAGCGGATTCGACGGATACGCGGCCCAGGCACGGAAGGATTTCCCGGGCGCTCAGACGGTATCGGGCGTGGGCTCCAACGCGATCTTTTTTGGATTCAATCTTGCGGTGCAGTATAAGCGCGATCTCTTCGTGGTCGCGATGTTCCTGGGGAAGTCCACGCCGGAGAAGATCGCTCTATCCAAAGCCGTCGCGCAGCGAGTGATGTCGCATATGTGACGCGAGGGATGCGGCGGGATAGGTCCGTACCCATACTTCCCAATCGATTTCAGAACATAATTGCCGGCGATTGCGCCGGGGCTGCGAGGAACCGGTTCCTGTCTCCCCTGGCAATCGGAACTATCAGATGCCGTCACTTCGCGTGTGATCTCGGCTCGTCTCAAAACTTTCCTCTGCCTGGCTCTCACGGCAGTGAAGGCGCCAGCCCCATTCCCTCCCTGTAAGTCTCCTCAAACTTGGCGAGATCGCTCTTTGACCGGCCTATCAGATCTATCGTGGATCCGTCTGGCCCTAGCAGCCAGAACCACTCATGGTGCCCTGGGGGATTTGCCGTAAGCCTGCGTTGCAGGACCGCGATGTCGCCCTTGTACTTGCCGGTCTGGATCACGTGAAAAGCTAGGGCGGGCGCGATGAAGGAGATGCGCTGGTCGCGGAGACCCAAGCGCACGATCGCAGGCGTTACGACTGAATAACTTATGGAAAAGTATATGGCGAGCTCGTCGGGCGACCATTGAGGAGTGCCGTACGAGAAGTATCGCCTCCCGTCAACCTCGATCGGGCAATCGACTATAAGCCTCGCCTCGGCGCCCGGCTCTGTTCCAACAAGCCACAGTTGTGTCTTGTTCGACCCCGGAGTAACAGTCTCCGGATTCGGCGCTTCCTTTTGGATTTCGCGAACGAACACGACCGTCTTTCCGTCCGGCGACCGAGCGAACTGTGAGTCCTCGCCGCCTGCGTCGGCGCGGGCCCGTGCCACCGGTTGGGCCGCGAGGCCGCCGGGACGCCAGAACAGACACCCAATCGTCAACAAAAGAAGGGCCCCTGTGGTCATATCCCTACCATATCGAGATATAGCCATACGATTGCAAAAATGTCCAAGGCAGCCGCGTCGATGGTCTGAGTCGGGGCAATGAAACCACCAATGAGGTTGATCGTTACGGTCTGCGTATCGGTGTCAGTTGCCGCAGCAATTGCATTGGGTGCAAAACCGGAGGCTGAGCGGGAGTCCGGAATAAGGCCGACTTGCGAGGTTGCATCATCCATAGTGTCTATCGCGTCGGCACCCATGAGGGTGAGGCAATCTCCTTTGAGGCGCTTTAGCGCGTTCTGTTCCGGTTCTCCCGCATTGTGTCACTGGTTCTTGGGCCGCAGCCTAGTGTGCGTCTTCCGCAGTTGGCAACCGCCCGGCCCGTCGCGGCTGTCTGTCGGCCAGCACGCTATGAACGGTCTGGTCAGAAACTCGGCGACGGAAACTTCGGCAGGCGGGGTTTCGAATACGTCGGTGATTGGGCCGCCGTAGTCAAAAAAGAAGGGGTCGGTGCGCAGGGTGAGAAAACTGCGCACGCCGATGCGGCTCTCGAGGTCACGGCGGACCGCGGCAGCCTCTTCCGCCGACGGGAGGTCCTTCGCTCTGGCGAATACCCACAAAAATCCCGGGGAGGCGCTCCGCTCACCGCCGGAAGAGGAAACTGGGCCGACCTGAAAACTGAACCCAACAACGGTCAGATTTAACCCGCTCGCACTCAGTTCGCGAGAGTCGTGGTTCCCCGAGATCTGGTAGCTGGCAATATGGTCGCCTCGTCGCACAAGAGCCGTCGCCTCGCCACCCAAGCAGAGAACCTGAGCAATATCCGGTGTCCCGATTACCGTGCCGAGGTAACCCGGGTTGAGTGACAGCAGGTCCGGTATTCCCCCGGGTAGCATGTCCGGCAGGCTGACATTGCCGGTGACTTGGAGGTCGTGCTCATTAGTCGAAACTCTGAGGCGCGCGAGCTTCCGATGCGTGCACTGAGTCGCGCAAAACGCCTTGAACGTTGAAAGCAGCGACTCCGTCACGAATTCTCGAGGCCCGACCACAACAGCGGCGTCGTAGACATCCCGCGACGAGCGCTCGTACAGCATTCTTTCCGCCGGCGCCGCTGTGGCTGGTGCGATCAGGCCGGCAACCGCAGCCGTTGTGAAGACCGGCCACCGGAGCCGCGAGTGCATGTGAATATCTCTAGCGCCAGGGTTATCCTTGATGATCGAGAGCATATTCATTGCTCCAGCGCAGGGCTCGCGGCCCCATATGCTACGAATTGGGCCCTGTCACCCTCGATCCGCCCCATCCACCTTCTGAGGGGGATACGGGGACGTTTTCCGAGAAACTCTCTTCGCTCGATGTACGATCTCACCGATGGCTCGATTGGCCCGCGTTGTCGCGGTTGATACATCCTATCACGTCACTCAGCGCGGCAATGCACGCCGCTTCATCCTGGAATCCGACGCCGGCCGCTTCGTTTATCTGGAACTGCTTCGGCATTACTGCCGGCTCCATCGCCTCTCTCTGCTCGGCTGCTGCCTCATGTCGAACCACGTGCACCTGATCCGTCACGAAAAGTGCCGCAGATCTGTCACCGAGTTTCCAATGGGCATGGTAACGGGTCGGGAAAAACGGGTCAGCCTGAACTGAGCGATTTTTCTGAGTCTTTTGGGAAAAACGGGTCAGCCTGAACTGAGCGATTTTTCTG
The DNA here is from genome assembly GCA_963761855.1 of Bryobacterales bacterium. Lineage (GTDB taxonomy): Bacteria > Acidobacteriota > Terriglobia > Bryobacterales > Bryobacteraceae > Bog-375. The sequence goes on along the minus strand of CAVXJY010000038.1, from coordinate 7,204 downwards.
AGTCTTTTGGGGACGGGCTACGAAACCCCAAAACACCGACAAGGGCGTGACCTGACAAAACGGAGCGTACCCTCTCCGCGAGCGCCCGCGGAGAGCCGCTGCTGACCGTTGAGGGCGCGTGTGGCAGCGGGGTTGATCCTCGATCCGAAAGGCCGCGGGACGAACAGGACCTCGACGACCACCGCCTACGGCACGCCGCAAGCCGCTACCACCAGCTACACCTATTACAACGATGGACGTAAGGCTACTTCGACAGACCCGAACCAGAACACTTGGCACTACAACTACGACCCTGCCGGCCGTCTGATGAGCACAGTGGATGCGCAAAACAACACCACCCAATACGCCTATGACGACGCAGGCAACCAGATCCAGATCACCGATCCCAAGGGTCACGTAACCAAGCAGCAGTACGACGCGCGCCGCCGGTTGACGACGACAACCTACGACGACAAGACGACCACCGAGTACAGCTACGATGGTCCCGGCAACCTGACCGGCGTCACCGATCAGGCCAACAACACCGTCAACTATACGTACGATTACTCGAATCAGCTCCGCAGCGTCATCCAGACCGCCAGCCCGAATCCGCAGAACACGACCGCCTACCAATACGATGCCGATGGCAACCTGACCAACCTGACCGATGCCAACAGCCACACCACGCTCAACGGCTTCGACTTCCTGAATCAGTTGAACCTGGAAGCCATGCCGGCCGGCCAGCAGCAGACGCGAACCTACGATGCCGCCGGCAACCTGCAAACGCTCACCGATTACAACGGCAAAACCACTACGTACACCTATGACACGCTGAACCGGCTGCTCAGCCGGACGCCTGACCCGACCCTGACCGACACCCCCGAAAGCTTCACCTACACCGCGACGGGTAAGCGGGCCACCATGACGGACGCCAGCGGCACCACCATCTACACGTATGACGCGCAGGACCGCCTGCAGACGAAAGCCACGCCCGAAGGCACGCTGACATACACCTACGACGCAGCCGGCAACGTTGTGTCGATGACCTCGTCGAATGCAAACGGCGTCTCGGTCGCGTATACTTATGACAGCTTGAACCGCCTGGCAACCGTAGTTGATAATCGTTTACCAGTGGGCCAGAACACGACGACGTACAGCTACGACCCCGCCAGCAACCTGGCGACGGTCGCGTATCCAAACGGTTTGCAGAGCCAGTTCACTTACGACACACTCAACCGCCTAACTGCGATGAACGCGGCGAAGGCGAGTTATGGTTACACGCTAAGTCCGACCGGCAACCGCACGGGCGCCGTCGAGTCCAGCGGCCGCACGCTGAACTGGAGTTACGACGGCATCTATCGGCTGACCAACGAAACCATCAGCCTGGATCCGCATTCGATCAACGGCTCGGTCGGGTACGGCCTCGACCCGGTCGGCAACCGCCAGTCGCAAACCAGTTCCATCGCCGGCATCGGAACCGGCAGCTTCACCTACGATCCCGACGACCGCCTCAACACCGAAACCTACGACGCCAACGGCAACACACTAACCAGCGGTGGCAAGACCTTCGCGTACGATTTCGAAAACCGCCTGGAGAGCATGACCGAGGGGACCGTCGCCGTGACCATCCAATACGACGCCGATGGCAACCGTGTCGCGAAGACCGCCAACGGCGTCACGACCCGCTACCTAGTCGATGACCTGAACCCCACCGGCTACGCGCAAGTGGTCGAAGAAGTCACCGGTGGCGCAGTCACGAGACAGTACACTTACGGCCTCCAGCGCATCAGCCAGAACCAACAACTCAGCAGCGCCTGGACCCCAAGCTTCTACGGCTATGATGGCGGAGGCAGTGTCCGCCTGCTGACCGACGCCACCGGCACGGTGACCGACACCTACGATTACAACACCTGGGGCAACGAAGTCAACACCACCGGCTCGACACCGAACGCGCACCTGTACCGCGGCGAGGAGTACGACTCGGACCTGGGGTCTTACTATCTCAGGGCGAGGTACTTCAATCCCGTTGCGGGCCGTTTCCTCACGCGGGATTCGCGCGACGCAGAACTTCTGGATCCGACGACCTTTCACAGGTATCTCTACGCAGCCGGGGACCCAGTCAACCGGAGAGATCCGACTGGCCACGGTGCTGTCATGGACTGGGGATTCCTTGTAGATGTGGACCAAGTCCTCATAAACGCTACGAAGGCGACGCTCGTCACGGCCACAGCCGTAATGATCGATTGCATATGGGAGACGGAGTTCAACTGGATGGCGGTTGCGACGGCAGCCGCCGGGGCGCCAACGTTTGGCCCCATGTGGGATCAACCGTTGTCCCCCCTGCTGATGGCTGCCGGGTGCTCCACGGGAAAATGGACCTGCAACGCGCGGTGCCAAGTAAAGGATTTCAGTGGGAATGGGGGTGTCACCTGGGGACCTCTGGCCGGAGGCGCAGGCAATACTGAGGACGCGGCGTGCAAAGATGCCAAGAAGAATGCTTCGGCACTATCCCCTCGTGGGACGCACAGTCGCCACTGCAAGTGTGAGGATTGTGAGAAGAGGTGAAGAATAGTGACACGGCGCGATGTATCGATTGAGGGCGGGATTCCTGCGCGACTACGGGAATTAGAGACCGTGCGCGAGGCTTTAGAACGACTTGCCGGACAAGGGAAACGGGAGGTTGGTGATGTCGAGGCGCTTGCCCGCGATAGCGCAGCGGTGACCGATTCTCGCTTGGACGCAATAACTGCCCTGATGGCCATGGAGGAAGGACGCGTGGACATACTACGCGACCTACTCGACTCGAATGATCGCATGCTGTGCATCGAAACACTCAAGTCTATAAGAAACGTCGGGACCGAGTGGGCAATCCCAGATCTCATCGCCCGGACATACTCTTGCAACGATCCGTCAAGACGCGCAGTCTTCGCATGGACGCTTGCCGCGTATCCCAATAACGCTAACGTTCAGAGCGTTCTATTGGAAGTGATGACCCAAGATGGCGACCGATCGGTCCGCGAGCACGCAATTGAGGCACTCAGCGAGTTTCGCTCACCGCCAGTGCTGGATGCTCTATTATGTGCTCTGAAACAAGGCTCCGCAGGTGAACGCTTCTGGGCGCTCTATAGCCTTGGTACACTGGCTGATCCGCAGGCCAGCGAGGCAGTGGCGCGATATCTTGACGATCAGACCGAAATCCCCAACTACGGGACCGTTGCACATGAGGCACGCTGGGCGTTAGACAAGATAACCCAACAATGCCGACGAGTTCCGGCGGGGGCAGAAACCTCAGGGCCGGATGACGCCGGGAAACCCGGGGGACAGAACCTGGAGCCTTGAGAACAGGGAAAAGGGGGAAATGGGAAAAGCGGGACAGCCTGAACTGCGCTGATTTTTCCGGGAGCCCGTCTTGTCTCAACGGTCCACCACCTACACCTACGATTTCCGCAACAACGCGAATCGGCTGATCGCGAAGCAGACGCCGCAGGGCACGCTGACGTACACTTATGATTTAGCGGGCAATGTGGCATCGATGGCGTCCTCGAACACGAATGGCGTATCGGTGGCGTATACCTATGACAGCTTGAACCGGCTGGAGACGGTAGTGGATAGTCGTCTACCAGTGGGCCAGAATACGACCGCGTACAGCTACGACCCGGCGAGCAACCTGGCGACGGTCGCGTATCCAAACGGGTTGCAGAGCACCTTCACGTACGACACACAGAACCGCGTAACTGGGCTGAGCAACGCTGCGGCTAACTACACTTACACGCTCGACGGCACGGTAGGCAACCGCACGGGAGTCACCGAACAATTGGGAAACCCGGGGAAACCATGATAAGGGCTTGTCAAGGGAAAACAGAACTTCCCCTGCACTCGGAAGTGTTTCCTGAAGCGCCGCAGTAGGTCCGACGAGCTGCTGAACGATTTGCCGTTTTCGATCCGTTGCGAATTGGGTCAACGCATCAGCGTCAGCGTGACCAGACATCCATTTGCGGGAACAGCGCGAAGCCGTCCACGAAGATTGAGTTTGAGTGAACCGGCCGGCCTCGAAACAGACGGTGTGGCACATGAGGAGGCAAGGCTCCTTGTTGCAGTCCCCTGTACGGCGAGGAACGGCCGGTGGATCGCTGGCAAATCGTAGTTGGGCTGCACACGGCAGGGTGTTGTTGTTTTCCCGCCGGAGCCGCCCGTCGCGACTGGTGCTCCGGCGGAACGGCCCGGAGGGGTCAAGGGCGCGCCGGTTTTTGGCGCGGCGGAGCGAACCCTTGACCGCGAGGACCGTTCTGCTATCGGAGATTTCCCGACGGGCGGCTTGGGTGGGAAAACAACCTTTCCCGCTGGTGAGCTTTGAGCTTTTTCTTACGCCACTGCCTGAGCCTCCGTTTCGGCCGTCGGTGCACTGCGCACCTCGAACGGCTGGCCGGATTTGTCCACCGCCAACAGATACGCCACCAGCTTGCGCGCTACCGCCAGGGTCGCCCGGTTGCGATTTCCCCGTTCCAACTCCCGCGTGTGTAACGCCGCCAACTGCGGGTTCCACCGCGGCGCCAGTTTGGCCGCTTCGACTAATACCGTCTGTAAGTGCGCATTGCGCTGTTTCGAGAGCGGCCACCGCTGTTGTTTGTCGGCCGAACTGACCAGCGCCGAAGTTAGTCCGCAGTAACTCACCGCGTGCGCCAAGGAAGAGAATCGGTGCGGGTCGCCCACTTCCAGGGCCCAGGTCAGCGCCGTCACTTCGCCCACGCCCCGAATGCTCTCGAGAAGGATCACTCGCTTGGCCAACAGTGAGTCCTTTCGCAGCCGCGCCAGCAACTGCTGCTGCGTCGTCTCGAACATCTCCATCGCACCACGACTGAGCCGCAGCAGGTCTTTTACCGAGTCCGGCACCTCCGCCACCGTCTCCAGCAACTCCGTGAAGTATTGCTTCCCGTGCAGCCGTTGCTTGTTGTACTCCGCGCCCACCTCCATCAACAGCCCGCTCATCTTGTTCTTCATGCGAGTTGCCTGGCCGACCACCAGGTTGCGATAACGTAGCATCCGCCGCAGTTCGCGGATCTCCACCGGCGCCACGTAGCACGCCGGCAGTAAGTCGCAGCGCACCATGTCGGCGATTTTCCGCGCGTCCAGCTTGTCGTTCTTCTTCTTGGAGGCGGCGATGGCTTTCATCAGCGCCGGGTGCCCCATCTGCAGCTCGGCCGCAAACGGTCGCAGCGTGTCGTAGATCCAACCGCTGAACAGCGTCGCTTCCATCGCCCCGCGCCACGGCTCCGACCGCTCGCCGGCCCACTGGCGCAGCACGTCGTGCGTCGCCCGCAGCTTGCCCTCCTCGACGATCGTCCCGTCGGCGGTCTTCACGCAGTAGCTGACGCTTTTCTTGTGGACATCGAATCCGATATAGTGGTTGACGTTCATGGGGTTCTCCTGTTTGAGGTTTCTGAGCCGGCTCCGATAAGCCGGTCTCGGCATTGTACCCTTCAGGAGAACCCATTTCCATCGCGGCCCTTATACATTCAAACAGACGGGACGTAATCTGATCCGCGACAACTCTCTTTGACAAAGCCGGACCTAATGCGATCATATCTCTATTCCCCTTTAGCCGCACTGCTGTTCCTCGCCGCGCCGCAGATCGCCACGCCGCAAGCCAATCAGCCAGTCGCCAACCTCCGAGGCTCCGGCAAGGCTCTCATCACGATCCTGGTCTTCTCCGACTTCGAATCCTTCCCCTGCGCCCGATCCGCCAGCGTCATTGATGGGTTGCTCCAACAGACCAAAGACGTCCGCGTGATCTTCAAACACGCTCCCGCAGCGTCGAATCCCAACGCGCTGCTGGCGCATGAAGCGGCGCTGGCGGCTGGGGCGCAAGGTAAGTTCTGGGAGATGCACGACACGCTCTTCGAGAATCAGACCAAACTCACCCTCGCCGACTTACTCGGCTACGCCAAGTCGCTCGGCCTCGACTTAGCCGCGTTCCAGCAGGCGCTCGATAACCACACTTACCGCCCCATCGCCGAGCGCGACCTGGCCGAAGCGGCCGGTCTCGGCGTCACCACGACGCCGACTTTCTTCGTCAACGGCCGCCGCCTGGTCGGCCCGCAAGGCTACGCGTCGCTCGGCGCGGTCATCGAGTCGCTCCTCGCCGGCATCCCGCCCGACAAGCGCGTGCAGGAGGAAATCGTCGCCGCCGGCCCAGCGCAGCAGATCGATATCGCCCACGCCCCCACGCGCGGCCCCGCCACCGCGCCCATCAGCCTGGTCGAGTTCAGCGACTTCGAGTGTCCCTTCTGCGCCGAAACCGCCCCGGTAGTCCGCCAACTCCTGGCCGCCTATCCCACCCAGGTCCGCTTCGCCTTCAAACACTACCCGCTGCCGATGCACAAAGAATCCCCGCTTGCCCACGAAGCCGCCCTGGCCGCCGCCGAGCAAGGCAAATTCTGGGAAATGCACGACCTGCTCTTCGCCACGCAGGACAAGCTTACGAGAGACGACCTGATCGCCAAAGCCGCACAACTGCACCTCGACGTCGCGCGCTTCACCAAAGACCTGGACACCCACCGCTTCAAACCGCAGGTCGACGCCGACCGTCAGGAAGGCAACCGCCTGGGTGTAGACGGCACCCCCTTCTTCTTCATCAACGGCCACGCCATCAGCGGCGCGGTAGGCCTGGCCGACTTCAAGCACCTGATCGACGCTGCCCTGAAAGAGTCTGCCCCGCCAGCCGCCAAGCCCACAGCCGCCCGGTAGGATGCCCGAAACTCGGTCGTGAAACAGATTGCAACAGTTTGCAACTCTGGCGAGTTGGAGTAAGAGTAAGACACCATCTAGGCCTCCTGCAATCCGCTCCTCGGTGCCAGTCAACTCCGTTCGCCCCTTCAACTCGTTTCGGATCGCCGCTCGGATCAAGGCACTAGGACTCATGTAGCCCCTTGACTTAGCTGCCGCCACGATCTGATGTTGCACTTCGCTGCTGAGCCGGACCCCGATTCTGGCGGTTCGGACCGCGCCCGAGTGTTGCCGCATGAATTGCCCCCTCAATTAGTAAGGCAATGGGAGCGGCACTCCGGGACAAGAAATCTTCGCGGAGGGTCGGGAATCGGGACTATTTCTCACTGAATTCTGAGGGTCGAACATTTGTCGAACACACGACCGATTTTGTCCCACGGCGGAATCTACTGATCGCATTCCGGTTGCAATCAAGAAACCACCCGGCCGTTCGACATTTCCT
>CAVXJY010000037.1:0-13875 GCA_963761855.1 Bryobacterales bacterium | reverse complement strand
GAAGCTCATCGTTCCCTCCCGTGCCGTCGCCGGCACGCCCTCCTATGCCGTAGCCAGCACGCGCGCGATGGCCCGCGCCACGCGCCGGTAGCGCTCCACTTCGCGGTCGAGTTGTTTGCGGCCCTCAGCCGTCATCCGGTAAAACCGCGCCCGCCGGTTTTCTTCGGTCTTTCCCCAGTCGCCTCGAATCCACCCCTTCAGCAGCATCCGCTGCAGGGCTGGATAAAGCGATCCCTCTTCCACCTGCAGCACGTCTTCGGAAATAGAAAGGATGGATTCCGCGATCTCGAACCCGTGTTTCGCCGGCCCCGTTGCCAGAGTCGTCAGGATCAGCATCTCCAGGGTCCCGGGCGGTATCTCGTCTCGTTCGCCGCGCATATTGACATAGACAGTCTATGTCAATGAGACGCCATTTGGCAAGGGGGGCGAAGGCGGAAGCCCGAAGAAGACAGAAGACAGAAGACAGTGGCTCCCGGCTGCCGCCCTTCGACTCCCGACTCCTGACTCCTGACTCCTACCTTCTGCCTCCTGGCTTCTTCCCGCTGGCGAAAGCGCCGCCACCTACAGCCCGAACCGCTCCTCCGTCCACGGGTCGCCGCGCATGTGGTAGCCGTTGGCTTCCCAGAAACCGGGGCGGTCCTTTTCAATCAGCTCCAGGCCGTGAAGCCACTTGGCGCTCTTCCAGGCATAAAGCTCGGGCACCACCAGGCGCGCCGGGCCGCCGTGTTCGAGCGTGAGTGGCTCTCCATCGTGGAGAAAAGCAACCACCGAATCCGCAGCCAGGAAGTGTTCGATCGGCAGGTTGGTCGTCCAGCCGCGGTCATATCCATGGGCGATGACAAAGTGGGCCTCCGGCCGTGCACCGCCGGCGCGGGCGACCAGTTCCCGCGTCGAGACGCCTTCCCATAAATTGCCGAGGCGCGACCAGCGGGTCACGCAGTGAAAGTCGGCGAACACTTTAACCCGCGGTAGTTTTTGAAATTCGTCCCAGTTCCACTCGGCCGGTTGGGCTACTAGGCCGCCCAGGCGCAACCGCCAGTTTTTCAATTCGACCACCGGCGGGCCGCTCGAGTCGAGCACGGGCCACTTCTCGGTCCGCGATTGCCCCGGTGGCACGCGCTGGCCCCGGCGCGCGTCCCGACTAACGATCACGTCCGCCGGCTGCGTATCCGCCGACGGCACTTCCTTGCCTTGCGTCTTGGTACGATCCATTCCAAACACACGCGCTCCCCGCTACCATTCTGCCATCAGAGCCGCGGATGAGGCCATGCGTCGCCATGCTTCTCCCTATACGCTGAAAATAGGAATTCTCGTCAAAGAGAATTTGCGCCATAATCGAATGAAGTCGTGGTGTGAAGGTGGGAGAGGAGAGAGCGGCAGAGAGTGATGCCTACGGCACCCCAGTATTGCGGACCCGGCCGCTCATCCTGCTGGATCTTCTGCGTTGTGCTGCTGGCTGCCGCCTGCCCTCTGCCGGCCCAGGAACTGATGGCGGGCGATGCGTCTGGCGGCATGGTCAGGCTGTTCGCCAGCGACGGGGCGGTACTGGAGTCGCAGGATGTCCGCAAAGACCTGCCGTGCACGGTTACCCCCAGCAAGCCTGTGCTGGGCTTTGACCTGAAGTTTCACGCTGGGTATGAAGTCGCCGTTCCGCTCAAAGAATTGGCCGGCGATAGCAATCAGCTCACCATGGTCTTTCGCGTGATTCCCGAGGACCATGCCGATGATCCGTTCTATTTCGCGCAACACGTCAATGTGCCGGCCCTCGACGATGAGGAACGCGGTCCCGCCTTTTTGCTGGGCGCCTTCGACGTCGGCGAAGGTAAGTACCATATCGACTGGCTAATGCGCGACCGGTCCGAACGCGTCTGCTCCTTCCACTGGGACGCTGAGGCTGCCCTGCCTGCACGCGACAAGCAGATGGTCCTCGACATCAAAGCCGGCGCTGTGCGGCAGGTCGATACCGAGACGTTCAGGCCGGACCCTCCGGTCGAGCGGGACCACGTCGATTCTCCCCTCAACGTGAAGGTGTTGATCAACTTCGCACCCCAGGATGCCGCCGCTGCTTCCCTGCAGCCCTTCGACCTTAGCGCGCTGGTTTCCATCCTGCGCAGCATCGACCGCGATCCGCGCATCGGCAAGTTTTCCCTGGTGGCATTCAACCTCCAGAAACAGAAAGTGATCTATCGTCAACAAGAGGCTTCCGTGATCGATTTTCCAGCTCTGGGCCAGGCTCTGCACGCGCTCAGCCTGGGCACCATCGATCTCAAGCTGCTGGCGAAGAAGCACGGCGACTCGGAGTTTCTGGCGGGCCTCATCGCCAGGGAAGTGGGTCAGGCCAAGCAAAGTCCCGACGCGGTAATTTTCGCCGGTCCCAAGCTGGCGGCGGACGACGCAATTCCACCCGAGGCGCTGAAGCAATTGGGCGACGTGAAATTCCCGGTCTTCTACATGAACTACAATCTGAACCCCGCCGGGAACCCCTGGCGCGACGCCATCGGAAACACCGTTAAGTACCTGAAAGGTATGGAATTCACTATCAGTCGGCCACGTGACGTTTTCTTCGCGTGGAACGAAATCATAGACCGCATCGTGAAGGGTAAACCGGGCGCGACGGTTGCGGGTAACGCGCCTTCTCAATAAGACGTCAAACGCTTTGTCCATGCGAATCGCCGCCTTGGCACTGGTTGTCGGTCTGCCCTGCCTGGGGCAGCAGTTCGGGCCTATGGAGAACCTGGCCCCGAACCTTCCGACTCCGGACTTGATCGTGCAGAAGATGCTCGAAGCGGGGCACGTGAAACCCGGCGAGACCGTCTATGACCTCGGAAGCGGCGACGGGCGTATCCTGATCGCCGCGGCGAAGAAGTTCGGCGCGCGCGGAGTGGGTATCGAAATTCTGCCGGATCTGTGCAAGAAGTCGCGTGAGCGTATCAAGGAACTCGGGCTGGACGGCCAAATCACCATTATCGAGGGCAGCGCCCTCCGTGCCGATCTGCGCCAGGCCGATGTGGTGACGATGTGCCTCCTCACCACCTCCAATGAGCGGCTGCGCCCCATCCTCGAAAAATCGCTCAAGCCGGGTAGCCGCGTGGTGACCAACCAGTTTCCCGTGAAAGGCTGGCGCCCCTTCGCCGTCGCCCACGTCCGCGAAGGCTCCATGGAACACATCATCTACGTCTACGACATGGGGAAAAATAAGTAAGCCGCCCGTGGGCAGTGCGCGCCGTAAGTGGCGCAGGCCCCAGACCTGCGAACCGGCATCGCGCCAGCGCTACTGCGTTCTCTACAGTTCTTCGTAGCACGCCCGGCCGGGGGCGCATTCCTGCTTGCCGACGGCCTGGCCGTCGGGGCCCAGGCATTTGAAAGTGTGCTGGCACCAGTAAGCGTAGTCGCCGGAGTGTTGGATGGTGGGGTCGCTCTCGGCTTCGACGAACATTTCCTTCCAGCGCAACTTCTCGCAACGCGCGCCGCCAATCACGGATAATCCTTCCACTTTCAAGCCCTCACTTTCGCGGCCGCCAGCAGCGCCCGTTTGACCGCCGTCTTGGCCAGTGTCACTTTGTAGGCGTTGTGGCTGAGCGGTTGTGCGCCCTCGACTGCGGCTTTGCCCGCGGCTTCGGCGGTTTCGGCGCTGATGGCCTTGCCCGCCAGCCATTCGCCGGCCGCCGTGGCTTCCCACGGCGTCGGCGCCACGTGGCCGAGCACAATCCGCGCCGAAGCCACCGCCGTGCCTTTCATGTGGATCGCCACCGCAGCGGCTACCAGCGGCCAGTCGAGCGCTTCCTTCTGCCTCACTTCATACGTGGCCGAATGCGCCGGCGCGGCGGGAACCAGGATCTCGGTGAGTACCTCATCCGGCCGCATCGCGATTTCGCGGCTGCCCTCCTCCTTCGGCGCCACGAAGAAATCCTTGACTGGAACCTCGCGCGCGCCTTTGCCGGAAACCAGCCTCACCTTGGCGTTCAACGCGATCAGCGCCGGGCCCAGGCTGGATGCGCTGACGAAATAAGCCGGGCCGCCGCCGAAGATGGCGTGATACTGGTTTTCGCCGCCCACTACCAGCGACTTGCCGTCCTTCATCGCCAGCAGCCCGAAGCCCTGCCGGTAATACCAGCAGCGCGGACGCTGGCACAGGTCGCCGCCCACCGTCCCCATATGCCGGATCTGCGGGCTGGGGATGCCGGCGGCGGCTTCGGCCAGCGCCTGGTACGCCGCGCGTACTTCAGCGTCCCTCGCCAGTTCGTCCATCGTAACGGTGGCGCCGATGCGCAGGCCCGCCGGCGTTCGCCTGATCCCGCCCAGCTCATGGATCGACTTGATGTTCACCACCCGCTTGGGCGTGTGCAGCGAGTCTTTCATCAGGCTGATTAAATCGGTGCCGCCCGCCAGCACATCGGCCTCGCCCCAGGAAGCCCCCAGCATACCGGTGGCTTCCTTGAGCGTCGCCGGATTCGAGTATTCGAAGGCTTGCATTACGCGTTCCTCCCTTCCAGCGCGTCCAGCACGTGATCCGGTGTCATCGGTATGTGCGGCACGCGCACGCCGATCGCGTTGGCTACCGCATTGCCCACCGCCGCGCAGATCGCAATTGCCGGCGGCTCGCCCAGTCCAATCACGCCGCGCTTATCGTTTTCCGGCCGGATGTCCAGGTGCACCACGATCTCGCCTATATCGCCGATGCCGGCCAGCTTGTAAAACTCCATGTCGGGGTTCAGCATGGCGCCGGTTTGGTCGTCCATAAAGCGGCGCTCGAATAGGGCCGTCGAGATGCCCATAATGATGCCGCCGTAAATCTGGCTCTCGGCCAGACGGGGGTTGATGATGAGGCCGCAATCCTGCACCGCCACATAGCGGATGATCTTCACCATCCCGGTTTCGGTATCTACCGAAACCTCGGCTATTTGCACGCCGCCCACACCCGAGGAAATCAGCTCGCGGCTGGGATTGCGTTGGTCGTTGATGCCGGTTTCGGTAATCGCTCCGGCGGCGCCGATCTTCTTGCAGGCCGCGGCCCAGGTCAAGCTCTTGGCAGGGCTCCCTTTCACGCGAATTCGGCCGTCCACAGCTTCGAGTTGATCCGACGTGACACCGAGCGCAGGCGCCACTGCGTCGAATAGCTTGGCCAGCGCATTCACCGCAGCCTTGCGGGTGGAAGCGGAAACGCCGCCAACGGTCGTCGAACCGCCCGATGCGTTGTCGGGCGGCAGATCGTTCGAGCCGATGTTCACCTTCAGCGCGGCGATCGGCAGCCCCAGCGTTTCGGCCGCTACCTGGGAGATGATGGTGCGCGTTCCCGTGCCCAGGTCCTGCGTGCCGATATCCACCTGCACCGAGCCATCGGCGTGCAGCGTCACCTCGCAGTGGCTGGTATGTCCGCCTCCGCCCCAAGCGCCGAAACCCAGACCCATGCCCTGCTTCACCGGCCCTTTGCTTTGTCCGCGCGGCTTCCAGCGGGCCTTCCATTCCGCTATCTCCGCCGCTTTATCGAACTGATAGCTGTAGAGGTCCTGGCGCGCTTTGGGCGCATACTGCAGATTGCGTTTGAAGACTTCCAGCGGATCCAGGCCGGCCTTCGCCGCGAAATCCTCGATGGCGCTGCACGTCAGGTATGAAGCCTGCTGGTTGTTCGGCGCCCGCCACGCGCGGAACGGGCCCGCGTTGATCGAAACCGCCGTATGCGCCAGCCGTTTGCTGGGGATGTCTTCGACGATATACGGCAGCGGAGGCGAACCGCCGCCGGTGAAACCGCCGGTCGCCCAGGAATGCGACTCCCACGCCGTGATGGTTCCGTCCTTGTTGCCGCCGATTTTGATATCGGCGAAAGCTGAAGGCCGATTGCCGGCGATGCGCTGGTCGGTGGCGCGGTCCAGGAATAGTTTCACCGCCCGGCCGCCCGATTTCTGCGACAGCCACGCCGCCGTCTCGCCCCACAAATCAGGCGAGAATTTAGACCCGAAACCACCCCCGATATAGTCCATCCTCACCTTGAAATTTGCTGCCGGAACCTTCAGATTCTGTGCGAGTTGCCCAGCGTAATGAGTGACGTCCTGCGTCGAGGGCCACACCCACACGCTGTCACCCTTCCACTGCACCGTCTCGCCGTGCGTTTCCAGGCAGCAGTGCGTCACCACGGGTATGCCGTAGTGCCCCTCTGAAACCACTGCGGCTTGCTGAAAGGCCGCTGCCGGATCGCCTTTGAGAACCTCGCCGGCAGCCTTGGCGCGCGCTCCCGCTTTCGTCAGGTCTTCTTCGTTCACCAGGTGCGGCAGCACTTCGTATTTCACTGCGATTGCACTCACCGCATCGCGCGCAATCTCTTCGGTCACGGCGGCCACGGCGGCAACCTCGGCGCCCTGCCACTGGATTTCCGCTCCCGCCGGAGCCACCACGTGAACCGCCGTCACGCCTTTCACCGCCTCCGCCGCGCTTGTGTCCACGCTGGTGACGCGCGCGTGAGCGTAGGGGCAGGTCAGGAAGACGCCGAAAACCAGGTCCTTCGGATTCTGGTCGGATGAATAGCGCGCCCGGCCGCTGGCTTTGGCCGGACCGTCCAGGCGCTTCGGCGACTGGCCGATTACCTTGCGTGCCTCCATCGGAGGCCAGCTATAGTCGGGCGTGTTAGACATTCTTGCCTCCTTGCGGCTTCAGGTTGTGCGCCGCTTCCAGCACCGCCTTGCGTACGCCCATGTAAGTGCCGCAGCGGCACAGGTTGCCGCCCAGTCCGTGTTCCACCTCTTCGAGATTGGGATTGGGATGCTCGGCCAGGAATCCTTTGACCGCCATCACGAACCCCGGTGTACAGTACCCGCACTGCTGGGCATCGTGATTCCAGAACGCAGCCGAGACCGGATGCAGCTTGCCGGGTTCGGCTATGCCCTCGATGGTCTCGATCGCTTTGCCTTGCGCGTCTATCGCCAGCACGGTGCACGAGTAGACGCTCTTGCCATCCATCAGCACCGTGCATGCGCCGCAAGTGCCGCGGTCGCAGACGCGCTTGGCGCCGGTCAGGTCCAGCCGGTTGCGCAGAGCGTCGAGCAGAGTGACGCGCGGCTCTACCGTCAGGCTCACTGGCTTGCCGTTGATGTTGAGCGTGATGGGTACCGGTCCGGGTCCCGCGCTGTCTCCTGCCACCGGCGCAGCTTCCGCCGCGTGCTCGAGCAGGCCGGCTCCCAACGCGCCGCTGCCGATTCCCACGCCGCGCATGAACCCGCGCCGCGAATAGCCCTTCTTGGGCTGCCGGGAGCGATCTGTGTCTTTCTTCGAACTCACCTGAGACACCTTCCTTTCGTCATTCGGAACCGTCTTCCAACCTGCCGGATTTCGTTAGCCAATATATCAAATGCCGAACACGGCAGAGATTGGGTGATGTGATCGACAGTACGCTTCGCACCGCTGTTCGCCTCGCGCCACTCGCCCGCTTATCGCCTGCACGAGGTCTTCGATCGTTTGGTTATTCGACAACCACTGTTTTATCGGCGACCAGCGTGACTTTCTTCACTACGGGCGCACCGCTGGCCGGCTCGATGCGGACTTCGTATTCGCCCGGTGGCAGCAGCAGGCCTTGCGAGAAATTATCAAACTCGTCGTTGTGGCCGTAATATTTGCCGTTGATGTATACCGCAGCATACTTGTCGCTGCAGTGTGTCTTGAGCGTGCCGAATGGCGGCTTCGGAAGGGGGAGCGCCGTCAGCTTTTCCTTGATGACGCTTCTCTTGCCGGGTTCGATGGTCACTTTGGTGACCATCTCCTGGTAGCGCGGGTCAACTAGTTTCACTTCGTGTTGGCCGGCAGCTACGGTGTAGGTTCGGGACATGCCGAAGTTCGATGCCGGTCCCAGATACTTGCCGTCCACAAACACACCGGCACGGCCTGGATCGACTTTGGCTTTCAGTGTGCCGGTCTGTTGTCCGGCCAGCGGGAGGGACAATGCGAACAACAAAGTACAGGTTATTGAACCAATCTTTTTCATCGCTTTGGTCTCCACCACGCGAGTATATCACCGGGGTTGCGGGGTGGAAATGCGAACCCGCTTACCGCGTTTTCACTGTCAGGAACTCACGCACGTTTTCGCGCAGCAGTTGCGGGAAGGTCTTGTCCAGGTATGAGCGGATGGAGACGTAGCACTCGTCGCACGTGTTGTGGCTGGTGAATTCTTCCACCATCCGCGCGCGCTCCTCGAGCTTGTACTTGCCGAACTGCATCGAGCACGGCTGCAGGGAGCCATCCGCCGTTACCACCAGAAAGCGCTGGCCGGCCTTGCAGCCAGGTGTCCCGGCGTGTTCAAAATATCGCCGCGTGGCGGCCAGTGTCGACGGAGCGTTGACGATCCAGTTGGTTTCATCGCGCCGCTGCTCTACGCGGTCGAGCTCGCGGTCGAGCGTCGCCAGTTGCTCGGGCGAGTTCAGCAGATAGTCGCGGCAGCCGGTGCGCCGCGCCGAGTAGGCGCTATAGCACAGGTTGACGCCCCAGGCGCGGGCCTTGTCGGCGATGGCATTGATTTCGCCCACGTTTTCGCTGGTGATGCAGGAATTGAGTACGATGTCGTCGTGGCCCAGCGCGGCCAGCTTCGGCACCAGGCCTTCCAAATGCGCGTAAAGGCCGGGGTGGGCGCGAAACTCGTCGTGGCGCTCATCGGGAAAATCCAGGCTCACCGAAAACTGGTCGACCCCCGCCTCGCGCAGTTCCAGATAACGCCGCTCAGTCATCAGCGACCAGTTCGAGACCAATATCGTGTAGGGCAGACCGGCGCCGCACTGGATGTTGCGCACAATCTCGGTCAGGTCCGGCCGCATCAGCGGCTCGCCCCCCGAAACCTGCACCACGCACGGCCGCAGTGCTTCCATGTAGCGCCGGTAGTCGGACGCTTTCATGTTGCGGGATTCGTCTCGCGGTCCACCATGATCGCAATGCTTGCAGAAGCACGTGCAGGCGTCGGTCACCTCGAAGGATACTACCAGGGGACGGTCGGTCAACCAGTTGCGCGTGCCGCGGCCGATGATCCGCAGCGATTTCGTGAGTGGAACTTTGCGCATGGTGTCGTCAGTCGCCGGCCGCCGGGCGCAACCTCGCGCCCCACTTGAATCAGCGGCAGTTATGGGAGACTGAAGCCATTGTAATCGAATTCACCGCGCGCCAGAATACCGATACTGCGCTGTTAGCGCAATACCGGGCTGCCGCGCCTCCCGTGGGCATTTTGTTTCGTAGCGCCGGCGGTCTTGCCCGCCGGTTCTTTGCCGGCCACCGCGCCAAGATTCGCAAGCCCAGGCCGGCCCCGCCCGGCCGCCATCGCCGCTCGCAAAATGCCCGGTAAAAAACTTCCCAGGCTAGCGTCTAATATGAGATATGGTTAGCTGTTCGCCTGCCATGCGTGGTGTCCCAAAACCGGACAGCGCCCAAGTTTTCCGAACTGCCGCCGCCACTGCTTCGTATAACCCAGGGAAGCACTTGCAGCGGAAAATTTGATGGCGGCGAAATTGCCGCAACTTAAGTCTCTCGAGGTCTCGACTCTAACTATGCTTCGCCTTCAGCCGATCGTTGCTCTCCTGCTTTGCGCCTTCGTAGCGCTGCCCGGATTTGGGCAAACGCAGTCCTTCGCCCAGGCTCCCGGCACTGGAATAGTCGCCGGTTTTACCCGGCCTTTCCGCGTCCACCCGGTGAACGCGATCTCTTTTGCCGATTCTCCCCGCCTCGAACAACTGATGCGCGCCGGCTCCATCTACCTGTCGCTGCGCGATGCTATCGCGCTGGCGCTCGAGAACAACCTCGATCTTGAATCGAGCCGCTACGCGCCCAAGCTCGCGCTCTCGGATCTGCAGCGCGCCAGCGCCGGACAGTTGTTGCGCAATTTCTCCACCACGGCCACTCAGGCTCCCAGTTCGGCCTCGCTCGGTGTCTTGTCCGGAGCCGCGCAGGTCAATTCCGCCGCCACCACCGCTACCAGCAACGCCAATAGCGGCATTCTCAGCGGCTTGAGCGTGCAGTTGGCCGGTTCCCTCATTCCCAATACGGATCCATACTTCTACGTTGCCGGCGGATTCTACCATTCCACTGCCATCGAAACTTCCACCGAGTTCACCGGTACCGACTTCTTTGTGCAGCAGTTCAAGAACCTGGTTTACGGCGTGCAGCAGCAATACTGGACCGGCACTACCGTGACGCTCGGCATGAGCAGCGTCTTCGATTCCAACCAGAACGCCGTCACCGCTCTCTACAATCCGATTGACACGGCCCAGGCCTCTCTTACCATTACCCAGAACCTGCTCAATGGATTCGGCCTGGCAGTGAACAAGCGCTCCTACCACAAGGCGCAAAACAGTCTCAAGGTGGCTGATCTCACCGTCAAGAACCAGGCCATCACCACCGTGGCCGGCGTGGTGAACCTTTACTGGGATCTGGTCACCTTCAACAATGAGCTGAAGGTGAGCCAGGAGACCTTGCGGCTCGACACCCAGCTTTACGAAGACAATAAGAAGCGCGCCGATCTCGGCGCCGTGGCGCCCATCGACATCATCCAGGCCGAAGCCGATATGAAACGTGCCCAACAGGACGTGGTGCAGCACGAATCCCAGGTTCTGCAACAGGAGATGATTCTCAAGGGCTACATTACGCGTAGCGGTTTGGATACTCCGGCCATTGCCATCGCGCGCATTATTCCCACCGATCACATCGACGTGCCTCCCCAGGAGGCGGTGATTCCGTGGCAGGACCTGGTCGCTGAGGCCATCGGCCACCGTCCCGAAATCGAGCAGAACCAGATCGCGCTGGAAAACTCCCGCCTGGATCTGCTCGGCACCAAGAACAACCTTCTGCCGACGCTCTCGGTCACGGCTACGCTGGCCAATTCCGGCCAGGCGGGCAGCGTGAACAGCCGCGGCGTGGTGCCTATTTTGAACGCCAACCAGCAGATCACCGGGTACCGGCCGCTGGCGGCCAGCGATGTCAATTCGTTCCTGTTGGGCGGCTACGGCACCGCGCTCAGCCAGGTCTTCGCCCGGAACTTCCCGAACTACAATGTGGCTTTCACTTTGACGGTCCCCATCCGCAACCGTTCCGCCCAGGCCGATCAGATCACCGCCGAGCTCAACTACCGGCAGTCGGAAATCCAGGACCGCCAGCTTCACAACAGCATCAAGCTGGCCGTGATGAACAATTGGACTGCCTTACGCAACGCGCGCGCAGCGTACGATACCAGCGTGGTCGCCCGCAAGCTCGCCGATGCGACTCTGGCCGGCACGCGGCGCAAGTACGAGCTCGGCACCGCGACCATTCTCGACGTGGTGATCGCCCAGCGCGACGACACCACCAGCCGGCTCTCCGAAGTCGATGCGCTCAATCAGCTCCAGCATGCCCGCACCAGTATGGATCAATCGCTCGGCAAGACCCTGGACGATTACGACGTCACCCTCGATGAGGCTATGACCGGCCAGGTGGGACGCGAACCCGACTTGCCGGTGGTCGCTCCGAAACCGTAGCTGCCGGAGCAAGCTGGTGGCGTAAATAGTGGCGTAGCTGGTAAATTGGGGGCTTGGCCAGAATCTATCCTTTCCAAGCCCTGCGGTACACCCCGCAGGCCGGGCCGCTCGCCAGTCTGGTGACGCAGCCTTATGACAAGATCTCGTCCGCCATGCGGGAGCGCTACCTGTCGCTCAGTCCCTATAACCTGGTGCGCCTCATACTCGGCGAGCGCCAGCCCGAAGACAACCAAGCCGCCAACGTTTACACACGCGCCGCTGCCCATTTGAACGATTGGATCGCTCGCGGCATGCTGGCCCGCGACGCCGAGCCCGCCATCTTCCCCTACTTCCAGGACTTCACCGTACCCGATACCGGCGAGCGCCTCACCCGCAAGGGATTCATCGCGCTCGGCGCCGTGGAGGATTACTCCGCCGGCATCGTGCATCGCCATGAACAGACCCTGGCCGGCCCCAAGAAGGACCGCCTCGAGCTGCTCCGCCACACCCACGCCCACTTCGGCCAGATCTTCATGCTCTATCCCGACCGCGCCGGCGAGGTCGATGCCCTCCTCGAGCAAGCCACCCAGGCTGCTCCTCTCGCCGAAGTCACCGACGAATACGGCGTTGGCCATCGCATGTGGCGCCTGGCCGCCGCCGCCCGTATACAGGAATCGATGACCGATAAGAAGCTGCTCATCGCCGACGGCCATCACCGTTATGAAACCGCGCTGGCTTTTCGCAACGAAAATCCCCAGCTCGCCGGCGCCGGCCGCGTCATGATGACCTTCGTCAATATGTATTCGCCGGGGCTGAAGATCCTGGCTACGCACCGGCTGGTGAATGGGATCGACCGCAGCCAATTGCCGCAGGACTTCCTGAACCGCGCCGCTGACGACTTCAGCGTCGTCGAGATCGGCTCACTCGACAGGCTGCGGAGCGCGCTGGAGCGAGCCGACGGCCCAACTGTCATCGGCGCAGCCATCGGCACCCGTCTCTTCCTGCTCGAATCGCGCCAACCGGCCGGTGAGCTCGATGTGCGTGCGCTGCATGATCGCCTGCTCGCCAAAGCGCTCGGCATCGGCGAAGAAGCCGTTCGCGATGAAAAGCACCTGCGTTACGTCCGCGGCCTTGACGCGGCTGTGGCCGAAGCCCGCAGCGGCGCCGCTCAGATCGCGTTTCTGCTGCGTCCCACCTCCATTGATCAAGTCGCCGGTACCAGTTTCTCCGGCGGTGTGATGCCCCAGAAATCGACCGACTTCTACCCCAAGCTGCTCTCCGGCATGACGATTTACAAAATGGACTAATCCACGATCCCAGTAGCGCCGGCGGTCTTGCCGCCGGTGCCTTGCGTCGTGTACGCGCTCGACCACGGCCACTCTTCGGCGCACGCCGCCACACCGCCCCTGACTGGGTTGTCCTCAACGTACGCGATTGCTGATGCGAGTTGTTCTTCGGACCGGGGCAGGGGTGTGATCGGCGTCATCACGACGTGAACGTGATTGGGCATGACGACCCATGCCAAAAGGTCGTAGAAACGGCGCGCGGCTTCACTGTGGGTCAAGGCTTGGGCACAGATGTCGGCAACCCGCCGCAGGCCTAACCATTGCGGACCGGCGCCGGGAGCGAACGGGGGCTTCGAGCCGGCCAGCCGCCAGGTGACGAAGATGGCGGAGTTTTCGGGCACCCAGTGCGGCAGGCGGCGCTGCCAGTAGGTAGAAAGCATAACAAAAGAAGAACACCGGCGGCAAAGACCGCCGGCGCTACCGAAAATACGCGACCGCAGTCCCTGTAGCGCCGGCGGTCTTGCCGCCGGTGCCTTGCGTCGCGTGCGCGCTCGACCACGGCCACTCTTCGGCGCACGCCGCCACACCGCCCCTGACTGGGTTGTCCTCAACGTACGCGATTGCTGATGCGAGTTGTTCTTCGGACCGGGGCAGGGGTGTGATCGGCGTCATCACGACGTGAACGTGATTGGGCATGATGACCCATGCGAAAAGGTCGTAGAAACGGCGCGCGGCTTCACCGTGGGTCAAGGCTTCGGCACAGATGTCGGCAACCGGCGGCAGGCCTAACCATTGCGGGCCGGCGCCGGGAGCGAACGGGGGCTTCGAGCCGGCCAGCCGCCAGGTGACGAAGATGGCGGAGTTTTCGGGCACCCAGTGCGGCAGGCGGCGCTGCCAGTAGGTAGAAAGCATGACAAAAGAAGAACACGGTCGTCAAAGACCGCCGGCGCTACCGAAAATACGCGACCGCAGTCCCTGTAGCGCCGGCGGTCTTGCCGCCGGTGTTCTTTCCTAACAAAACAATTGTGCTCCTGCCCCCGGAACCTTCTCAAAGAGAATACGATTACAGGAACCGCCGGCCAAGACTGCCGGCCGCTGTGCCGCAGCCCGCTGCACGCCCGCACCTGCCTGCGCTGTCA
>CAVXJY010000036.1:0-8056 GCA_963761855.1 Bryobacterales bacterium | reverse complement strand
TCGCAACATGGTGAGAATTGCAAAGACGTGTTTGCCTTGTTATCCGACTATCTGAACCTGGAACTGCCGGCCGACGCCTGCGCGGAAGTCGAGGCGCACCTGGCGGATTGTTCTCCCTGTGTCGAATTTGCCGAAAGCCTGCGCAAGACCGTGGAACTCTGCCGCAGCTACCGCCCGGCTGAGCTTCCCGGTCCGCTCGGGCAACAGGCGCGCGGCGAGCTTTTAGAGGCGTACCAGAAAATGCTCGCCGGGCGAAAGACCGCGTAAGGCTTTGCCAACCGTTGTCACCGAACGTGGCGCCGGCTGCGCCGTGATTCTTCTCGGCTCTTCCTGATACGCCGCACGCGGGCGTCACGCATGCGCAGGGGGTGGAGCGGGCGCCGCCGGAGGCGTTGCGTCGCTCGGGCCTTCGATCAGCTTGCAGTAGGTCTGCAATACTCGCATGATTCGCTCGGTGTGGTCCATTTGCACGTCGCTGAGGCGCTCAAACGTGGCCAGATCCAAAGCTCCGTGCTGGTTGAGCTGCGCCAGGTAGGAGTTCTGATTGATCACATCGTTGAACCAGTTGAGGAGGGCGATTTGCAGTTGCGCCAGGCTGGCACGGCTGCTTTGCAACCGTTCCGGGGGTTTGGTGAAGAAGAACGTCAGGATGTCCGCGGTTCCCAGGCCGCCGAGAACCAGCGGTAGAAGCGGTGTCTTCTCTACCACCGCAAATCCCATGGATGCGACCACCAGGGCTACTCCCAGGTAAAACGAGACCTGGTACATGAGCATGGTGGATTGAAACGCTTCGTCGATTTGTGTGACGGTTTTTTTCAAGCCGTCCTTCATCCTGGTAATTACGTCAAATGTCTCTTTGAGCGACTCTCCCATGAGCGGCGCCAGCACCTGCTGCTGCTGGGTGTCTCCTACGGCGGCGCCCGTCTGCAGCAAGTTCAGGATGGCGGCAAGCTCCTGGCGCTGCGCAGGCTCATCGATTCCCGCGGCGGCCAGGGCGCCCGCCGGATCTTGCCTGAAATGGGCCACGAACGCCCCATCAGTCATTGCGGCGCGAATCACCCCATAAGCCAGCGCGTCGGACATGGTTGCCTCCTTGACCTGGAAAGCCGCGGCCTTCAGGCGCCTATATTCTCATACGCAAGGGGTGGAATCAATTGCGGAATCCGGCTGGCGCCGGCTGCTCGGCCGGTGGCTTCCATCCGCCAAATGCCTGCTCCAGCCACAGCGCCACGGCCAGCGCCACATCTTCGCGCCACGGGGCGGCGGCTATCTGCACGGCGATGGGCAAGCGCGCAGCCGATTCGCCGCAGCGCACCACCGCGGCCGGCCATCCGGCAACGTTGTAAGCCATGGTATGGCTGAAGCCGATGAAATTCTCATCCAGGATAGAACTGCCAAGCGGCAACGCAGGGTGGATATAGGCGGGACACAGAAGCGCGTCGTATCCGCGGGCGAGAAACGCGGTCATTTCGGCGCGGTAACCGAACCACTCGCTCCAGTAGCGGGCGAATCCGTCGATGCCGGTGCGGTAGCGCTCCAACTTATCCAGCCAGCCGGTCAGCAGCGGATGGACGCTGGTCGAACCGATGTCGCATAGATAGCTCCGCAGGCTGTCGCCGCCATCCGGGCCAATCAGTTTCATTTCGATATCGTAAGCGGCATCCAGGCACGCAGGCCGGGCCTCTTCCACGCGGCATCCCTCCCGGGAGAGTGCATCCGCCGCCGCCCGCACCACGCGCGCCACCTCCTGGTCCGCCGCGGCGAGACCGTTGTCGGTGTAGAACGCCAGGCGCAGGTCGCGCACCCGCACGGCACGGGGATTTTCGAGCGGCATATCGACCACGGTGTGGTCGCGGCCATCGGGACCAGCCAGCAGCGGCATCACGGTGATCAGGTCCTCCACCCGGCGGGCCATCGGCCCCACCTGCCACAGCGCTTCAATCCAGCCTCCCGCCGGCGGGAAATGGCCGGTGCGCGGCAGGCGGCCGGAGGTCGGCTTGATGGTGGCGCACCCGCAAAATGCCGCTGGAACGCGCACGCTGCCGGCGCAGTCGCTCCCCAAGCCGAGGGGCGAACCGCAAGCGGCCAGCAGCGCGGCCTCTCCGCCGCTCGAGCCACCAGCGGTACGCGTCAGATCGTATGGGTTCCGGGTGACGCCGAAAATCAGGTTGTCGCTCTCGAAAGCGAACAGCAGATCCGGAAGGTTGGTTCTGGCGATGGGGATGGCGCCCGCCCGCCGCAGACGCTTCACCAGCGTCGCATCTTCCGTCGATGGCGCCGCGTTCTTGCGGCCGAGCGTTCCGGCCGTCACCACCGTCCCGGCCACCTCGATCGCATCCTTGATGCTGAATGGCACGCCGTGCAGCGGCCCGCGCGGTTCACTCGCATCGGCTGCCGCGGCCTCCGCCAGCGCGCTTCCGGCGAGCACTTCGACGGCGGCATTGATTTGCGGATTGATTTGGGCGATGCGCTCCAGGTGCGCCGCCACCAGCTCCCGCGACGAGATGCGCCGCTCGCGGATCAGCCGCGCCTGTTGAGTGGCGGAATAAGTGGTAAGTTCGGTCATGGCAGCAAAAAGGAAAGAGGCTGGTCTCCGAGCGACTCGGAATCGGTCATCTCTGCGGCTCGGACGGGTCGGTAGACGATGCTTCCGCAAGGTCAAGCGTTTCCTGGGATTCTATTTCCCGCACGACCGGAGCCTCGGAAATCAGAACCAACCCCGGTATATGCTCGTAATGCGCCCGATTATTTGAGACGAGAGGAATTTGATGGCGCACCGCACATGCGGCAATCCAGAGGTCGTTATCCGCGACTGGCCGCCCTGTTTCCTGCACGCGCGCTTTCAACTCGGCATAGGTTGCGCAGATTTCACGGTCGTAGGGAACAATTACCACCGATCTCAGGCGCTGATTCAGGTCGGCTATCTTGGAAGCGCCCCACTTCTTCTTCCGGGCCCCGAACAACAATTCTCCAACCGTGATGAAAGAGACTGACAGCAGCGGACCCTGGACATGCTTCTTATATATCTCAGCCCGCTTATCTCCGGGTTTCATCAGGAACGAAAACACGTCGGTGTCAACAAGGACTGCCTCAAAAGGTGGAGACGTGCAGACCTACTTTCTTGCGCTATAAATCTCCTCTATGAAGTCATCTACGTCCTCGTCTTTCGGGAACCCGCCGCAAAGAAGCGAGATATCCTTCAATGGCTTCACTTTCTGCGCAATCGCAAGTTGTTCAATTGTCTGGGCTGCGAAAAAGTTCCGCTCTCCCATAAAGAGTGTGGGGAGCCTCTGTATTTGCTCGATACGAACCAATTCGATTCGGTCGGTATACGGCTGCAGGGTCGCTGTTCCGTCCACCCGCACGGGCTGCCGAAGAAGTGAGTAAACCTGATCTGCAAGATCTGGATCGAAAAGGCACATAATTGAGGCCCCAATGGGCGGATCGATTCGGCATTTAAGATCCTTTTTGACATTGAAATCTGCCATATCTAAAACGCCATCGATATGGACGATGCTCTTTCTTGGGCCGCTCATGCGCGCTGTTACGCGTTCGGCAACAGTTTGATTGACGGTTGCCTTCAGTGCTGGTTGGCGCCCGATCTTTCGGTTGGTTATCTCGATAGATGAGATACGTTCTGTCTGAAGAATAGCACCGAGGCCATAAAGGCCCTGCAGGACGCCCGGGTCCACTGGCTTATTGTTTCCGTTACCAAGCGAATTAATCGTTCCCGTCAGCTCCTTAATGACTTCAGTCCCGAACTCTGCATTCGGGATCAATGGAAGTTGGGATTTCACAAGGCCGAATTCCAGCCTTGTGCTGCCCTTCTTTATCCCCACCAACTCAAGGGTGCACTCGTCTTGAATCGCGGCCACGCTCGGACCAGGGTGGATTGTCTTTCTTCCTTCCAGCGCTTCCGCCTGGCGGATTATTGTGGTTTGGAGTTCCTGGCAGATTCTGATAAGGTCGGGGACAGCAATCCTGCCACTTCGCACACCGGGGCCGCGCACCCTCAGTCGCAATATGGGCGATTCGCGTCCTGTTGCCATTTTCGACTTCCCCTTACGCCAACTGCGCCCGCTAGAATCTGGGATGTTCAAAGAGAATACTGCATTCAACTTCCATTCTAAACGCAAGATTGCCAAAAAGGGAACAATGGCTGCCATTTCATGAATATTCAAGCGCGACTGTCACGGCGAACCGGATCGAGAGGCATCAGCCCTCGGAGAGCCCCGACGGCGGCGCGGGCGTAGTACGATACTTGCAGGAGCGTGTTCTGACCAAGGCACATCTGGAAGCAACCGCGGCCCTTGCGGCCGCCGCACCGACCTGGCTGATTGCCGTCCGCGCCGCCGAATCCAAGAAGGCCACCGACATCAAGGTCCTGGATTTGACCGGCATCACCTCCTTCGCCGACTATTTCGTCCTCTGCAGCGGTTCCAATCAGCGGCAGATCCAAGCCATCGCCGACGAGGTCACGCTGCAGCTCAAACGCCAGGCGGGCGAGCTGCCGATGAGTCTTGAAGGCTACGAGCAAGGCGAATGGGTGCTGGCCGATTACGGCGACATGCTGGTGCACGTTTTTTCCGTCAAGGCCCGCGCTTATTACGATCTGGAGCGGCTCTGGCGCAGTGCGAAAGCGGTCGAGATCCCGTCCGAGTGAAGATCTTCATCTACTTCATCGGCAAGCCCAAAGATCCCCACATCAATGCCGCAGCCGAGGATTTTCTCAGCCGCGCCGCGCGTTATTCGAGCGTCGAGATGCGTGAGATCCGCCCGGAGCGCACCGATCTCGCTGCCCGCCATCCGTCCGCCCGCAAGATTTTCCTCGATCCGGCCGGCAAGCCGGCGGATTCCGCCGCCTTCACCGCGCTCATCGCCAAGAGTGAAATGGAAGGCCGCGACCTGCTGTTCCTGGTGGGCGGCCACGATGGCCTGCCGCCCTGCTGGGCCGGCCGCGCAGACCTGCTGCTCTCGCTCTCCGCCATGACGTTTCCGCACGAGCTGGCCCGCGTCATGCTCGCCGAGCAGATCTATCGGGCGTTCGCAACCTTGCGGGGCCATCCCTACCCGCGGTAAGTTGATTAGTTGCATGTCTTGGTTTAAGCGCGACAGACCGGACGACACGAAGCCGCAGCCCATCGACGAAAAATCGAAGCACGTTAAGACCGAGGGTCTTTGGCAGAAGTGCGACGGCTGCCGCCAGATCGTCTGGAAGAAGGACTTGGCGGCCACCTGGAACACCTGTCCCAAATGCGGCCATCATTTCCGCCTGGACGCCACCTCGCGTATCCGCATGTTGCTCGATGGCGGCGAATACAAGGTGTTCGATGCCGGGTTGGGATCTACCGACCCGTTGGGTTTCGTCGACAGTAAACCTTACGCGCAGCGCCTGGAGGCGGCCCGCCTGGAGACCGGACTGCGCGATGCCGTGATTTCCGCCCGCGGCAAACTGGCCGGGCGCGAAATCGAAATCTGCTCGATGGAGATTCGCTTCATCGGCGGCAGCATGGGCGCGGTGGTGGGCGAAAAGATCACCCGCGCCATCGAACGCGCCCTCGCCTCCCGCTCGCCCCTGGTGATCGTCTCCGCCTCCGGCGGTGCGCGCATGCAGGAAGGCGCGGTCAGCCTGATGCAGATGGGCAAGATTTGTTCCGCGCTGATGCGCCTCGATCAGGCCTGCGTGCCCTATATCAGCGTGCTCACCGACCCGACCACCGGCGGTGT
This sequence comes from Bryobacterales bacterium, assembly GCA_963761855.1. Lineage (GTDB taxonomy): Bacteria > Acidobacteriota > Terriglobia > Bryobacterales > Bryobacteraceae > Bog-375. The sequence goes on along the minus strand of CAVXJY010000036.1, from coordinate 2,329 downwards.
CACCGCCAGCTACGCCATGCTCGGCGACCTCAACATCGCCGAACCCGGCGCCCTGATCGGTTTCGCCGGCCCGCGCGTCATCGAGCAGACCATCCGCCAGAAACTCCCCGAAGGGTTTCAGCGCAGCGAGTTTCTGGTCAAGCACGGCATGTTGGACGCCGTGGTGCCGCGCCTGGAGATGAAGGCTTACATCGCCCGCGCACTCGATTTCTTTTGCCAGCAGTGAACTACCCCGATTCGGTTCACTTCCTCTACGCGCTGGGCAATGAAATCAAGACGGCCAAGCTCGGCCTGGAGCGCATCCGCACCGTGCTGGCCGCGCTGGGCAATCCGCAGGACCGGCTCTCGATCGTCCACGTAGCCGGCACCAATGGCAAGGGTTCGACTTGCGCCATGATCGAATCCGGCTTCCGCGCCGCCCAACTGCGCACGGGGCTGTACACTTCGCCGCATCTGGCCGAGCCTACCGAGCGCATCCGCATCGCCGGCCGGCCCGTCTCCGCCGAGCGGTTTGCCGCCGCCTTCGACCGCGTTCATGCCACAGTTGAGCAATTGTTGGATCGAGAAGCCATCGACCTGCACACCACTTATTTCGAGACTGTCACCGCCATGGCGTTGCTGATTTTCGCCGAAGAAGCCGTGGACCGGGTGGTGCTGGAAGTGGGGCTGGGCGGGCGCCTGGATGCCACCAACGTGGTGCGGCCGTCGCTGACCGTGATCACGCCCATCGATTTCGATCACGAATCTTTCCTCGGCCGCAGCCTCGAATCCATCGCCGGCGAAAAGGCCGGCATCCTGAAACCCGGCGTGCCCGCCATTTTCGCGCGTCAACGCCCGGAAGCCGCCCGTGTGCTCGACCGCCGCGCTGTCGAATTGGATATTCCGGTGACGCGCGCCGCGGAATGGCCGATCCAGAATCTCTCGCTTGATGCACGCGGCAGCCGCTTCGAGCTATCCGGCGAGGCGCCGCTTTCGATTCGCTGTCCGCTGGCCGGCGAGCACCAGGCGGAGAACGCCGTCACCGCCGCTCTGTCACTGCTCGCTTCTGGCGTCGACCGCCGCGCGATTGAAGCCGGTATCGCCCAATCCCAATGGCCCGGCCGCCTGGAACGGGTCCGCGAACGCCCCACGATTATTGTCGATGGCGCTCACAACCCAGCCGCGGCCCGTGCGCTGGCCGCCTACATCGGCCGCTTTTATGCGGACGCGCGTTTGCGCCTGATCTGCGGCATTATGCGCGACAAAGCCGCTGCCGAAATCGCCGGCATCCTTTTCCCCCTGGCCTGGCAGGTGATCGTCACCGCACCGCGCCAATCGCGCGCGCTGGCGCCGGAATCCCTGCGCGCGGTGGCCGATCACCCCAACCTGCACGTCGCTCCCAGCCTCGAAGAAGCTCTCCGCTCGATCGACAATGCCGGCTCGGACGACGTCGTCTTTATCACCGGCTCCCTCTTCCTGGTTGCCGAGGCCAGAGCGTTGCTGCTGCCGGCGCTTCCGTAGTTGGTGTCTGCTGTGAAGTACGACGCCGGTGCTGTTCAGCGCACCGCTGCAGCTTTCTACTCCGGCTCTGGTTCGCCTGCGACGGCCGGGTAAACGATCCCCGCAATCGCCGCTCCCACAATCGGCGCCAGCCAGAATAGCCAGAGCTGCTGCACCGCCCAGCCACCCACAAAGAGCGCCGGACCCGTGCTACGCGCGGGGTTCACCGATGTATTCGTTATCGGAATTCCGATCAGGTGGATCAGCGTCAGGCCCAGGCCGATGGCGATGGGCGCGAACCCCTTGGGAGCACGCCGGTCCGTGGCCCCCAGGATGATCATGAGGAACATGAACGTCAAAACCACTTCGGCAACCAGGCACGCCACCAGTGAGTAGCCGCCCGGTGAATGCGCGGCGTAACCATTGGCGGCGAATCCGCCAGCGAGATCGAACCCTGCTTTGCCGCTGGCAATCACGTAGAGGACGGCCGCTGCGGCAATTGCGCCCGCCACCTGCGCGACGACATAGGCCCAAAGGTCCGAAAGAGGAAAACGCTTTCCGACGACCAAGCCGACAGAAACGGCCGGGTTCAAGTGATAACCCGACACATGGCCGATGGTGTACCCCATGGTGAGCACGGTGAGTCCGAATGCCAGAGCCACGCCCAGGAAGCCGATGCCAAGACTTGGGAATGCGGCAGCTAGAACCGCGCTGCCACAGCCCCCGAACACAAGCCAAAACGTGCCGATGAATTCTGCGATCGCCCTCTTGCTCAAAGGCATAGAGCAACCTCCTCTCAGCTTTGTGATACGCCGTGGACCATCCGTCCACCGCGACGCCGCCTGAGGGT
>CAVXJY010000035.1:0-22718 GCA_963761855.1 Bryobacterales bacterium | reverse complement strand
ATGGACGTCCCGTGGTTTCCCCAAAGCGAAGGCAACTGCCGGTGCCGGGACAAGGCCCTGTTTTGGTTGGAGCGGACGTTGGCAATGCGCGCCATAGGGGAAGGGGTCGGGGGCTTCCTGGCTTTCACAAGGCCTGAGCCGGGAGCCACTGGAGTCTGGGAACCTAATCCCGCTTTCTTGGATGGCGCAATTGGAATTGCACTCACGCTTCTTGCGGCGCTCACGCCGATTGAACCGCAATGGGATCGGATGCTGTTGCTGTCCACAAGCATGCAAGGGCGTTTCCGCCTCTGATTGAGGGATTAGTCCGCTCAGCCCGCATGACCTTGCCGAGGCATGGAGGAGCCAATCGCAGGGCTGCGAGCAGTGCTCTTTGGAACTGACGAACGGGGCGTACGACTCTAGTTCCAGGCCAACTTAACTAAGGTGCTAGAGGTTTCAGAATGGAGGCGACGCTTCTCCATTAAATGTTCAGTCGAGCATTCAGCTCTCGCCAAACCCGGCCTAGCTGGCGCCGAACGCTGACTGAGAGCTCGTTGCCAATACTCGACGAATTTCTGAAAACGGGTACTAAGTGAATACACTTTTCGAATCGACTAACGGAGCAAAAGTTTGGCGCACTCTAGCGGGCAAGGGTGTACTGGATTGCCCTTTCCGTCGAGCTGTTGCCCTGCGTGACCGTCGCCCTCACTTCATAGCTCCCGGGCTTGTCCGTCACCTTCAATAGCATCGGGATGCCGCCGGAAGCATCCGGCGCCGTCACACCGGGCTTAAGCGTGGCGATGGTTCGCCCATCCTTCAGCAGGCGGGCTCGCAGTACCGGCTTCGCCCCATTTCCAGCCTCGGGATAGATCATGAAAAACACGAACGGCTTCATCCCGGGCAAAAGGTTGCTGGTGACGAACGGCAGCACCCGCTTGCCGGTGTACTCGAACGGGTCGGCCGGGTCGGCCGGAGTGCTTAGATTCTCCAGCTTGCGGACCACGGCCAAGTCGCTCAGTCCGACCCCCCGCTGCTCGCGGTTGTCGATCTCGAACGTCCCCGTGCTCGCGCGGTTGGCTTCGTGATCCACTACCACAGTCTCTATTGTGTATCTCCCCGGCGGCAGATTCACGGCCTTTTGGTAGGTCATGAATTCCCCGCGCACTCTCTCGAACTGATCGTCTGACACCTCCGAGGGCACGTCTTTACTCACTCGATCGGCGATGACCCCATCCTGATTCTTCACCACAGCCATTAGGGAGGCATGAAAGCGATGCTGGTGCGCACCCTCCTCGGCAGTCGCGGTGAGTTTAGAAATCGGCATCTCGAACGCAATGGCGTACTGCGCCCGGCCGCCAGAGTCGCGGAATCGATAGCCGCGCGACAGGAAATCGAAGGCGTGCGGGCGCGGCTGGGTATCGAGCTCGCGCAGACCGGCCATTTCCTCCGGCGTGAGAGGATGGCCGGTATCTGGCACCGCGAAATAACCGTTTCGCGTATCGACGCGCATTCCGATCCGCGCCAGCTTCACCTCGATTCTGCGGAAATGCCCGTCCTCGCGCTCGGATTTCGGCGGATAGGCAATTTCGTAGTGGGTGTCTACCTCTTCCATCACGTGCGAGAGGAGTTGATCCACATTGTTCGTGTTGGCGATCAGAAAACCGCCGGTGCGCTCGGCGAGTTCGCGAAGCGCCTCCTGCGGGTTGGCGCTCGAAACGCCGAACCTCAGGTAGTCGCCCTGGTGCGCCTGTTCCATGGTGTGGTAGGCCAGCCCGCCGAGGGTGACGGCGGCGTCGCCTGCGGGAGTGTACCCTTGCTGACTCGTCGGGCCCTGCTGCGAGCTCAATGATGCCGCGTAACCTAACATCGCTTTAGCCGGCGCCATTGCGGATTTTGGCGCGAGGCAGTCCGGAGTGGGGTTGTCCTGGCAAACTCCGAGGCCGTAGACATCTGCGGCATAAAACGTTATGCCACCGCCAATGGCAGAACGGATCATCGAGTCCCAATATTCCAACTGGTCGGGCGGACGCGTGAGCCCATTGCTGAGGAGGAGGACCGTCTTATGAAACGGCAGAGGCCCGAGTTGCCCGATCAGGCCTTTCAACGCATCGACCTCGCGCAGGCCTTCGGCGACCGCGAACGTCATGTCGTGTTGTGACCCCAGCGGATCATCGGTGTCTCCCCTAATGCCGAGGGCAGTGACCCCTACCTGTGTGGTCAAACCGTTCAACATCACCGCCGAGCCCAGATTCATCGCCGGAAGCTGATTGACACTGGCGAGTCGCACGGCCTTGATCAAACGATCCCGATTGTTCGAAAACGGAAAGATGGGCCGCAGGCCGGTAGAGTCCAACGTAAAGACGCCGATGAACGTGTTTGGTCGTAGCTCCTTGTCCACGAACTGGCGCGCCGATTTAAATGCAAAGGCGCGGGTGTCTGCATTCAGGTCGTTCAGGATCAGGCACACGACATTCACGGTGCGCAAGGGATTTATCGGAGGACGCGCTGCGGAGGAACGTGCCACCGTCGGCGCGGCCATGGCCTGCGCCTCAGCCACCTGTTTTTCGTCTTCGGCGCGCACTTCGCTGCCCGCCACCAATCGGAACGCGCGGACATCCTGGCGGACACCATCCTCGTAAACCGCTATTTCTTCTGGCTTGAGATTAGTAACTAGCTTTCCGTGCGCGTCGCGCACTACAACGTCCAGCAGTACTTCGCGGACCGAGCTTCGGATGACGACGTCCTGGGCCAACCCATGGCCGATGAGCAGGGCCAATGGTAGGAACGCGCGGCCAATCATGCCAGGATAGACGTATACTCTGGACAATATGGTACAGCCACACCACGAATGCGCGGTGCAGTGGTCGCGCCGTCCAATTTCTCAACACCCGTGCCCCGGTAGGTTGTTGCTCAGAGGAGCGTCCGCGCGCGATTGTGGACAAAACACGGCATTAGCGGAAAATACCTGCTGACCTCGTGCCGTGCCATATATGTATCAATTGTCGCCCCATTCGCAGGACTGCCTTCGACCTGGGCCCGACCGGCGATTACCAGGCTGGTATTCGCCAAGCGTTTACGAGTATGTGTCCGTTCCGGATGGCTCCGATGTTGCGGTCCGCACGCGCTGCTTCAGCTTCTTTCTGGAACGGGCGGAGCGTAGGATTTTGCCATGAACAGTGACCCAACCATAGGATATTGACAGGAATTGTGGCACGAATTGTCACGCTCAGTGGCACAGGCTCCCATTCCGCCCTTTGCTGTCAACACTCTGCATGTCAACTACCTCGGCATCCTACAGAATAGGCGACAATTCCTCCCAATTGCAGGACCTTGAGCGCAAGCTGCATGTTATGAATCATATATTCGATCACACCATTGTTGGGGGAAAAGCCGATCAGCCTGAACTGTACGGTTCAGACCTGCCCGGCGAGGAGTCTAGACCCATGTCCCCCAGCGCAGTGGCAAGTCAGTAAGGAATTTACCACATTACCGAAACAGCAGCCGCGGCTCCAGTGCGGTGGTTATAATCTCTACAGACTACCATGCGAATTCTCAGTCTTCTGCTTCTCGCCGGCGCCGCCTGGGCGCAGGGCGATGGATGGACGAACATTTTTCCGGACGCAAGCTTTTCTCAATGGACGCGCATCTCGATTCCACCGGGTAAGCCGGTGAGCCAGCCATCGCAGTGGAAGATCGATGCGGCGGCGGGCACGCTGGTGTGCGAAGGCAACGGCGGGCACGAGATGTTGCGCTACAACACGCCGTACAAGGATCTGGTCTTTCACGTCGAATGGAAGTTCACCAAGCTGCCCGATGAAAAGGCCAAATACAACAGCGGCGTCTTCATACGCAATGACGCGGACGGCACCATCTGGCAGCAGGCGCAAACCAGTCTTGCCGGTGGTTACCTGTTCGGCAACACACTGGTGAACGGAGTGCCGAAGCGCTTCAATCTGCAGCCGCAGATGATCGAGAACCGCGTCAAGCCGGCTGGCGAATGGAACACCTACGACGTAACCGCCAAGGGCCACACCATTTCCCTTTCCGTGAACGGCAAAGTGGTGAGCGAGTACAGCCAAACCGAGATTCTGGAAGGGTACGTGGCTTTGGAAGCCGAAGGCTATCGCATCCAGTTCCGCAACATCCGCGTAAAGCCGCTGTAGGGTTGGGGAGAAACGCTTCGGCACCGCGGCGCGAAGGAGCCGTTGCTGGCTCCGCCGGTTAATTCTGTTACGCCGGCCGGGAAACCGGCGCAGCTCTATCCTGCAACGCCGGTGCAACCATGAATGGATTTTAATTGCCTACCTGCGCGTCCGTCCCGCCAGGCCCACTGGAATGCAGCGGTTGCGCGCCTGTGTCATGTTAAGTGTTGGATACTTGGTTTCGGGCGCGCATGATCAGGCAGGACTCTCTATTCCGGTGGTTGGCTTGGGCGGTCGCCTTTGCGGAAGGCTTCTCGACCCTCGCCGTCGAAGTGATTGCCATCCGCCTGGCTATACCGGTGGTTGGATCGAGCATGACGCTGACCGGGGTTCTGCTGGCGGTGATTCTGTTCGCCTTGAGCGGCGGATATTGGCACGGCGGCCAGTTGTCGTCGCGCTGGACCCATACGCGCGCGCGCAAAGCGCTGACGGTGAACCTTCTGGTGGCGGGGGCGATCTATGCGGCCGTCTCGTTCCCCTTCGAGGCCTCTCTTCTGGAACGCCTTCTGAATGCGGGTCTGGCGCTGGCGCCGGCGATCGGCGTTGCGGCCACCTTGTTGTTTGCCGTGCCGGTATACCTGGTGGCGCAATCGGTGCCGCTGCTGGCCGAGCTCACCGACGACGAAGGGAAGGCGGGCAAGGCGTCCGGGCGGGTGCTGTTCTACTCGACCCTCGGCAGCGTCGCCGGTGGCATCGTCACGCCCGTTTACCTGTTCCCGGCGCTGGGCGTGAAAGCGTCCACATACGTGATTTGCGGGCTGCTGTTCGCCGCCGCCGCACTTTGGACCGCCAGTCACCTGCGAAGCTGGATGATTGTGGCCGCCGGCGGGGCCTCACTCGCCGTGCTAAGCCAGGCGGGACTCGGATCGACCGCGCCCGCACGGGAGCGGTTTCACTTCGACAGCCCTCACCAGACGATTCGCATCGTCGACGAGGCGGACGAGAACGGGCGGCTGGAGCGAGCTATGTATTTGAACGGCGGCCGCGCTTCCTCCATCTTCGCCGATACCGGCGAAACCTCGGCGCGCTACGTACTGGAGGCGGACCGACTGCTGGCGGCGGCGCCCTGCGCGCAGGTGCTGGCGGTCGGCGCGGCGGGATTCACGTTTCCCAGAGATGCCTCGGGCTTGCCGGCGGTGGAGCGCGTGGATGCGGTGGACGTCGACCCCGACGTACGGGACATCGCCGAGCGCCGGTTTCTGCCGCGGCCGCTGCCGGCCAAGATCCGTTTCTTCCCGCTCTCGGCGCGCTATGTGTTGCGGCGCTTCCGCGCCCAGGGAGCGCGGTATGGCTTCACGCTCCTCGACGCGTACGCCGGGAAAGCCATCCCGGCCGAGCTGCTCAGCCGCGAGTTCCTGGCCGATGTACGCGCCGTCTCCGCCCACACCGCGGCCAACGTCATTCTGGACCGCGCCGCCGAATCGGATTTCGCGCGCAATGTTCTGGCTACATTTCGCCAGGTATTCGGACGAGTCTGGACCAAGGACGTCGATCCGGGTGATTCCGATCCAACCAACTTCCTGATCACGGATTGGCCGATTCCAGGGTTTGCCGAATGGACCGGCGCCGGCCGCGTTTACCTGGACGACCGCAACACCGCGGACCGCGATCACACCCGCATGATCTGGAGCCCAGAGTAACGCCATGGCGGGAACCACCGATCCGCTGGCCGGCGCGCCGCAATTCGCGGAGCTTCCCCCGGCGCAGGAAACAGCTCCGGCTGTGCCGGCAACCCGGCACCGCGTGAGACTGTGGGGCCAGCCGTGGGCGCCGTTAGCTCTGGCGGCGGTGCTGTTAACCGCCGGGCTGGCCGTCTACGCGCAGACCCTCGCCTTCGCCTGGGATGAAGGATTCCACTTACTTGCGGCGCAGCTCATCAACGCTGGAAGAACGCCGTACCTGGATTTCTTTTTCCCGCAGGCCCCGCTGAACGCTTATTGGAATGCCGGGTGGATGCGATTGTTCGGCGATACCTGGCGCACCGCACACGCGGTAGCGGGTGTGATGGGCGGCGCCGGCGTGCTGCTGGCCGCGCAGGCGGTTTATGCGCGGTTCCCTCTCACTGGCTGGCGCGTACCCGGCGCCCTGGCGGTGGTGGCGCTTGCGGGGCTGAACCATCAATTTGTGGATTACTCGACTATCGGGCAAGGTTACGCGCTGTGCCTGTTTCTCCTGGTAGTGGCCTATCGCTGTGCGCTGTGGTCGGTGGAGCGCCGCGGCTGGCTGCCTGCGGCCGCGGCCGGATTTTCGGTGGTGGCCTCGGCCGGCGCCACGCTGCTTTCCTCGGCGGCGATCCCGATCCTGCTGTTGTGGCTGCTGGTATACAATCGCGCGGGCGCGCGCCGGACCAAGCTCGCGGGCTTCCTGGGAGGCGCGGCGCTCCCGTTGCTGCCATTTCTGCCGATGGTGCTGCGAGCCCCGCGTGTGATCCGCTTCGACATCTTCGAATACCATCTGCTGTACCGGCAGGTGGCGTGGTCGGGCGCCACCGCGCACGATGCGGATGTGCTCACCGCATGGGCCAACGATCCGCAGGCGATCCTGCTCGCCATTCTGGTGGCCGCGGGCTTCTTTTTCATCCGCTTCCGCAGCGACTGGGACCGCACCACGCGCGCCCCGTTTTATCTCTGCTGCTGGCTGGCGCTGGGCCTCGGCCTGCACATTTCCACGGCGCATCCGACTTTCGCCCGCTACTATTTGCTGACCCTTCCGTTCCTGGCCATCCTCGCCGTGGCGGGCCTGGCTTACATCGTGTCGCAGTTTGCCCGGCCCATTCGGCCGCGCTCGGCGGCGATTTTTGTGAGCGTTATTCTAGCCATGTCGCTGGCCAGGGACTTGTACGACGATTGGGACGGCGCACCGTGGTGGGGCCGGCTGACAGCCATAGCCCGCAAGTTGGACCAGGTGGCGCCGCACAACGCGCCCGTGTTCGCCGATGAGGCCATCTACTTCCTGACTCGCCGCATGCCTCCCTCCGGCATGGAGCATTCCGATTCGCATAAACTCAACCTGAAACCCGGGATGGAGAAGCTGCTGCACATCTTTCCCAAGGCGGAATTGGCCCGGCAAGTGGCCGAAGGAAGATTCGCCGCGGTGGCTAGTTGCGAGGACACCGACGAGTTAGACAAGCTCGGCGTCGGCGCCGCTTTCGACAAGAAGTTCGAGGATAGCGACCAGGATTGCGCCGTATATTGGAAATGGAAGCCGCCGGCGCAGCCCAAGAAAAAGTGAACCCGTCATCGATTGGCGGGGCGGGCTTGAGCCTGCCAACGCCCCGCTTGCGGGGCAGTCTTTTGCAGCCATGGTAAACCCCGAGCAGTCCAAGTACACCGAGCAGCGGCGTGAATTCTGGGACGAATTCGCCCGCCAGATACAGCGCTGGCAGCCGTTACGCAGCTATTACCGGGCCCAACTCGCGCGCTGGTTCACCTTCTCCATACCTCCCGGCGCGCGCGTGCTCGAGATCGGCAGCGGCACCGGCGATTTGCTGGCCGCGCTGCGCCCGTCGCTGGGAGTGGGCATCGACTTCTCGGGTGAGATGGTGCGCCTGGCGCAGGAGCGCCATCCCGAACTGCGCTTCCTCATCGCCGACGCTCACGATTTCAGCCTCGGCGAGAAATTCGACGCCATCATTTGCTCCGACCTGATCAACGATGTCTGGGACGTGCAGGCCGTCTTGACGCGCATCGCGGAGCATTGCCATCCGGCGACGCGGATCTTTCTGAACTTTTACAGCAGCCTGTGGGAGCTGCCGCGCCGCATGGCTGAGACCCTGGGGCTGGTGAAGCGCCTGCTCCCGCAAAACTGGCTGACGGTGGGCGATGTGAGTAACCTGCTCGGCCTGGCGCGCTTTGAGGCGATCCGGCATTCGCGCGAGCTGATGTGCCCGGTGCGAGTGCCCCTGGCCGGCGCGCTGGCAAACCGTTACCTGGTGCGGCTGTGGCCGTTTTCGCACCTGGCGATCACCAACCTGCTGGTGGCTCGTCCGCGGCCGGAGGCGCTGCCCGGCCGCCAGGCCAGCGTGAGCGTGATTGTGGCGGCGCGCAATGAGGAGGGCAATATCCCGCGCATCTTCGACCGCCTTCCCCAAATGGGCTCCGGCACCGAACTGATCGTCGTCGAGGGCCACTCCCAAGACGGCACCTACCAGGCAGTGGAACAGGAAATCGCCCGCCGCCCCGGTTACCCCGCCAGGCTGTTCCGCCAAAACGGCAAAGGCAAGGGCGATGCCGTGCGCCTGGGCTTTTCCCAGGCCAGCGGCGACGTTTTGATGATTCTCGATGCCGACCTGACCGTCGCGCCCGAGGATTTGCCGCGCTTCTACGACGCCTGGCTGGCCGGCTCCGGCGATTTCATCAACGGCGTTCGCCTGGTTTACCCGATGCAGGACCAGGCTATGCGTTTTTTCAACTTCCTCGGCAACAAGTTCTTCAGCCTGGCGTTCAGTTGGCTGCTGGGGCAGAATATCAAGGACACCCTCTGCGGCACCAAAGTGCTGAGCCGCCGCGATTACCAGGTCATCGCCGAAAACCGCTCCTGGCTCGGCGATTTCGATCCCTTTGGGGATTTCGACCTGATCTTCGGCGCCGCCCGGTTCAATCTGAAAATTACCGACATGCCGGTGCGCTATGGCGCGCGCACTTACGGCGAAACCAACATTCAACGCTGGAGCCACGGCTGGATGCTATTGCGCATGGTGGCAGTTGCACTGCGCCGCATCAAGTTCGTGTAATCATCCATCTCATGACGGGAAGTTACTCAATTACTTTCGGATGACTAAGACTACCAGCCAAAGATAGTAACCGCGTATTATCTCCGGTCGTCAGGTACTGGTACGGTTAACAAAAGGTGACAGGGTTGAACGCACCTTACAAATGCCGGACTATCCGAACAGCCGGACCCCACGCCGGCTGGTTTCCTGCTCGATCGGCGGCCTGATCGCGGCGCTGCCTGGCTCGGCAGCGCTTAACCCGATATTCGACAGAGAACCTTTTTGAGCGCTCCTTTCCGGTTTCCAGGCCGGAGGGAGCGCTTTTTTTTGCATCCAGCGCAAAGCGGGGACTGCTCCGATTCGGCTACAATCAACTGCTATGAAACGTCTGGCATTGATCCTGTCGCTGGCGGCGGGCTTGGGGTTCGCCGCTACTCCGGAAGAATTCTCCACCTCTGCCGGCACGCTCCGGCTCACTCCCATCCAGCACGCCAGCCTCATGATTCAGGCGGGCGGAAAAGTGCTGTACGTCGACCCGGCTTTCGGTTCGTACGACGGTTTGCCCGCGGCCGACTACATTCTGATCTCCCACATTCACCCCGACCACATGTCACCGGCCATCGTCGACAAACTGCGCAAGCCGGGTACGGTGATTCTGGGGCCGAAGACCGTCGCGGCCAGCATCACCGGCTGCACCGTCATATCGAACGGCGAATCGAAAACCATCGGGCCATTTCTGGTTGAAGCCGTGCCGGCATACAACCTGACACGCGGCCCCCAACCGGGGGAATTCTACCATCCTAAGGGCCGCGACAACGGCTACGTGGTCAGTTACGGCGGCAAGCGTTTCTACTTCAGCGCCGACACGGAGAACATCCCCGAAATGCGGGCGCTCAAGCACATCGACGTCGCGTTCATCTGCATGAACCTGCCTTACACCATGACCCCCGCAGAAGCCGCCGCGGCGGTGCGCGCGTTCCATCCGGCGATTGTCTACCCCTATCACTACCGCGACAGCGATCTGACGGTGTTCAGCAAGGCCCTCGCCGGCACCGGCATCGAAGTGCGCTTGCGCAACTGGTACGCGAAATAGAGTTTGTGTGGGGCGGGTTGGTAACCCGCGCACCGAGTGTCCATCGGTGCAGACAGGCGAAGCCCAGCCCGGGATTCACTCTGCGCCGCCGCGCGCGGTGCGCAAAGGACCGGCGGCAAAAGACCGCCGGCGCTACAGGTCCTGGCGAAAAATGTGGGAGCTTCAGGGCCGGGCTGAAGCCGCCCCGCGCTGTTCGACGCTGTGCTATCCGGCCGCAATCAGGTGCACCGACGTCGTTTTCACGACAGCGGCCAGCGATTCGCCGGGCACGAGATTGAGATCGGCGGCGGATTGGGCTGTCACCAACGCCACCAGCGGGAATCCGCAATCCATTTCGACGCGCGCCAGCGGCCCTTCGATGATAATGGCCCGAGCCACGCCGCTCAGCCGGTTGCGCTGCGTAGACGCGCGCGCCGCATCGCGGGTGAGCGCCACATCTTCCGCCCGGATTGAGACCAGCACCGGCCCGCTTTCGCCGCCATCCAGGCACTCGATCACGGCGCTGCCCACGCGCAAGCGCAGCAGCCCGCCGGCGCGCGACACGATTTCGGCGGCCAGAATATTCTCCACTCCCACCGCTTCGGCCACTTGCGCCGTGGCCGGGCGGGCGAAGACCTCTCGCACCGGGCCGGTCTGCAGGATGCGGCCCGCCACCATCACCGCCATCCAATCGGCCAGCGCGATGGCCTCGGTGCGATCGTGAGTAACCACGATGCTGGGCACGCCCGCCGAAGCGAGCAGCCCGCGCAACTCGCGGCGCGTCCGCACGCGCGCCGCGGCGTCGAGCGCCGACAGCGGTTCGTCGAGTAACAGCAGATCCGGCTCGGCGGCCAGCGCGCGCGCCAGCGCCACCCGCTGCTGCTCGCCACCGGATATGGCGCGCGGCATGCGCCCGGCGAGGCCGGTGAGTCCGAAGCGCTCCATCATGTGTGCTGCCGCTTGCCCTTTGGCGGCGAAGGCCACGTTGCGCTCCACCGTGAGGTGCGGGAACAGCGCGTAGTCCTGAAACACCAGCCCGGCGCGGCGCTGCTGCGGCTCCAGCCAAATGCCGCGCGCGCTGTCGCACCAGGTTCGATCGCGGAAAAAGATTCTGCCGTCAGCCGGCCGTTCCAGCCCGGCCAGAATGCGCAGCAGCGTGGTCTTGCCGGCGCCCGAAGGGCCGAACAGGACCGTGACCGGGGCCTGCTCGAGCGGCAGGGCCAGCGCCGCATCCAGGCGGAAACCTCCGCGCAGCGTGGTGCGGCATTCCGCGGTTAGTGTGGCGGCCATAGCATCCACGCGCGGCGCTGCCAGGAATAAGTCGCCGCCAGCACCACGAAGGCAAAGCCAACCAGCAGCAGCGAGGTGTGCCAGGCGCCGGCATAATCGAGCGATTGCGCCTGATCGTAAATCGAGATCGACACGGTGCGGGTGACGCCGGCGATGTCGCCGCCGACCATCAGCACCACGCCGAACTCTCCCACCGTGTGGGCGAAGCTGAGGATGGCGGCGGTGGCGATGCCGGGGCGCGCCAGCGGCACCACCACGCGGCGAAACGTGCCGGCGCGCGAAATGCCCAGGCACCAGGAGGCTTCGAGCAGCTTGCGGTCCACGCTGCCGAATGCCGCCACCATCGGCTGCACGGTGAACGGCATGCTATACAGCACCGATGCCACCAGCAGGCCGCCAAACGAAAACGGCAGCAGCCCGCCGGTGAGCCGCGCATAAAGCGCGCCCACAGGGCTGCGCGGGCCGATGGCGATGAGGATGTAAAAACCCAGCACCGTCGGCGGCAGCACCAGCGGCAGCGCCACCACAGCTTCCACCAGGAATTTCCAGCGGCGGCGTGAGAAGGCCACCCACCACGCCAGCGGAATCCCCACCACCTGGAGCACCAGCGTGGTCGCGAACGCCAGGCGCAGGCTCAAACCGATGGCTCGCCAATCCATATTATTGCGGCACAGAGAAGCCGTATTGTTTCAGAATGCGCTGCGCTTCGGCGGCAACGAGGAAGGCGCGGAATTGGGCGGCAGGGCCGGCCGGCGCGCGCGCCAGGATCACGCCGCCCTGCTCAATTTTCGGATAAGCCTGCTGCGGCACCTCCCAATAGCGGCCGTGGCCCCGTGCGGCGGGTGCCAGCGCCAGCGAGAGCGCCACGAGTCCGGCCTCCGCCGCGCCGCTTTCCACGAACTCGAAAGCCTGCGCAATATTCTCCCCTAGCACCAGCTTCGGCGCCAGGCGATCATACACGCCGAGCGACCGCAGGGCGGCAACGGCCGCGCGTCCGTACGGAGCGTGTTGCGGGTTGGCGATGGCGATGTGGCGCACGGTGGGTGCTTCCAGCGCGCGGATTCCCAGCGCCGCCGGATCGAGCGGCGACCCGGCCGGCACCCACACCACGATGCGTCCCACTGCGTAGAGGAACAGAGAATCCTTGCTCGCCAAACCCGCGGCGGCGAGGCGCCGTGGGTAGTCGGCATCGGCCGAAAGAAACACATCGAACGGCGCGCCGTTTTGAATCTGGGCAAAGAAGTTGCCGGAGGAACCGTAGGTGATGGCCAGGTCCACGGTTGGATGAGCGGCGCGAAATTGAGGAGCCATCTCACCGAGCGCAAACTGCAGGTCCGCCGCCGCGGCAACGGTGAGCTTCTGCGCGGCGGATGCGGGCGCGGACGCCGCGAGGGCCGCGAACGCAGCCGCGAACAGAGCAAGCCGGCGGGATGCTCCTTGCAGGGTACTTGTGGATATTGGCAAACGACCATGATACGAGAAGGGCGGGGCATTTAGCATCGGCTCCGTGGCGCATGCTGTCCAGCGTGCAGGGTCGAGAGTCGTCTCGACCTTTCTCCGGACAACAAGATATGTCGGCACGAATGCCGACACAGCAGGCAAGAAAGCCCGCGCCAGGGCAGGCGCCGGCGGCGACAGGTCACAAAAGTGCGACGGCCTGTCCTACCTCGTCTCTACAGCTCCTTCTCAAGTTGCTGCGCGGCGATGAGCAGAGGGTCCCAGACGGGGGAAAAGGGCGGGGAATAGGCCAGGTCCATGCGCTCGAAATCCTCCACCCGCATGCGGTTGTGCAAGGCTGCGGCGATCACGTCGATGCGGCCGGCGGCGCCGTCTTCGCCAATCACCGATCCGCCGATGAGCCGGCCCGTGGCGCGATCCGCCACCAGTTCGACCGTAGTCTTTACGCCCGCCTGATATCGCGGCCGCGACAGAGCCTCAATCCGCGCGCTCACGGGTGTTAGGCCTTCGGCTCGTGCCTGCGCGACCGAAAGGCCGGTGGTGGCGAATGCGGTTCCAAAGATGCCGACGATCGAGGTTCCCACCACGCCGGGAAAGCGCTCGCGTCCGCCGGCGGCATTAGCGCCCGCCACGCGTCCGGTTTTATTGGCGGTGGTGCCAAGCGGAATCCAGGTGGGCCGGCCGGTGACCAGGTGCGTGGTTTCGACGCAATCGCCGGCGGCGAAGATGCCGCGCACATTGGTTTCCATGTGATCGTCGGCGGCGATGGCGCCGGTGCGGCCGATGGCCACACCCGCATCGCTTGCGAGCTGGACGTTGGGTTTGAAGCCGGCCGCAATGACGACCAGGTCGCAAGGCACATCGGCCACGCGATCGGGTTCGATCGTCTCCACCTTCACGCCACAGCGCAGCTCCACGCCGTGGGTCTCGAGGGTGTTGCGCACGGCATTGGAAAACGGGGCGTCATCGCGCAGCAAAACGTCGGCGCCGCGCTCCAGCACCATGACCCGCAGACCGTTGCGCCGCAGCGCATCGGCCACCTCCACGCCGATGTAGCCGGCTCCGATCACCACCGCCCGCCGCGGCTGCCGGTCGCGCAGGAAGGCGCGCAGCCGCCCGGCATCGTCGAGCGTATGCAGGGTGAAGACGTGCGGCTGGCCGGCGCCGGCGATGGCGGAGGTATCGCAGCGGGCGCCGGTCGCGATCACCAGACGGTCATACTTGACGCGCTCGCCCGATTCGAGCGCCACCTCGCGGCGCGCATGAGAGACGGTGGTTACACGCGCCCCTGTGCGCACTTCGATGTTGCGCTCCTTGCGAAAGTAGTCGGGCGTGTGGACGATCAGATCGGCCGCGTCGCGCACGCGTCCTTCCAGCAGGTACGGCAGTCCGCACGCGGAGTAAGAAACGGCAGCCCCTTTTTCGAGAACGATGATGGGAAGCCGCGGATCCAGGCGGCGCGCCCGCGCGGCCGCGCTCAAGCCGGCGGCCACGCCTCCGACCACGACCAGCGCCATCGGCGCCTATTCCTCCTTCTTCATGTCTTCGACGAAGCTCAGCACGTCGAACGGCTTGATTTTGCGGTCGGGGAAAAAGCTGTTCACCGCGTCCTGCTCCTCGGTAAAGATTTCGAAGACGGTGGCGAGCTTGGTCATCACCAGCAGCTCGCAGGTGCGGCGGTTGAGGCTGAGCAGCTTCACGTTGCCGTGGCTCTTGCGCAGGGTGGTGGCGCACATCACCAATGCGCCCAGGCCCGTGCTGTCGATATAGTCGATGTCGGCCAGGTTGAGAACCAGGTTGTGGCTGCCGGCATCGTTCAGCGCTTTGGCCTTGTCACGCAGCGCGCTCGCCTCGGGTCCCAGCGTGATGCGGCCCTTGAGATCGAGAATGACGATGCCTTCGTGTTCCCGCTGCTGGATTTCGAGCCCCATTTTGGTGTGCGCCTTTTACTATGGGTACCATGATCGGGGGCGGGAATGGGAGGGGAGCGGCCAGAGGCGCCAACAAGCGCCGGCTACTGTATGCGGACCGTCGCCGCCGGGCTGATGACCGCGCCCAGCGCCGAATCATGAATGACCACCTGAAGCGGAACCGCATCGCCCGTGGGCGCCGTCGAATCGACCAGAGCGTTCACCTGCACCACTCCCGGCCATGTCAGCCCCGCAAAGCCCGCCTGGTACACGGCGGGAAGCACGGATTCTTTACGCGCGACCGCACCTGCCACAAGGCGCCCCGACCTCACCGGCTCTCGCCAACATCACGGCGTTCCGCCTGGACTGTCGCCTGTCCGGTCTAGCCAAGTCCGCGGGCGCTGTGTACTCGCGCTATGCGGACGACCTTGTGTTCTCCGGTGGCGAGGAGTTCAGCCGGCGTGTCGAGCGCTTCTCGACGCACGCCGCGGCGGTTACGCTTGAGGAAGGCTTCAGTGTGAACCATCACAAGACACGAATCATGCGCCGGGGATCGCGGCAGAGTCTCGCAGGCATCGTCGTGAATCAACGAGTCAATCTTCGGCGAGCCGACCTTCAATTACTGGAAGCGGTACTGACCAACTGCGCCCGTTTCGGACCCGAATCGCAAAACCGGCAGCGCTTCCCGGATTTTCGCGCGCACCTGGAAGGACGAATCGGGTTTGTGGAGATGATCAACCGCGCCAAGGGCCGGCAACTGAGGACCATATTCGAAGCCATTAGGTTCGAATAATGGATTCGCGCCGAACGCGCGGCGCAGACATCCCTGGCAGGCGGAAGCGCTTGTTCTCTACCCTTCGAGCGTGGCGGCTAGCGTGATCTTGGTGTTATAGAGCTTGGAAACCGGGCAGCCGGCTTTGGCATTGGCCACGGCCTGGTCAAAGGCGGCCTGGCTGGCGCCGGGCACTTTGGCTTTGAGTTCCAGGTGGCTTTCGGTGATGGCGAAGCCTTGGTCGCCTTTCTCCAGGCTGATGGTGCAAGTGGTCTCCAGGCTGGTTGCAACCAGCTTCGCCTCGCCCAATTGCGCGGAGAGGGCCATGGTGAAGCAGCCGGCATGGGCCGCCGCCAGAAGCTCTTCGGGATTCGTCCCTTTGCCGTTCTCAAAGCGCGTGCTGAAAGAGTATTGCGAGTTCTCCAGCACACCACTGGCAGTGGATACGGTGCCTTTCCCGGTCTTCAAATCGCCGCGCCATTGCGCGCTCGCTGTGCGTTTCACTTGGTGTCGTGCCTCCTCGATAGCGGATGAGGCAGGCGCCAAAAAGATGCAAGAAATATGACGCCGTGGGGCGGCTTGCCAAGCTGCGTGCCGATTGCCAATCGGCACGCGCGGCGATATTCAATCGCCGCGCAGGATGGCATCCTGCCCCACAAAAGCGTACTCCTGCGTCACGGTCGAGGTTCTGGCCCGGTGACAACCTCACGCGGCGGTATCGATGGGCGCCGGGTGCGACGCTTCGTACGCGCGGATGGCGGCCTCTTGCTTCAGGATGTACCCCAGCTCATCGACGCCTTCGAGCAAACAGTGTTTGGCGAAAGCGTCGATAGGGAAGTAGACGCGCCGGCCGGCCGGCGTGGTGAGGGTCTGCGCCGCGAGGTCGATTTCGACCGTGGCATCGGGGTTGGCGGCGACCGCCGCGAACAGCTCCGCATGCGCATCCGGCGGGACGGCGATCGGCAGCAGCGCGTTCTTCAGCGAATTCGCCGTAAAGATATCGGCAAACGAAGTGCTGATCACGGCGCGGAAGCCGAACTGGGTGAGCGCCCAGGGGGCGTGCTCGCGCGAGCTCCCGCAGCCGAAGTTATCGCCCGCCAGCAGCACCTGCGCTCCCACGGCGCGCGGCTGATTGAGAATGAACTCCGGTTTGGGGTTGCCCTGGGCATCGTAGCGCCAGTCGCAGAACAACTGCCGGTCCAGGCCCTCCTTGGAGGTGGTCTTCAGGAAGCGGGCCGGAATGATCTGGTCGGTATCGATGTTGTTGATGGCAAGTGGAACCAGCCGGCTGCGGAAATTGGTGAACGGCTTCATAAGAGTGTCCTGACGTCGGTGACCACGCCGGTGATGGCGCTGGCCGCGGCGGTAAGCGGGCTGGCCAGGAATGTTCGTCCGCCTTTGCCCTGGCGGCCTTCGAAGTTGCGGTTGCTGGTCGAGACGCTGTATTCGCCCGGCGCCAACTGGTCGCCGTTCATGGCGATACACATCGAGCAGCCCGCGTCGCGCCACTCGCAACCGGCGGCGAGGAAGATATCGGGCAACCCTTCGGCGATGGCCTGGCGCTTGACTTCCTGCGAGCCGGGCACCACCAGCACCCGCAGCTTGGGATTCACTTTGCGGCCCTTCAGGACGGCGGCGGCGGCGCGCAGGTCGGAGATGCGGGAATTGGTGCAGCTTCCGATGAAGACCACATCGATCGCATGGCCGGCCAGCGGCTTGCCGCCTTCGAGGCCCATGTAGGCGAGAGCCTTCGAGATGGAATCGCGCGCCATGGGATCGCTCACGTCGGCCGGCTCGGGCAGCGGCGCGTTGATCGGCATACCCATGCCGGGATTGGTGCCGTAAGTGATCATGGGTTCGAGCGCATCGGCATCGACGGTCACCTGGCGGTCATAGGCAGCGCCCGAATCGGTCGGCAATTGCTTCCACCGCGCCAGCGCCGCGTCCCAGGCCGCGCCCTTGGGGGCGTGGGGCCGGCCACAAAGATATTCGAATGTGGTCGAATCCGGCGCGATCAGGCCGGCGCGCGCGCCGCCTTCAATCGACATGTTGCACACCGTCATGCGCTCATCCATGTTCAGCGCGCGAATGGCGCTGCCGGTGTATTCGAACACACATCCGGTACCGCCGCCCACGCCGATTTTCGCGATGAGAGCCAGGATGATGTCCTTGGCGGCGACGCCGCGGGGCAGCGTGCCCTCGACGCGCACTTCGAACGTCTTCGACTTGCGCTGTAACAGACATTGCGAGGCCAGTACGTTCTCGACTTCGCTGGTGCCGATGCCGAATGCCAGTGCGCCAAAAGCGCCGTGCGTGGCCGTGTGGCTGTCTCCGCAGACCACCGTCATGCCCGGCTGTGTGAGGCCCAGCTCGGGACCGATCACGTGGACGATGCCCTGCCGGTCGCTGTGCACGCCCAGGCAGCGGATGCCGAATTCGGCGCAATTGGCTTCGAGCTGAGCAAGCTGTTTGGCCGCGATCTGGTCCACGATGGGCAGCGAGCGATCGGTGGTAGGAATGCTGTGATCGGCGGTGGCGATGGTGAGATCGGGACGCCGCACTTTCAAGCCGCGCTCGCGCAGGCCTTGAAACGCCTGCGGCGAGGTGACTTCATGCACCAGGTGCAGGTCGATGAATAACAGTGCGGGCGCGCTTGGCAGCTCCTCGACCAGATGCGAGTTCCAGAGTTTTTCGACGATCGTATGAGGCATAAAAAGAGCTTCAATTATTAGGTTACATCGCGGCGGAGAAGACAGGAGAGGGAAGCCAGAAGTCAGGAGTCAGGAGGCAGAATATGGTGGCCGCTGCGCGGCGCCTTCATTCTGTCTCCTATCTCCTTGTCGGCTGTCTCCCGTTTTCTTCCAAATTTGGCTGAGGCGGGGCCGGTAAGCCCCGCACTCAGCCGATCGCGGCGCACACCGCTTCGCCCACCTGTTCGGTGGTGGCGGGAGCGCCGGGAGGTCGCAAATCCGCGGTAACTTTGCCGCTGGCGAGGACGGCCTGAATCGCCCGATCCACCGCGCCGGCTTCTTCCTTCAATCCGAAACTGTATTCGAGCAATGCCGCCACGGAGCCAATCGCCCCCAGCGGGTTGGCTTTGTTCTGGCCGGCGATATCGGGCGCGGAACCATGCACCGGCTCGTACAATCCCACCCATGCGCCGGAGGGCCGCCGGTCGCCGATGGAAGCCGAAGGCAGCATGCCGATGGATCCGGCCAGCACGGCGCCTTCATCGCTCAGAATGTCGCCGAACATGTTCTCGGTGAGCACAATGTCGAAGCGCCGCGGATTCAGAATCAGTTGCATGGCGCAGTTATCAACCAGCAGGTGATCGAGGGCCACATCGGGATACTCTTTGGCCACTTCCACCACCACCCGCCGCCATAACTGCGAGTTTTCGAGCACGTTCGACTTATCGACCGACGTCACTTTCTTGCGCCGCCCGCGCGCCAGGTGGAAGGCCATCCGGGAAACCCGTTCGATTTCCGAGCGTGTGTAGGTCATGGTATTGACCGCACGCGTTTCCCCGCCGTTTTCGGTAATGCCGCGCGGGGTCCCGTAGTAGATCCCGCCCGTCAGTTCGCGGACGATGATCATGTCGGTGCCTTCCACCAGGTGATTCTTCAAGGGCGAAGAATCCAGTTGCGACGCGTAGGCGCGCACCGGACGCAGATTAGCGTACACGCCTAAAGCCTGACGAATTCCCAATAACCCTTTCTCCGGCCGCTTCTCCGGCGGAGCATTGTCAAATTCGGGCAGCCCGACGGCGCCCATCAACGTGGCATCGGCTGCAGCCGCGAGGCGCGCCGTCTCTTCCGGAAACGGAGTGCCGGTGCGATGAATCGCCGCGCCGCCGAGCAATCCTTCCGTCAGCCGGAGGTTGTGATGCCATTTCCCGGCCACGCGGCCGAGCACCCGGACGGCTTCGCGCGTGACTTCCGCGCCGATGCCGTCGCCGGGCAAAACCAGTACGTTCAGGTCCATGTCCTAGATTGCCACTGCCCGCTTGGCAGGCTGGCCGTCCCGAATCAGCGCTTCGATTTCCTTGTCCATCAGGCCTTTCTTGCGCTGGTCCGCCACCGCAGTGAAGCGGTGGTACAGCGCATCGAGCTGCTCGCGGTCAAGCTCGTAGCCCAAGCTGCGGGCGCGCTGGTGGAGCGCGTGACGCCCGCTGTGCTTTCCCAGCACCAGCTTGCCTTCGGGAATGCCCACCGTGCGCGGGTCGATGATCTCGTAAGTGGTTTTTTCTTTCAGGTAGCCGTCCTGGTGAATTCCGGCTTCATGCGCGAAGGCGTTGGCGCCTACAATTGCCTTGTTCGGCTGCGGGCCGAAGGTGATGATGGAGCTCAGCAACTCGCTCGCCGCGTACAGATGCTCGGTGCGGATGCCGGTGTAATAAGGATAAGTATCGGAGCGGGTCTTCAGAATCATGACCACTTCTTCCAGCGAACAATTGCCGGCCCGCTCGCCGATGCCGTTGATGGTGCATTCCACCTGGCGCGCGCCGGCCTCGATGGCGGTGAGCGAATTGGCCACGGCCAGGCCCAGGTCGTCATGGCAATGCACGCTCACGATGGCGCTGGAGCCGAGCGCGCGTGCCACCTGGCCGATCAGCTCGCCGTATTCCTTGGGAGTCGAATAGCCGACGGTATCCGGGATGTTGACGGTGCCGGCGCCGGCGGCTACCACCGCGCGCGAGATCTCGATCAGGAAGTCTACGTCGGTGCGGGCGCCATCTTCGGCTGAGAACTCGACATCGTCCACGTGACGGCGGGCCAGTTCCACCGCCGCTACGGCGTCCTCGAGCACCTGCGCCCGCGTCTTGCGCAACTTGTATTTCAGGTGGATATCGCTGGTGGCGATAAAGGTGTGCAAGCGGGGCTGGCGAGCGGCTTCGAGCGCCTCGACGGCCCGTTCCACGTCCAGCGCACAGCAGCGCGCCAGGCCGGCTACGCGGGCCTCCGGGAACTCGCGGCTGACGGCTTGGACCGCCTCAAAATCGCCCTCCGAGGCGATCGGGAAACCGGCCTCCAGAATGTCCGCGCCCAGTTCCACCAGTTTGTGCGCCATGCGCACTTTCTCCGGCACGGTCATGCTGCAGCCGGGAGACTGTTCACCGTCGCGCAGGGTTGTATCGAATATAATGACGCGGTCGCTCATGTTTTCCACCGACACTCTGCATTATGCGCATCCCCGCCTGAATTTGGCAAATTTATAATCTTACGGGTGTCTATTAGCCGATGTTATAATGGAACCCGCTATGGAACTCAATCCGCTGCAGGTCTTTCTGATGGTGGCGACCGAGGGCAGCTTTTCGCGCGCGGCGGAGAAGCTGCTGCGCACCCAGCCGGCGGTATCTCTGGCGCTGCAAAGGATCGAGCAGGAGCTGGGTGAAAAGCTGATCGACCGTTCGGGCAAGGAACTGCTGCTGACCGATGCGGGCCGGAGCGCGCTCGAATTCGCCCGCCGTTTCGAGAGCCTGGAGCGTGAGTTGGAGAACTCGCTGGCCGAGTTGCGGGACAATTCCGCCGGCCGGCTGACGGTGGGCGCCAACGAATCCACCACCTTGTACCTGCTGCGCCATATCGAGCGGTACCGCGCCCTCCATCCCAGGATCAAAGTGACGGTGCGGCGCAGCATGGGCAGCAAAATTCCCAACGAGCTGTTGGATGGCAATCTCGAACTGGGCGTGATCAGCTACGATCCCGGCGACGACCGGCTCCGCTCGAAGGTGATTTATACGGACGCGGTGGCCCTGGTGGTTTCGCCGCGCCACCGGCTGGCCCGGCGCAAGAGCGTCTCCATCGCCGATCTGGGCGAGGAGAATTTCATTGCCCACAACATGACGTCGCCGTATCGCGATGTGGTGATCCACGAATTTCAGGCGCGCAAGGTGCCGCTCCGCATGGACGTCGAAATGCCGACCATCGAGAGCATTCGCAAAATGGTGCAGAACAATGAAGGCGTAGCGTTCCTGCCGCGCATGTGCGTGGAGCAGGAAATCGAGCAGAAGCTGCTGCGCGAAGTGCGCGTCAAGGAAATGACTATCGAGCGGAAGATCCGCCTGGTGTATCCCACGCGCCGGGCGTTGAGCCACGCAGCGCGGGCGTTTCTGGAGATTGTGGGCTGAGCAACGGGCAAGCTAAAGCATGCCCCACCCAATGCATCGCGCGTCCTTGGGTGGGGCATGCTTTAGCTTGCCCATAGCGGCTGCATCCCATACAACCCGTGCTGCGCGATGTAATCGAGCACGCGCTTTGGCACCTCAACATCGATCTCGCCGCGCGCGACCTGTTGCCGAATATCAGAGGAGGAGATATCCAGGTGCGGCGAGTCCAGCCGCTCCGCCGTTATCTCCTTCGGTATGGCGCAGGCGTACCCAGGGCGGTTGACGACCAGAAAAACCACCTGGCGGGCCACGTCCTGCCAGCGATGCCAGGTTTGGATTTCGGCGAATGCGTCGGCACCGATCAGGAAGAACAGTTCGTCGGCGGGAGCCAGCGAGGCGCGCACCTTTTCGATGGTGTCAATCGAATAACTGCGGCGAGTGCCTTCTTCCAGGCGTGAAACCGCGAAGCGCGGTTCGTCCGCGCACGCCAGCCCCGCCATGCGCATGCGATCGTCGAAGCCGGCCGCGGTCACGCCGTCCTTGTGCGGCGGATGTTCGGCGGGGACGAAGAGCACGCGGTCCAGGCGGAAGTGGGAAAGAGCTGCGCGGGCGATGGCTAGATGGGCGTTGTGAATCGGATCGAAGGTGCCGCCGAAGATCGCCAGTCGCATGGGGGACGTCCCCGGAGGCGCCGCTACTGCCTCTCGATCTTGATGGAAAGGACCTTCACGTCCTTCGAAGGGCGGTCGTGGGCGCCGCGCGGCGTCTTCGAGATCTGCTCCACCACGGTGTAGCCCTCAGTCACCTCTCCGAACACGGTATGGCGATTGTCCAGCCAGGGTGTAGCGGCCACCGTGATAAAGAACTGGCTGCCGTTGGTGTCGGGCCCGGCATTGGCCATCGAGAGCACGCCCGGTTTGGTGTGCTTGAGCTCGGGGTGAAACTCGTCGGCGAATTTGTAGCCGGGCCCGCCGCGGCCAGTGCCCTCCGGGTCGCCGCCCTGGATCATAAAGTCCGGGATCACGCGGTGAAAAATGGTGCCGTCGTAAAACGGTTTGCCGGTCTTGGTTCCCTCGGCCAGGGAGACGAAGTTCTCCACCGTGCGGGGGGCTTGGGCGGCGAACAGACGGACTTTGAATTTGCCTTCGGTAGTATCGAAAACGGCGTAGATTTCGTTGGGCATCAGAGCGATTGTACCAAGTCGTGACGCGT
>CAVXJY010000034.1:0-11847 GCA_963761855.1 Bryobacterales bacterium | reverse complement strand
TGAAATAGGCGCCGATAGCAGCGGATTGGACCAGTAAGGGCTGACTTCTGCTCGGAGAGTGCCGAATTCTTTTGGGAAAAGGACTGCCGGGCCGGGTTACCCGTGTTGAAAAACGCCGGTTTTCGGCGCTCCAACTACACTTCTGCCGCTTGGACCTTCGGGAGTCGCCACAGATTGAACGCGGCGGCGGTCATCAAGAACTGCCACGCGACCTTCGCCAGTCCGCGAAGCTTTGTCTTACGCATGCCACCGGTCTGTTTCATCCAGCCAAAGGCTTTCTCGATCCAGGGGCGTTTCTTCTGGCTGACCCGATAACTCTCGTGCCGTGTCGTCCGGCCGTCAATCGCGCTGCCACCGGGCCGGTTGACATTCTGCGTCACGTGCGGCCGACAGTCCATGTCCCGTACCGTCGCCACAAAATCATGCGTGTCATAGGCTTTGTCCGCCCCGAGGCTCATCGGCGCGCTGCGCCGGCGCTGGCGCCGGCCCCGCCACTGCTGGTACAGCATCAGCAGAGCCGCATCACGTTCCGCTGTACCATCGGCTTGCGTCAGCATCGCATTCACGATGAGACCGTGTCGGTTTTCCATCAACACGTGACCCAGATAGCCCAGTTTAGCTTCCTGGCCGTTTCCTTTCCGATACAGCCGTGCCTCGGGATCCGTTTTCGATTCGTGCGTTTCGTTGCTACGCTTCTCGCCACGAAACTGCCCCGGAGCGTCATCACCGCCGTCCTTCTTTTGAAAACTCTTCTGGCTAGCCCAGGCCTCGATCAGCGTTCCATCGACGGTGAAGTGCTCGTCGGACAGATCCGGTTTCGCCTTCGCCAACACGCGGCGGAAGAACTCCTGTGCCACTTCCTGGTTCAGCAGACGTTCCCGGTTCTTGCTGAATACCGCATGATTCCAAACCGGTTCATCCATTTCCAGGCCCACGAACCACCGAAACAGCAGGTTATAGTTCATCTGCTCCATCAGCAGCCGCTCGCTGCGGACGGTGTAGAAGATTTGCAGCAGTACGGCCCGCAGCAACCGTTCGGGAGGAACCGATGGACGGCCGGTCTTCGCATACAGGCCGTCGAAGTCCTTAGCCATACCCCGCAGGATTTCGTCGACGGTTTCTCGAATGCGACGCAAGGGATGATCCTGCGGCACTCGTTCCTCCAGCGAAACGTAGCTGAACATTCCGGACTGCTGTCGATCGTCTCCACGCATGAAACAATTCTCGCCCGAAATGTTCTCAAGGGGAAGACTATATGGCCGTCCTGAAGCCGTTTTTCAACAAGTTCCTAGAACGGAATCCTAACTTTCAAACTCACTCTTCCGGCTGGAACTGCGCCCAAACATCGTGCCCACGGTCCGCGCATTTGCGCTACGCGGGCGGCTGGCCGGTGACGTCACTGCCATGCCCCACGCACTCCGCGCAGGGGCAGATGCGGCGAAAGTGATCCCAGGAGTAAATGCCGGCCTTGTGGCCGTCGCTCCAGTCGATGCGGATGGCGTAATTCCCCACCGCCTCGACGTCCACCATCTTCAATGCCGGTTTGAACATCGGGAAAGGATCGGCGGCTTCGGGCCGGCGCGGCGGAGTGCCATGCGCACCGGTGCATCCGGCGCAGGGACACTTGTCCCGCAAGTAGGCCAGCGTGTACTGGCTGTGGTGGCCATCCTTCCAGTCG
This sequence comes from Bryobacterales bacterium, assembly GCA_963761855.1. Classification (GTDB taxonomy): domain Bacteria; phylum Acidobacteriota; class Terriglobia; order Bryobacterales; family Bryobacteraceae; genus Bog-375. The sequence goes on along the minus strand of CAVXJY010000034.1, from coordinate 10,169 downwards.
ATCTTGATGCCGGTCGATTTGGAAATGGCAATGTGTTCGGGGTCGGTGGCGAGGCTCATGTTCAATTGAAGAGGCGCTCGACGTCGCGCACGCCGGAGATGCGGCGCATAGCGGCCACCAGTTTCTCGAGCTGCTTCTTGTCGCGCACGTCCACCGTCATCTCGACTACGCCGCCCACCTCGTCGGTGAGCGATCTGGCTTCCAGGCTGCGGATGTTGGTGTTCTCGTCGGAAAGCACGCCGGTCAACTGATTGAGCATGCCCGGGCGGTCGTCGGTGTGGACCACAATGCGCACCGGGAACGCATCCTCCACCGCGCGCACCCATTCGACCTCGATCTTGCGCTCCACGTCGTACATCAGGTTCTGCACGTTGGGACAAGCGCGCGAATGCACGGCTACGCCCTTGCCGCGGGTGACGTAGCCCACAATGGCCTCGCCGCGGATGGGGTTGCAGCACTTGGCGCGATAGACCAGCAGATCGTCCATGCCGCGAACTTTGATGATGGCGTCGTGATCCTGCGGGCGGACCGGGCCGACCGGCGCGCCTCCAGCGGGCTCGACCTCGGGCGCCAGGTTGGTTTCGGGCGGTTCTTCGTCAACCTTATCCGGAGCAACCTTGCTCAGCACCTGGCGCGCCGAAAAACGTCCGTAGCCCAGCGCGGCGTACAGGTCCTCGGTTTTCGAGTAACCGTACCCGGCGGCTACCCGATCCAGATCGGCGCGGGCCACCCGAGCCAGTTGCACTCCGAGGCGGCGGGCTTCCTTTTCCAGGTACTTCTCGCCGATTTCGATAGCCTTCAGCCGCTCGCTGGCGTTGATCACGTGCTTGATCTTGTTGCGAGCGCGCGAAGTGCGCACATAGGCCAGCCAGTCCTTGCTCGGCTGGTGGCCGGGCTGGGTCATAATCTCGACAATGTCGCCGTTGCGCAATTGCGAGCGCAGCGGAACAATGCGGCCGTTGACCTTGGCCCCCACGCACGTGTTGCCCACATCGGAGTGGATGGCGTAGGCGAAATCGATCGGCGTGGCTTCGCGCGGCAGCACGATCACCTTACCCTTAGGCGTGAATGTGTAAGCCTCTTCCGGATAGAGGTCCACCTTGAGCGTGGACATAAACTCGCCGGGATCCTGCATGTCGCGCTGCCATTCCACCAGGTGGCGCAGCCAGGCGATGCGCTGGTCGTCGGCCGCCGGCCCTTTGCGGCCTTCCTTGTATTTCCAGTGAGCGGCAATGCCTTCCTCGGCGATGCGGTGCATTTCCTCGGTGCGGATCTGCACTTCGAAGGTCTGCCCCTGCGGCCCCACCACCGAGGTGTGCAGCGATTGGTACAAATTGGGCCGCGGGATGGCTATGAAATCCTTGATGCGGCCGGGAATGGGACGCCAGCGGTTGTGGATCACGCCGAGGGCAGCGTAACAGTTCTTCACCGAGTCGGTGAGAATGCGCAGCGCCATCAAATCGTAGACCTGGTCGACGGTAATCTTCTGGCGGCGTAGCTTCTGGAAGACGGAGTAGGGACGCTTGACGCGGCCTTCGATGCGCGCGGGAATGCCTTCGCGGCGCAGCTCGGCCTCCACCGTCTGGCGGATTTCCTCAAGGAACTCCTCGTTGGAATGGCGGCGGCTCTCGATAGAGGCGATGATTTCGCGATAGGCGTCGGGCTCCAGGTGCTGGAACGACAGGTCCTCCAGTTCGCCGCGCACTTTGCCCATCCCCAAGCGGTGGGCGATGGGCGCATAGATTTCGATGGTCTCGCGGGCGATCCGCTGGCGCCGCTCAGGGGCCAGGTAGCCAAGCGTGCGCATGTTGTGGATGCGGTCGGCCAGCTTCACCATGATGACGCGAATGTCCTCCACCATGGCCAGCAGCATTTTGCGGAAGCTTTCCGCCTGGCGGTCCTCGGCGGAAAAGAAATCCAATTTGGATAGCTTGGTGACGCCGTCGACGCAACGCGCCACGTCTTCGCCGAACCGCTCGCGGACCTCATCGATGGTGACGCTGGTGTCTTCCACCAGATCGTGCAGCAGCCCGGTTTCCATCCCCACCACGTCCATGCGCATTTCGGCGAGAATGCGGGCCACCAGGATGGGGTGGACCATGTAGGGCTCGCCGGAATCGCGCACCTGGCCTTCGTGACGCTCGCGCGCAAACTGGTAGGCGCGCTGGAGCGGCGCCAGGTCGTCCTTCGGCCGGTACTCGCGGATCTTTGCCTCAAGCTCCCGGTACAACTGCTCCACCGGGTCCGACGGGGGCGGCAGTGACACGGGTTCCGAAAGACTGGCGGGTTCGGATGCCACTTTCTTCGATTGTAGCAGGGGCGTCAAACCACTCTGTGCACTTGCGGGCGGGCCGCCGCGCCGCGCGAGCGAAAACACATAGCAAACCAAAGCAGGCCCCACCCAATACCGGGGGCGCGTGCAGCCATAATGAAGAAGATGGAAACTCCAGTGACAGTTGTGATTCTGGCGGCGGGCCGGGGCACCCGTATGAATTCGCACAAGGCCAAGGTGCTGCATCGGGCCGGCGGCAAGACCCTGTTGGAGCATGCGCTGGAGACAGCGCTCGCGCTCACTTCGGCGGACCGCATCTTCGTGGTGGTGGGCTATCAGGCCGATGAGGTCCGCGCCGCGATCGCGGCGGCCGGGGTCGGCTTCATCGAGCAGGCCGAACAACTCGGCACCGGCCACGCCCTGCTGGTAGGACGCGATGCGCTTTCGCATCTCGATGGCTACCTGACGATCGTCTACGGTGACAGTCCCTTACTGCGCGCAGCCACCGTGCGCCGCCTGATCGAAACGTTGCAAGCCAGCGACGCCGCAGGCGTGCTGCTTTCTGCCGACATGCCCGACCCCACCGGCTATGGCCGAGTGGTTCGCGGCGTCAGCGACCGGGCGACAGCCGTGGTGGAGCAGAAGGCCGCCACTCCCGCGCAACTGGCGATTCGCGAGGCCAACATGGGCGTCTATTGCTATCGCGCCGATCTGTTCTGGCGGCACGTCGGCGAAATGCAGCCCGACAATCCGGCACACGAGTATTACCTTACCGACATGGTGCAGATTCTCAACCGGGCGGGACACTCCGTTGTGGCGATGAAGATCGACGACCCGCGCGAATGCCTGGGGATCAACGACCGGGTCGAGTTGGCGCAGGTGGACCGCCTGCTGCGGGAGCGCAAGCTGCGCGAGTTGATGCTGGCCGGCGTGACCATTGAGAAGCCCGAGACGGTGACCATCGATGGCGGTGTCGAGATCGGCATCGATACCGTGGTCGAGCCGTTTGCGCGCATTCTGGGAGACACCACCATCGGAGAAAACTGCCGCATTGGCGCGTCGAGCATCATCGAGGATTCCACCCTCGGCGACGATGTGGCGATCGGGCCGTTGACCGTGGTGACCGCTTCGCGCCTGGAGCGCGGTGCGCAAGCCGGCCCGTTCTCCCGCCTGCGTCCCGGGAACCAGGTGGCGGAAGGCGCGCACATCGGCAATTTCGTGGAGTTGAAAAAGACGCGCCTGGGCGCGGGCGCCAAGGCCAATCACCTGGCTTACCTGGGCGATGCGGAAATCGGCGCCAAGGCCAACATCGGAGCCGGAACCATCACGTGCAACTACGATGGTGCACACAAGCACCCTACGCGGATCGGCACGGGGGCGTTTGTGGGCAGCAACTCAACGCTGGTGGCGCCGCTCGAAATCGGCGACGGTGCTTACCTGGCCGCCGGCTCGGTGATTACCGACCCGGTCCCCGCCGATGCGCTCGCCGTCGGCCGCGCCCGCCAGGTGAACAAAGAAGGTTGGGCCAGGAAGCGCCGCGCGCGAAACGCAAAACCCGCCCAACCGTAGAAAGCGATCGAGCGTTGACCGCCTGATCCCGGTGCCGGTGCGGCTCAAGCCGCGCGGCGTTTTCTCACGGGCAACGGCCGGTCGGGAGTTAAGCCGAGCATGAAACGGACGGCACCTCCAACGCGATCCATCCACGACTCCGGTTCAGGCTCGACTACGGGCTGCACTTGCTGCGTTGCGGAAACGTTGTGGTAGTAGTCCAAGAGGGCATTGTCGGTATCGTCTATGGCTCGCGCGTATTGCCGAATGTAGCTTTCGGTATAAACGCCGCCTGGCAACTTGTGAAATGCGGCGCACTCGATTGCCTCGAGATAGCGCAGATTGATCTTAGTTGCTGCCGCTATCTGGAAAAGCGAGAGGTCCTTCGCCTTCCGTCGCTCGATTAAGTCTTGAGGGAGAATTTCAATCCCGCGCGCTGTCATGCCGCCACTCTTGCATTTCGGGTGCAAATCGGCGGTTCGCTCTGGTACTGGCGGTTATGGAGCGTTAGTAATTAGCTGGGTGTAGCTATTACTCCGAAAATCCTTCCGGTATGTATTTTTTGGGTTATCGTTAGATAGGGATTAGTCCAGTGGCCGAAGTTAATCGCACTTGGCGAGCTTGAAGACTCCGCGATCAGACGCGACCAATTCCTCAACCCATCTCGACAACCGCGCGGTTCTCCGCGGCCAGTTTCGCAGCGGGGATGAAATTTCCTTCCAGCGGCTCGCCGTTCAGCACCAGCTTGCGCACGCCCTTCTGAATCCCCGCAGGATTCTGAACCTCCACACGCACCTTTTTCCCGCGGAAAACCCGCGTCAGCGTGAAGCCCTTCCACTCCGCGGGAATGCAGGGATCGATGCGCAGCCCGGCGTAATCCGGCTGCAGGCCCAAAATGTGTTGAGTGGCCGTGAAGAACGACCACGCCGCCGACCCGCTCAGCCACGGTACGCGCGAAGCGCCGCATCGCGGGCTGTACTTGCTGTGAGTGAACTGGCAGTACACGTACGGCTCGATCTCGCGGACCTCGGCATGGCAATTCCACGCACTCGGCAGCGTGGCCCGGAAATACCGCCAGGCCAGATCGCCGTGGCCCAGCATGGTTTCGGCAATCACAGCCCATCCTTGCGTGTGGGTGAAGATGCTGCCGTTCTCCTTCATTCCGGGGTTGAACAAGGCCGCGCGCATCACGTTGTAATCGGTCTCAATATACGGCGGATCGCTAATCATCAGCCCGTATTCCGTGGCCAGCCGGTCCCGCACCGCCTGCATCGCCGAGGCAGCCCGGCCGGAATCGGCGTGTCCGCTCAGCACCGCCCACGATTGCGGATTCAGGAAGATCTTGCCCTCGCGGCTGGAGCGCGATCCGAACTCGAAACCGTCGGCGCGATATGCCCGCAAATACCACTCGCCGTCCCACGCATGATCCCGCAGATGCGCATCGAGGCCATCCAAGTTACTCTGAGCCCACGCTTCTTCCTCTTTGAGTGACAGTAAGTGACTTACTTCCAGATAGACCGAAAGAGCATAGCGAAGCTGGAAGGCAACGAACACGGTCTCGCCCCGGCTCGCCCAGACGAATGCAGTCGTTCCAATCGGCAGACAAGCCGCACGGCAGGCCATGCGCGCCGGAGCGTTTCAGGCTGAAGTGGATGGCCCGCTTCATGTGACCCAACACCGTGTCCTTGCCGCAGTCAGCCAGGGCAAGAATCTTGTGGTAGAAGGAAAGGTCGCCGGTCTCCTTTACGTACGCGGGGATCGCGTTGAACAGCCACAGGCAATCGTCGGAGCGGTACTCTTCCTCGCGCGGAGCGCGTTCCGATCCCGGGCCGATGCGCAAACTGCTTGACCACGGGCATGGCGCCGCCGGTCGAAACCTGGCCGGTAATCATCAACTCCAGCCGCTGGACGGCTTCGGCGGGGATTGCGTGCATCACGCCCAGCATGTCCTGCACGGTGTCCCGGTACCCCAGGCCGTCGCGCTCGCCCGCGTAAATCAGGCTGGCGGCGCGCGACCACGCGTAGGTCATCAAGCAGTTGAACGGGCTCCACATATTCAGCATGCTGTTAAACTCGGCGTCGGGCGTTTCGACGTCGAAGCCGATGATGCGCGCGTGCCAGTAACTCTTGAGACGCAGCCAGCTCTTGGCCGACCTTCCCCGGATTGCCGAATTCGTCCGCGGCCCGGCGGCCTTCCTCGCGGGCCGTGCCGACGCCCATCAACACCAGAAACTCCCGCGTCTCACCGGGATCGAGCTGGATTCGGCTTTCGAGCACGCCGCAGCCGTTGTCGCCGGCGGCGAGCGAGTTGGTGCACTGTCCCCGCTCCACCACAGCGGGCCTCGCATAACTCCCGTAGGTGCCGAGGAATGCCGTGCGATCCGTGTCGTAACCCGAGACCTCGGAACCCGCCAAGGCGAGGAAAGTATGGCGACCCTGGTCCTTCTCCTCGAAGTTATCGGGCATGTGAGGGATGTTGACGTTGGTTCCGTGATCGATGATGCCTCCCTCGACTGCCATCTTCACGATGTGCTGGGCGTACTGCAGATTGATCAGATCGTCGTAGGCGCTCCAGTTCCCGGCGTATTCTACGTAGGTAAAGGCGCTGAGCCGGCGAGGCTTGCCGCTCAAGTTGGTCAGCCGGACGCGCCAGCACTCCAGGTTCCTGCCAAGCGGAACGAAGTATGTGGTTTCCGCGCGAATGGCGGCGTACTCGGAAGAGATGGTGGTGTACGCGCTTCCGTGACGGCACTCCGACTTATAACCATCCAGCGGCTTGCCCACCGGCTGCCAAGAAGCGGACCAGTAGTCGCCGTTATCGTGATCGTGGATATAGATATAGCGCCCCGGCTGGTCCGAGGGGACTGAATTGAATCGGAGCCGGGTGAAACGGCCCTGCGCCGCCGATTTATAGAAGCTATATCCCCCTGCATTATTCGTGATGATGGCGCCGTACTCGGTGCTGCCCAGGTAGTTACTCCACGACCTGGGTGTATCCGGACGAGTAATCACATACTCTTTGTTAAGATCGTCAAAATATCCGAACTGCATTTCACTCTCCGGAAACGGTTACGCTGCGCGACGGGCGGCCAGCTCGGCCTGAACCTTCTTCGTGGACTCTTCGTTCAGCGGGTAGAAAAACATTCCCAGTCCGGCCAGCAGAGTTCCCACGGCCGGCGCGATGGTCATCAGCAGGCGGATGCCGTGCTGCCCTAGTTCCGTCTGCACCACGTTGGCCTTGAACCCGTAGAAAGCCAACAGGGAGGCCGCCAGCGCGCCTCCAATCACCCAGCCGAACTTGTTGGACATCCCCGATGCCGAGAAGATCAGCCCGGTTGCCCTGCGGCCCGTTCGCCATTCCGAGTAGTCGGCCGTATCCGCGAACATGGCCCACAACAGAGCCGATGTGGGTCCGGTAAGTACGCAGTACACGATGTTATATCCGTACAGGAGAGCCATCTGATCCGGCCCGACCCAATAGGAAAGGACCAGCGCCACCGTGGCGAGCAGCATTAAGCCGATGAAGGCGTTTTTTCTCCCGGTAAATGGCGTCACGTACTGGATGAGGAAAGTGCCCAGCACGGACATAACCGATCCGACCACCATGAAAGTAGCTGCCCCGGCTACGCTGCCAACGTAATACTTGAAGTAGTAAACGATGGCCGCGCCGCGGATGGAGACGAAACAGACACTAAGAATTCCCAGCGCGCACAGCACGAGCCAGGGCGTGTTGGCGAGCAAATCGCGGAGATCCCTGGCTCGCGAGGTGTTTTTCTCCACCACCGGTTGGACGCGCTCGCGCGTGGTCGCGAAGGCCGCCAGAAACAGCGCCACCGCGGCCACAGCGTACACCGCGAGTGTCAGTTGATAGCCGAGCGCCTGGTTCCCTTTCCCGAGGCGTGTGACCAGCCGCAGCGTGGAGAACTGCACCACCAGGCCGCCCAGGAAGGCGAACGTGAATCGCCAGGAAGCCAGGCTGGTCCGCTGCTGGGAATCCGGCGAAATCACGCCCATCAGGGCTGCGTAGGGAACGTTGATCGCCGAGTACACAATCATCATCAGCGAGAGCGTTATATACGCGTAAACCAGCTTTCCGGAGGCGCCGAACGAGGGAGTGGTGAAGGCGGCGACACTCATAACCCCGAAGGGCACGGCCATCCAAAGCAGGTACGGCCGGAACTTACCCCAGCGGGTGCGCGTGCGGTCGGCAATGGTACCGATGAGAACATCGAAAAACATGTCCCATGTGCGGGTGACCACCAGCATGGTCGCCAGCGCGCTTGCCGCCAGTCCAAAAACGTCGGTGTAGAAATTGAGCTGGAAGTAGATGAACGACATCCAGATCAAGTTAGAAGCGCCATCGCCGCACGCGTACCCGGCTTTCTCAAGCACGGAGAGCTTATGATTTTCCTGATTCATGGTGAGCCTGGGAGGAATTGTAAGACGCGATGTTAGCACAGCGAAACGCAAGGCAAGTAGCAGCCACGCCTGCCGACTGCGCCTGCGCCGCCCAATCCGGTCTTCGCCGCCCACGGCGCGGCCGGCTGTATGCATAATTGGACATATGCGATATCGTGCGCTGGGACGAACCGGTTGGCAGGTTTCGGAGGTGAGTTTTGGCGCCTGGGCGATTGGTGGCGCCTGGGGCCGCGTCGACGATGCGGAATCCCTCGCCGCGCTGCGCCAGGCCATCGAGTGCGGGGTCAATTTCATCGACACGGCGGATGTTTACGGCGATGGCCGCAGCGAACGCCTGCTGGCACAGTTGAAGCGCGAGCGGCGCGAAGAAATCGTGATCGCCACCAAGGCCGGGCGGCGCCTCTCACCGCACACGGCGGCCGGATACAACGCGCAGAACCTGGCCGGTTTCGTGGAAGACAGCCTGCGCAACCTGGCCACCGATTGTCTCGATCTGGTGCAACTCCACTGCCCGCCGCCCGAGGTCTACTACCGGCCCGAGGTTTTCGGCGCGCTCGACGATCTGGCGAAGGCGGGAAAGATCCGTTATTACGGCGTGAGCGTGGAGAGAGTGGAGGAGGCGCTGAAGGCCATCGAGTTCCCGAACGTGCAGACGGTGCAGATCATCTTCAACTGCTTTCGCCAGCGGCCTGCAGAATTGTTCTTTCCCGAAGCCCGGCGGCGCGGGGTCGGCATTCTGGCGCGGGTTCCGCTGGCCAGCGGGCTGCTCAGCGGCAAGCTCTCGCGGGATTCCAAATTCGCCGCCGACGACCATCGCAACTTCAACCGCCACGGGGAGGCGTTCGACGTGGGCGAGACCTTCGCCGGCGTGGACTATGAAGTGGCGCTGGAGGCGGTGGAGGAAATGCGGCGCTTACTGCCGCGCGGTGTCAGCATGGCACCCTTTTCGCTGCGCTGGATTCTCATGCAAGACGCGGTATCATGCGCGATTCCCGGCGGCAAGCGTCCGGCCCAGGTGGCGGAGAATTGCGCGGCCTCGGATCTGCCGCCGCTGGCCGATGCAGAGATGGCCGCGATTCGCGCCATTTACGATGCGAAGATCCGCCCGCTGGTGCACCAGCGCTGGTAGGGGAGCGGCAGCCGGTTCGCTCAGCCGTGGCCGAGGTACATCAGCCATCCGATACCGAACAGCGCCAGCATGAAGCAGACGAAAGTGTAGACTCCGTAATGCAGGCGTTCGCGGTCCGAATTCTTGGTGACCACGCCCAGCACCACGGAGACGAACAGCGAAAACAGGAACGCCGCCTCAAAGTGCGAGAGGTTCATCTTGGGCATCAGCTCTTCCTCCCGCGGGCGATTTCGTAAGCGTCCACTATGGCCAGCAGGTTCAGCAGGCCGGCGGTGACCAGGAATTTGGTGCCGTAATCGTGCACGGCCCCGGCCATATCGGGCTGCGCATAACCAAGCCACACCGTCATCAGATAGAGGATGCCGCCGCAGACGTCGCCCACCCAACCGCCCCAATTGATCAGCACGGTGAGCAGGTCTTCGCCATGCGGAATGAACATCGTCCCCCGCATCATCAGGCCGCATAGGAACATGGCGCTGATGGTGACCAGCAGCAGCACGCCGCGGCCAGTCCGCTTCAGCAGCAGGTGGCCTCCGCCCGGCACCAGCCAGCCCAGCGCCACCGCAGGCGCCCAGACGCCGAAGCCCGGGCTCTGCTTATCAGTTTTGTCCGTCGCCATAACGTTTCCTTTGAGTGTAACAGTTTGGGCCTTGCCGGCGGCCTCGCCAGTAGGCGGCGCGCTGGCTGGACGGCTTCGGCACGGCTTACAATGGAAGCGGCCATGTACCGCACGTTGGCTACACTGGTGCTCGCGACTTTGGGATTCGCGGGCCAGCAGTTCTACGATCTTGAGGGCCAGGT
>CAVXJY010000033.1:0-9778 GCA_963761855.1 Bryobacterales bacterium | reverse complement strand
TTCATGTTTATTGTTCTGACTTCGTTCAGTTGGTATTCCTCTTAGTGATTTGCCTCATTTCCGGCGGCGCTTCGGCGCTGCTGCCGCTTCCGGTCGCTCCCATCACACTCGAAGAGAAACAGCGAACTACCAATTTGCTACTCAACTGCGGCGCCAACATCCACGAGTTCAATTGCGTCCGCAAGCACATTTCGCAATTGAAGGGCGGGCAGTTGGCGAGGCTTACGTGCCCGGCTACCATGCTCACACTTATCTTGTCCGACGTAATAGGCGATGAATTGGACGTCATCGGATCAGGGCCGACGGCACCAGACCGATCCACGCTCGCCGAAGCCAAAGCAATTCTTGAAAAATACGCGATTCTAGACAAGGTTCCGCCAGCCGTGCGCAAGGAGGTGATGAAAAGTGGTCCGGAGACACCCAAGCCAGGTGACCGCGTTTTCGCGAAGGTGCAGAACGTGATCGTTGGCAGCAATCGCTTAGCAGTGGACCGGGCGCTAGCGGAGGCGGACGCGTTGGGCTATCGGGCCTTGGTGCTCTCCACGTTCATCGAAGGCGAGACGCGAGAGGTGGCGCGTGTCCATGCGGCGATTGCAAAGGAGATGATAGCGACAGGTCGGCCGTTGAAGCCTCCTGCCTGCATAATCTCAGGTGGCGAAACCACGGTCACCATTCGTGGAACTGGCCTAGGCGGACGCAATCAGGAGTTCGCACTGGCGGCTGCGCTAGACATCGCTGGACTTCCAAAGGTAACAATTCTGAGCGCCGGAACAGATGGCACGGATGGCCCGACCGATGCGGCGGGTGCTATCGCGGATGGATCTACAGTGGGTATTGCTCAAGCACGGGGTCTCAACCCGCCGACATGTCTGGCGAACAACGATTCGTATCGTTTCTTCGAAGACGTAGGCGGCTTGATCAAGACCGGCCCGACGAGGACCAACGTCGCCGACGTGCGAATCATACTGGTGCGCTAATAACTGTCGTAGGTCTCTGACCGCTTGAAGATTTTGTAATAAAACAATTCCATTCAGAAATGTTTTGGCACATACCAAGGGCATGGCGTATGGTCCGAAAACTGGATCTGCTTGATTTGGCGGTGCCTCGACTGCGCGCTTGAAGCTCGCGATAATCAGCTAACGAGATGCCGAGAGTACTGGATCCATTCCGGTTCGTGCTTATCGCTGTGGCCGGATGGATGAACCAACACCAATTCCAGATCATCGATTACCTTCGTGAGGAGAACCGGGTTCTTCGCGAACAGCTGGGTGAAAGGCGCATGCGTTTCAACGACGATCAGCGCCGTCGCCTAGCCGCGAGGTCCAAAGGCCTGGGCCGGAAGCTCCTGGCCGAAGTGGCCACCATCGTCACCCCCGAGACCTTGTTGGCTTGGCACCGGAAACTGATCGCTCAGAAATACGACGGCAGTGGCAAACCTGGCCCGGGGCGGCCTCGCACCGCTGGAGAAATCGAATCCTTGGTGGTTCGAATGGCAGCCGAGAACCGGGATTGGGGCTATGGGCGCATACAGGGCGCTTTGTCCAATCTGGGGCACGAAATAGCCCGCAGCACGATTGCCGAGATTCTGGCGCGGCACGGCATTGAACCAGCGCCGGAGCGGAATAAGAAGACAACCTGGAAGGAGTTCCTGACCCAGCACTGGGATTTGATCGTGGCCGCCGATTTCTTCACCGTGGAAGTCTGGACGCGACGAGGGCTACAGCGGTTCATGGTGCTCTTCTTCCTCCAGTTGTCCACTCGCAAGGTCGAAATCGCCGGCGTGGCAGCCGGGGCAAATGGGCTGTGGATGGAGCAGATCGGCAGGAATCTCACCGACGCGATCGACGGAATTCTGACTGGCAAGCGCTACCTGATCCATGATCGTGACCCGCTGTTTACGACTGCGTTCCTGAGCATGCTTGCCGAGGTTGGCGTAACATCCGTGAAGCTACCGCCATGATCGCCGAATCTCAATGCGTACGCCGAAAGATTCGTGCGGACCATCGTGTCCTTTCGGTAAGGATGCGTAAGGTCAGTATCAAGCACAGAGATCGTAAGCCTGCCGGAGCCAGCCGAGCAGCTCGCCGTCAATCTCCTCAGTGTTCGAGAGCTTAACATCGAGATGCCAGCGACTCTTGGACACCTGCTCGGCCTTGGTTACGCGCGGGCTGCGAATCGGCTTCTCCGCTTTGATCGTGAGGAGCAAGTGCTGGCTACGCGGGTGCACTCCAGCGAAGGCCGATTTGCGGGCCAGATGGATGGATGTCTTCTTAATCTCTTCGCGAAACGTCCCAAACGGCGCTAGCTCCGCGAGCAGTTGCTTGTAGATTGCACGCGAGGTCGGACTCGCGGATGTCAAAGCGTTATCTGCTTCTGTCATTTCGTCCTTTCTCTTTGAAGCTGCCTGGGCAGTTAATGATGCGGCGCACCGAGGTGCGGCCGATCCGTACCCGGCGGGCGATTTCGGATTTGCTGATGCCGTCGCCGTGCAGTTTCCGGATCTCAGCGGCGTGGAGTCCCGCAATCACTGGTCGGCCCAGCCGTTTACCATTCAGCCGGGCCTGAGCCAAGCCGGCACGAGTCCGTTCCCGGAGAATCTCTCTTTCGAACTCGGCGAATATGGCTAACAGGCCGGCCATGGCTCGACCGGCCGGCGTGGTCAGATCCAGCGCCTCAGTCAGGGAAACGAACCCCACCCCCAGATGCTCCAGTTCCTGAAGGGTCGCCAGCAGATCTGTTACCGAGCGGCCCCAGCGATCCAGACGCCAGACCAGCACGACATCAATCTCGCGGCGGCGCGCTGCTTCCAGCAGTTTCTCGCGAGCTTCTCGCTTTGTCGCGCCGGAGTTCACCTCACGAACTTGCGCGGCGACCGTCCAGCCTCGCCGGGCAGCATACTCCCGCATCGCGCGGCTCTGCATCGCCAGCGTCTGCTGATCATTGCTGGAAACACGGGCGTACAGGCCGGCGCGGAACATTTTCGCGGATTTTCGTGCCTGGCCAAAAACGTTATCGGATTTTGCCTTTGAAAAGGCCCGTTTGGCGGCCATTTCGGAATGTCACCTAACCATGGCCGAAGAGGATCCTTTTCGGCCAGGGTCGCTTCGTGTTTTCAAAGCAGTTCGGCGGGAGATACGTTCTTTCTGTCTTACGCCTCCTTTACATCGACCGCAGCTTCGCTTTTTCCCTCTCGAACTCCTCGGGCGTGAGGATTCCCCGCTCCTTCAGCTTCTCTAATTCGTCCAGGCGCTGGATGAGGTTCATGGGCGGGGCCGGCGCTACCGACGCGGCCGGCGGCGGGGCTTGATATTGAGGCATCGGAGGCGGAGGCCCGGCCGGGACCACCGCGGCGGGCCGGCGGCTGCGCATGAACAGGAACGCAGCGGCTCCCAGGATCAGGACCCCCAGCCCGAGTTCGTAGAGCAACATACTCGGGCTGGAACCGGGCTGGCTCCCGGATGAGTCATCCGAGTCCCCGGCCGGGGCGACCTTGCCGTCGATGAAGGTCACTTTTTGACTCGGATAGAAGTAGATTTTCTTGGAGCCGAGATCGGCTATCCTGCCCGGCTGCCCGAGCACGGCCACCACTTGATCGATCGTCATGCCCAGTGAAATTGTGGGTGGAGCGGCGGCCGGCTGATCCGGCGGCGGGGGGGGCGGCGCAATGGGATTAAGCGGCGTGTCTGCCGTAGCCGGCTGAGCGGCGGCAACCGGCGGCGCGGTATAGGCCGGGGCGGCTGGAGCGGCGGCTGGCTGAGAAGACGTGGACGCGGACGTGGGTTGACTCCCTCCGCCTCCGCCCCCAGCGCCGATCCCCACCACCTCCGCGATGAGGCTTTCCGCCTCCAGGATCTCCAGCGTGGCCGCCTTATGGAATCGGATCTCCGCAGTGTAACGCACCTGGTTCACCTGCTCGGAAATCAAGGTCAAATGGATGTCATCCTTGACCACCTCGATCTTGGTCACATACAGCTTCTCCCCGGCCACGAAGGGCCGTGTTGTGGGGGCATTCCCTTGAACCGCTTGATTGGCCGTGCCCACACCGGGGATCTTATTGATGACGGGAATCTTGGAGAGCGTACGGACCGCGCCGGTGCAGGCGGCCTTGGAGGGACCGGTAAGCGAAATCTTCCCGTCCTTGTACTGTTGGATGCAAGTGATGGGATCCGCGCCGCCCGTGAAACCGCTTTTCCGCAGAACCAGCGTGGTGCCCTTGACCACGAATTCGCCTTCGGCATTCACTGTGGAGAGCTTGTACCTGGCTCCCAACTTTTGTTCCAAAAGGGCCCTGTCCGCCGCCGTGGCAGACGCTGCCAACATCAGCATCACGAGGAACGGAACGAAGCGCGACATCGAAGTTCTTCGCATAAGCACCACTCTCCTGGGTCCGACTTCTTTTCTGGCCCGACGATTCTGGATTATACAAGAGCGCGGGCGGAGCCGGCGGGGGGAAATTGCTGCAAAGCTGCTGCACTCGACTATCCGGAGTCTGGAGAATCGCTTACAACGGCTGCAGGATCGCTGCGAATTTGCTGCATGAGGTAGTGGCCAAGCGCGCCGCAGAGTACCGGGCTGTGAGGAGTTCCTGCACGTGGTGGTCCCGTCGACCTGCGTCGTCCCGGACGAGAAGCACCGGAGTCCTGGCGCCAGAAGCACCTGTGGCTGGCGATCAGCCTCAAGAACGAGGTAGGGACCCGCCTGCGGAATTGGCTACCGATATGAGGTGATATCGCTCGCTGAAGTTGTCCCGCGACGCCCGCGCGATGCACGCGACAGTTTCCGAGTCGCCGACAATCCGACCCGAGCCCATCGATGCACTTCAACGAGTAGAGCGTGAGAGGGCAACTTGCCCAGCCTGATGTGGGCGCCGGCTCGAATCGCGGTTTGCTGTCACTTTCGCCGACGCACATTCCGCTGGCGCCTGTCCCGGCCGGATCGTCGCGCTAAAGCCCGTGTCGTCGGTTTACTCCCTGCGGCCCGGGAGCAGTATTCGAGTAAGAAGGCGCATCTGGCAGACCGCAGAGGACCGCGCCTACTCGCACCGCAGCGACAGCACAGGGGACACGCGCGTCGCACGAAGCGCGGGGACCAATGTAGCCAGCAGAACAACAATCACGATTCCGAGCGCCGCCGCAGCGAACGTGATCGTGTCCGTGGCGCCGATCCCGAATAACATGCTCTTCAATAGGCCGGTGAGCGCGAAAGCGCCGGCGAGGCCGAGCACGATCCCGATAGCCGCTAGAGACATGCCTTGGCGTACCACCATCGCCACCACATCTGCTCGCGCCGCTCCCAGCGCTATCCGGACGCCGATCTCATGCGTGCGCTGCGCCACCGAATAGGCAACCAGCCCGTAGATTCCCACCGCCGCCAGTAATACCGCAATTGCCGCAAACAGAGCCAACAGCGTTGCGTTGAAGCGCGGCTCGGAGACGGACGTGCGCAAGGCCAGGTCCATGGTCTGCATCTGCGCCAGGGTAACACCGCGGTCGATAGCCTGGATTTCCCGGCGAAGACGGGCGGCCAGCGCTGCCGCGTCGCCCGATGCGCGGACCACCAGGAACATCCGCGGGCCATATGCTTGGGCGAACGGCAGATAGTAGGCCGAGTCTGTATCGGCCGCAAGCCCAAGGTACTTGACGTTGCCGACCACGCCTACGATTTCCATCCAGGGATTGCCGAGTTCCGGCCCGCTCTCCGCGATGCGTTTGCCGATCGCCTGCTGATTGGGAAAGAAACGATGCGCAAAGCCCTCGCTCACAATGGCCACCGGAGCCGAACCATCTGTATCGTGGTCTGTGAAGTCGCGGCCCTTGAGGAGAGGGATACCGAGCGCCTGAAAGAAGGCCGGACCCACGGCGCCGGCCGTAACGACAGGATTCCTCCCTCCTCGCGACAAAGACTGCCCCTGAATCTGAAACGTATCGGCGTCACCCTGCCGGTCGGGCGGCAACGTGTTCGTGAGCGCGGCCAGTTCCACGCCGGGCACGGTGCGGGCGCGACGGAGCGCTTCCGCGTAGAAAGCCAGGCCGAGGCGTGCGTCATTGTATTTCCGGTTACCCGGCGAAATCATCATTGTCAGCACATGTCGCGGCGGCGCGGAAAATCCGCCGTTGACGTGCTGCAGTTTCATAAAGCTGCGGAAGAGCAATCCTGCCCCGGTGAGGAGCATCAACGTCATCGCAAGCTCACAGATGACCAGCGCCTTCCGGCTACGCCCCCGAGAGCGGGTCACCCAGCCGGTACGCGCCCCTTCTTTGAGAGTCGAGTGAAGATTTGCCCGCGTGCCCGCCAGCGCCGGCGCAATGCCGAAGAGAATGCCCGTGAACACGGAGACCAGGAGCATGAACGCCAAGGCCATCCAATCCAGCCGAACGGAATTCATGAACGGCAGGTCGCCGGGGTTCCAAGCGCGGATGATTTCGATTCCACCCCCCGCCAGAGCCAGTCCGGCGGCGCCACCCATTATGGCCAGCAGGACGCTCTCGGCAAGTAACTGTCGGACCAACCGTTGGCGGCCGGCGCCGAGACTGAGCCGCAGAGCCATCTCACGCTCGCGAACCGTGGCGCGCGCCAGCATCAGGTTTGCCACATTGACTACCACGATCAGCAGCACCAACCCGACGGCGCCGCAAAGCACCAGGATTGCAGGGCGGAGCGTCGCTCCCAACATCGCGTCGCGCAGGTGAACCACCGGCAGCTTAACGCGCTTGTAGTCGGGGTTCTGCTGCGCCATGCGTCGCCCGATGTCGTCGGTCTCACGCTGCGCTTGTTCGATGGTCACGCCGGGCTTCAGGCGGGCGACGCCGCGATAGAACCAGGGGCCGTATCGCGTGGGCGGATCAAGGCGCAGGTTGGTCCAGACTTCGGTGTCTAGGTTTGGGAACCGCACAGCGCCGGGCGCCACCCCGACCACGGTGACCGCTGCGCCATTCACGAGGATGGTGCGGCCCAGCGCCGTGGAACTGGCGCCGAAACGCCTGCGCCAGATTCTTTCGCTGAGTACGGCCAGAGAGGGAGCGCCTGGCTGATCCTCGCCGGCCGTGAAAGCACGGCCGACCAACGGACGCACGCCGAGTGTGGAAAAGAAACCTGCGGTTACCTGTGCGCCCTGCACCTGCTCCGGGTCGCCCTCGGCGCCCCCGATATCCATGCGCAGGGCTCGAAACAGAGAGGGGTCCTCAAAGACGTGGTTGTTGGCTCTCCAAACCAAATAGTCCCGCAAGCACATTGTGCCGAACACGAAGTCACGCGGGAAGTAGTTCATGAAGACGACTGCAACCCGATCGGCATCGGCGTAAGGCAAAGGCCGAAGCAGCGCACCATACGCGACGCTGAACATCGCGGTGTTGACGCCAATCCCGAGAGCCAGCGCCAGGATGGCCACCAGAGTGAACGCGGGATTCCTGCGAAGCGCGCGAGCGCCAAAGCGGAGATCCTGCAGCAGGTCTTCGATCCAGTTGATGCGGTGCATTTCCCGTGATTCTTCCTTACTTTGCGTTACCGGCCCCAGGGAGCGCAGCGCGGCATAGCGCGCAGCATCCGGGCTGAGACCCCCCTGCACGCCCTCTTCTATTTGCCGTTCGAGGTGATACTGCAGTTCCTCGTCGAGCTCCTGCTCGACCCGCCGGCGGCCAAACAGGCAGCGGAGGCGCAAAATAAGCTGGTCAATCCATCGCGACATATCGCCCTCTTACGCCGTGCGCACGATCAAAGAAATCGCGGACGAGAGCCGTTCCCACTGGGCCGTTTCTTTGTCCAGCGCCTTACGACCGGCTGCGGTCAGTGAGTAGTACTTCGCGCGGCGGTTGTTTTCCGAAACCAGCCATTCCGCTTTGATCCATCCCTGCATCTCCAGCTTGTGAAGCGCCGGGTAGAGCGCACTGTCGCCAACCTGCAGCACTTCGTTCGACATTTGCCGGATACGATGCGCGATGGCCCAACCGTGCGCAGGCTCCTGGGCGATGGTTTTGAGAATCAGCAGGTTCACGGTGCCCTGCACGAGATCGGTCGGCTTGCTCATGCGTTTACCTCAGTTACTGATATGAGCGTGGCATGGCGAGCGCAGGTTGTCAAGACATCTGCACCGGTGACGCAATCGGCGCCCGGAGCCGAGTTCAGAGCTACTCTCCGGATCGCGCTTGTTAGGTTCTGTTACCGGAACGTTGCTGGCCGCCGCACCGCACACCAGCGATGCGCCCGAGCTTGAAGTCGCGAGGCCGTCGAAGTGCCGCTCCGTCCGGGTCGTGGGCAACTCGGAGACAGCGCGGCGTGCGGGCTCGCTTGCAGACTTGGGTTCCGATATTTCCAAATAGCGCTCGCGTGTCTTGGGCGCCGCTCTTGGCTGGAGGAGGTTACTCGACCGGTTCACCTACGTAGTTGTGTAAACGCTACGGTGTTACTTCGTTCCCAAAAGCACGAGGTGCTTTAGGGGATGCAATTTCTGGCCGTGGCTGCACGCACTTAACTTAACTTAACTCAGCAGCTCAATCACCCGATCCAGTCGTTTCGCTCCGATGGGCCGCGCCGGGAAATAGGTCTCGGCAACCTTGCCAACCTGCAGCAGCGCCTGATCAAGAGCCGACCGGCCATCGTTATTGAGGATGGTGCGGTCCGCTCCGTGAGCGAGCAGCAGTTCTACGAACGCCGCCGGGTCTACAACTAGGCGGCTCTTGATCGCGGCGTGTATTGGCGTGTCGCCGTATTTGTTCCGGCAGTTCGGATCGGCCCCGTTCGCGAGGAACACCCGGGTAACTTCTATGTTCGCGACGTGGGCGGCCGGCCCCCAGGCCGACACATCGTAAGGCGGGCGATCCACCACGGCGCCGTGTTCGAGCAGGATGCACGCTGATTCGGGCTGGTTCCCAAACACGCTCCATCCGAGCGGCGACATACCAGTCCGGAAATCGTTGGCCTGCTCCGGGTCCCGATTCAAGATTTCGCGAAGGCGATCATACATCCCGTAACCGGCCGCGACGCACACATCAGCCTCCGCGCCGGCCGCCAAAAGCACCTGCGCAAACTCGTCCCGGCCAAGCTCAAAGCAGTCATGCAGCGCCAGCCGCCCATCGGCGTTCCGGAAGTTCAAGTTGACGCCGCGTTCGATGAGAAACCGCGCAACCTGCGGATGGTTTTCCGCAACGGCGAGGTGGACGAGACGCATGGCCAACCCCTCGCTCGGACGGAGGCGGCCCTCCGGGTCCGTGGTCGCATTGACGAGCTCGGGGCTTCGGTCGAGAATCGCTCGCATGGTGTCGAGATCGCCTGCGCGCACTGCGTTGACGAGGCGCTCCGCGGCATTCCGCTGAGCGTCGACATAAGCCTTCAGCTTGCGCCAACTCGCAAAGCCGTAGCTGCGCGCCACGGCGCGTTGAGCCGCGGCAAGCGTTGCGCCACGGTTCTGCTGGCGCAAATCTCTCAGCCGCTTCTTGGCTTCATTCTTTAAATGTTCCAGGTTTGCGCTCGGGGGTAGCGGGCGCGTGGAATGGGATCGGGGAACTGCGGCGTCGCTCATAGAACGCGGACCGTAGGCCCCTCGGATGGGCCTGACAAAGTATAGCCAACCCTCTAGCCGCCTGGCAATAGGCTACGTCATTCCGATGCTGTCGGGAAATCACAGGCTCGCGCCACCGAAAACGGCTTCGACCCAAGGAAACCTGCGCCTAGTCGCCCGTCTTCCGGAGGGCCGCAGAAGCTATTGCAAAGCCAAATGGACGTAAGACTCGCGGCCGCAGCGCACGCGCATCGCTAGCGCTTTGCGGCTCGAAAACAATGGCCG
>CAVXJY010000032.1:0-4913 GCA_963761855.1 Bryobacterales bacterium | reverse complement strand
CATTCAGCCGCTGGTGGTCCGGCGGTCCGGTGAACGTTATCAACTGGTCGCCGGCCAGCGTCGCTGGCGCGCCGCCAAACTCGCGGGCAGTCAATCTGTGCCGGCGGTAATTCGCGATATCCCCGACGACCGCCTGCTCGAAATCACCCTCGTCGAGAACATCCAGCGCGAGGACCTGAACCCCATCGAGACCGCCGTCGCTTTTGACCGCCGGCTGCGAGTCGCTCCTGAATCCCGATCAATCGACAACGGACCGGCAAAGACCGCACCACCATCATCAACTTCCTCCGCCTCCTGCAGCTTCCCGCCGATATCCAGCAACTGGTCTCCGAGCGCCGCCTGTCTGCCGGCCATGCCCGCTGCCTGTGTTCGCTTCCCAGCATTGAGCTCCAACGGGAAGTCGCCGAAAAGGCCGTCGCGCAGGGATGGTCCGTGCGCCAGACCGAGCGCACCACCCAGCGCATGCTCGAGGGCCGCAAGCCTAAGCACCTGGATGAGCTCGAAACCGATCCTAACGTGAAGGCCGCCATTCAGGAACTGGAGCGCGTCCTCGGCACCAAGGTCCGCATCGTCGAGAAAGCCAAGCAGAAGGGCCGCATCGAGATTGAATACTACATGAAGTTCTCCTGGGATTTCAAGATTCAGCCCTCCTTCTGGGGCTCCAGTACACGCCGCCGGAATTACATTTCGATTTCGAAATGGCGAGCGTCTACCCGAGCCATGGGCCGGCGCGGCGATACAGTGCCCGGCCTCTTGATTCTCTGATGGCCGAGCGAAAGCTACGCGGCCAGGCATGGAGACCGTTTCACGCGGGCGTTATTCGCTATCGGAACATCGAGGCTCTCTGCTGGCCGGCAGACTTTCTTCCTCGCTCGGAGAACTCACGAAATCACCCTCATTCATCCCGCAGCGCCCGCATCGGATCCACAAGCGACGCCCGGCGCGCCGGCGCCCACGCGGCCAGCACCGCGACGATGAGAAGCAAGAGCGGAAGAACGGCAAAGATCAAGGGATCGAACCGGTTGAACCTGACGATGGCGAAGATCGAGACAACCGAACGGCAAGCGAAGAAACTCCGCTGCCAAGCCCACAGCGACCCCGGCCAAGCCGAGTTGCAGCCCCTGCCGCAGCACCATCCACACCACCTTCGGCTGGTCCGCGCCGACGGCCATGCGGATACCAATCTCGCGAGTGCGGCGGCTCACCGAATAAGCCACCAGGCCGTAGAGACCCACCACGGCGAGAAGCAGCCCCATCAGCCCCATGGCCGCCACCACCCGAGTGAGGACGTCGGCCTTGGCCACGATCTGGGCAAAGAAATCGCTCATGGTTTGAACGTCGAACACGGGCATGTCCGGATCGATGCCGCGCACCACGTCGCGGAGCACCGGCGCCAGCGTCCTGGCGTCCCGTGCGTTCGACTCGGCCACCAGCACCAGCGCGGAGCGCTGGTGTTGCCGAAACGGCAAATAGACGAAGTCCTTCGGAGGTTCGGAAACAAAGGTGTACTTCGAATTCCTGGCGATGCCCACGATCTCGATCACCGGGCCGGTGGCGTGCCCAGGTGGAAACGCTTGCCCACGGCGCCTCCTCTGGGCCAGTAATGATTCGCCACGTGTTCATTGACCACGGCCACCGGCGGCGTCTCTTTCCGATCCGACTCGAGGAAGCCGCGACCGGTCAGGATCGGGATACCCATGGTGCTGAAGTAGCCGTCGCTGACGCAGGCGCCAAGCCGTGGGAGCGGATTCTTGTCGGGCGGCAGCTCGAAGCCGTCCACGAACACGTCCATGGCCTCGAATCCGCCCATCGGCAACGCGGAGACGAGCGCTGCCGATCGCACACCCGGCGCGGAACGCGTTCGCCGCAACAGATCGTCGTAGAACATCAACGTCTGGTCTTCGGAGTAGTGGACCAGTTGCGTGTCGAAGCTGGTGAGAAACAGACGATCGGTGCGGAAGCCAGGGCCCTGCATCAATTCACCGCGAAAGCCCTGCACCAGGGCGGCCGAAACCGCCAGCAGAACCAGCGACAGCGCAACTTGGCCGGACACGATCAGGTTGCGGCCCCAGAGCCGGCGCTTGCCGCCGCTATCGGCGTCGGCTGCCTTCAGGGTCCGCACCAGGTCCGGGCGCGTGACGCGAAAGGCGGGCGCCAGACCGAACAGCAGCGTGCTCAATACCGAGACGACCAGCGCGAACAACAACACCCGGTAGTCGGTGCGGATGTCAAAGACGATCGGCAGGTCGGAGGGCAACCGGTAGCTGCGCCAGAATGCGGCGAAGGCGTCCGTCACCGCCAGGCCGCCCACTCCGCCGGCTACGGCCACGAAGAGATTCTCCAGCAGAAGCTGGCGGATCAATGCGCCGCGGCCGGCGCCGATCGCCAACCGCACGGCAATCTCGCGCGAGCGGGCGCGCGCCCGGCTCAGCAGCAAACCCGCGACGTTGGCGCAGGCGACCAGGAGAACCGTGAGCCCCAGCAGGCCCAGCATGAGCAACAGTTTGATTGGGGTGCCCTGATCGACGCGGAGTTGCAACTCGGTCTCCGCCGTGAGCCGCCGATCCTTGTCCGCTTGGGCATGCAGTTTCTGCAACCCGTCCGAGATTGCCTCGACGTCCGCCCGCGCCTGTTCGACATTGACGCCTGGCTTCAGCCGGCCCTTGACGAGAAGCCAGCCGGCATCGCGGTCCGCAAGCTCGTTCTTCGGCGCCATCCGCCGCGACATGGCGAGCGGAACGAACACTGTGGGCCGGAATACGACGTCGAGACCCGTGAACCGCTCGGGCGCCACGCCGATCACGGTGAATTCGATTCCGTTCAGCCGGATGCGGGAGCCGAGAACCGATGGGTTGGCGCTATATTGGCTCACCCAGAAATCGTGACCGAGCACCACCACGGCATCGCGTCCCTGAACCCGATCTTCATCGGGACGGAAGTCGCGGCCGAGCGCCGGCCGCACGCCGAGCACGCGGAAAAAGTTGCCCGAAACGAAGTAGCCGAATTTCATGCGAGGCAAAGCGCGGGCGTCGGCGCTGAAACCGAACCTCGTGTAGGAAGCAGCCAGCAGGCCGTCGAAGCTGCGGTTGTGGTCGCGCAGATCAACATAATCCGGGTAGGAAATCGCCGTGTTGTTGCCGAACGGCGCCGACTTTGCCGTGTTAATCGCGACCACCCGCTCGGGATCGGCGACCGGCAGCGGCCTCAGCAACATATAATCGGCCATGTTGAACATGGCTGATGTCGCGCCAATGCCGATGGCCATGGAACAGATGGCCACGGCGGTGAAGCCAAGGTCCTTGCGCAGTACTCTGAGCGCGTGAGTGACCGATGCCATAGGATGCTCTCCGGCTCTATTCAGGTATGTAGATACCCAAGCGCAATTCTACTGCCAGGGCGCAATGTCTGCACATCCAGCGAAGCTGACGGCTTTGTAACACCAAATTCACACTCGGCCGTCCGTTTTTGGGAATCGTCGTCCAGTCTCAGTCTGACTCACCGCCTCACGCGATCAGTTGGCCGTGAGGCAACCGGGTCAGGTTGCCCGCCGGCGGGCGCGCCCAAAAGTGTGCCTCGATATTTGGAAATATCGTAAGCCAACTCCGCCGGCAAGCCGGCCCGCCACGGTGCTTCCGAGTAGCACGTCATACGGCCGAAGGAGTCTTGCCGTCCCGTCAAACGCACGCGGTGATCCGCTCCGACAGTAGAAGGCACGTCTCGGCGGTATGATGCTTTCAGCTCCCGATGCGGCCCACGCCGATCATCACCGGGCTTCAGTTGGCGGGTCTCCCCGTTGTCTTTCTAGGGCTGCTGCTATGGCTATCGGGCGATTGGCGTTGGGTGGAGGGCTGGATCTTCGGTGTCTGGTGGGTGTCCTTCCTTGCCGCCGTTCTCTTGTGGCTTCACTACCGAGACCGTGCGCTGCTAGCCGAGCGCTTTCGCATGCCCGGTAGCGGCGGTGAATCGCGCTCCGATTTGGCTATCCTCATCGGGATAAAAGTGTGCTTCCTGGCTTTGATCGTTGTGCCGCCGCTGGATGTGCGTTTCGGTTGGACACCCCGTCTGCCGCTCTGGTGCGAAGTATGCGGAGGCATCCTGTTCCTCGGGGGTACTTTCCCGTTCTTCCGCGCGTTCACCGATAACACCTTTGCGTCGCAGTTGGTGCGTATTCAGAGCGAGCGCGGCCAGCACGTCATTGACACTGGCGTGTACGGCTCTGTTCGCCACCCCATGTATCTTGGGGCAAGTCTAGTGTTCGTTGGTGGCTCGTTGCTGCTCGGCTCCATTTCCGGCCTTCTCTTAGGCCTTGTCATGGTCGGGCTGCTCGTTGTGCGCATCTTTGGCGAGGAGGAGCTGTTGGCACGCGATCTGGAGGGCTACAAGGAATATGTCCAGAAGGTGCATTACCGGTTGGTACCACACGTCTGGTGATCACCCGTCAACGGATTTCCGCTCCCGATCAGGCAGTGTTGGCAGTATCCGACTCAATGGGCGGATGGTCGCTCGGAGAATGCTGAGGGCATCGCGGTGGGTGCCGCGGTCCGACTTTGGCGAGCGATATCACCTCATATCGGTAGCGCGCGGTAGCAGCCAGCGCGTCAATCGCGCCGGTCGGGAACGATATGTGGCCTGGGTGGAAAGTGACCACGGGGCGGGAGCGGCCCGACGGTCCAGTTCGCTAACTCCGTTGACCAGCCGAGGCATCGATTGGAAGCGGCGACGGTCCTCCTCTCGGAACTGCGGTACAGAATGTCAGGTAGCTCTTAACCGGCGGTACATTCGGCGTTCGCCGCACCCTGGCCATAGCCGTACAATGTTTCAATAGCGGACAAAAAAGTCCGAATAGCGAACAGTTGCGGTGCGATTCCGCGAATGAAATCAAGCAATTAGCTTGGAATGCCTATCGCATATCA
>CAVXJY010000031.1:0-56990 GCA_963761855.1 Bryobacterales bacterium | reverse complement strand
GAGGTTCCGAAGCGCACTTGAGCATGCTCCGCCTGGAGTGTACACGCGAGAGGCTTGGGAGAAGTGGCATGAACGGTTTGGGATGTCAGTGCCGCCTTTACCACGGCGCCGTTTTCCGGACGGTTCGCTTGGTCCGGAGGCGGGACATTTCTTTGGTCGGTAGTCCTATGATGTGGTGGAACTCCGAAACCGGATGATGTTGCTGACCGCCTGAACGATCCGGTTACAGACTGACGCCGGAAGCTTGTCACGCAACAGACCGTATCAGAACCGTATCAAAACTCTCGAATCTAAGCCTACTGGGGTTGTCGGCTGAGCGAAAGCAGACTCCCCAGATTGTTGAAAAACCAAGGAATAGGATAAGGCTGAAGGAAGCCTTGGAGGCGGTCAATGCGCCTCCGGAGCAAACGCTGAGTGTTTTTCAGCCGCCGACGCGCCATGGCAACGTCCGCCCAGACTGGGCAACATCTTTACCCTGTTTACCTCATTAACCAGGAGCCTGAGGATGGATCGCTGAAACATATGGACTTATGTAACCAGAAAACAGCGCGCCGAAAATCCGAGAGTCGTTGCCTCCTCCTCAAGCCCCACAGACGGACCTGCCGCGGTCACGATGCGGTCTTGGTTCGAATGCTTTTCAATACGCGACACACGCCGGTCCGGTCCGTCTGGCCGGGAATGCGCACGGATTGGCCGGTTAATCCGAGAATCTTTGCCCCGCGCCGAAAGGAAGAATGTTCTGACCGCTAGTCACAGCGTGGCTAGACACGGCAGGGCCGGCTCGACGCATTGCGAACGGATCCCAAGTCTGAACTGCCTGTGTGAATCCAGCAGCTCGCTTCCGTATCGGATTCCGAGGACGTCCTTCCCCCTCTACCTTCTCATCCGCGTAGGTGGGCCCGGTGTGGGTGGCTGCGTTTTTCGTGCGAAGCCGTTGTCGTGGCAGAATACTCGCGGAGGTCGATGTCTGAGGGAGGATAGCGTTCGAGTGCCGTCGCTGATTCGTCACAGCAGATTCACCGTGAATCAACCGTCTGCCCAAGCAGGCGTTGTGCCCTGCTCGGCGGGTCCCTTAGGGCGGGCTAGCCAAAACACAACGCTGAGTCGCCGCGAAAACAGGGCTGGAAAGGTGCTACCAAGCCTGCTACCACTTCTCAGAAAAAGCAGCCCGAAACAGCATGAACCAAGGGCCAGCAATACGGAGTATCGTACTGAAATACAAGGAATAGGGTGAAACCAGACTAAACGAAAATCGAACTCATAACCCAAAGGTCGAAGGTTCAAATCCTTCCCCCGCAACCAAACTAGATACATCTACTTCCCGTTTCGAAAACCTCAGAAGCTCTCGATCCCGGAAACAATGAACCATTGGCAGCGCAGTTCGGATACGACAGCGTACTTCCCTGCATGCCCATCAGCGGTGCAAAATGCAGACATGTCGATGTCCGAAGAGGACTTGGTTGCACGCATCAAGGAATTGGCCGACGATCCGAAGCGAAGGACCGGAATGGTCCAAAAGTTTCCGAAACTGGCGGGGCGTCACCCGCTCCCGGAACCAGCCACCCGACAAGCTGTGGAAGTGGCCGAGGCACGCATGGGGCTTTCCCTTCCTCCGCTTCTGGTAAGGTTGTGGACCGAGGTCGCAAATGGCGGATTTGGTCCTGCGTATGGGTTGTTTGGCGTGGACAACGAGCCAGCCTCCCGGTTCCGTGAGATCTTTCAGTCAATTCCGGACGCCTACATCCGGTGGATAGCTGACGGCCGGGGCGACCGTCCTGCACTTTCCAGGTCCAGAAGAGGCGGAAGCCTTTGCGGTGCCAGGCGATCACCGTCGCCGGCTGAACGATGACGAGCGCGGAGCGCCAGTCGGCCCACACCTGGGCCAGCCACGCCCAGAGCAAGCGATCTGCGGAGTTGAGCTTCGGACGTTGGACGGAGTGCTGGAGCACGGCGAGTTGGTGGCGCAGAGCAAGGATCTCCAATTGCAGAACTGCGCGGCTGCGGAAGGAGCCTCGGAAGCCGGCCCAGAGGGCCGCGAATATGCAGTGCGAAGTGAGTAGCCCCATATTCTTCTTGACAAGTCGTCTTTCACTTGTTTACTCTATGCTTGTAGGGGAATAGCCTATGACGGACAACACTGCTCGCGATCTATTTCCCGGCGCACTCGAAATGATGATTCTCGAGTCGCTGCGCCGGCAGCCGGCCCACGGATACGCGTTGGTCCAGCACATCCAACAACGGTCGAATAACCTGCTTCAAGTGGAGGAGGGCTCGCTTTATCCGGCGCTCCAGCGGCTGCTCAAAGCAAAACTGGTGAAGGCCGAGTGGGGCGTCTCGGCGACCAATCGCCGCGTGAGAACCTACCAGATCACCGCTTCCGGGCTACGCCATTTGGAGCAGCAGATTTCCAGTTTCGAACGAATGTTTGAAGGCATTGCATTGGTCCTGAATCCGAGCAAGGCCACAACAAGCTAACGAGTCGGCCAATTGGAGGTCCCGATGAAATGGATACCGAACATCTTCCGCCGCGGCAAGCCGTATGACGATCTCAGCGAGGAAATCCGCCTGCACCTTGAAGAGCGCGCGGAGCAATTGATGGACGAAGGCACCAGTGCGGAGGAAGCGCAACGGAAGGCGCGCGTGGCCTTTGGGAACCGCACTGTGCTGGAAGAGCGCTGCCGCGAGGTGTGGCAGTGGCCCAGGCTGGAATCGATCTGGGCCGATGTGCGATTTGCACTGCGCCAACTGCGGAAGTCTCCCGGCTTCACCATCGCTGCCGTGTTGACGCTGGCTTTGGCAATCGGCGCCAATGCCGTTGTCTTCGCCGTATTGAACTCCCTCATCCTGCGTCCGCTGAATGTGCCTCAGGCAGAGAGCCTTTTCGTCATCCAGCACGGGAGCGACGGGTGGCACTCCTATCCAGATTATCTCGATCTTCGCCGGCGCAATCGCAGCTTCGACGATGTGGCCGCCTGGGCCATCTCTCAGGCAGGGCTGGATACGGGCAATGATCCATCAAAAGTCTGGGAATACGAAACCAGCGGAAACTACTTCGACGTATTGCGCATTCAGCCTTATGTTGGCCGTTTCTTCCACGCTTCCGATGAGCACGGCCCAAACGGCGCGCCTTATGTCGTGCTCTCCTACGCATATTGGCACAGCCATTTTCAGGGTGATCGCGGCGTGGTCGGCCGCGTTGTTCGGCTAAACAAGCATCCAATCACCATCCTTGGCGTGGCGCCTCCAGAGTTCCAGGGGACCGTCTTGTTTTTTGCTTCCGATATCTTCGTGCCTATCGTGAACCATGAGCAGTTATCCGGCGACAAGGTCTTGAACGAGCGCGGGAATCGTTGGATGTTTGAGCTGGTGGGGCGTCTGAGGCCGGGAGTCACTCCGGCGCAGGCCACTGGCGATCTGAACTCCGTGGACTCGAATCTGAAAAAAAGCTATCCCAAGGAAGAAGATAATGCGCCTTATACGCTGGCGCGGCCTGGTCTTCATGGCGACCTTTTGGGGGGGCCAATGCGGGCTTTTCTCACCGGATTGATGCTTCTTTCGGGTTTGATACTGTTGGCGGCCTGTGCCAACTTGGGCAGCCTGTTTGCCGCGCGGGCCGCCGACCGTTCTCGCGAAGTGGCTTTGCGCCTGGCTCTTGGTTCGAGCCGCAATCGCATCCTGCGCCAGTTGTTCACCGAATCCGCGCTGCTTTCGCTCGCTGGAGGCGTGGCGGGGCTCGTGGCGAGCATTCTGCTTCTGCGCCGGTTGAGCGTGTGGCAGCCATTTTCGCAATTCCCCATCCATGTGCCGGTAAATCCGGACGCTAATGTTTATCTGGTAGCTTTGGTTTTGGCGCTGGTCAGCGGAGTTCTATTCGGAATTGTTCCGGTGCGCCAGATCCTCCGGGCCAACCCGTACGAGATCGTCAAAGCGGGATCGACAGGCGCGTTCGGGCGCCGAACTACCGTGCGAGACATATTGCTTGTTGTGCAAATTGCGATCTGTGTCGTGCTAGTCACTTCGTCGATGGTTGCTGTTCGTGGACTCATGCGCTCCATGCACAGCAACTTCGGTTTTGATCCGCGGAACGCGCTGTTGGTGGATACCGAACTGAAGGCAGCAGGCTACACCGGCGAAAGAATACCCGCAATGCAACGGCGCATGATCGATGCCGTTCGAGCGATTCCTGGCGTAGATTCCGTAGGATCGGTGAATTGGCCGCCGTTAGAAATTCCCACTACGTGGAAAGCGTTTGTCTATACCGACACAACCGAAGATCTGAGCCCATCGAATGCCGCGGCCAACCCCAATTTGTTCAACATATCTCCAGACTACTTCCGCGCATCCGGCACATCTTTATTGGCGGGCAGGGCCTTCACATGGCATGACGGCACAAACGCCCCGCGTGTAGCAGTGGTGAACCGGGAGTTCGCAAGCAAGATATTAGGCTCCGTACCGGACGCTGTCGGCCGGTATTTCAAGCTGCGAGATGGCACGCGCGTGCGGGTGGTGGGTCTGGTCGAAGACGGAAAATACGTGAACCTCACCGAAGACCAGCAGCCCGCGATGTTCCTCCCCTTCCTGCAGTCGCCGGCCAGTTGGATATGGCTGGTGGTGCGCTCGAGCCGCGACCCGCAGGAACTTGCCGTGGCCATGAGAAGTGTGCTCCGGGACATCGACCCTGAGATGGCTCTGGCAATTCGCCCGTGGAGCACAGAACTGGGCGCAGCTTTTTTCCCATCGCGCATGGCGACAGTATCGCTGGGTGTGCTGGGCATAATGGGCGCCATGCTATCGATCACCGGTATCTTCGGCATGGCCTCCTACTCGGTGAGCAAACGGCTCAAGGAGTTGGGAATTCGCGTGGCTCTCGGCGCGCAACGCGAGGAAGTGTTGCAGGCCGCGCTGGGACGTGCGTTCAAACTGTTGGCGATTGGTTCGGGGGTTGGATTGGTTCTGGGTCTGCTTGCGACGAAGGTGCTGGCTTTCATTGTGTATCAGGCCACGCCGCGCGATCCCCTGGTCCTGGCTGGTGTGGTTCTGGCAATGGCTGCGATGGGCTTGCTGGCTACGTGGATTCCAGCGCAGCGTGCGCTATCCGTCAATCCACTAGTCCTGCTGCGCGAGGAGTGAGTCGCTACATCAGCCCTGAGTGCGGGTACACACCATTCGTGCTATGCGCAAGCCACTCCCGTTCATTATCAAGGCTCTCGCTGATGTAGCGGCAATAGTCCAGAGACGTATCCACCTGTGCAAATTCGTCGAAGATGGATCGGAGGTATCCGAGAGTGGCAATGGGGCCACAGATCTGCCCGTTGAGCCATGAGACACACTTTCTCGTGCACAGAAATGCTGCTCGGTATCTTCAAGCGCAATGTGGCCGGCATGGAAAGCCTAGGCCAACCTTTCGTCTGCCGGTGCAAAAGCGATGCTGACGCAACTGCGCGCCTTCAAGAGCGAGCGAATGCGATTTATGTAATTGTCCACCCGATACGGCCTGAAGGAAAAGGAGCGTCATGAGTGCCAGACTGTTGATGGTTCTAAGTGCGAGCATCCTCCTTACCCTAGGTACCATGCATCTCGCTTATACGTTTTGGGGGACAAGGCTCGCGCCTCGTGATGCCGCTCTACAAGTCAGCATGAGCAGGATTTCGCCCATCCTTACCAAGGAAACAACAGTGTGGCGATGCTGGGTGGGCTTCAATGCCAGCCATAGTATGGGACTCATCTTGTTCGGCCTAATTTACGGATACCTCGCATTGGCCCACGATCAACTTCTTTTTCGGTCCCCATTCCTGTTGCTCGTCGGGCTAGTGATGCTTGCGTGTCTTATTGTCGTCTGCAGGCTCTACTTCTTCAGGGCTCCTCTGATAGGCGTCAGCATTTCTTTCGTGTTCTACGTGGTCAGTATTGCGCTATCGCGATCCTATCAATAGGCTCCAGCCGAACCACAACCCTACGCTATTCGTTGCCGTCATGAGCTTTGGCGTTGAGGCTGAAGAAAAGCCTGCAATTGACTCCAGGATTCGGTCACGCCCGCGCTGCGGCGGCGGTTGCGGGGGCGGGTCCGGAACGCGCCTTCGACTCAGGGACGCCGCTTGAGGCGCCTTCGCAACGACCTCACGCAAGCGCGCGCGGACATCGGACACGTCGTGCGCGATCGCCAGATCGTCCCCGACGCGCGAAACCGCGCCGAGCCACGCCGCCCCGCGCCACGCGACGAATCCAACGTGCACGGAATCGAGCGCGCGGCTGCGCCGCTCGTGCGCCGCGGCGGCGCGACGGGCGGCGGGGTGTGAAGCGGTTCGTCCGGCGCGGTTCGCCGGGCCGCCGCCGGGCGCGGGATTGAGCGCGCCTGTTTCCGTCGACGGCGTTTCGCAGTACGCGTGGGCAGCCCGGCTCTTTCCGGATGGCGCGTCAACCACCCGGAACCTAGCTTGCGCTTGCCCACCTGGCCGCATCGGCCATCCGTGTACGCATACACTTGGATAAAATGGTCTACCCATCAGAAATATGAATCCTTCCAGAAAACCTGTGTCGGGAGCCGAACTGAAGATTTTCGACCCACGCGATGCCTCCACTGGGTCGGCCGGGGCGGAGCTGTCGGACTCAAGTATTGTCCAGCGAGACCAGCAATGGTGGATGTATCTGGCGGGACAGCCCGGCGGATACGGAGCCACGGACATCTATAGCGCGTCGCTCGCCACGGGAGCACCGCTGTCAGCGGCTGGTTGGAAGCTCACCCATGGCGCGACGGGGGAGTTGACGCCAATCTCAGGACGGCAGCGTAGCAGAGCTTGGGATGGCAATGGGGGACGGCACTGCCCATCGCATGCGAGGGGGTGGGACCCTACCAAACGGAAATGGGTCGAGCGGATTTACTACGCCGGGGCAGCAGACAATCTCTGGGGCCCATACACAATCGGCTTTTTGGAATGGGATGGGAAGAAGTGGATCGATCAACCCGAACCAGCTTTTATCGCGAAAGAAGACTGGGAGCACGGAAGCGCGTACGAACCAAACCTGATCTATCACGATGGTAAATGGAGGATGTGGTACGTGGCCGGATCGAACCACGAGGATTATCTTATCCAGGGTTATGCAGAGAGTGGCGACGGGCGCACCGGCTGGAGCGAACACGTTGTCTTCGCGCCGCCGGAAATGAGACTGTTCGATTTCTGCGTTCGTCAGAGGGGAGTTGGGTTCGACGCTATTTTCGCCCGCGCTTGGGTCGGGAACGGCGCACCACCGCAGGAGACTGGTTTATGGTGGTGCAGTGCGGAACGCCCGTCGCGAGTGCTTTCAGAATGGAGTTCGCCGGTGCAGATCATGACCGCCGATGATCGCGGGTGCCACTCTGGTCCATGGAAGCCATCTTTTCAGTTCGATGAGCAAATTCCCAACCGTGCGATCGTGTTCTTCAACGGGGTATATCGAACCAGCGATGCGGGCCCGTTCCCGTTTGCCTTCACGCTGGGCTGCTTCCATGTGGATTTACCGTAACGCGCGTCTAGCCGTACTGCGGCATTTTGAGCGCATCGTCGGGGACTCGTAGAAAGGCCGCCCTCGGGCCGGCAGCGTCCGCGCATCAAACTGAACCACTCGCGCGCAATTTCGCGAACCGAAAACTCGCCGCCAATGGCAGCTCGCGGCGGACGCGGCCGCGGGCTTGCGCGCCATCGCCGATTGCAAAATGTGCGGGCTCCTCAAAGGTGGCTCAACGATCAACGTACCGCTCTGCGACGATTTGCTAGACCGCGCGAAGGCGGCTCGTCCCGCGCGGTTCGCCGGCCGCCGCCGATGCGGAATGCAGCAACTGCATGCCCGAAGAGATGCCGACTCGTTAATTGATCCCGCACTCAATGAGTGCACTGGAGAAAAGAGCGTCCTGTGCTGTCGAGACCCGAACCGCCATCCCGCACCGACGAGAACGCCGTCTCGTGCAGCACTTGACGCCCGCGAAACCGCTCGGGTAGAATGGCGTTACGGCGCTGACTAGCCGCCGAGCCGTGGGACATCCGCCCCAGCCGGAGTTCCGTCGGCGAAGGGGATTTGCCCTCACGGTCGTTGATTATCACAGGCCATCTCTGCACCGCGTCGCTGGGGGACGAGGGTGTCAACGAGGAGGCTTGTTATGACCAAAGACGGCAGCTTCAAGAAGGTTGTCCGCTGCCACGCCGAGGAAACGGGTCAGCGCTACACCCAAGCGCTCACTGACCTTGAAGGGCTCCAAGCCCGGATGTTTCACCAACCCGCCGGTGAGCGTCTTGTCACCCATCTCCGGGATCGCTACGGCATCGACGCAGTCGCCGCGACGAAGCTCAGTCACCACCATGACCACGTTTTTCGCATTGACCGCCGCGACGGCGACCCGTGGATTGCGCGCGCGTTCTCGGCGGCCCGCCCGCGGGCCGGCGTCGAAGGCGATGCCGCGATCCTGCGTTTCCTGGAGCGGCACGACTACCCGGCGGAGCGGCTCGCGGTCGACGACGCGGTGTCGGCGTTCGACGACTCGACCGTCCTCGTCACCCGATTCGTCCCCGGCGGGCCGCTCCCCGTGGCCGTCGGACACGAGGGCAGCGAGAAGTTCGCCACCATGGGTGACCTGCTCGGACGGCTGCATACCCTGCCGTTCGACGAGTCCATCAGCCGCCCCGGTGGGGCGAGCGGGGATGATCCCAGCCGCGAGGGCAGCCCGCGTCAGGACCTCATGGCAGCCCTCGCGTTCCTCGACGCGGTCGACACTAAGGTCGCTCCGGCCGGGCGCGAGCGATTCGAGCGGCTCCGCGACCGGGTGCGCTCAGCCGACTACGGCCAGGGTCTGCCTGAGGCGTTGCTGCACGGCAACCTCCTCCACGCCCCGGACCACGTGATCCTGGGCGAGCAAGGGCCGGTGGCGATCAACTGGAAGGCGGCCGGACGCGGCCCGCGTCTGGCGGACTTTGCCTGGCTTATGTGGGGCACCTGGGGCAACGTGGACTGGATCAATCTGGCCGTGGGCGCGTACCGCCAGCACGTCGAGTTGACCGACGACGAACTCGAGCGGCTCGAGGCGGTGATGTACATACGCCCACTGTACCTGGGTTGCTTCAGCTACCGGCGTGACCTGGTCAACGGCCGCCCGCCCGGGCAGGAAGTGTGGGGCTTCGTTAACCCCAAGCACATCGGCGCAATTGCAGCCGCGACCCGAGCCGCGTACCGCCGATAGCTACCTCGCCCGCGCGCGACAAGTTCGACACATGGACTCTGGGAGAAGCGAAGCCCGACCGCTACGCCGGGTTGTGTGTAGCCAGAAAGCGGCCCAACGCGGATCGCAACGGGAGGTAACGTGAAACGGCTAACAGGTTTGACAGTTGCCGACGGTAAGGTGGCCTTCGGCGTCGGCGAAGCGATCGGCATATTCGGCGTTCTTCTGCTCCGCGGAGATCGCAACGGTTCGTCCTCCAGCGCCTGTGGAAAAGTTGCCCCGCACGCCGCAGTGGCTATCAAAACGTCCACTCCGGCGAACTTCTACGCCGCGTCGCGCCACGCGTAACGATGGTGCAGACCGGCCAGACGCGGCATGGAAACCACGTTTGCGTCCACGGCCGGCTTCAGCTCCACAGCCCGTCTGTCCGGGGCATCCTTATCCAGCGAATCGTGGATGCGATCCTGATGGTAATAGCTGACATAATCACGCAAAAGCCGGAGCAGATGGCGCTCGTTCAGCGCGATCACGTGGTCGAGGATGTCTCGGCGGCAGATTCCGACCCAGCGTTCGGCGGTGCCATTTTGCCAGGGCGACTGGATGCTCGTCCGCTTTGGTTCCAGCCCCGTCGCCTTCAGAAACGTAATTACCTCCGCGTCGAATTTCGAATCGTGGTCCAGGATCACATAGCGGTACGGAGAAACTTCGGGAAACGCTTCGCGCAGCTGCTGGACAACCCAGGCTGCAGTCGGGTGCCGAGTGATGTTGAAGTGCAGTATCTTCCGGCGCTCGTGCTCGATGATAAAGAAGCAGTACAACAGCCGGAAAGTCACCGTCGGCACGGTGAAGAAGTCGCAGGCTGCGATCACTTCGCGATGGTTCTGGAGGAAGGCTAGCCACTGTTTACCGGGCTCGCCGCGGCGTTGGACACAACGAAGATAACGCGCGACCGTCCGTTCCGAGACCACAAAGCCGAGCTTCTGCAGTTCCCCATGGATCTTTGGTGCGCCCCAATCCGAATTCTCCTCCGCCAGGCGCCGGATTAGAGTCCGGACCTCTTCGGTGATTCTCGCCCGGCCGCGGCGCCGCCGAGAGCGCCAGCGCCAGTAGAGACGGAAACCGGCTCAATGCCAGGCGACGATCGTTGCCGGCTTCACAATCACCAGCACGTCGCTCCAGTGAGACCAGAGGTGGCGGAGCGTCGTCCGGAACAATCGATCCCAAGAGTTCAATGTCGGGCGCGGGCGCTTACGTTTGAGGACCACAACCTGCTGACGAAGCGCCAGCACTCCCATGGCGGTATCACTTCGGCTTTGGCAGAAGACGCGGATCACCGCAATGATGGACAGGAGGAATTCGAGCGCGCACCCACCCTTGTAACACGGCGTGACACGGACTTGCCAAGGGAATCACCGGCGAGCCCCAAGTCTTTGATTCCAGAGCATCACGGTGTTGTGGCTACGCACAGGGAGCGGAGTCTGGCTCGACTAGGCGCAATAACGGCATGCTCACTTCGCCAGCCGAGGCCGCTATTCGCCGGACAACAACTGCTTCCACAGGCGCTCGCCGCCGAGCGAACTGTGGAACGCCCAAAGTGACAGAACGACGATGGTGGCCAGCGTGAAAATGCACCCGGAGAAATACCAGGCCGAGGCGTCCGCGGTAATTGGCGCGTCCGTCATCAGGTAAGACACGAACAGACAGACGCCGAGCGTCAGAATGCCAAAACGAAGCACCGCGACGGCGATCAGCGTAAAGATCACGGTTGCTGGCACGATGACGGCGGGCGCATTACCGCCTGTGGCAATGCTATAGGAGAGAAACACTAGAACAAACAGACCGCCGGCAAGCCACTTCCTACGCAACAGGAGCATAAAGACGAATATGAGAAGGAAGAACACCAGGGTATCGCGGACCGCTGCCGGGATGCGCAACAGCCACTCGCCGGCCGCCGCTCGCGCATCGATCAGGATGCCGAGTTCCGCGGCGCGCAGGGGTTTCGCCCCGCGGTTCAGCGCCCGGGCAGTCAGATCGATAAGCCACCACGACAAACCCAGCCCCACGCCGAACAGAACGTCGCGACCGACGATAGGGTCTTTCCAGCGCCGCGTGAGCAGACTGGTCCACGAGATGAGCGTGTGTGGCCAGCGGCGGCGGACCTGCGGCTCCAGCGCAAGATAAATAGACATGACAACGAAGGCGTAGAAGATGCTGGTGCCGATGGCCACAATGCCGTTGCCGAACGAGCCTTCGAGGGAACCAAAGTGGTTGCGGCATACCCAGAGCCCCATCTGGACGAAGCCGATGAACGATGCCAGCCGCAGCGCGCCGCTACGGTCGCCCTGGCTGCGCAACGCGTTCCTGCGCGAGAAAAGCCACACCGCGGTGGCAATGACGATCGAGATACCGATCAGGATGAAAATGCCCAGTCTTTTCGAGATCGGCTCCTGACGAGGCGGCATTCGCCAGGGCGTTATCCACGGTCCAAAGAGCACGAATGCGGTCGGCCTGCCGCGCAGGGAGGCGGCTTCGACCCGTAACGGAATGGAAGTGCCAGGCCACACGCCCGTCCAGGCGGTGCGGGCGTCAGAGGTGGCCTGAAATGTCCAGAGAGGCTCAGCGGCTTCGAGCTTTGCGGGATCGAGTTCCGCGGCGGCAAACAAGGGCGCCCAGTCGGGGAGCGGAGCCGGCTGCTTGAGCGGGTCGAGCAATTGCGGCGGAATCGCTTCGAAACTGACCAGGCGCCCTCGATGGTCGAGAAAGACGTTGATCATGCCGGAGCGGTCGCGCGGCGGATCGTCCGTATCGACGATGCCGGGCGTGAGGTGGTCATCGTGAAAGGCGATGGCGGTCATCGGATAGGGGCTCTGGCGATACCAGAAGCGGAGCACCGGCGGGCGGTCGCGCAGGATGCGGTCCCAGTTCGGCGAGCCCGTCTGCGCTTCGCGATAGTCCAGATACCAGTCCTCCCAGTTGAAGCCGCGAGCCTCGTCGGAATCCAGTCCGCCATAGCCCGCGCGCTGGATGATGTCGCGCGCCTTCTGGGTCAAGACGTCGGGAGAATAATCGGGCTGGATGATCCGGAGCGCGCTGGAACGGTACGCGAGGAAGACGCAGGCAGCCATCGCGATCAGGATGCCGGCCAGCAGGGGCACGGCGACTCGTATGCGGAGGCCCGTCCCTTCTCCAGCCGCGGCGACCATCTCCGGCGTCGGCGTCTCCCCCGCGGCCAGCGCGGCGGCCAGTGGATCGCCTCCGGGAAGGGCGGCGGCTACCGCGAGAGCGGATGCCGGGCGAGCCGCCGGATCGGACTCCAGGCAGCGCAGGATGACGCGTTCGACCGCCGGATCCAGGTCGCGAACCAGCGTGGAGGGGTTGAGCGGCCGAACACTGGATCGCACGCGTACCAGATCGGCCAGAGTCGCGGCCTCAAAGGGGGGCTTGCCGGTGAACAGCTCATATAAAAGGAGGCCTAGCGAGTAGATGTCGCTGCGGACGGTGACCTCTTTGCCGGCAAGTTGCTCCGGCGCCATGTAGAGGGGCGTGCCGTTGCGCACCTCGTTGCCCGCGATCTCACTGGCGATCCCGGCGAGACCGAAGTCGGTGAGGAGGACCTGGCCGCGCCCGTCGATCATCACGTTGCCAGGCTTCAGGTCGCGATGGAGAATGCCTTTGTCATGCGCGGCAGCGAGACCGGCGCAGAGTCCGCGAGCGATCTCCAGCGCCTTATCGGAAGGAAGGCGGCCAATGCGGCGAAGCAGCGACGCAAGGTCCTCGCCATCGACGTATTCCATCGAGAGGAAAAGATGACCTTCGATCTCGCCGACATCGTAGACGCGGCAGACGCGCGGATGCGACACCTGACGCGCCAGCCGGACCTCATTACGAAAGCGCTCAATCGACCCGGGATTCCGGCCGAGGGACTCGGGAAGGAACTTGAGCGCCACCGGCTGGCCCAGCGCGAGGTCGTCGGCGCGATACACCTCGCCCATTCCGCCTTTGCCGAGGAGGGCGACGACGCGATACCGGCCGGCTAGCAGTTCACCCGGAAGAAAGCGCCCTTCCGATGATGTCCGGGCCGAAGAGCCGGTCAGGGACGAGGGCCGCGTCTGCGATCTTGCCGGCGTGGACGCGGGCGCATCGGCGATGGCGACCGTCTCGGCAACCGAGGCGTCGCTCGGAACCGCGGCGCCGCAGGTGAGACAAAAGCGGCTGCCTTGCGGAATGCGGCTTGCGCAGGATGGGCATTGCATCATGGCATTCGCGCTGCTGTTCGGTATTGTCTCACACGGCGTATGGCGGGAAAGCGGGATCTGCATGAATCTGCATCGGATAGTCCACACGTCGATCACAAACGAGGGTAAAGTTGCTTTCGACATGGCGAGATTCCTGGACCCGTTAGAAGTGTGGACGCCCGAAATGCCGTCGAGAGGCATTCCAATGGCTCCGGCAGCCCTACCGCTGCGCTCTCTGCGGCCAGCGTTTTTTTCTGTTCCGATGGCAAGCCCTCATCGGGGCACGTAAGACGTAACAGTCGGACTCTACTTTCCGCGGGCAGCTTTTCGCCGTGGTCGAGCACCTTTTTTCCGCTCCATCCCGAGCCTCAGTTGTCGCTGTAGGGCAACGAAGATGAATGTAATCTGAGTAGGGAGGCTATTCACACGACGACACAATTGTTTGCCGCGCTTATGGCGATGAT
Source organism: Bryobacterales bacterium (assembly GCA_963761855.1). GTDB lineage: Bacteria > Acidobacteriota > Terriglobia > Bryobacterales > Bryobacteraceae > Bog-375. The sequence goes on along the minus strand of CAVXJY010000031.1, from coordinate 43,107 downwards.
CTATGCCACGAGTTTGTCTGCGCAACCCGAAGCAAACCAGACCAAGGCGAAGCCAAGCTACGTTATCCCTCCGTCAGCCCCGAATCCTGGCTCACCCTATTGACGACAGACCGGATTGCGGTCCTCAAAGATACTTCTTGCGAGATAACGCATGACCCTCCGCCCTGCGCCGACCGGTAGGACCACTAAGTCATTCAAACCCCGAGACACACTGCGACTCAAAACAAGGCGCGGCCCGGCAACTGGGGGGCACAACAGCACCCTGAAGCGGACTCAAGCGAACGGCGAATACATGACGAGTCGCCGGTCCGTGAGAAGCCCAATAAAGTGGTGATATGGGTAGGGTCCCGAGCCCGATCCAACTGGCCTTGAGAAGTTCGCCGTCACCTCTAGGGAGCACTGGTTGATCTGGAACGCTCATACCCACCGATATACAGCCGCGCATAAATAAAGGGACATATAGCGGGGAAATGTGGCATACTGTCGGTACGGACTGCCATGTTGCCGCGCCTCCTGCATCTGCATCCAGCAACTCGCCGCCGCTTGACTCGCTTGAGTAAAGAGGCGGAACGCGATGGTGCCTATCGTGTTGCCAAGCGATTGCAAGCCGTGGTTCTCAATGCCGAAGGTCGCACTAGTGGTGATTTGGCTGCGATTCTCAAGGCGCCTCGCTCCAAGATTTCCGAATGGTTGGCTCAATATCAGGCCCATGGCATCGAGGGTCTGTTGGAAGGATACCGATCCGGAAGACCGCCAGAGTTGGCACGAGAGCAGCGCCAGCAACTGGGAGACATTCTGGACAGTGGGCCGGTGGCTTACGGATTGGACAACGGCGTGTGGACCTCCCCCATGATTGCCTGGGTGATCGAGGAGGAGTTCGGCGTCACCTACCATCCGGGGCATGTGCGCAAACTGCTTCACACGCTCGACTTCTCGGTGCAGCGGCCACGGCGCATACTGGCGCGGGCCAATCCCGTCGAGCAGGACCGATGGCATCGACGCACCTATCCCCAGATTAAAAAAAAGCCCACTCGCAAAACTGGGCCTTGATCTTTACCGACGAAGCCAGCTTTCGTCAGGACTCGACCTTGCACGCCACCTGGAGCCGGGTGGGCCATCCGCCGGAAGTCCCCGTCACCGGCGAACGCAAGAACGTCAAGATTCTGGGCGCCATCGAACTCTGGCGAACTCGTTTTCATTACCGGGAGGACACAGTCTTCAACGCCTCCAGCTACCTGTCGTTTTTGGAGCAGTTGGCGCGATCCTACCGCCGGCAGGGAGCCATCCTCATCCAGGACAACGCCTCCTATCACAAGGATGCGGAAGTCTGGGGGTGGTTTCGCTCCAACCGCCACTGGCTGGAGGTTCATCAACTGCCGCCTTACTCGCCGGAGTTCAATCCCACCGAACGGTTGTGGCAACACACACGGCGGACGGGAACTCACAACCGCTACTTTGCGAGCCGCGCAGAACTCGAAACCACTCTGACTCGCGTCTTTGGCGAGATGCAGTGCCACCCTGCGCTCATCCGCTCATACCTGCTTCCTTTTTGTTGACGCTAATGTCCCTTTACTTATGCGCGGCTGTATAGCAGTGCATGGTTAACAACCGCCAGTATGGCAAAGGCTCTCAAATCCAGAGGAAACTCAACAACGAAGGAAGTTTCTGCTAGCCGAAATGCATAAGGGGAACGCAAGGGGATGCCAGGTACCCCGCGTCACCATCCAGCAGTCACCGAATCAGCAAAAAGGGGTCTATGTGAGACGAAATTACATGGTGTTGGGAATGATGGCTTTTGGGCTTGTCGCGTCCAGCAGCCCGGCTTGGGCCACCAAGTTCACTTTGGATACGGCGCCGGTGAAACAGGGCCGTGTCTTTGTCGATGATAAGTTTCTGGGGATTGCGCCCGTCACTGTGGACTTGAAGGTCGCCCACGGGAGCATCATGAAGGCACGAGCCGAGAAGGAGGGCGCTTTGGGTCTGTGGTCCACGGAGTTTACGAAGGATCAACGCCAAACCGTGATGATCCGGCTGGAGGAAGATGAGGCCACCAACCAAACGGTGGCATCCGATATCGCCAATAAGTGGTTGACGATTGACCCATCCACTACTGGTGGCGCCAACAAGGTGATCGATGAGGGAGAAGCGTGGAAGAAAATTGTCAGTATCGTCACGGACAATTTCACCGACATCGAGCAGTTGGACCGTGCAAGTTTCTACTTGCGATCGGCATGGCGGGTCCGGCGCTACACTTATTCGGTAGTTCGAAATCGGCTGATCATCAAACGCGGTGTTTCGTCGAACCTCACAATCCGCGTAGAAATCGAGAGCCAGATTTGTCGATCCGCGGACCCCTTGACCACCTCGCTTGCGATTCGGGATGAGATGTACACGGAGAATCCACGAGTGTATCCGTCGGATCAGGATACGGTGCGGATCCTAAGGGATCAGTTCTGAAAAGCGGACGCTGTTAGCCACCCGTCAGAGGTCGCGCCAATCGGGCATATCCTCCACCCACCAAGTGGCCCGTGGGAGGCGGATTAAGTGCGCGAACCTGCGACCGGGGCGAAGGGGAATGAATTCGGCATGTCCAGCCCAACACCTCCGGATCAGCCGGCTGAAACACGCCTGCCGGCAAAAAAGATCAAACCTCTGGTATGGACCCTCGTCGGGATAGGCCTGTTCCTGGCGTGCGCGACGCTGGCGGTTGGTTTCCTCGGCCTCCGTGCCGTAAAGAACGCCGGCTTTTCCTTCCGGTTCGATCCCGCCAATAAAACGCTCGTGTTGATTGGGGGCGACGGTAAGGAAGTCAGGAAATCGCCCACCAGCGAGGGAGGGAACCCCCTCGGCGGGGCGGAGCAGAAAGTGCTCGTCGCCTGGCTGGCGCAGCATCCTGAGTATCGAGCCGCTGTGGACGCGGACTGCGCCTGCGATGCGTTGCTTCGATTGAACCCCGGCGCACATCCCTATTCCGCGGCGGGCGATTTCGCTCACGATGGCAAAACCGATTTCGCAGCCGCCGTGATCAGCAAGCACAGCGGAAAGTTTGCACTTCTCATTTTCAACGGGCCGATTAGGGGCGACCCGGTGAATCCAGCATTATTCCTCACGGACTTGGATCTTCGACGGCAGGGCCTGTTTTTCGGTCTGTCATTCGAGGAGCCGCCGCGTCTGTACCTTGGATATTACAATTCCGACGATTTTCGGCGCTTTGTTCCTGCCGGAAACACCTACGTTCTCGAAGACGTTCTACCCGACGCTCCCACTGACGCAACATCCGCGACGCTTTCGAATTCGCCGCTGGAGCCTCTGCTGGTGGAGACCCGGCACGTCGAACGGAAGCTCCCCGGCTGCGGTGACCGGGGGCAAGATGGCTGTGACCATGTGGAGTTCACCTATGTGGAGGTGGTCGGTGGGCCGGCAGCGGCGCGCGACCGCATCAATGCCGCGGTTACAGCGTGCTTGCAAACGGCAGCCGGCGACGGCCGTGAATTCACGCCTGAATCGTTCGCGCAAAACTACATCGACAATTCTGCGAGCTTTTACAAGGACCATCCCTCCGAGCGGCCGTCGTTTCTCACCCTTCGAGTGGAAGTGCTGCGGAACGCGGCGTCCGTCTTCACGCTGCGATGTGACAATTCCTCCTTCAGCGGCGGGTTGCATCCTATGTCCTCCTCGAAGTATCTCAACTTCGATCCGGTAACCGGCGAGCCGATCAAGCTGGCTTCTATTCTGAAAGACGGCGCGATGGCGCGATTGACCGCGATTGCAGAGGTCCATTTCCGCCAGGCACGAAAGCTAGCCGCAACCGCGAAGCTGGATGAGGAGGGGTTCGGAGGAGTCGGTTTCGGCTGGCCCGACGGCCGTTTCGCCTTGAACGACAACTACGGCTTCGGCGAGAAGGCCCTCTACTTCTTCTTCAATGACTATGAAATCGCCCCCCACTCCATGGGCACCACGCTGGTGGAGATTCCGTACGCGGAAATACGGGACCTGATTCGTCCCGAGTTTCCCTTATAGCGAACACTCGACTTTTGGCTGCCTGATTGCCGACAGCAAATCACTGCCGTGTCACCCCCCGCTAAACGGGCTTGCCGGCGGACAAAGACAGGCAGCCTCGGCCGGCGGTCCGCACCATCGGTACACGTCGTCAGCAGCGGCTTGATCGCCGTAGCGGCCACCTGGAGAGCAATGCCATGGCCCATCACGCAACCGGATGCACTCCCAGCCCCGCGCTCGCGAGGCCGGATACCGGGGATAACGAGAGCGCAAACAGGAGGAAGGGAAACGCTTGGTCCCGGGGGGAGAGAAGTGCGGGGCAGGACGGTTCCTGCCCCGTTGATGGCAGAGTCAGCAACCACTGTCCGCGCTGATTTTGGACCGCTTGCGCCGGAAGCCGCCGACGATCAGACACACTCCGCCGAAGACGAAGAACAGAGTGCTCGGTTCAGGCACGGGCGCGGCAAACACCGTAAAGGTACCGGAATAGGAATTGGTCACCGAAAAGCCGGGAGAGCCAAGGCCCGCCAGCACGGTTTGGAAGGGACTATCGAACTGAGAGGTGAAGTTTGCACTCCAGACCGCGCCGTCGCTGGTAGTGCCGCCAAAGGCAAATGCCGCCGAAGAGCCGGTGACGGGTCCACCGGGCGTTCCCAGGTTGGTGAAGTCGAACGGGGATCCTCCGGTAATGGATGGGGTACACGATTGTCCTGGCGCAGCCGGCGTAGCCGTGCAGTCCACGCTCGAGAAATCCCCTGCATTGATGAAGTCAATGAGTAACGTGTAACCGGCAGGCAAACCCGCTCCCGAGATGGTCACGAACGGAGTGGGCGTAAACCCGGCCGAATCGACCACATCCGGGGGGTTAGCCAGATCTGCGATAGTGACTGAGGAATCTCCCAGTCCGATGTAGCCTCCGGACAGTCCAGCGTTTTCGATAGTGGCTTCGTCAGCAGTCCCACCGTCGCTCTCCCAGGTGATCGTGTTGAGGGTAGCCGTTATGGTGCCGTCGATGTTAAACGTTCCGGTGATCGACGAAGCTGAAGCCGATCCCGTCAGAGAAAAAAGGCTCGCAGCAGCGATGCTAATGGCTGCATGGAGCCGCAGGTCCCGCATGTTTAAGCCCTCCTCTCTTGAGTTATTAGCGAATGCCAAGTGCTCTGGTTGTCACTGAACATACTAACTTTGGTTAGTATGAACTGCCGGGAGGAAAATGTCTGTGCGGCGAATCACGCATGCAGCGATTTATGCAGTGAAATTACCTAAAGCTGCCGCCTCGAACGTATGAAAGCTCGCGTTCCGGTGAGAGGGTATCCTGGTCCCTTGCCTGTGCCGCGATGTAACGGCCCGGGGCAAGCACGTCATTAGGATCGAATAATTGCTTCATGCGTTCGAGGAGGGCGGTATAGGAGTCCGAACCGTGCATGGCGTACATGGAAGCGATGCTGAGCCGGTAGGAGTGATAACCGTTTTCGGCGAGAGTGCGGAGCAAGGCGTGGTAGCAGGTGGCCGCGCGTTCGTCCTCGCCAGGAACGGCGCGGTCGTAGGCTAAGGAAATAATGCAGGCAAGGGCACGGTCCGTGACCAGTGTTAGAGAGATAGCGGGCTCGAAGCCATGCCCCAGGATGAGTTCGCCGGCGAGGGCGGTGAGCCGCGCGGCATGATCGCCATCGGCCGGCGCGACCGGACTGCACCAGTAGAGGCCGCAGCCGTCGCGGTCCGGATTCATCTGTGCGGGAGGAGCCGTGCGTTTGCGCCAGTAGGTGCTTGCCAGCGGATGGTCGGTTGGGATACCGCGCATCAGTCCGTACACCGGCTTGAGCAGGGCAAGGGTGCGCGCCAGATTCCAGCCGGTCAGGAGCTGATACGGTTTAGCGAATATTGAGGCGAGGCGCAGAGTGCGGTCATCGAGGAACTGCAAGCGGCTGGCTTTTCCCGCCAGCGCGCGGCGCACCAGCCGGCGGGCCTCTTTCACCTGCGCCTTGGTGCCGTAGAGAGCACCCGACCCGTTCCAGATGCCAATTTTCAAATGGTCGCGCAGTTTCGCCATGAGCGGACCCTGCAGCGGGGTCTGCTGGTTCGATTCCTCCCAAGGGTACTGCTGGAGGGCGGAGATCACCTTGTAATCGTTGGCAATATGCGAGGCGCTGCGGATCGTGCCGTCCAGACGCAGAGGGCGCAGAGCGTCGATCAGCGGGCTCAATCCGGTGGCGCTCTCGCAGCGGAAATAATACGCCTGGAAATATTCGGGCGCAGGCATCAACCAGATGGTCATGCGCGTAACCACGCCGAGATTGGACTGCGAAAAGAGGCCGTCGAGCGCCGGCCCGACGCCCCACCGGTAGGCCGGCGCGGCTTTCGATCCGGCAAAGCGCGAGAATCCGGTTTCGATGGTTTCGCCAGTCGGGAGCACCACCTCCAGGCCGCACGTGTGGCCGAAGTGATCGCCATAGGGTGTGTGACCGAAGCCCCGCTCCACGGCGTTGCCGACCAGGCTCGACTCCGGACTTGCGCCGGTCGCATCCATCCAGAGGCGCGCCCCCCGCTCCTGCAGGAACGCATACAATTGCCCTTGCGTGACGCCCGGCTCGACCGTAACGTAGGCCAGTTTTTCGTCGAAATCGAGGATCCGGTTCATGCGGCCCAGGTCGAGCACAACTGAGCCGCCGGTAACCGGAACACTGGAACCGTATCCCCAGTTCTTGCCCGCACTGATGGGATACACGGGAATCCGAAAGCGATTGGCCACGCGCAGGCACTCCCGCACTTCAGAAGTATTGGCCGGGCGAACGATGGCGGGGACCTGGCTATGGGTTTGAAAGGTACAGGTTTCGGTGTCGTGAAGCGCGGCCGGGGCGGTGACGACGTTGTCCGAGCCAACCGTCGCCGCCCATTCCGCCAGAGCGGAGTCGAAAGGGAACTCTGTCATAGCGTAAACGCGGCCTCCTAGACCGAAGTCCCGAACCTAGAAAGATCCAACCGGGACGGGGGCAGGTATCGCCCAGCCGCAAATTGGCAGCTGCCGTGGCGCTCGAGAACGGCTATCCTGCAAGCAACTCGAAATGACCGGAACCCGGGCCAGGTAAGCACTGAGCTCTTGAATCCAACTCCGGTACTTGGGATTGGGGCACCGGGAATCGAAACGCAGAACTTCCATTTCGCATCGATATTGCGGGTCGTAATAGGCAGGCAGCTCCGCTCCGTCCGCCTCTAGCGCAGACAGGCCGATGCGGCGGAGCATGGGAGCGGAATCGTGGCGGCGTGTCGCAGTGGCGATTCCGCAGCACCCTCCGAGCAATTGCAGCAGCCCGTACGTGCTCAAGATGGTTCGCAACGATTCGGTGGTCGAACGGCGCTCAGGCGCGACTGCCCAGCCTCCAACTTCCCCAAAAGACATTCTATCGCGTTCCGCACGAGTCATTTCGCATAGCGTTGCCTGACGCAGTTTGGGGCCCCATACCGGCGAGTTCGTCAGAGCGGAGTGGCGGAGCCATAGCTGATCGAAGCTGGTGCAGGTTTCCTCCGGAAGGAACCGTAGACAGGCTGACACGGCGCCGGCCCGATTCAACGTGATCACGTGCCAACTCTGTTCGTCGATGGCCAATTGATGACGGCCATCGGCCGTCAACTCGTCTGCCTGTATGGCGCCGTCCTCGCGGTAAACGCGGCCCCGGAAGCGCTGCATCTCCGCCAACAAATCGGAACGGAGAACGGCGTCTCCTTCAACCCGCGTGAAGACGCGTGGAATAACTGTTCCAGCAGGGGATACCACCATTTGGGAGGACCCCGTCGAACCAAAGTAACTGGTAATCGATTTCACCGGCAAATCTCTCCAAAGCGGACATTCGCCCTTCAATGTCGCCTTCCGGCTGGAAGTGGAACATGAGACCGCGCATTCTGCGTGAAAAGGCACTCTAAGGCGCATTTGAATCGTACCTGGATTTAAAGCATACGTCTGCGCTGAAAAAAGGCAGTACTTCCGGGTCGAGAATAGTTAGCACCGCAAAGCACTAATATCCTCGGTCTAATCGAAACTTTTTTTGTGAATGTCCAAGCAGAGCAATTGACCTGCCACCAGGCGGCGCCCTGAATAGACGGTTTTTGAGATTAGCTAAGGTACCTTTTACACTTTTGGAATGGACCTTTTACATGGGTAGCGAGGGATGACACGGTACGTGACCCGAAATGCAAACTGATCGCAGGGAGAAGGCTGGATCGCTACGATGGCGGAGCCAATTCCAAGAGGCGGTGGACAGGAGACCCTGGCTGGCACCGTCGGCACCACCCGCTCCAAGAAGCGCCTCGATATCGGCCGATTGTTGAGAATAGCGGAAGACGCTCAGCTCTCTCCCTCCATCTGCGACACGAAGGCGGCGAGCTTGCGCAAATGGACTGTGGCTCATCGTGCCGGCGGGAGTGTGACAGTCCCGGCCACGTACAGCACGATGGCGATCCTGCCGGAGTTTTCGAGGCGATGATACTCCAATGCGCCACCACCACCTCGTACGGGGGTGCTTCTGAGCGGCACATCCGTGTCGCCAACCTTGAGGCGCACATTCTTGAGTTCTACTTGCATCGCCTTGACGCCGCCGAAACTTGCCTGGCCCCACGCTTTTGAGCCGACTGGAGCTACGATCACGCCGTCCACCTTAATATCACCCGCCAGCATGAAGGCGATCGGTCCGCCGTTTTCCGCCGTCTTTGAACTCCAGTCTTCCACGGAAATCAGCGATACAGGCGCTCCTTCAGGCAGAATCCGCTGAGATAGGCCGGCGGCCATTTTAGGCACGTGGGTGGTTAGCTTGCGGAGAACGAACTCATGTAGCAGATTGCTTCCCACTCTGCCGCCGAATCCGAGCAGGACGCCATCAACAATCCGCCGCCCGGGCCGCGAGGTGGCCGGATAATACAGCGACGAGATCTCGCCGGCCGCCATACCACCCAGAACGTCGGAATAATCGGGCTGCCAGTGCCCGTTATCGCCCTTGCGGACGAATGCGGTTCCGATGGCGTAGAGCGCTCGCGAGCGGACGCTGCCGGTGCCCTTATAGAAGTAGCGGGGGTCTTGGTGAAAGATCGACTGCATGACCACATGGCCAATGAGGATGCCGCTTACGCTGTCGGCGTAGTGGGCCCCGTAACGCTTCGCGTAGCCCTCCGTCCCCTGGCCGAACTCAGGATAGTTGTTCCGCCACTGTTCGATCCCCGCCCCAACCCCTGCGCCGAGCAGCACAACCGGATCGATAATCGTTTTCCAGCCGAGTTGAAATTTCTGCGCGGCAGTCAGCGGTGCCGCATTCGGTGCATAGCTGACGAAGAATTCTGGAAACACGCCGAATAGACGCTGCTTCTCCTCGGTTTTCAATTGCTCCGCAGCGAGCTCGTGCTGCGGTAGAGTAACGTTCACCGAAGAGGAAGCGGAAGCCACCTGCAGTAGGGCGGCTATCGATGGTGGATGGTCGTCCGAACCGACCACCACGTTCGCCGCGGTCCAAACCGCGAATCCGGCGGCGGCGACCGTGATCTTGTAATTTCTGGGCTCCACGGCGGAAAAGCGGAAAAACCCGGCCTGGTCGGTGATCGCTGTACGCTGGCTTGTAGAGGCGGCGGCTTCCAAGGTGACAATGGCGCCCGCTACCGCCGATCCGGAAGCGTCCTTCACGGTGCCCTGGAGGACGCCGATGCCGGGCGCGCTTCCTTGGGACCCTGCCGATTGGGCGAGTGCCAATCCTGGAACGAACGTCAGCCAAACGCCGAGCATTAGGCCCGGAAGCATGGGGGCAAACGTCAATCGCCCCAACGCCTCCGCTGGCCGAGTGAACCAAACTGCAATCCGCGACGGTGTCAGGTGTTCCCTTCGTGCGATTCAAGGTGAAATGGGCAGACTTAACGCTAACAGCGAAAGACGCGGCCCGCCCATAGCCGGTTTCAAGATGCACCCGATGAAGTTCATCTGGTCCGTCGCTATACGATGGTCGCCGCCTCGACATCTGCACAGCCAGCCAAGAACCTGCGGAAACTGATTCGACAAATGGCTGGCTGACTACGTTTCCTGTGAAGAAGAATCTATGCCAGCAAACTGAAACTGAAATTGGGAATCCGGGTATCGCATCACGAAGAGGTCTGTGCTTGGCGGCTTGCATCAGGAATACAACCTGGAGAAAGAGATCGCATAACGACGAAGCCTCTCTTTTGCGGACCACACCGGCGGCAGATATTATTAATAACTATGACACCGGAATCCACCCGCCGATCCAGCACTGAAGAAGACTAGGCAGGCAGTTATGAACTGCCGCACATTTGCTGATTCCGCTCCCCAGGCTACTTTGCTATCCTTACTGGTGAGCCAGGGGCATTCGGTATCCCGGCTGCAACATTCTCGCCCATGAGACCTGCAGGTCCTGACCGCGAGCGTCCGGTTCCGAAAGCTGATGATCGGGTGGCGAGAGGGCTCGGCGTTCTGGGCGCGTCCTACTTGGTGGATGGCCGATGCCGGTTCCTGGTTTGGGCGCCCCACTCAAGCGACGCCGGCGTAACGTTGCAATGCGACGGGCACGACGCTGTGCCCATGCACGCACTGCCAGGTGGGTACTATGAACTGCTCGTCAGCGACGTTTCGCCCGGTACCCGCTACCGGTATCTGTTGGGCGGAAGCAAAGTTCGTCCCGACCCCGCTTCGCGGTTCCAGCCGGAAGGGGTTCATGGCCCCTCCGAAGTAGTTGACCCGTCGTTTCCATGGACGGACGACGCGTGGGTCAATCCCCCCTTGGCGCAATATATATTCTATGAACTGCACGCCGGTGCATTTTCCGCGTCCGGGACACTGGAAGGCGCCACTTCGCGTCTCCCCTATCTAAGAGACTTGGGTATTACGGCGATTGAACTGATGCCGGTGGCGCAGTTTCCGGGAAAGCGAAATTGGGGCTATGACGGCGTGTTCCCGTTCGCGGTTCAGAACTCGTATGGCGGACCCAGGGCCCTGAAACATCTTGTCGACGCCGCGCATCGCGAGGGCCTCGCCGTAGTGTTGGATGTGGTATATAACCACCTGGGGCCCGAAGGGAACTACCTGCGCGATTTTGGACCTTACTTCACCGACAGGTACGCAACACCTTGGGGCGACGCGCTGAACTTCGACGGCCCGGATAGCGACGAGGTCCGCCGATTCTTCATTGAGAACGCGTTGTACTGGGTCATCGAATTCCATATGGACGCGCTCCGATTGGACGCCGTGCATGCGATTGTCGACACTTCGGCCCAGCCCTTTGTGCAGGAATTGGCCGCCGCCGTGCACCAGCGATCCGCCTCACTGGGACGCCATGCTTACGTGATCGCGGAAAGCGACCTCAATGATGTCCGCGTCATTCAGCCCGCAGAATCGGGCGGGTTGGCCTGCGACGCATTATGGAGTGACAACTTTCACCATGCGCTGCACGCCTTGCTGACTGGAGAGCGCGACGGATATTACCAGGACTTCGGGACGCTCCCTGACTTAGCCACCGCTTACACCGAAGGCTTTGTTTACTCCGGACAGTATTCACGATTTCACCGTCGGCGTCATGGCAACTCGGCGTGCGGCACCCCTGCCGAGCGCTTTGTTGTCTGCGCACAGAACCACGACCAGATCGGCAACCGGGCGCAAGGGGAGCGGTTGAGTGCGCTGGTCGATTTCGAATCACTCAAGCTCGCGGCCGGCGCCGTGATCCTATCGCCGTATCTTCCGCTGTGCTTCATGGGCGAGGAGTACGGGGAGACCGCACCCTTTCTATACTTCACAAGCCACAGCGATCCCACCCTCATCGAAGCGGTGAAACGCGGCCGGCAGGAGGAATTCGCCGCGTTCAGGTGGAAGCAGAGTGTGCCGGACCCGCAGGATGAAAACACCTTCCTCCGTTCCCGGCTCACACCCGAGGAATCTCAGGGTCCGTCTCAACGATTGCTCCGCGAGTTCTACCGCGAACTGATTCGTCTACGCACCGGGACGCCTGCACTGTCGCACCTTGCGATGGATCGCTGCGAAGCGACTCCGCTGGGCGCGCATACCATCATGGTAAGGCGATGGTGGGAAGCCAACGAAGTGCTGTTGCTGCTCCACTTCGCCACTGGCGCAACCGATCTCACGGCTCCGCTCCCGCCGGGCCAATGGATGAAGGCGCTTGACTCTGCCGATGCTCGCTGGAACGGCAGTGGCGAGGCGCCCGCCATCTTGAACAGCGTCGACGATAGCTGTCGAATCACGCTTAGTCCTCGATCATTATTGCTCTACGAAAGAATCTGAGCGTCCTTGGTCAAGTTACTTGCAAGGTCCTCGCAAATGGAAGTTTTTGCACTGTCGGCCATGAAACGAACGCATCCACCACTCCCTCCATACCGGCTGTTTCCCTGTTCGGCTTAGGACAAGGGGCTAGGGAAGTGCGTAATCACACGCCCGGCAAACGCGCCACTTGCGGTCTCGAACGTGCTACGAATCTCCGGGTAAGGATCATTGGAGATGGGCTACATTTGTATCCACGGACACTTCTACCAGCCGCCGCGGGAGAATCCATGGCTTGAAGCAGTCGAGTTACAGGACTCGGCCTATCCTTACCATGACTGGAACGAGCGGGTTACGGCCGAATGTTACGCGCCAAACGGCGCTTCGCGTATCTTGAATCCGGAGAACCGCATCTCGAAGATCGTCAATAACTATGGGCTTATCAGTTTCAATTTCGGCCCCACACTGATCTCCTGGCTGAAGACCGCGTCGCCCGACACTCATCGGGCCATCGTGGAAGGCGACAAGGAGAGCTGCGAGCGTCTCTCCGGTCACGGCGCGGCGATCGCGCAGGCATATTCTCATATGATCATGCCGCTAGCCAATAGCCGGGATAAACTCACTCAGATCGTGTGGGGTATCGGGGATTTCCGCAGCCACTTCGGCCGCGCTCCAGAGGGCATGTGGCTTCCCGAAACGGCGGTCGATTTGGAATCACTCGATATCATGGCGCAGCAAGGGATCCGATTCACCATCTTAAGCCCCCGGCAAGCCGCCAGGATCCGGCGAATCGGCACCCGGCAGTGGACCGACGTCTCCGGTGGAAAGATTGACCCCACCATGGCTTATCGCCTGCGGCTGCGGTCGCGCCGCACGATCAGTGTTTTTTTCTACGATGGGCCGATTTCGCATGGCGTGGCGTTCGAGGGTCTGTTAGACAACGGGGAGAAATTTGCGGAGCGGCTGATGGGCGCGTTTTCCGGCGAACGCGCCTGGCCGGAACTCGTCCACATTGCCACCGACGGCGAAACTTACGGCCATCACCATCATCGCGGGGAGATGGCGCTCACTTATGCGCTGGATCACATCCAGTCCAAGGATCTGGCCGAGGTCACCAGCTATGGCCGTTATCTTGCCGAGCATCCGCCCACCCACGAAGCGGAGATTTTTGAAAATACTTCCTGGAGTTGCGCCCATGGCATCGAGCGCTGGCGCTCCGACTGTGGCTGTAATTCCGGACGTTCCGGCTGGAATCAGGCGTGGCGCCAGCCGTTGCGTGAAGCTCTGGATGCATTGCGCGACAAGTTGGCCGTGCGTTTCGAACAAACCGGCGCCAGCCTGTTAAAGGATCCCTGGGCGGCTCGCAACGAGTATGTGGCCGTTCTGCTCGATCGGTCTGAAGACAACGTGTGCCGGTTCCTGCGGCGGCACGCCGTACGCGAGTTGAACCGAGAGGAAGCCTGTGCCGCATTGAAGCTATTGGAGCTGCAACGCCATGCCATGCTGATGTACACGAGCTGTGGCTGGTTCTTCGATGAGCTCTCGGGAATCGAAACGGTGCAGGTGATTCAGTATGCCGGGCGCGCCATCCAACTGGCAAGAGACTTCGGGGATGACAATCTGGAGGCAGAATTCCTGGAGGCACTTTCGAAAGCCAGGAGCAATCTGCCGGAGCACGGTGACGGCAAGCTGATTTACGAAAAATGGGTCAAGCCGGCGACCGTCACACTGGATAAGGTGGCCGCTCACTATGGCATCAGCTCTTTGTTCAAGCCGCACCAGAATCCCGAGCGAATCTACTGCTATACGATTGACGCCGAGGACTACCGCAACTTCGAGGCCGGAAGGACCAAGCTGGCAGTGGCCCGCATCAGGGTATCGTCGGAAATCACGTGGGAATCCGCGTGCTTCGAGCTGTGCGCCTTGCACCTGGGCGATCACAACCTGAGCTGCGGAGTTCGCGCGTGCGAGGAGCGTGAAACGTATGACGCGATGACCAAGCGGATCACGGATGTATTTTCAAAGGGCGATATTCCCGAAACCTTGCGCGCCCTCGACCGCGAGCTGGGAGCCGCAAGCTACTCCACGAAGTCGTTGTTTCGCGACGATCAGCGCATGGTACTGCGTCGTATCCTTGATTCCACGCTGGCGGAGGCCGAAGCGGCGTATCGGCAAATTCACGAGAATCACGCGGCGTTGATCCAGTTTCTGCGCGATCTGGGCGCGCCTTTGCCGAAACCGATGGCGACCGCCGCGGAATTCGCGTTGAACGGACTGATGCGGCGGGAACTCGAAGCGGAGCCGATGGACGTCGAGAGGGTGCGCAGCCTCCTGGAACAGGTCCGTACCGCGAAAGTGAACCTGGACGCGACTACTTTGGAATTTACAATGCGGGCCGCCCTCGAACGCCTGCTGGAGCAGTTCGCAGATGACCCCGGCAATATGGAGCTTCTCGGCCGCATCGAAGATCGTATCGGCGTAGCGAGCTCCTTGCCGTTCGAAGTAGCGATGTGGAAGCCGCAGAATATCTGGTTCGAAATTCGCCGTGCTGTCTTTGATGACTTTGCCAAGCGTTCCGCCGATGGAGACGCGGAGGCGGCCGCCTGGGTTGAGCGCTTCCGGAGGCTGGGGCAAAGCCTGTCCGCCCAAGTGGACTGACTTGAGGATTCCACTTTCCACTTATCGGCTGCAGTTTGGCCGCGGATTCGGCTTCCCCGAAGCGCGCGCATTAACTCCCTACCTCCATCAGTTGGGCATCACCGACGTGTACGCTTCGCCAATCTGCCGGACTCATTCCGATTCAGGCGGTGGCTATGACATTGTCGACCCCACCAGCTTGAATCCGTGCCTTGGTTCGTGGGACGAGTTCATCGCTTTCTGCAAGGAGTTGAAGCTGCATGAGATGGGACTCGTATTGGACATTGTGCCGAACCATATGTCGGCTAACTCCTCCAACCTCTGGTGGAAGGACGTGCTGGAGAATGGTCCCAGTTCTCCCTATGCATACTACTTCGATATCGAGTGGGACCCTCCTTCGCGGTCGCGAGGCGGAAAGATGTTGTGGCCCATTCTGGGCGCGCCTTACGCCGAAGTACTCGAACGGCGGGAATTAGTCCTGACATTTTCGGAAGCAGGCTTCTCTGTCTCTTATTTTGAACGGTCGTTGCCCATCGACCCGGCGACCTACGGCGTCATCCTGGCTCACATCCAGCACTGGTTGACACCTGATGGGAATAGCGAATCGGGCAGCCCGGGCTTCGAGCGAGTTCGCCGCGCTGGTGGAGCTGTCTAACTCCATGCCGCCGAGTACCACGACGAGCCCCGATGCAATCGAGATCCGGCTCAGCCAGGCTCGGGAGCTGAAGCGCAGATTATGGACGCTCTACACGACCGACGGACACTTCCGCTCGCTTCTCGAGGAATGCATCCGGACTTTCAACGGCGAGCCGGGGGATCCGCGCAGCTTCGATCTGCTCGACAACCTGCTGGCGCAACAGCCCTATATGCTATCTTTCTGGCGCGTGGCCCGGGAAAGAGTTAATTACCGCCGCTTCTTCGACATTACCGACCTGGTGGGCGTCAACGTCGAAGAGACGAGTGTATTTTCGGCGACTCACGCCTTGGTCTTCCAACTGGTGGACCAAGGCTGGGTCACCGGACTGCGAATCGATCACATCGATGGCCTTTATGATCCCTCCGAGTACCTGCGCCGCCTGCGCGAGAGATTGCCCGAATGTTACATCGTCGTGGAGAAGATACTCGAGCAGGGCGAGCCTCTCTCCCCCGAGTGGCCTGTGTCCGGCACTACGGGCTACGATTTCATCAACGCGCTAGACAGCACCATGATCGATGCCTCCAGTCTGGAGCGCGTGACTGAAACGTATCGGCAGATCACAGGCAGTCAGGCCACCTTTACCGACGTAGTGTATGAGCAGCGGAAGCGCGTGATTGAGGCGCTTTTTGCCGGTGAGTCGCAGTCCCTCAGTCTCCATCTGAACCTAATGGCGGAAACGGACCGCTATGCCAAAGATGCGAGCCCGCGCGACCTGTACTCGGCGCTGATGGAAGTGACCGCCTGTCTGCCGGTGTACCGCACGTATATCCGATCTTTCCAGGTTTCAGCTCAGGACCTGCAGCACATCGAGCAGGCCATTCGGGAGGCCCGGATGCGCAATCCTCAATTGAGCGAAACCATCTGGAATTTCATCCGGCGCGTGCTCCTGCTGGACTGCCCCCCGACCCAGTCGGTGGAGCAGCGCGCCAGTTGGAAGCAGTTCATCCAACGCTGGCAGCAGTTTTCCGGACCGGTGATGGCCAAGGGCAAAGAGGATACCGCCCTTTACATCTATAACCGGCTGATCTCCCTGAACGAGGTCGGCGGACAAGACCAGGCGTGGCCGGTTCAAGAGTTCCACCGTTTTGCCGAAGACAGGGCTAAGTGCTGGCCGCATACGATGAATGCCGGAAGCACCCACGATTCCAAACGGGGCGAAGACGTCCGCGCCAGAATTCACGTTCTCTCGGATGTACCGGAGATCTGGACGCGAACCGTGAAGCGCTGGCAGCGCTGGAACGCGCGCTGTAAGCGGATGCTGAACGGCGCCTCGGTTCCTGGTCCGAATGAAGAGTATTTGATCTACCAGACGCTGCTGGGGGCCTGGCCGCTCGAGCCCGGCGAGATGGACCAATTCCGCGAACGCCTGCAGAACTCACTAGTCAAATCCTGGCGGGAAGCCAAACTGTACACTAGCTGGTCCAAACCGGACAAGGACTACGAAAGCGCAGTGGCCGATTTTGTGACAACTATTTTGACACCCGTTGCTGAGAATCGCTTCTTATCCGACTTTGTGCGATTCCAGCGCCGCATCGCGGCCTCCGGCGCATTCTTTTCGCTCTCCCAGACGCTCCTGCGCCTGACCAGCCCCGGCATACCCGATATCTACCAGGGCGCCGAACTATGGGAACTTTCGCTGGTGGATCCAGACAACCGGCGTCCGGTTGACTTTGCGAAGCGTCAGACGCTTCTGGCGGAACTGGGGAGACGCACGATTTCGGACCTCGTGAAGAACTGGCACACCGGCTCGCTGAAGCAATACGTCGTTCAAAAGACGCTGATCTGTCGCCGCGATCATGCAGAGGTCTTCCGGCACGGGGATTATGTCCCCCTGGAGGCTGTCGGCCAGAATGCGGACCGCGCGCTGGCCTTCGCCCGCCATTCCGGAATGGAGTGGATTATTGCGGTTGCTCCGCGTCTTCCCGTATTCCTTTCAAGGTCGGCGGGTCCGCCTGCCGGCAAGCGCTTGTGGACGGATACGGAACTGAGTTTTCCGGCAACTGCCCCGCGCCGATGGTCAAACCTCTTCACTGGAGAAGACCTGGAGATTGCCGGCACAGGGCGGGCTGCGGTGGCAACCCTCCTCGGATCTTTCCCCATCGGGCTTCTCGCCGCCCTTCCGGATTGAGGTCCTGGCCAAGGTCGGCAGCCCGGTATTGCCCTAACCGCGGCGTTACAATGCACTCGTTCCTTTGACGGCCCATTGGGTTATCAATTCTGGAAGATCGCAGCAATTGCGCTCGTTCTTGCCGTGCCCGCAAGGCGCTGGGCCGGCCGCGGACCGTTGGAGGCGCGTGGAGCATCGGCTTCAAAAAAGCGAGAGTTGCTCGCCGCCTAGGGAACCATAGTTGAACCGCAGCACATTCGCCTCTTCCACACGGTCCCAATGTTCGCAGATCCAGGTCAGCTCGCGTGCGCACGCGTCCGGCTCGATTACCGCGTCCAAGAGCCGGTACAGTAGCTCATATGCCTCGGCGTACCGCCGGGCGGCGACCAGACTGCGAGCGTATGCCGGCGTCTGCGGCGTCTCCAGGATGGTTACCGCGTCGAGCGTGGCCGCAGTAGAGGTGCGTCCGCCGGCTGTCAGCTCGGCCGCAATCTCAGGGCCTGGAGCATCCAATACCACGAGACAGCGGCGCGCGGCCAGCAGATCGCGGATGCGGCTGCAGTTCTCCTTTGCCTGGCCATCGAGCGTGAGGCCGAGCTGATGGCCCAGCTCTCCGGCGGCCTGCACCAGTGTGCGACCCTGGCACGGCACCCACAGCACCGCTTCAAAGTCCTGCGCTGCTTCGCGCGCGAACCGCGACGCGTCGGCGCCGCTGACGAGCGCCGTGCCGCCGCGATCGGCCAGAGTCGAGTAGAGCTTCTCCAGGCCGCTAGAGAACTCCGCGCTGGGCAGCGTGGCCGGCTCGCGCTCCCGTTGCCAGAGCCAACGCTTCAGCAGCCGTTGGGCAGTCAGCCGGTGCGTGGTCCCGTCGATGAAATTGCGGCGCCGCAACAACTGCGGGAATGGACATTCATGCAGCAGCACCGTTACCACGTCTACGCCGCCGCGCCTCGCCTGATCGAATAGGATCGGCTCCCACCGTTCCCTTATCCAGCGGGCTGGAGAAGACGCCGGAGACAGCAGCACCACCAGGACATCTGCGGAGAGGCCCTCCTGCGCCATTGAAATCAGGTCTTGCTCTTCGCCAATCAGCCCATCTTCGACGTAGCAGCTAACATCACAGCCGAACTCCAGGAACTCGGCCAGTTGCCTTGCGACGTCATGGTCGGCTCGCGCATGAGCGAGAAAGACGGTTTTCAAGCGCTGAGTATAGCGCGAAAAGCACCGCTTCGAGCTGATTATGACCGTGATGTCAGGAGCCATCTGGGAAGAGTGTTACTGCCGGAGGTCTTGACCTTCCCGCTCCTGGCTAATCTGCGTTCGCGGCGCGCGATGGATGAGATCGGAACGAATCGCGACTCTGCCGGCGATTCTGATCCTCCGCTATTGCCCGCCGGCCAGCGGCACACTAATTAGAACGGGAGCGGACCGCTCAAGGAATCAGAGCCTTCCGGATCGGCTCCACCCAGGTATCCCGATCCATGTCCCAGGCGTTGAAGTTGATGTCGAACTCGAAGTAGGTCCAGGCCCAGCCCAGGCTTTCCGCCGTGCGCGCCACCCATGAGGTGTAGAGCGCGCGCGACTCCATGGGACCCTTGTCGTATGCGCCAAACTCGCCCAACAGGATCGGCCTGTTGTGCGCTTTCGACCACGTCTGAACGCCAGCGAAATCGTCCACCACCCGTTGCTTCTCGGCGTCGCTGCCCCAGGTCACGCCGCTGAGCTTCGCGGTCATCTCGCTCCAGCTGGCGCCCTGGTGTGTGAACGCCATGGGGGAATAGTAGTGCACCGTGACGATGATGTGGCGGTCGTCCTCCGGCAGATCGAGCCTGCCTAGAAGGCGGATGTTGTTCCAGAATGCGGGGCCAACGACGACATTGCGTGTGGGGTTGGTTTTGCGGATTAGCGCGAGTGCTTCACTCATCAGTGCGTTCCAGCGCGGCGCCGTCAACTGGCCGTACGGCTCGTTCAGAATCTCGAAGACGACGCTCGGCGGCGCATCCTTGTAGATATCGGCCACCTGCTGCCAGAAGGCCAGCAGCTTCGGCCGGCAATCGTCGGCATGCTCCCCACAGAAGTTGTAGTCGTGTTCATCGAGAATCACCGTCAGATCGTTGGCCAGGGCACTCTTTACGGCCCAGTCCAGCGCCTTCAGCCAGGCCGGGTCGAGCCGGTTCTGCGCATCCATGTGATCGAAGGCCATCAGGTTTAGACGCAAGCTGCGAAAGCCGGCTTCGTGGATAACGCGGAAGTGACGCTCGTGGACGCGGGCCTTCGCGAAGTCGTCCCACAGCGGGTCATAGCCGAGGATATTCAATCCGCGGCCCATCGCCTTTACTTGCGCTGAAGGATCGATCTGCGCGGCCAGGCCAAAAGCACTAATTGCGCCCAGCAACAGGAGCCGCGATGAAGGTCTCATTTCCCTCCTATTTCCCGTACAACGTGCTCACTCATGAATCGATCCCTCGGTGCCCCGTCGACGCCGGTCCAAAACCAGCAGTTTCGGGCGACTCCAGGGGCCAATCACGAGCGTAACACCTGTATAGAAATCTGACTTGGGACGCACAATATCTTAAAGCGGCAACATCATGGAACGAGTCTACCCGTAGTACTGAAAATGCTTCCAGAACTCCGGCCAGGGGAGGCGGATGTTGCGGCAGACGTAGACCTGGGCGCGGCCGCCGATAGTGTCGTTGACGACTCCGTAGGGATTCCACAACTGTGCGGCGACCTGGCAGGAGGCGAAGATATGGTTGAGCTCGGCTGGCTTGAAGCCGACGGCAATCACGGTCTGGGGCGGAGGGTCGCCGTAGCCGCGGAGCCAGTTGGAGTTCATGCCGCTAATGGCGCGGGGCAGGCCATAGGCGCGGCCGTAGAGGTTTACGGCCCCGGCTTCCCCTTCGTCGGCAGCCATCACGCCGACGCGGGCGCGATCGGCGGCTGGGAGGGAATCGCGAACCTGAGCGATGGTGACGGCCAGTTCCGGCCAGCCGATCTGCATGTTGAACTGATGGGATGTCCCGTCCTGCACGCGCCACCACGCCGAATTCACGGGGGCAAAGGGGAGGATCAGGGCGGCTACGACCAGGCCGCCGATAGCGAGCGTCGTCCACGCCGCCCGTAATATCCGGGTCTGCCTTCGCGCCGGAAGCGACCTGAGCCAGCTTTCGCTCCACGCGGCGCCGGCGGCGAACATCATGGGGTAGGCGGGGGCAAGGTAGTATTCGCGCCCGCGAGCGGCCATGAGGCAAACGAGTGTGATGAGATACATCCAGCCGAGCATGCGCCAGCGCCTGCCCTCGGCCCGGGCAAAGAGAAACCACAACCCCGCAAACAAAAGCGGCAGGGCTACAACGCCGCAAACCTCCCACAACTGGTTCAGGAGAAAGTAGTCCGCGCGCCCAAGGCGAATGTCCCGGGCGTGGATGCTGCGCATCCATGCAAGGCTGACGAAGTGGTGCTGGTACTGCCACCAGAGGTTGGGCGCGACGATGAGCAGAGTGAGCGCCCCACCGCACCAGAACCAGGGGCTGCGAAGATAGCGGCGGTTCGGAGTCAGCAACATCGCGCCCAGAAGGGCGATGACGAAGAATGCCATGGTGTACTTGGTCATAAGTCCGAGGCCAATGAAGGCGCCGATCCCAAGCCACCAGCGCGCGTCGCCACTTTTAAGCAGCCGCACGACGCACCAAGCCACCGCGACCCACCACAACAGGTCGAACGACATGTAGGACA
Source organism: Bryobacterales bacterium (assembly GCA_963761855.1). Lineage (GTDB taxonomy): Bacteria > Acidobacteriota > Terriglobia > Bryobacterales > Bryobacteraceae > Bog-375. The sequence goes on along the minus strand of CAVXJY010000031.1, from coordinate 21,678 downwards.
TGAACGAGCCGGTAAAGAAGACGGCCCCTCCAATGCTCGCCGCAAATGCCGACACGAGCATAGCCTGGCGGCCGCCGCCCATGGCGCGCGCCATCAGCCCGGTGACGACGGCCATGATCCCACAGGCGACGGCGGCGAAAAAACGAAAGCCCACGAGCGAGGTCCCGAAGAGCGCGAGTTCGATGCGGCCCAGGAAAGCGGTCACCGGCGGGTATACTACGTATCCCCACTCGAGGTCACGCGCATTGGAGTAGGTGAGCAGTTCGTCGCGGTGGAATCCGTAGCGCGCGCCGGCGATGAGATGGAGCACGGTAAAGCCGAGGCCGAGAAGCCAGAGAGCGGCGGTGTCGCTCGAGAGAATCCGGCGTAAGTGAGGCGAATCCTGCATGGGCCCTCGATTGGGAAGATGGATTCGTGGCCAAGGATAGCACGAAGGCAGCGGGCGGAGGTTCTGGGTCCCCTGTGAAAAGAGGCAGGTGCCAGAAAGCCCAGAGCGGTTTGGTTCATATTCAATGACACTGGAAAATCCAAAACGGGAATTCGAGTTGAAGTGAAGCAGGGGGCGGCTGGATGTATACTGTTTGAAACCTGGGAGGGCAAAATGGAAATTCCGGCCAATTCAATTGAAACGAATCCCGCTTCTTTCACGAGAAAGCTTGTGTGCAATCTTAGGTATGTGTCGGGAGGGGTCGGGCTTGTTTCCATCGAGTCGGGCTTTGCAGCCAAAATTGCTGCAACCCGGTCCGCTGCGAGCATCTCAAACCTGCCTGCCGTAGATCGGAATAGCCGCGCCGGTCACCTGCGCGCTGGCATCTGATGCCAAATGCACCAGCAGCGCGGCTACCTGTGCAGGCTTCACCCACTGCGATGGATCGGCCGTCGGATCGCCGGCCCGGTTCGCCGGCGTGTCCATCGTGCCCGGCAGCACCGTATTCGCCGAGATGTTGCGGTCCTTGTTCTCCAGCGCGATGGTGCGGATTAACGCCACCAGCGCCGCCTTTGAGGCGCTATAAGCTCCCACCATGGCGCCGGGTTCCACAGCCTGCCGGCTCGCGACGGCCAGGATTCGCCCGCCCCCCTGCTTGAGCATGAGCGGCAGCACAGCCCGCGCAATGAAGAAGGCCGAACGGTAGTTCACATCGAGCATCTTGTCGATGGTCGCGTCGTCCGTTTCGGCAACGCTCTTTCCACCGGCGAAGCCGCCCATCACATGCACCAGGATGTCAATGCGTCCGAACCGGGTCACGATATCGCCAACCATCTTGCGTGCAGCTTCGCCGTTCGAAAGCTCCGCCGGTAGGGCGGTAAACCCCGGGTGCGGAAAGTCGCTCGCCTGAATCGATCGCGACACTCCCACCACCTTCGCCCCGGCCGCCAAAAACGCTTCGGTGGTGAAGCGTCCGAGCCCGCCGTTGGCGCCGGTAATGAGTCCGATCTTGCCTTCCAGTACGTTCATGGTGCTCCCCCTCAATCGATGTTACCCACCCGATGATACGTCGCGCGGCAACCTACGGCATGTTCGGCCTGGCAGTAAAGGGCTGCCGATATCGGGTCCTAGCGGGCGAAGGCGCCCGATCAGCGCCGAGTCAATCCGGATTGGAAAGAGGCCGTGCTACATGCGCGCATTTCGATCGGCGATACCGACTTAATGGGCGCGGATATCCCTGACGCACAGCCGATGCGAAGCGCCTACCTGTCGCTCGCTGTCCAGAGCGATGCCGAAGCCGAGCGCATCTTCTCGGCGCTTTCCGATGGCGGCGAAGTCTTTATGCAACTGCAAGAGACATTCTTCGCCACGCGATTCGCCCAGTTACGGGATCGATTCGGCATCAACTGGATGATAATTCACGAGCGGCCGATGGCTCAACGGCCGCAGGTACGTAAAGGGCAGTGGGCGGAACATTCTTGCTGGTGCGCCAGCCCGGATCAACTGCGCCGCACTATGCTGGAGTTCGCGGAGCAGCCTATGTCCGTATAGCGTGATCCATGCATAGGAGAGGCGTGCGCGCCTTAGCGCCAGCTTCCGATGACTCCGCTCGTCCTTATTGAGATGTTAAGCTCGATTGTCGTGGGCGTAGGTTGCGGCGGGCGGCACCGCAGGGGCACGAGAATGACAACGGGCACCCATGGAGTCTACAAATGGCTTGAAGTCGATCACGATCTGGGCGAGTTTTTGTCGTTGTGCCCAGGCGCAATTGTCGGCCGGTATTTGGCCATTTCCGCTGTGGACAGTGGCTGTTTCGAACCATCAGAGCAAGATCGAGCCGTCGGATGGAATGCGAGTGGTGGCGTGGCGTACGGCCCGCGTATGGAATCGATTGCCATGTTGCCATCGAATTGCTGCTGCCGGGAGCGCTGCGGATATGACGAATGGTACATCTTCCAAAACCAAGCGCCGCCACTCGGCTCCGTCTGCCGCGCGAACGTGTTCACATCGGAGATCGGACCCGGCAACGTTTTCCAGTTTGTCAACTTCATGGGATGCCGATTTTCAGACCCTCAGATGAAGGCGATCAGCGATCTCTTCTGGCGACAAATGGACTGGGTGCAACCTGAATCTTACGTAGGAGATGGTGGGGATTGCTTGCTGTTCGCGACTCGCAATTCCGGCCTCTATCTGGCAGTCAGAGACACACTCAGCAAACAACCCTCAAAACGCTCCGGCCCTGAATGAAGTGATCGCGAGTGAATTCCGTCCAAATATGGCGCAAGCAAAACTGGACCCTGGCGATCATCATTTCAAACAGCCCCAGCGCCACCATTTCGCGGACGTCCGTGATAGACTCCGACGCATGATGCGATCCATCGTACTCTTGGCTGTGGCTGTCGCGCCCGCCCTCGCGCAGCCATCCACACCTCAACCATCCTGGCCGGTCAAGCAAGGCGACGCACTGCTGCGCGACTTCAAGTTCGCCGACGGCGCGTCACTGCCCGAATTGAAAATCCATTACCGCACGCTCGGCTCGCCTGAACGAGACGCGCACGGCCATGTGACGAATGCCGTCATGCTGCTGCACGGCACGTCGGGCTCGGGAGCGCAGTTTCTCAACCCCATTTTTTCGAACGAACTGTTTCCGCCGGGGCAGCCGCTCGATATCGCCAGGTTCTACGTCATTATGCCCGACGGCATCGGCCATGGCGATTCGTCCAAGCCCAGCGACGGGCTGCATGCGCAGTTCCCCCACTACGGATACACCGACATGGTCGAGGCGCAGCGCCGCATGCTGGTCGAGGGCCTCGGCGTGGATCGCCTTCGCCTGCTCCTCGGCACGTCCATGGGCTGCATGCACGCATACGTCTGGGCCGAGACGCACCCCGAATTCCTGCAGGCGGCCATGCCGCTGGCCTGCCTGCCTACGCAGATCTCTGGCCGCAATCTGGCTTGGCGCCTCACCGCCATCGAAGCTATCCGCAACGACCCCGACTGGCGGTCGGGCGACTACACCGCGCAGCCGGCCGGCCTGCGCACAGCGCTCAGCGTGCTCGCTTTCGTCGGCGGTAACCCGCTCACCTGGCAAAAGGCCGGCCCCAACCGCGAAAAGGCCCTGGCCTACTTCCACCGTATCGTCGAGACGCGCCTGCGGACCGCCGACGCCAACGACATCATGTACGCGGTGGACGCCTCGCGCGACTACGACCCAGCGCCGGGCCTCGCCAAAATCCGCACGCCGATGCTGCACATCAATTTCTCCGACGACACCATCAATCCCCCGGAACTGCACATCGCCGAGACGTTGCTAAAACAAGCGCCGACGGTCACCTTCGAGCTCTATCCCTACACGCCCGACACAGTCGGCCACGGCTCGCACACCAAGGCCGTGCTTTGGAAGGACCGGCTGGCGAAGTTCTTGCGGGCAACCGAACGGTAGACCGGCAAGGACTGCGTGGAACGGGAACGCCGTCGCCGGTGGCCAAGCGCAAAAGCGCGTTCGCCCGGTATACAGCGGGCTTGACAGAACGGATCTTTCGGCGGATACTCCTATCAAGCGTCTATGGGAAGAGAGCAACCGCGGTCAGAGGGTGCGCTGGTCCAGGGAACGCTGGACATGCTTATTTTGAAAACACTCAGCCGCGGGCCAATGCATGGGTACGGAATCTCACAATGGATTCAGCGGATCTCAGAGGAGGTGCTGCGCGTGGAAGAAGGATCGCTCTACCCGGCGTTGCACCGGTTGGAACTGGATGGCGTGATCGATTCCGAGTGGGGTCAATCGGAGAACAACCGGCGGGCGAAATACTACCGGCTGACTGCGGAGGGCCGCAAGCGGCTATCGCGGGAATCGAGCGAGTGGCGGCGGCTGGCGGAAGCCATCGCGCGGGTGATGGAGACGGCGTGAGATGAACCGATTTCGAAAAAAACTGCGGGCGCTGTGGCGGCGCCGGCAACTGGACCGCGACCTCGAAGACGAGTTGCGCTTTCATCTGGAAATGGCGGCGCAAGAGACCACCGGCAGCGACGCGCGGCGGCGCTTTGGGAACCTAACCAGCATTGGAGAGCGGTGTCGCGAATTGTGGACTTTTGCCAGCATCGAGACGTGGTGGCAAGACATCCGGTATGCCGCCCGTACGTTCGGCCGCAACCCGGGATTCGTCGCGGTCGCGGTGGTCGCGCTAGCGCTGGCCATCGGCGCAGACACGGCGATGTTCACCATCGTGAATGGCGCCATCTCCTGGGACATGGGACTGGACCGTCCCGACCGGGTGGTGGTTGTGAGTACCACCGACGCGGCGCGCGTGCAGAATTTCGATGCTTCGTACCCGGACTTCCGCGATCTGCGGGCGCGCGTGAAATCGCTCGAAGGCCTGGCGGCGTACCAGTTCGTGCCGGTCAACGTGAGCGACCACAGCGGACTGCCGGAGCGCTACTACTGCGTGCGCATTTCGTCGAACGGCAACCGGGTGGCGCACCAGAAGCCGCTGCTGGGCCGCGATTTCACCACCGCAGATGAAAAGCCGGGTGCGACCCCGGTGGTGCTGCTCGGGCACCATGTGTGGCAGCAGCGGTACGGAGGCGATCGGAACGTGGTGGGCCGCACGATTCGGGTAGACGACGTGCCGACCGAGGTGGTGGGGGTGATGCCGCCGGGAAAGCGCTTCCCGGAGGACACGGACCTGTGGATGGCGCTGATCCCAACGGCTGCGATGGAAAAGCGCGACAACCGGAACCTGATGGTGTACGGCCGCCTGGCCGACGGAACGAAGCTCAGTGTGGCGCACATCGAGCTGGACACGCTGATGCGGCAACTGGCGAGCCAATATCCGGAAGCCGACCGGGGCCTCACGGCGGATGTGCTGCCGATCGCGATGATCACCGGCGTGTACGCCATGCGGCCGCTGTTTGTGGTGTTGTTCGGCGCAGTCGGATTCGTTCTGCTGATCGCGTGCGCGGATGTGGCCAACATGCTGCTGGCGCGCGCGGCGGGACGGGCGCGGGAGATTTCGATCCGCGTGGCGATCGGCGCCGGGCGGGTCCGCATCATCCGGCAACTATTGATCGAGAGCACGCTGCTGTCGCTGGCGGGCGGCGTGTTGGGCTGGCTGGTGGCCGTCGGCGGGCTGCGCTGGTTCGATGCCGGCACGGGCAGCCTGGTGAAGCCGCCGTGGTTGCATCTCAAACTGGACGCTACTGCCTTCGTTTACCTGGCGGCGATCTCCATCGCCACCGGCGTGCTGTTCGGAATGGCGCCCGCGATGCGCCTGGCGAAAGTGGACATTCACGCATCGCTGAAGGACGGCGGCTACGGTACGGCGGGCGGACGCCGCAGTCTTCGCCTGGCCGGCACGCTGGTAGCCTTCGAGATGGCGCTGTGCGTGATACTGCTGGCAGGCGCGGGCCTGATGATTCGGAGCACCGCGAAACTGTACGCCACGCCGATCGGCTTGAATACGGCGAACGTGCTCACCATGCGCATCAATCTTCCCGAGGCGAAGTATCCGCTGGGGGAAGACCTGGTGCGGTTCCATGACACCCTGGCAAAGCGCCTCGACGCGCTGCCGGGGGTGGAAGCAGCGGCGGTGGTTTCGAACCTGCCGCTCGGCCGGTGGATGGAGTTTCCCTACGAGATGGGGGGGGCCGCTGCGGCCGGCGACCGGCTGCCGCGGCTGGACGCGATCGTGGCCACTGCTGATTATTTCCGGGTGGGGCAGGTGCGGGCGCGGCGGGGAAGGCTGTTCACGGATTTGGAAAGCACGGCGGAGGCACCGCCGACCGTGGTGAACGAGAGCTTCGCGGCGAAGATGTGGCCGGGCCAGGACCCGTTGGGCAAGCGGCTCCGCGTGGTTAGGGATGGCGCTCCGCAGCCGTGGCTGACCGTGGTAGGCGTGGTGCCGGACATTCTGCAGGACTTCCGCCATCCGCTGGAGCATTCGCCCCTGATTTACCTGCCGTATGCGGAGGCGCCGCAGCGGGTAGCGTACCTGGTGGCGCGAACCGCAGTGCCGCCGGCCACGCTGGCGCAGGCCTTTCGCACCGAAGTGCAGAGAGTGGACGAAGGGCTGCCGGTGTACGAAGTGCGGTCGCTCGAAAACCGGATAGCGGAGAACCGCCTGACGACGAGCTTGTTTGGCGCCATCTGCACGGTATTTGCGGCGGTGGCCCTGGCGCTGGCGTCGATCGGATTGTACTCGGTGACGGCGCATTCGGTCAGCCAGCGGACGCAGGAGTTCGGGGTCCGCGTGGCGATGGGGGGAACCAGTTCCGACATCCTTCGTCTCGTCTTCCGGCAAAGCCTGCGGCCTCTGGCGTATGGGCTGATGATCGGTCTGCCGCTGGCGTTCGGCGTGACCCGCCTGTTGCGCGCCGTGTTGGCGGGCGTATCGCCGGGGGACCCGGCAACGTTTCTGGCGGCGGCCGCCGTGTTGACGCTGGCGGGCGTGGCGGGGTGCGCGATTCCGGCCCGGCGGGCTGTGCGGGTCGATCCGGCGGTGGTGTTGCGATGTGAGTAGAGACGTATGTTCGAACAGGCGAGCGTGGACCAGCCTCGCAAGGTAGCCGTCGATTGGGCTCTTCGCGGGGGAATCGCATTAGCGTTCGCCGTCTTCGGAGCGGATAAATTCCCTTCGGCCGGCAGCTCGTCATGGGTCAAGCTGTTTGGCGAAATCGGATTCGGGCAAGGGTTTCGGTATTTCACCGGCGTGGTCGAAGTACTGGGCGGCGTGCTTGTCTTGATCCCGTGGACGGTGACGGCCGGCTTGGCACTGCTTGCGTGCACCATGGCATCCGCGGCCCTCATTCTGACGCTCGTGCTCGGCCGCCCCGGCGATAGCATCGTTTCCGGCCTTTTTTCATAGGGCTAATAGCCTTCTATTTGAGCCGACGGAGCCGTTAACCGTTCCTTGCATGGCGCAGTTCAGGAAGCGCCTGCATGGTTGAAGGCCTCATGCGGCCACGGCTCCACTTGATTGCTTTTGCGAGGGTGCGCGGGGAGGCCGCAGGAGCGGTTGCCGGCACATTCTGGAGGTCTGAGGATCTGTGGCAATCCCGTTGGGACGTTAGCCACGCATCAGGCTTCTGGTCGGCGGTGCGCTGAGGCCTCCCGGACTGAGTGTAGCACTACCCATCTGGGCGCGGAGTTGAAGCCACGACACTCATATCATATTGCCGTCGTGCCAAGCTCTCTTCCACCTGTGATACTCTCTTATATTCTCTTTCTCGATTTCTCCGAGTCGAGGCTTGCAATCCGGCTTCGTGTTTCCATCATGGCCAAAACTGAGCGCACGCCCGTGGCTGTAAGCCCCTCGATCCTCCGTCGTTATTCCTGGTACCTTCTCTTCATCGCGGGGCTGGGCGGACTTCTCTATGGCATCGACGTGGGTATCATCGCCGCCGCCTTGCTTTACCTGAGCAAGACCATCAACCTGAGCGTCGGGCAGACATCCATCATCGTTGCCGCCGTGCTGGGTGGCAGCATGTTCTCGTCGCTGGTCGCCGGGGTTCTCGCCGACCTGTTCGGCCGCAAGGCGATGATGATTGTCAGCGGGCTGATGTTTGTCGCCAGTGTCGGCCTCATCGTGCTCTCGCAGGGATTCGTGCCGCTCTTTCTTGGCCGCCTCCTGCAGGGTATGAGCGGCGGAGTCATCGCCGTGGTGGTGCCGCTTTATCTCGCCGAATGTCTCAGCGCCGCCACCCGCGGCCGCGGGACTGCCATCTTTCAGTTCATGCTCACCGTCGGCATCGTCATCGCATCGCTGATCGGCTGGTTCTATACCCGCCAGGCGGAGAGCGCGATCGCCCAGGCCGCAGGCAACGGCGTGCTCATCCGCGCCGCGCAGAACCATGCCTGGCGCGGCATGTTCCTGTCCGTCGTCTACCCCGGTCTGCTCTTTTTTCTCGGCGCGTTCCTGTTGAGCGAGACGCCGCGCTGGCTGCTGCTGCGCGGCCGCGTCGACCGGGCGCTGGCCGCGCTGCGCCGCTCCACGCCCGAAGAAGAAGCGCAGATTGAGCTTCGTGAGATGCAGGCACTCGCAGCGGAACGCCGCCAGGCCAAGCGCGCCGGCACGGCCGGCTCCCTGCTGCGCCGCAAGTATGTCGTCCCGTTTGTGCTTGCTTGCGTCATCATGACCTGCAATCAGACCACCGGCATCAACTCCATCCTCGCGTTCCTGGTCGTCATCCTCAAACAGGCCGGGATGACCGCCAGCCGTGCCACGCAAGGTGACCTGGCCGTGAAAGTGCTCAACTGCGTCATGACGCTGGTTGCCGTCGCGCTGGTCGACAAGAAGGGCCGCAAGTTTCTGCTCCGCATCGGTACCGCGGGCGTGGTCGTCGCCCTGGCGGCCGGTGGAGCGGTCTTCCTCGGCGTCGAGTCCAGGCGCATCGACGTGCTGAGCAAAATCGAGGCCGCGCAGTCCGGCAATACCGTCACACTGCCGGTCAACGCGGCGACGCTCGGCACCGCATCCACCCGGAACAGGCCCATGGCCCTCACCGTGCTCTACTCCTACGGCGATGGCGACCACGTGGCTACCGTGCTCAGCGATGAGCCCGGTCCGGTCCTGACTCTCGCACCGGAAGCCGGAGCGCCTCATGCCCCGCTGCACCTCAAACGCGCGCTGTACGGTCCCGTGCCGACCGAGAAGACCGGCTGGCTGGTCACGGCGTGCCTGGCCCTGTTCATCGCATCGTTCTCCGTCGGGCCGGGCGTGGTGGTCTGGCTGGCGATGTCCGAGCTCATGCCCACCCGTATCCGCTCCACCGGCATGGGCATCTCTCTGTTGCTCAATCAGGGTGCGTCCACTTTGAGCGCCGCGGTCTTCCTTCCCGTCGTCGGCAACTACGGCTACTACGCGATGTTCTTTTGCTGGGCCGCCTGCACCGTCGTCTACTTCCTCACCGCCGTATTCTTCCTGCCGGAGACCAAGGGCAAAACCCTCGAAGAGATCGAGATGTACTTCGAGGGCAGCAGCCGGTAGGCGCTCGCCTGTTTCCCGCGGCTACTACAATGTTGATTGATGATCGCCACCATCAATCCCGCAACCGGAGAAATCATACGGACGTTCGAAGCCGCAACCGAGGCTGAAATCGATGCCGCGCTGGGGCGCGCCGATGCGGCCTGGCATTCTTACCGCCGCACTTCGTTTGCCGCTCGCGCCGGCTGGCTCACCGCCGCAGCCCGAATTCTGGAAAACGAAAACGACCGCCTGGGCCGCCTGATGACGCTCGAAATGGGCAAGCCCATCGGGGCCGCCCGCGCGGAGGCCGCCAAGTGCGCGGTGGCTTGCCGTTATTACGCCGAGCACGGCGAACGCCTGCTGGCCGACGAGCCGGTGGATGCCGGTGCCGGCCGCGCCTTCATCCGCTATCAGCCCATCGGCGCCGTCCTCGCGGTGATGCCCTGGAATTTTCCCTTCTGGCAGGTTTTCCGCTTTGCCGCCCCCGCCCTCATGGCGGGAAATGTCGGTCTGCTCAAGCACGCCTCCAACGTGCCGCAGTGCGCGCTCGCCATCGAAGAGATCATCCGCCGCGCCGGGTTTCCCGCCGATGTCTTCCAGACGTTGCTGATTGGAGCCGCGGCGGTAGCAGGCATTCTCGACGATCCGCGTATCAAGGCCGCCACGCTCACCGGCAGCGAACCGGCGGGCATTGAGGTGGCCGCGCAAGCCGGCCGCCAGATCAAGAAAACCGTCCTCGAACTCGGCGGCAGCGACCCGTTCGTGGTGATGCCCAGCGCCGATCTCGACCACGCCGTCAAGACCGCGGTTCAGGCGCGCGTCGTCAACAATGGCCAATCCTGCATCGCCGCCAAGCGCTTCATCGTAGATGCCGGCATCGCCGATGATTTCGAGCGCCGCTTCGTGGCCGGCATGGCCGCGCTCCGCGTGGGCGACCCTATGGACGAAACCACCGACGTCGGACCGCTGGCCACGCCCGCTATTCTCGAAGAGCTCGAAAGCCAGGTGGCCCGCTCGGTCGCGATGGGCGCCAGGCTGCTCACCGGCGGCCATCGCCTCCAGCGCCCGGGCAGTTTTTATGCGCCCACCGTGCTGGTCGGCGTGCCCGAAAATGCGCCGGCTTACCGCGAAGAGCTGTTCGGACCGGTGGCCGCGATTTTCCGTGCCCGCGATATCGGCGATGCCATCCGCCTCGCCAACCATACCGCCTTCGGCCTCGGCGCCAGCGCCTGGTCGGCCGACCCAGCCGAGCAGCGGCGCTTCATCGACGAAATCGAATCCGGCATGGTCTTCATCAACGGCATGGTCGCTTCCGACCCGCGTCTTCCCTTCGGCGGCGTCAAACGCTCCGGCTACGGCCGCGAACTGGCAGCCTGTGGCCTCCGCGAGTTCGTCAACATCAAGACGGTGAGGGTAGCGTAGGCGCACGCCGGGGCCGCAGGGTCATCGAATGGTCCGGCGCCATCCTTGACTGCTATGCGCACATTGCGTATAGTAAAGGCGTGCCGGCCGCACCGATGACGGTCGTAGAGACCGAAGAGTTCCTGAGGAAATCGCGGCCGCTGATGTCCGATTCGGAGCGGGCAGTGTTGGTCGCTTTCGTTGGGGCGAATCCGGAAGCCAGGGACGTCATCCGGGAAACCGGCGGAGTCCGGAAGATTAGATGGGCATTGAAGGGAACGGGGAAGCGGGGCGGCGCGCGCGTTATTTATTACTATCACAACCAGCGTATACCGGTGTTTCTGCTGTCCGCTTACGCGAAGAACCGCAGGGATAACCTGAGCAAAGCCGAGCGGAATGCAATGAGCCGCTTGGTGACGGCTTTGGTGGCAGGATACCCGAGAACGGCATAGGAGGCCGAAAATGGCTGCAAAGACGACAACCGCACGGGCGGCGGGAAGAGGAACGCGGGCGCGGAGACGCGAGACCGTTGGCGCGAGCGTTATCGAAGGGCTGAAGCAGGCTATCGCTTGGACAAAAGGAGAAAACGACAATGCTCGCGTGACGCTGGTGCAGGTGCCGGAGGTCGACGTTCGCGATGTACGGGCGAAAATGGGACTCAGCCAGGCACAGTTCGCCATCAAGTTTGGGTTTCCACCGGCCACCTTGAAAAACTGGGAGCAGGGCAGATCGCGCCCGGACGCGCCCACACGCGTGCTGCTGGCTGTGATCGCCAAGCACCCCGAAGCGGTCGAGGATGTGCTGCGCCGCGCAAGCTAAACCGGAATCGGTGTTACGCGGCGCCCTTCTCCAGCCCTACCACGTATAGTGCGCCGTGTAAGTGATCACCTTCTCCTGGTTCGGTTCGAGCTTCACCTCGTATTCCATGGTGCGGCTGTCGGTTTGGTGGTGCGAGTCCGATTCCTGCGTGATTACCCAGTTGTACCACCGATACAGATGCTCCACCACGCGCACCGTGACTGCCTCTTTCTTGTGGTTGCGCAGCTTGATTTCGAAGCTTTCGTCCGCCCATCCGTTCGGATACTGCATCTGCACCTGGTAGTGAGTCTGCTTGCGTTCTCCCGTGATATCGAACGCGTTGCCGGTGTACACGCGGATGGTTTCGTCTTTCGGAGTATGATCAATCTCGTTCTCGCCGGTGAATTCGAGTTGCCCGTCCTGGTCGCGGCGGTAGAAACGCACGCGGCCTTTGGGCAGCGGCATCCCCAGATGATTGGCTTCCGAGTTGACGAATTCGCGCATGATCCACACGTGGGGATTGGATTCGGTGCCGTATTGCGGTTGCTGGCGCACATCCTGGTAGCCGTTGTACTGGTTGCGGTTGACCTTCATGCCATCGTAAACATAGAGCCGTTTGGATGAAATGCCGGAACCGCGCAGAAACTCCACCTGCTTGGTCTCGCGGTCATGAAGCGTTGTTGGGAGCGGCAAACTGTAAAGATGGTAATCTTCGAATGACCGCTCGGTGACGCCTGTATCCACGAAGGGGTTCCCATCAGTATTGATCATGGATGTGACCATTCCCTGGGGCTGGCGCACCTTGTTCACATCCCCTGCCATCAGCTTGATGCGCGCGTGGTCGAACTGTTTGCCGCTCTCGTTATCGAGCGTCACCCAGCCGACCAGTTCGAGTAAGTCGCCCATCTCCGGCGCCACCACGTTGTAATCGGCGTTCCAGGTCATGCCGCCGGTCACATAGCTCAGTTCGGCGTCGAACTTAGCCGCGTCGCCGGAATGGATGATCCAATCGAGCACGGGTTTGAGAATCGTATCGTCGCCCAGAGCCGGAAAAACGGGCTGCCCGGGGAGAGAGAATTGCAGTTTGCCGTTGACCTCGATAATCGGCTGGCCGTTGCCGCCGCCGGCCATCGCCATTTGAGTGTTCTGATACTGCGATCCGTAGCGCTGCATGGCGAGGTAGTGGGGCACGTAGCCGCTGCGCACGATTTTGCCTTCGACGGTGCGCGTGGAACCATCCTGCAACTGGACCATGAAGTCAATCGTCTTGCCTTCGTACAGATTCAGCAGCAGGTCCTGAGAAATGGGATCGGCGCGATAATTCTGCTCGAGGATCACCAGGGCGCGCTTGCCGGTGGGGTCGCGCAGGATCACCGAATCGGGTTCCAGGTGCGCGGTGGCGCCGGAAAAGCGAACCGTGTTGGAGCCGGGGTGCAAGTCCAGGGGAATGGTTTCCCGGACAACGGCGAAGTCCTGGTTGTAAATGGTTAGTGCCGGGTCTGCCGCAACGGCGACCAGTGTGACGCAGGCGCACAGTACCGGGGCTTGAATGGTGATTCGCAGCAGCGTTGAAGTTGTCATATGGCCATCCTATGGCAACTTGGACTCCAGACAAAGGACTCCGGTTTCATTGGCGTGCTCGGAGCCGCGGCCGTTAGGGAGCGGTAGCTTCAGCGTGCCGCCGCTATCCACGCCCTCACGGTTGCGGCCCCGAATAGTCGTGTGTCGGATCTGGCCCGGCGCTGGCTGCTGTGCTGTCAGGCCTGGGGCGGAAAAAGTTTATCCTTGCGCTGGGTGTCGGCTGCGGTCCGAAACATGGCGCCAAACAACTCACTGAGTTTGTCGGTGGCCTGTTTGGAAAACATGCCGACCAGCCCGGAAACGCCGGCCATCCCATACGGGTTGACGGCGCCGGAGCAACTGCCGGGTGCGAAAAGGCCGCCGCGGATGACCACGTAAAACAACAGCGCCAGCGCCATCCCCGCCACCGGTTGCAGCAGGTACCACCACAGCCAGCTCGCCACCAGAGCGCGGTTACCGGCGAAAGATGCGAACGATTTCGCCACATGGACAAAGCTGCCCAATGCGCCGAAGAGCAGCACCAGAGCCAACAGGTTCACCTCGCGAGGCATGGAGCGCGCTCCGCACAAGATGGTCACCGATTGATCCGCGCCTTGGGTAGGCCATAGGGCAACCACGCCGGCGATCGCTGCCAGGGCCGAGGCAAATAGCGCACTGCCGAAGCAGCGTCTCGTGCGATCCGGCATCAGCTCCGCCATGCGGTTTCACCGTAGCACGGGTGCCGGCCCGGATCGTTGATAGTGGGTGCGGGAACCCTGTACCCATCTTGTTCTAAGGCACTGAGCAACAGCCGCTTGCCTCTCAGCGGATGGCAAGCGTCCACAGTTGTGACTCAATGCCTTGGTGTCCTGCGAAAGCACTATTCATGGTTCAATCCCGCCGGCATTCCGCGCCAGCGAGAGCGCGCCGTAGAGAACGCTATCGTCGCCCAAGGCAGCGGGGACCACGTCGATGCGGGCTGCGGACCAACTGGTAATCTGGCGGCGAAGCTCAGCGCGCAGGGGCGTGAACAGACGCTCGCCGGCCTTGGCAATGCCGCCGCCGACCACGATTCGGGCCGGATTGAGCAGCATGATGGCAGCCTTGAGACCGAGCGCAAGGTCGACTACGTAGCGCCCCACGAAGGCCGTGTCCTCGAGCAACTCTCGCGCGCTGTGCCCGTAGTCGCGCTCGAGCCACAAGCCGCAACACATGCGCTCGAAGCAGCCGCGGGCTCCGCACAGGCATTCGGGTCCATCCGGGCGGATGGTCAGGTGGCCGATTTCGCCGCCGTAGGAATCCGCGCCGCGCCACACACGGCCGTCGTGAAAAATGCCGCCGCCGATGCCGGTGGAGAGCGTCATGTAAAAGAGCGGAGAGAAGCCCACCCCGGCGCCATACTCGGCCTCGCCAATGGCGCCCGCGTTGGCGTCGTTGTCCATCACGGCGGGTGCACCGGCGAGTTGGCCGACATATCCCGGCAGATCGAAATCGCGCCAGCCACCCACGTGGGTGGAGAGCAGCACGCGCTGCGAAGCCCAATCCACGGGGCCACCGAAGCCGATGCCGCAACCGTCGAACTCGAAGTCGCCCCGCCAGGCGCCGATGATTTGCCGGAGTTGCGAGAGCATCCAGTCCTTGCCGCCCTCCGCGTCGGTGGAGCGCGATTCACGCCGCAGCATGCGCGCGCCGTCAAAAACCGCCATGGTGAACTTGGTGCCGCCGATATCGATAGCCAGGATCATGGTTCGTGGTTGAGGGTACCAAAAGTGCGAGCGGGCCACAAATGGCCCTGCCGGCGGGCGCGACGCGTGGGCATTTTTCCCGTCTTGAAGGAATCCAAACCCGGCCGCAGTGCCAGCGCAAAATGAGCCTGAAGAGAGCCGGGATCCAGTGCTATAATCGGGTTCGGGACGCGGCTTGAGTTCGCAGCAAGCTTCCCGAAAAGCTTCTTCTTTCGAACCCGGGCGCGTAGCTCAATTGGCAGAGCAAGTGACTCTTAATCACTAGGTTGTAGGTTCGATTCCTACCGCGCTCACCACAATAAAACCCAATGGATCATTGTCTTACATGGATTCTGTTGGTCTGCCTGGTTCGCCCTCTACGGGCGAATGTGTGCCAAATTGTTCGAGTGGGCCACGTTCAGCCATGAGCGGCGCCCATTCCACGCGAGATTCGGGATCGCGGCCGTTATATACGCGCATCAGCCAGGTGCGGGGATTCCGTCCAACGATCTGACCGACCGTTCGCACCATAAAGACAACCTCCGCTGCGAAGTGCGGCACTGTGCAACGCTATTCAATTGACTTGCTGGGATTTAGAAAGATGACTGCTGATAGGGGCTTAGCCAGCGGCCGGCATCTCGCTCCGCAGGCGCAGACCATGTGCGTCGCCAGGAAGCGAGCGCAACGTCCATCGCTCCAATTGTTCTCAACGTAAGCAGGATATCAGGAGAACGGGTTCACCACTCGCACCCCTCCGTATTGCTGCCCGTCGCTGAGATCTTCGGAGTAGACGGTCTGCGCGCCGAGGGCCTCGGCGGCGGCGAGAATGGCAGCGTCCCAATACGAGATCATGTAGCGCGAGGACTGCTCGACCGCGATTCGCGCCAATTGGTGGTCAATGGCCTGGCAAGGAAACGCCGCCCACTGCTCAATCCACTCCAGGGCTTGCGCAGCGGAGAGTGGGCGCGACGCCTTCTTTACCACTGTCACGAAGAACTCCTGCAAGACCTGAGCCGAGGTGCCGAACTCTTCAGATTCAATCAGTTCGAGAGCGCGTCTCCGTTTGCGTTCGTCCCTGCCTGTCCCCATTGCTGCGTAGACCAGGACGTTGGTGTCGAAGAAGACCCTAGCGGTCATGCAGATCTTCCCGTGTCCACGTTTTTCGGCCAAGCCGCCCCAGAGACTGTCTGCTCAGTTGCCGCAATCGTGCCCGGGCACGATTGGCGCGACCCTGGTGTGCGGCAAGATTGGCGAAGTACTGGCGGACGAGGGCGTTGACGGTGGAGTCCCGTTCGGCAGCAAGGCGGCGTACAGCGGCGAGTATGCCGTCGTCCACACTCAACGTGATATTTTTCATATACACAGTATATGTGTAACTGTGGCACACAGCAACTGGGCCAGACAAAGAGGGAGAACGCCGCACAGGGCCCGAGCGGAACTAAACTCGCGCGTCAGGCGTGGCTCTGTGACGGCTCGCGACCCCGAAGCCATTTCGAGCACACGACCGGCAACACTTGCAGAGTCTTCGGGGCCCGCCTCATACTCTTGTGTGCCAATTGTGTGCCAACTCCGCCAAACTGAGCAAAAGCCAACCCACATCAAAATCATATCGTCGAGGAAAAAAACTTTGTTTGGATTTCATTACGTAATGCTGACTGCGGCTGAGATCGTCGAAGGGAATCGACAAAAATCGACTCTTGATCACTAGTGTGCTGTCTCTAAAGTTCGTTTATATTTCCGCACCTTCGTAGTGATTGTGTTGGCAGTGGCTACCCACTGGAAGGGCTGCGGGGCCTTATTGTGGTCGCGGACATAACCGTGGATGGCGCGCTCCAGTTCTCGGACCGAACGAAACGTGCCGCGTCGAATGCGTTTGCGGGTGATCTCGGCGAACCAGCGTTCTACTTGATTCAGCCAGGAAGCACTCGTGGGCGTGAAGTGCACGTGATAGCGGGGGTGATCGGCGAACCACTGTTTAACGTCCGGGTGCTTGTGGGTTCCGTAGTTGTCAAGAATCAGGTGCACGGCCAGGCGGGAATTGGTTTCTGCATCCACCTTGTTCATGAAACGGACGAACTCTTGGTGCCGGTGCCGGGGCTGGCAGTGGCCAATGACCTTGCCCACGGCAACGTCCAGAGCAGCGAACAGTGTAGTGGTGCCGTGCCGCTCGTAGTCGTGAGTCTGCCGTTCCGGAATGCCGGGGCGGAGCGGCAAAATCGGCTGCGTGCGGTCCAGCGCCTGGATTTGACTCTTTTCGTCCACGCTGAGCACAATCGCCTTGTCTGGCGGCTTCAGATACAGGCCCACGATGTCTCTCACTTTGGCGACGAACTGTGGGTCCGTGCTGAACTTGAAGGACTCTACTCGATGCGGTTGCAGGTGATGTTTCGTGAGGTTTCGGGGAGCGTGCGTGACGCCAGGCAGCCCGCCCTGTTAAGTTCAGTCAGGTGCCAAGGAGCGTCTGATAGTGAACCGCAAGATCACACCACCGATCCCTGAGGCAATCGTGCAACTGCAGCGCCAGTTGGATCAGTTTCGCAGCACCCAGCCGCGACGGACAAAGCTGCCGGAGTCGCTATGGCAGGCCGCGGTCGAACTGGCCCGGCAACACGGCATATATCCCGTCGCGCATCCATTGCGGCTTGACTACATGGGGCTGAAGAAGCGGCTGGGGGGAGTCCCCATCGTCCGGCGCAAGGCAAGCAAGCCGGCATTCGTCGAACTGATTACGCCGCCTGCGACACCGCCGGAGGAGTGCGTCATCGAGTTTGAGTCCTTCCGGGGCGGCAAGGTGCGGATCCAGTGGAAGGCATCGGCGCCGCCCGATTGGGGAAGCCTGCTGCGCGCTTGGCGAGAAGCCGAAGGATGATTCAGATCGCGCCGCAGATACGGATTCTGGTTGCGGTGGAAGCCATCGATGGAAGAAAAGGGATCGACGCCATTGCCCAGCTATGCCGCGAGAAACTGGACGCCGATCCATTTTCCGGCTACCTATTTATCTTCCGCACTCGGCGTGGCACAGCCATCCGAGTTTTGCAGTATGACGGCCAGGGATTTTGGCTGGCGACAAAACGCTTGTCCAAGGGGCGTTTCCGATGGTGGCCCACAGGCACGGAAGCGGTGCGAACGCTGCGAGCGCATCAGGCCCAACTGCTGCTGGCGGCCGGCAATCCTGACGCGGAAGCCCCGCCGGCGTGGCGGCCGTTGAGCGCTTGAAGAAATCCGGAAAAAACACTTGCGTTCCGCTTTCGACTCTGGCACACTTGACGGCAGATGGCTTCCGAATGGAGATATCGAGGGCGGGTGGTTACAGCCGACGATATCACTTCGATTCGCCAGTTGATCGCCGAGAATCCGGAAGCCAGCCGGCGCAGACTTTCCGAGAAACTGTGCGACGTCTGGCAGTGGAAACAGGCCAACGGCGCGTTGCGCGCCATGGTTTGCCGCGGCTTATTGCTCATGCTGCACCGGGCCGGCGAGATCCAATTACCGCCCATCCGCTACCAAACACTCAACCCCTTCGTCGTGCGAGCAACTCCCGCACCGATGCTCATCGACACGACGCCGGTCGCCGGCACCCTCAAGCAACTCCAGCCCATCGAGCTGCAACAGGTGCGGCGCACGGGCGACGAGCCGCTGTTCAACAGCCTGATGGAGCAGCATCACTACTTGAAATACGAACAACCGGTCGGGGAACACGCCAAGTATCTGGCATGGGCACAGGGCCGCCCGATCGCGTGCCTGGCGTGGAGTTCGGCACCGCGCCATCTGGGCAGCCGCGACCGCTATATCGGCTGGAACGCGGAAGCGCGCCGGCGCAACATCCGCTTCCTTGCCTACAATACTCGTTTTCTCATTCTGCCCTGGGTTCGCGTTCCGCATCTGGCGTCGCACCTTCTCGGCCGCATGGCAGCGATACTTTCCGACGATTGGCAGCGGATGTACAGCCACCCGATTTACTTCGCGGAAACCTTCATCGATCCCAGCCGTTTTCGCGGAACCTGTTATCGTGCGGCGAACTGGCAGTTACTTGGGCTTACTACCGGGCGCGGCAAGAACGATCAGACCAATAAGCCCAATCGCCCGATCAAGGAAATCCTCGGCTTGCCCCTGACGCCGCGCTTCCGCGAGTATCTTTGCCAGTGATGACGAGAAGACGACGGATCGACATCAACCTGGACGAACTGGATCAAATCATCGATCGCGGCCAGCGCGCGCCGCTGAGCGAATCCGACGGCCACAAACTGAAAAGCGCCTTGCACGCCCTGGCGGAAAGCCTGTCGGGAACCAGGAGTACGGAGAAGACCAGCAAGGTTCTGCCCCCGGATACGACGGCAGCGGAGAAGCCGGCCGCGGGCAAATCCACTGTCGCTGGTCACGGGCGGAATGGCGCGGCGGCCTTCCCAGGCGCCCACCGGGTTTGGATTCCGCATCCTACGCTCCACTCCGGGGACAGGTGTCCGGAATGCTACCGGGGAAAACTCTACCGCCAGCCGGAACCAGCCACGCGCATACGCTTGGTAGGACAGGCGCCGCTGGAAGCCACCGTGTACGAGATGGAGCGACTGCGTTGCAACGGCTGCGGGCAGGTCTTCACCGCCCCGGAGCCGGAGCAAGCGGGTGCGGAAAAGTATGAGGTGACGGCAGTGGCCATGATCGCCTTGCTGAAGTACGGCACGGGAGTGCCCTTCCAGCGGATGGAACGGCTCCAGGGGCAACTGGGAATGCCGTTGCCGGCAGCCACGCAATGGGAGCTGGTGGCGGCCGCCGCAAAACTGCTCCGCCTGGTGTGGCAGGAACTGATCCGGCAGGCGGCGCAGGGCAGCGTAATGCACAACGACGACACGGGGATGCGGATTCTGCGGCTGGTGCGGGAGCCGGGTGACAAACGAACGGGTACCTTCACCAGCGGCATCGTATCGATCGTAGGTGCATGGACCATCGCGGTGTTCTTCACCGGATGGAAGCATGCGGGCGAGAACCTCGCCGAAGTGCTGAAGCGGCGCTCGCGCGAACTGCCTCCGCCCATTCAGATGAGTGACGCGCTATCGCGCAACACACCCAAGCTGGAAGACGGCAAGACCCTACAGGCGAACTGCCTCGCCCATGGCAGGAGGCAGGTGGTGGAGGTGGTGGAGAACTTTCCCGAGGAGTGCCGTTATGTGTTGGAGACGCTGCGCGGTGTTTATCACCATGACGCGCTGGCGCGGCAACAGGAGCTTTCGCCGGAAGACCGGCTGCGCTTCCACCAGGAGCACAGCGGCCCGTTGATGAAACAACTGCAGGAGTGGATGGAAATGCAGTTGGCGGAACATAAGACGGAGCCAAATTCGGGGTTGGGCAAGGCGATCTCTTATTTCCTGAATCACTGGTCAAAGCTGACACTGTTTCTGCAGCAACCGGGCGCACCCGTCGATAACAATATCGTCGAGCGTGCCCTCAAGAAAGCGATTTTGAATCGGAAAAACGCGCTCTTCTATAAGACGCTGAACGGCGCCGAAGTCGGTGACCTGTTCATGAGTCTGATCCACACCTGCGAACTGAACGGAGCCAATCCGTTCGACTATCTGACCGAGTTGCAGAGGCACGCCGAGGAGTTGAAACAGAAGCCGTCGGAATGGATGCCCTGGAACTACCGCGAGACACTGGGACGGCTGGCGCGACCTGTCGCCGCGTAATATCATGATTCCTTCCTGGCCGAAAAGGATCGACTGCGGCCATGCTTGGGTGACACTCCGAAATGGCCGCCAAACGGACCCTTCCAAAGGCAAAATCGCATAACGTTTTTGGCCAGGCACGAAGACCGGCGAAAATGTTCCGCGCCGGGCTGTATGCCCGCGTATCCACCGCCGATCAGCAGACGCTGGCGATGCAGAATCGTGCGATGCGGGAGTATGCCGCCCGGCGCGGCTGGATAATCGCCCTTCAGGTCCGTGAAGTGAACTCCGGAGCGGCGCGGCGGGAAGGTCGTGAGCGGCTTCTCAATGCTGCCCGTCGCCGCGAGATCGATGTGGTGCTGGTCTGGCGTCTCGACCGATGGGGCCGCTCCGTAACCGATCTGTTGGCGACGCTGCAGGAACTGGAGCATCTGGGTGTTGGTTTCGTTTCCCTGACCGAGGCACTGGATCTGACCACACCGGCCGGCCGAGCGATGGCTGCCATGCTGGCGGTGTTTGCCGCCTTCGAGCGGGAGGTCTTACAGGAACGGACCCGTGCAGGCCTGGCGCATGCGCGAGAGAACGGAAAACGGTTGGGGCGGCCGGCAACCGCGGCCGCACACGCTGCCGAAATCCGGAAACTGTTCCGCGCCGGCATCAGCAAATCCGAGATCGCTCGTCGCGTACGAATCGGACGCACTTCGGTTCGCCGCATCTTGGCACCTGGAAAGCCGAGTTAATGGCTAGGCCGCCTGTGGAGGTCCAGTGAAACGTCGGAAGCAAATCGCTGTCGGCGAAAAAGTTCCTCTGGAACTGACCGAGCGCGAGCGTGACCTGATCGTGAAACACACCTTTGCCGGCAGCAACCTAACGGATCGTTTGCGCATCGTCCCGAGCCCTGGCCGCCGGCCGTTTTATCGTTTCACCCTCGATGATCTGGATGAACTCGCGGGTTACGTGGCTGCCGAAGCGAACCACGCCAAGGTCAAGAAACTCGAGAAAGAGCTTCGTCAGTTGTACGGTCGGATAGCGGACCTTCTGGAATCCTATACGGATGAGTCTTGACGAATCCGCGCGCCCTGAAGGCCACCCCTACGGCTGACTCCCATCTCACCGGGCTGCGTACCGCAGGCTTCCCGAAACCTCAC
>CAVXJY010000030.1:0-7980 GCA_963761855.1 Bryobacterales bacterium | reverse complement strand
AGGCGAACCTGCGCCCGCTAGTGGGATCGAGAAAAGCAAGACCAGCAAAGCGGAGCTGGTAGCTGCACTGAAGGAGGCGGTTGCCTATTGCAGCAAGGTTTATGCCGGCATGACCGATGCCAAGGGCAGCGAGATGACGAAACTGATGGATGCCAATTTCGCAAAGCTCACGGTGCTCTCGGCCAATACCGCACATGACTACGAACATTACGGGAACATGGTCACATACATGCGGCTGAAGGGAATCGTCCCTCCTACAAGCGAGAAAAAGGGCGCTCCAGCAAAGAAGTAAGTCGCCGCGAAGAAAGGGCCGAATAAGGGCGCTGCGCTGCCCGCGGATATACCGCGGCGCCGGATACAGCAGGGGTGTGGCCTTCCGTGATGCGGGCCGTGTGCGGACCTACTCCTCCGCCGTATCCGGTTCCGGCAGGCTATCCTGCTCGCGCGCGACCCAGACGTAGAGCACCGGCAGCAGGAAGATCCCGAGAATCAGCGCGGCCATCAGGCCACCTACAATCACGATGGCGAAGGGGCGTTGCGAATCCGAGCCGATAGCGTGCGACAGAGCGGCCGGCAAGAGCCCGAAGCTCGCCACCAGCATGGTCATCATGATGGGGCGCAGCCGTTGTACGGAACCTTCTATGGCGGCCTCGAGGATGGTGTGGCCCCGCGCACGAAGCTGGTTAATGTATTCGAGCATAATCACGCCGGTCTGCACGGCGACGCCGAACAGCGCCAAGAAGCCGATACCGGAAGAGACGCTCATGTGGGTGTGGGTGATGAGCAGCGCCAGCAGGCCACCGATGGGCGCCATGGCGACGTTGGCCAGAATCAAGAGCACCCACTTGGCGGATTTGAACATGGTGTACAGGATCATGCAGATGACCAGGATGGTGATGGGTACCACGATCATCAGCCGCCTTTGCGAGCGCTTGGCGCTTTCGTATTCACCGGCCCAATCGATGCTATAGCCAGCCGGCAGTTTCACCTGCGCGCCGACTTTGCGCATGGCCTCTTCCACCGTGCTGCCCAGGTCGCGCTTGGAAACACTGTACTTCAGCGCCACGTAGCGGGAGTTGCCCTCGCGATAGATTTCCGAGGCGCCATCCAGCACCTGTACGTGGCAGAGTTGAGCAAGCGAAACGCGCTCGCCCGAGGGCGCGAGCAGGCGGATGTTTTCGATCGTCTGGCGGTTGTCGCGGTAGGCGGCCTGGTAGCGGACCACCAGGTCGTAGCGCTGCTCGCCGCGCAGCACCTGGGTGACCGCCTTGCCGCCGACAGCGGTCTCGATGGCGTCCTGCACATCGGCCACATTGATGCCAAAACGCGCGGCGGCGTCGCGATCGACCTGGAATTCGAGGTTGGGCTGCCCGATGACGCGGAAAAGGCCGAGATCGGTGATGCCGTCGACGGTGCGCAGCACGTTGACGATCTGGTCCCCCGTGGCCTCCAGCGTTTTCAGATCGTCGCCATAAATCTTGATGGCGAGCTCTCCCTTGACGCCGCTCACGGCCTCTTCCATGTTGTCGGCAATCGGCTGCGAGAAGTTCCACAAGGCGCCGGGGATCCGCTCGACCTCGCGGTCCATGGCGCCGATCAGCTCTTCCTTGTCCTGGGCGAAGATCGGCCGCCACTGCGCCTTGGGTTTGAGATCGACGAAGTATTCGGTGTTAAAGAAACCGGTGGTGTCGGTGCCGTCGTCGGGCCGGCCCACCTGCGACACGACTTGCGTGACCTCGGGAAAGGAGGCGAAAATCACCCGCGCCTGGTTCATCAGCCGAGTGCCCTCGGTGGGGCCGGTCGACGGCGCCAGGGTGGCGCGCGCCCAGATGGCGCCTTCATCGAGATGGGGCAGAAACTCGGAGCCGATGATGCCGCTGGTACCGAGATAAATCGAAACGCCCAGCGCGACGGCCGCGACCAGCAAGGTCGGCCAGCGCAGACGAATAGCCATGCGCAGCGCGGCCTGGTAGGCACGGGTGAGCCAGATCATCGCCGGGTTATGCCACTCGCGAACCCGCTTGCCGAAAACGAAGCTCGAAAGCACGGGCGCAATCAACAACGAGAACAGGAGCGAACCGAGCAGGGCAAACGAGACCGTCCACGCCATGGGCTTGAACAGCCTGCCTTCGACGCGCTGCAAGGTGAAGATGGGCAGGTAGGCGGTGATGATGATGCCGATCGAATAGAATACCGGCCGTTGCACTTCGTGGGCCGCCGCGCGTACCGGCCCGAGGGGTGAACTGCCTTCGTGGAGGCCCAGATAGCGCACGATATTTTCCACGATCACCACCGCGCCTTCCACCACCATGCCGAAATCGAGCGCGCCGAGCGAGAGCAGGTTGGCGGGAATGTGATTCAGGTTGAGGCAGATCGCGGCGAACAGCAGGGAAAACGGAATGGTGAGCGCGACGATCAGGGCGCCGCGGGCGTTGCCGAGGAACAGGAACAGGATCAGCGCCACCAGCACGATGCCTTCGGTCAGGTTGTGCAGCACGGTGTGGGTGGTGAGGTGCACCAGGCTGCTGCGGTCGAGGAACGGAACCACTTGAACGCCAGGCGGCAGAATGTGGTGGTTCAACTGGTCGACCTTGGCGTGGATGGCGTCGAGGACGGCATCGGCGTCGGCGCCCTTACGCAGCAGCACGATACCCTCGACGACGTCGGCGTTGTCGATCACCTTGCCGTCGGCGCGATGGATCGCCTTGCCGATCTGGCCGAGCCGGATTTTCGGTCCCTGGGAGACGGTGCCGAGATCCTTCACCCGGATGGGTGTTCCGTTCACCGTCTTGATGACGGTCTTCGCGATGTCGGCGACACCGCGCATGAGCCCGATGGCCCGCACGTTGATCTGCTGCAGGCCGGCTTCGACGAAACTGCCACCCGCGTTGACGTTGTTGTTGGCCAGTTGCTGCTCTACCTGGGCGATGCTGAGGCCATAGGCAACCAGTTGGGCCGGGTCGAGCGACACCTGGTATTCGCGCGTGGTGCCGCCGAAACTGACGACATCGACCACGTTGGGCACCGATTTGAACTGCTTTTCGAGCGTCCAGTCTTCGAGCGACTTGAGCTCCATCAGGTCGTACTGCGGGTTGGTGCTCTTGAGCGTGTACCAGTAGATCTGGCCGACCGGGCTGTAGTCGGAACCGATCTGCGGCTGCAATCCATTGGGCAGGCTGAGCTGCGAGAGCCGCTCCAGCACCTTCTGGCGATTCCAATCGTTGGCGGATTCGTCGTCGAAGATGAGCATCAAGCTGGATAGGCCGAATAAAGAGGTCGAACGCAAGTGCTCCAGGTGCGGGATGCCGTTCATCACGATTTCGATAGGGATGGTGACCTGCTGTTCCACTTCTTCGGCGGCGTGGCCCGGCCACTGCGTGATGACCTGCACGTAGTTGTTGGCTACGTCGGGGTAGGCCTCGACCGGAAGGTTGTGGAATGAGATGGCGCCCCAAATGAGGAGGAGGAACGCCGCGACGGTGACGAGGAAACGGTTGTTGAGGGCAAAGTCGATCAGGCCGCGAACCATGCGCTGATTCCTAAGGTTCCACCATCCTCAGGAGCGTACGGGCGTGCGCGACTTCGCGAACGGTGAGTGCAAGGCGCCGCGGCGAAAGCACCACTTCCCGAACCAAGAAGGCCTGTGGCATGGACTTTGGATTTCCGCATTCATTATAGCCTTGGCGAGTTGTGATGGCTCTTGCGGGAAGACAAGCCGGACGACAGGCGCAGGATTCGCGCCGTTCTCGAACTCGCCGGGGAGAAATCAGGGTGGGGCAAGCCCTTGCCGAAGGGCCGGGGACGAGGGATTGCCTGCTATATCTTCGGTAACGCCTATGTGGCGCAAGTAGCCGACGTTTCGGTGGATGAGACGGGCAGGCTTCGCGTCCAAAGAGTGGTTGCGGCGGTCCACTGTGGGCTGCCGGTGAACCCGGACAGCGTTCGCTCGCAGATCGAGAGCGGGATCAATTACGCGCTGACAACGGTTCTCTCAGGCGAGATCACGATCGAAAACAGCGGCGTGAAACAGAGCAACTTCCATGACTATCGGGTGCTGAGAATGAGCGATGCGCCCGATATCGAGGTGCATATCGTTCCCAGCACCGAACCGCCAGAGCGGGGTGTCGGCGAGAGTGGTGTCCCTCCCTTAGCGCCGGCCGTAGCGAACGCGATTTTTGCGGCCGTTGGAAAGCGCGTGCGACGATTCCCGGTTCCGAAGATTGTCTGAGCCCCATGCGGAGCTCGGGTCAGCAGGTGCGGGTATCGGACAAGCGCGCTTCCCCGTTCCCCGAACCGATCATCCGCGCGGCGCGATTCAGCCGGCCGGCAGATACTAATGTCTCGAAACTGGCCGAGCCGCGCTCGAAACTCCACCCGCGGTACGGCCGGGCCCGCCCTTCTTCGCGTCAGATAAGACTAAAGAGCCCCGGAAGCGCCATGGGGTGCGCCGCCCCAGGTGATTACCGCATCGAGGAAGACGTTTAGCATCCAGTGGACCACTACAACAGGCCATATACTGCGCGTGGCCAGCACCACGGTGCTGGTGGCTATGCCCCACACCAGCGTGCCCCAAAGCTCCGGAATCGGCTTGCCGAGATGCCAGGCGGTGTAGGAAAGCATCGAGACCAGAATGGCGTAATAGCCGAATACGAGCGGCCCCGGGATGCCATGCGTACCGGGCAGCGCCTCGCGGTCGCGCGCGTTATATAGGCCGAACAGCAGGTACCCGCGAAAGATGAACTCGATGGCCACGAAGAACAGGAAGTAACCGGCCTCGTAAACTGCAAACTCACCAACCGTGCTGAACGGCCCACGGTACAAGGGGTAAAGCGCTCGCATGCCGGGATCGCGCGTGCTCAGGTAGAACGCCGGTGCGCTGAAGACCAACAGCATGGCGGCGGAGAGCAGGGCCAGCCCCCAGCGGTCACGGTGCGGCAGCCCGAGCCCATAGTCGCGCAGGTCCTGGTGATAGACGAGCTTGATGAGCAGGATGGGGACTACCACGACGAATACGAAGCCGGCCAGATAACTCAGCCACTCCTGGTCCCAAGGCACGCCGGGGAGAATGTGAGCACGCGTCGCCGGATCGCTCCCCGGCCCGCCCCAGCCGCTCCAAAACCAGGTGAGCAAGTCGAGTTTGCCGTGCGCTCCCCACAGCATAATGAGCACGAATGCGCTACCCAGAATCATCCCGATCGGATCATGGAAGAGCCGGACGAGGCTGTTGTAGATCAGCTTGAGGACCGTGAGCACACCCGGGCTCTCGAGCTCAGCCTCCGTTACGCGAATCGGGCGGGGGTACCTGGCCTCATCGCGAGCATGTATTGGCTTGATGGCGGTCTGCGGTAGCATGTTTCCTCCTGGCGTCAGCCGAGGCGCCGGCGGACGGCGTATAACAACCGAATCGCCTCATTGACGATCAGCGGCACGAAGCCCATTGGAACGGCGAGCACGGCGGCCCGCAGCCACGGATTCCTGTCGCCGAGCAGGGCCGGCGAGAAATGCCAGAGCTGCGCCCACAATTGGTTGGGGATCTCGACCGCCAGAAACGCCGCGGCGCCCGCCGCGAATTGCGCGATGGCGGCGCGGCCCGCCAGCAGATAAGAAATGGCACCGATGAAGAGCCCGAAGAACCCGAACATCGCCACCACGATCAACCAACCAGGTGTGTAGACGTACCAGTGCGCCAGGTAAGCAAGACTCTCGACGATCACGCCCAGGAGCGCTGCCAGGGTAAAGGTCTTGATCGCCCGGTCGCGCGGCACCTCGGCGGTGATGTGGTCCGCGCGCTGAGTCCGAATCTCCCAATCCGCAACCTCGGCACGGAGGCCGGCCTCCAGCGGCGTGGTGGCCACCCACCCGAAGTCGCGCTGCGCCGCCGCCGGCGTCACGGCCCAACTGGTCTGGCGCACTTCCCGCACCTTGTCCCGCGTGATCAGGGGGCGGGTACGAGTGAAGGCGTGCAGCCACTCGGAAAGCACGCCAACCACCCAGAGCGCCGCGTGCGGAACCAGGATAGGGATGCCGAACCGCTTGCCCATGACTGTCCCGATGTCTGCGATGAACTCCGAAGCTGTGTTGGTGGTTGGGTTGGCCAGGAAATATGTATGGTTCAGGGCGGCAGGACTGGCGGCTCCCGCCGTCATCCCCCGCACCAGATCGCCCACGTAAATGAAAGACAGCGTCTTTTCCGCCAGCCCGAGGCGCGGCCGGATTCCGGCCCGGACCGCGGGAAACGTCCCGCGCGAAATGTCGGTTTCCCGTTCTCCGAAGACCGACGCGGGCCGCACAATCGTCACCGGCACGCCGCGCTCCGCAAACTGCATGACGACATCCTCGGCGTCGCGCTTGGACTCCCCATACCAGGAGACGGGACGGCGCGGGGCCTGCTCGTCGATGGGCGCCGGTGATGGAGCGGGCCCGGCGGCCGCCTGGCTGGACGTGTACAGGAAGCGGAGGAAGCCGGAGACACGCGCGGCCAGCACCGCTTCGAGTAATTTGCGAGTGCCCTCCAGGTTGGTGATTCGAAATTCGGCCTCCGACGTGCCCATTACGAGGCCGCCGAGATGGTAGACGATCTCGATCCCACGCACCGCCTCCGCCAGACCCAGCCCTGTCCGCAAGTCACCCACGACGAGCTGAAGCCGATCGCCATACCGGTCCGACAGCGGTGCCAGCGAACGGAGATCGGCGGTCGGCCGCACCAGTCCCACGACCTCTTCTCCCCTCGTGAGGAGGAGTTCCGCCAGGTGCGAACCGATGAAACCGTTGACGCCCGTTACGAGAACCTTGGCCATGCGATTATCTCCTTCAACGCCGGTGCGGTTTACTTCACCACATGCGGTGTGCCACGTTGAGCTTTAGGATCTCCCAGACGTCGGACCATATCCCGACGCTCCAATGAATGAAAGCGAAGTAGGCGAAGCTCCGCAGTCTGAGGTTGAGGAAGCCCGCCGGAACGCCGCCGAGTAAAGCTGAGACGGGAAAGATCCACGGCAGCCCGGCGAGGCAGCAAGCCGACAGCACGGTGGAGGCTAGAACAGCCGCCCACTGAGCGCCGCGCGAACTCCCCAGCGCGTCAGCCAGGCCGAAGAGCAGGAATCCACGGAACAGCCCTTCGAACCCGAAAGCAAACATGGCGTAGCTCACCAGGTGCAGGGCCACGTGGCCCGGGGTTAGAAAGCCGGGCTCGACCAGGTAGGTGTAGTATTGCGCGCTGCCGATGTACGCCGAGCCCAGCGGCGCAAGCACGTAAACGGGCATGAGCACCAGCAGCCACGCTGCCCCTTGGCTGGTCTCACCGAGCGAAAAACCAAAATCCCGCAGCGGCTGGCGCAGCATGAGGTGAGCCCCGATATAGGGAATCCCGAGACCGAAAACCAGCGCCCCAACGAAAACGACCCAGGTCCCGAAATACACCTTGCTGCCCAGAAAAGGGTGGCCGAGCCAACGCGACAATCGCTGCTCATGTCCAAAGCCAAACCCCAGCAACCACAGCAGCGCCCCGAAAAGAACCGCTGCCGTGAGCACAGTCAGGAGCTTTCTGCTGGCAAGCGCCATGATCCCTCCTAAACCACGCGCGCCCGAACGTGTCGTCGAGTGGTTCAGGAATTATACACCACATTGCCTCCCTCCCTGGGGCGCGCCGCGGAAGGGGTGTGCGACAAAATTGTAGCGATTGGCGGCGTTCTTTTTTTGTGGCCTGAATCCTTACGTAGTGATACGTTAGGAATGGAGGTGCGATCTTGCCTGATTCTCTGGCCGTGCTGGAACAACAGCGCTCCGCGATTCTCGGGCGCATTCTCAATTTGGGCGACTTTCGGAGCGGTTCGGTTAGCAGCATCACCGGGCGCTGCGGGAAGTCGGATTGCCGGTGCCACAAGGCGGGCCAGCAGGGCCACGGTCCAAACTATCGACTGACCCGTAAAGTGAGTGGAAAGACAGTCAGCGAGTCTTTCGCTTCACCGGCCGAACTGCGGT
>CAVXJY010000029.1:0-7114 GCA_963761855.1 Bryobacterales bacterium | reverse complement strand
TTCTCGGATTAACCGGCCAATCCTTGGGGAAAGCTGTTAGGGAGCGCCATTGCTGAGCCCCGGTATGACCGCTTGCGACTTCTGTGAGCAGCCATACCGACGGGAGAAGGCGCCATCACCGTTATAAGCTCCGCCCTAATACTGACGCTCGTCAGGCGTTATTCTTTTCCCAGGTGAGTTTCGTTTAGGAGGAAGGGCCTCGCTCCGCCTATCCATCTTGACCATGGTGAGCTGGCGGGCGAAGCCCTCTTCGGTACGATTCTGTTTATCCCACTTTCGGCGGCGCAATACAACCTCGCAGTCGATTGGGCCGAGGCCGGCGCTGAAATCATCTTGCGCCACTGCCCGATTTGTGCCGAGGACTCCATCATCGGTCATGGCCGCCGCCGCAAACAGGCGCATGATGAACAGCATGATCGGATCGGAATTCGCCGCGGCCTCTGTAACCGGTGCCACAAGACGTTCACTTTCCTGCCTCCCTTTTCTCCTCCCTACAGCCATTACAGTTTCATCGCCCGGAGCCAGGCGCTGCAACGCTACTTCCTGGAAGGCCGTTCCTTGGAGGCCGCTGCACCTACCGTCAAAGACCCCGATCGTGTGGCCGATCCCTCCACGCTACGCCGCTGGTTCCACAGCCTGGATTCTTCTCAGCCGCCCTTCTCTTATCTGCGCCAGGCGATGCGGGCCATCGCGGCGTGGCTCAGCAGGACAGAGATCCTGGTGCAGGATTCGCTGCCCTTGTGTGGGCATACCGTTTTCCCGTTCCTTGCCCGATTCTGGCCTTTGCGGATTTAGAAAAACCCGCCCCGCCCACCATCCTTGCCTGGGAAAACCGCTGCTTTCGGCCTAAGTTCGACTCGGGAGGCGAAAGCGGCACCATGGCCGAGAATCTGGAGCGGCTCAAACAGCGCATCCCGCTGCTGGAGTATTTGCAGCGCCACAACTGGAAGCCCTGTCGGGCCGGCGCACGCCAAGAGTTTGTCGGGTTGTGTCCCTTACACCAGGAAACTCACCCTTCCTTCTACGTCAACGCCTCCAAAAACCTGTTCTACTGCCACGGCTGCGGCCAGGGTGGTGACCTGATCCGCTTCGTTCAGCTCTTCCTCGATTTACCCTTCCGCCAAACGGTGGCTCATCTCGAACAGGAACTGACCCCTGCCCCCGTTTCCCGATTGCTGGAGGAGACGGCCGCCTTCTATCAGCTTCAACTGCACCGCCATCCGGAAGCCACACACTATTTGGAGCACCGCGGCGTGCACGATGCCTCTCTGATCGAGGAACTCGGCATCGGTTATGCTCCCGGCGGAAACTTACGGCGTCATCTGGCGGCTCGGTGCCCCTCATTCGACCAGTTGTTGGAGATCGGATTGATCAATCATCACGGCCGCGATGCATTCTGCCGGCGGCTCATTTTCCCCTGCCGACAACACAGGCAGATCGTAAACCTTTATGGCCGCAGCATCGGCGCGGCTTTCCCCCACCGTTTATTGCCGCGCTCGAAAGGCGGATTGTTCGCCTGGGAATCGGTCTGCAGTTTCTCCACGGTAATCCTCGTCGAAGGGCTGTTCGATCTGGCCGTGCTGTGGCAAGCCGGCTTCCGCAACACCACCTGTGCGATCGGCACCCAGCTAACGCCGGCTCAGTGGGCTCAACTGGCCGAGCAGTCAGACCGCTGTGTGTACATCGCTTTCGACCAGGACGAGAATCAGGCCGGGCAGAAAGCCGCCCATCAGCTTGCCCAGCGCCTGCAGAGCGCCGGCATCCACGTCCATCTTGTCCGGTTGCCGCAGGGGCTCGATCCCAACAGCTACTTCGTCGCCGGCGCCAGCGCCGCCGACTTTACCGCCCGCCTTCGCGAAGCAGACCGGCTATGAAGTTCTCTGTGGTTGATCGGCCGTCGGTTCCCGCCAGCACTTCGCCCTATCGCCTGCTCGATGAGCACGGTCGCGAAGTAGCCTGGGCCAACACGTTTCTCGATGCCCAGCGCATTCGCCAACTTTCCTTACGTTCGCTGCGCGCCTACGCTTACGACCTACTCCACTTCGCCCGTTGGTGGGAGCAACGCCAGCCGCTGTCAGAAACCACCGAATCAACCCTGCTCGATTATGCCCGTCACCAACTGGATCAACAACCCAAGCCTGTGCCGCAAACCATCAATCATCGCCTGGGCGTGCTGCGTTGTTTGTACCGCTTTCATTACGGCCTTGAGATTCCTGCGGGTCAGTCCCATCTCCAGCGCAGCTATACCACCAGATCCCCGCTCGGCGACGGCCGGGTGCGCCGCGCCATGACCTGGGGGCTCCGCCTGAGACAACCGCGGCGCGTGATTATACCGCTGTCTGCCGAAGAAGTCGCCAGGTTCTGGCGCAGCTTTGGCACCTTTCGCGATCTCGCCCTGGTGGGCTTGATGTTACTCGACGGCCTGCGTTCCTGTGAGGTTCTGGGTCTCCAACTCGAGGATCTTCAACTCGCCGACGCCCACATGCGGGTTCTCGGCAAAGGCAACAAGAAACGCGTCATGCCGCTGCCGCCGGAAATCATCGAGGTGCTCGAAAAGTATGTGCGACTGGAAAGACCGCTCACCAATTCCTCTTCCCTGTTCGTTTCCCTGAAAGGCCGCCAACGCGGGCGTGCCATGACTCCCGCCGGACTGCGCTCCCTGTTCCGCCATCATCGCCTGCGCAGTCGCGTTCCGCAGGCCAACGCCCATCGGCTCCGCCACACCTTTGGCGCCGATATGGTGCGCGCCGGGGTCTCCCTGCCCGCGCTGCAACACCTGATGGGCCATTCGCAGATTCACACCACCATGCTGTACGTCCAGCTTGCTCCCCAGGACGTGTGGCGTGAATATGCCCGAGCCATCGAGAACCGCTCGCGCTTGTCCCCTCCGCCGATCCCATGAACCCGCCCAAAGCCAGCCTAGACCAGATCTTCGAATCTCACATCCGGAGCCTCGCCGTGACTCACCAACCCGGCACGCTGAAGGCCTACCGGGGTGCGGCGCGCCGTTTTCTCCGCTATCTCCATCACGCTTTCCCGCAACTCCGCCGCCTGGCGCAACTCCGCCGCGATCCGCATCTGCTGGGCTGGTTTCGTTGCCTTTGCGAACAAGATCCGCCATTGTGCAACCATACCCGCAGACAGCACCTGATCCTCATCCGCCGTCTGCTGGAGGATCTGGCCGCCCACGGCCACCCCGTCCAGCCTGGCCTGATTCGCAGCGAGGACCTCCCCCCGCGAGATCGATGGCTGCCAAAACCGCTTCCTCTTGAAGACGATCAACGACTGCAACAGGAACTGCGCCGTACCGACAACCTGCTTTCGAACCTCCTGCTGCTCACCCGCTTCACCGGTATCCGCATTGGCGAATGCATCCGCCTGCCTCTGGACTGCCTACGCCAGGTTGCGCCGGATCAGTGGGCGCTCCACGTCCCCCTCGGCAAGTTGCACACCGAACGCCTCGTTCCCGTCGATGCCGAGGTTCGGGACATCATTCAACGCATTCTGGCCTTGCGCCCTCTGGCCCGGCCGGAACTTTTGGCCCGATCGGAAAGCTTCCTGTTACCTCGCGGTGGCCCGTGGGGCGCGTATCACCGCCTCTTTGAAACCTTGGCTAATGCCGCCACACGAGCCGGTTGCTCGGCTCCTGTCACCCCTCACCGTCTTCGCCACACCTACGCCACAGAAATGCTCCGTCTCGGGGTCGGTCTTCCTGCTCTCATGCAACTGCTGGGTCACAATGACATCGCCATGACCATGCGCTACCTCGAGGTCACCCAGCAGGACCTGCAGCGCGAGTTCCACCAGGCACGCCAGAACGCACCTCATTCGGTGCCGGCGCTCTCTGTTCCCAAACCCACCGGCACCGCCGGTCTTCCCGCCATTCAGCAAGCGCTGGCCGCCACACGCCACCTCCTGGAGATGTATCGGCGCAGCCTAATCGATGAAAAGACCCGCCACCAACTCCAGCGTCTCGAGCGGCGGCTCCTCGCTGCCGCTCAACAACTGGTCCACATCACAACACCCGAAAAATGAGGAAAGATTGGCCGGTCAATCTCCGAAGTTTCGCCGGAGAGTGCAGAAAAAGTGGCGCATCCGTCGTCGCAAGCTTCGCTTCCCCGTCGCGAAACTGCTGGCTGCGGCCAGAGTAGATTCTCACCGAACTGATCACTGACCACCAGTCAGACTGTCAGCCGGCCACAGACACAGCCTTTCGGGTTTTAGCCTGCTTCGAGACCAGGTACCCTACGAGGGCTGGAAAGCAATGGAATCTTCAGCTTGCGGTTGGCCAAGTCTGGCCGCTTGATCGAAACTCTCCTGTTGATCAGTTTAACTTCGAACTCGCGACCGTAACTGCTACGTTTCAAGGCGGCGCCCGCTGCAGGCCGCGGGTTGGCGAAGGAACGGCAGGCGCGGGCTGAGGAGTGATACTCAGCCCGCAGCCTGTCAGCAGCAACCCGATGAGTGCGCCCGAGGTTGGGAGACAGACGACGCTCATCCGATTTCCGAGTGCAATCGGTTCTACCGCAAAAGGATCCATCGCAAATAGTGTGCCACACGCGGCCGCCCGCATCATTCGCTGATCGTCCTCAGTTCATTGGCGCCGCGGCCTGTCCTGGCTCTGAACCAGCCGAGGGGCTGACGATGGATGTCTTCAGATCTTCTCCCGGTACGAAATGGACGCGCCGGTTCTTCTGCCAGCATGTCTCGTCGGATTCGGTGCATTGCGGCCGTTCTTTTCCGTAACTGATTTTGATCAGACGGTCACTCGAAACACCCAACTGGCTCAGGAATTCTTTGACGGCCGACGCGCGTTTGTCACCCAATCCCAGGTTGTACTCCGCCGACCCACGCTCGTCACAGTGACCCTCGATCACGACGGTCGCGGTCGGGAAGTCGCTCAATATGGACTGCAGGGCGAGTGCGTCCCCAACTAATGCGGTGCGGGCGTCTTCCCGCAATTCACTTCGGTCGAAATCGAAGAACGCATCGTCTACCTTTCTCAAACGTTCGCCGATCGTAGGCTGTGCAGCGACAGGCGCGGCAGGTGGGAGCGGCGGTAGCATTACAATCAGCGTTACCTTGGCAGTTGCGTCACCACCAGGCCCTTGGGCGTTCAGAGTATACGTTGTGGACTCGTTGGGTCCGATCTGGCGGTGCCCCGATGAAGCGATACCACCGATTCCTTGGTCGATTTCGATCTGAGTCGCGTCCTTCACCTGCCAACGGAGTTCGGCGGTCTGGCCGCGCTCGATAAGACCCGGTTCCACCGCGAACCCAGCGATCGTGGGTGGAGCTGGTTTTGCCGCGTCGGCGACCGGAGTCGTGGGTGGCGCGGGCGGGGCGGCCATCGACACCTTCTTCTTACAGCCGGTTGCCAAAGCGAGAAATAAAATACTGACTACGTAAACGATGAACTTCTTTTTTTGGCTCATATAATCTCCTTTGCGATCGAGCTCACCCGAGTCGATCATAAGTTCCTGGGCCGAAAAGAGGATTCGTCCACAGATACATCGCACTACCGAGATGCCTTAGGAGCTGGTCGACCTCGGAACGAGATGGATCATCGGGCGTGCGTTGCGTTGCTATATACCGTTGAATAAGGGCTCTTGCCTCCGGCAGTTTCCGGCCAGTTCGTACATAGGACGCGGCACGCGCGAACAGAAGCTTCGGCGAATTCGGCGCCATTTGCCCGGCCAAGTTGAACAGTTCCTCGCTTTCCTGATAACGGCCTTGCGTTGACAGGAAAGATGCCAAATCAATCACGCGGCCGATATCACCTGGCGCGAGTTGCATAGCCGTCCGGTACTCCCGTTCAGCCGTCGGAGCATCTCTGCGTTTCTCGGCAATCCGAGCCAGGACGTAGTGGCCTTCGACCTGGTTCAGGCGGCGAATCCGCTCCGCAACTTTCTCAGCCTTGTCGATGCCGCCTCCAACGATACCTGGGGCTTCAAGGTAGTACTCGAACAGGTCACCCAACGCTTCCTGATTTGCCTCATCCAAAACCGCGGCCTTCTCGAAGAACTCACGAGTTTTTTGCGCGTATGCCAGTGCCGTCAGAAAACAGGATTGTTCAGCGCGCCTACCGTACGCTTTGCCCAGCCAATCGTAGTAACTGGAATTCAAGGAATCTTCGGTGACGGCCCTTTCCAAGTAGGTCGTAGAGCTTTTGTACTGTCCATCCATGTAATAGGTTTTCCCGATTAGAGCGTAGACCGCGGCGCTCTTTGGCGAGAGCGGGAGCAGAATGCTGAGGGCTGATCGGTACTCGGTCCGCTGGTACAGCTCCTCCGCTCGTTCTAAACCAGTGCCCGCCCCGCGAGAAGGCGCGGCGACCGATAGCAACAGCAGTCCCGTCGCCGCGATATTCGGCCGGTAACCGTGTCCCATGAAATTTCACAATGCAAATCGCTCACCATTTCCGGGATGAATTGCGCGGCGATTTGCGGCGGTTGCTCCCGGCCTCGGCTTCTGGCTGCGCAATGGAACCGCCCGGCCCACACCCTCGCAGACCGATTGCCGGAGCCCGCGCGCACCGAGCTTTGCCGGCTTTAGCGTAATCGATGATGAGGTGCGGGAGCGCCATTTTGGACGCTCGGAGCCGCGCAAATCGAGTCCGTTGAGGTTCTCGCATGGCCGCCGGAACAAGCATGTGCCTCTCGAGTGATGAGGCCAAGCATGGGCCTGAGCTGCTTCGCGGGACGGTGAGCGACTCTAGCACGACTTCGTCTGGCGTTCTGGAAGGTGGTCCGCGAAAACGACAGGGCAATCGCAAACTCGCGTTATCTTCCGCGTGCCGATTCTCGGCAGTTGCATCGGCATACGCCGGCGCATACGGCACGAGCCCTGCGGATAGCGGTATGAGCCACGTCTCTATCCGGTCCGGGTGTCGCATTTCGCCACGATTCGGTTTGGATAGCAGAGTGCAAGATCATCTAGCGGGATGCGACCCGCATGATCCGGGTTACGAAAACAGAGGAACGCTCACGTACGGTCATCACTATCGATGGACAACTTTCGGGTATCCCCATCACGACAGTCGAGACCTGCTGTAGTCAAGCCGAGGCAAACCAGAAGCCGGTCCACCTCTTCTTGCGCGATGTCACTACAGTGT
>CAVXJY010000028.1:0-8794 GCA_963761855.1 Bryobacterales bacterium | reverse complement strand
GCAGGGGTTTCCGCTGCCCGTGCCGGTGTCGGTTCCGTCCAGCGGGGTGATTCCGGCGACCGGTCCGCTGTTGAGCAACAGCGAATTCACGATCAACCTGAATTTCAAGAACCCGTACGTGGAGAGCTGGAACCTGGCGGTGGAACGTTCGCTGCCGGCGCACTGGACCCTGGACGTAGCCTATGTGGGGCTGCACGGCGTGGACACGGGAGCGCAATGGAACCTGAATGCGCCCACCAGCGTGATTGGCGGAGGCACGGCGAGCATGCCGCTCGATATCCTCTACGGCAAAACGGCGGGCGACACGCTGTTCTGGGATGGCTTTTCATCCAGCTATAACGCGTTGCAGGTGAAACTGGACCGGCGTGTCGGCGATCTGAACATCCTCACGGCCTTCACCTGGGGCAAAGGCATGAACTACCAGCAAGACGACGATGGCGCCCTGTTCTGGCAGATCGGCGCGCAGCGCAACTATGCGCGCACGGATTTTGACCGCACGCTGACCTACGTGCAGACCTATGTCTACCAGTTGCCGGCGGGCGTCGGCAAGAAGTGGCTGAACAAAGGCCCGGCAGCCTGGGTGTTGGGCAACTGGCAGGTTGCCGGCGTGCTGAGCCTGATGACCGGGGAACCGTTCAGCATCACTGCCAGCGGCAGCAGCCTCAACACACCCGGTGAAACCCAGACCGCCACGCAGGTGGCGCCGGTGCAGCTCGAGCACGGCATCGGTGTCGGCAATCCATGGTTCAACCCCTCCAGTTTCCTCCAGCCCACGGGTGTCGTTTTCGGCACCACCGGACGCAGTATCATGAGCGGCCCGGGATTGTTCGCGCTGAATTTCTCGGTGTTCAAGAACTTCAGGATCGGCGAGCGCATCAACCTTGAGCTGCGCGCCGAGACCTTCAACCTGACCAACACGCCGGAGTTCAGCAATCCGACCTCAAGCGGCACCAACCAGGCATCGCTCACCAGCTCGACCTTCAGCGATGTCACCACAACTCTCGGCAGCGGCACGGGCGTCAACGGCACCGGCGGCGGCCGAGCCTTGCAACTGGCCGTGAAGGTCTCGTTCTGAAGCACCGTCCGGAGAAGCCGCACGCGCGGCATCCGGCGCCAAGGCCAGCGCGAAATTCCCGGCTCGACCTGGGAATCGCGCTGGCCCTCTTTTTTGTAACGGTCGCGTTGTACGCCCCCGTCGCCGGTTTTGATTTCGTCAATTTCGACGACCCGGAATACGTGACGCGCAACACCCAGGTCGGCCGAGGCGTCACGCTGCCGGGCCTCGAACGGGCGCTCACCTCGGGCGATGCCGCCAACTGGTTCCCCGTCACGCGGGTTTCGCACCTGCTGGACACCCAGCTTTTCGGCATGCGCAGCGGGCTGCACCACTTGAGCAGCGTTTGGTGGCACGCGCTCGCCGCCGTGCTGCTGTTCGCATTTCTCAAGCGCGCGACTCAGGCACGCTGGCCCAGCGCCTGGGCCGCCTGTGTGTTCGCGCTTCATCCGCTGCACGTGGAATCGGTAGCTTGGGTGGCCGAGCGCAAAGACGTTCTGTGCGCTTTCTTCTGGTTTCTGGCATTGTGGGCCTACGTGCGCTACACCGAACGGCCGGGCCGCGGGCGTTATTTGGCGGTCCTGCTCTGGTTCTGCCTGGGGTTAATGTCCAAGCCGATGATCGTCACCCTGCCGTTCCTGCTGCTGATGCTGGATGCATGGCCTCTGCGCCGGCTCTCGCGAGCGGCCGTGGTCGAGAAGATACCCTTCTTCGCGCTCGCAGGCGTCTCGGCTGCCGTAACCTACCTGGTGCAGCAATCGAGCGGAGCCGTCAAGGAAATCTCGCGGCTGCCCATGGGACCGAGGATAGAGAACGCGCTGGTCTCCTGCGCCGTCTACTGCCTCAAAACAATTTGGCCGTCCGGGCTGGCCGTGTTCTATCCGTATCCGGCCGCTTTCGCCTGGTGGATGGTGGCGGCGGCCGGGCTGGCGCTTGCCCTCGTCACGGTTCTGGCGCTGCGATGGTTTGGCAGCGCTCCGTACCTGGCGGCCGGCTGGTTCTGGTTCCTGGTGACGTTGGCGCCGGTGATCGGACTGGTGCAAGTGGGCGCACAGGCGCGCGCGGACCGGTATATGTATGTGCCGATGGTCGGCTTGACCATCATGCTGGCCTGGGGCGCGGCCGACCTGGCGCGGCGCTGGCGGACAGCCGCGCGGCCCATCGCCGCCGCAGCGATTGTGACATGTCTGGCAGCGGCGGGTGTTTCGGCGGCCCAGATCGAGCACTGGCAGAACAGCGAAACGCTGTTTCAGCAGGCGCTCGCTGTGACCGCGGACAACTACCTGGCCGAGCACAATCTGGGGAGTTACCTGCTCGCAAGCGGGAGGATATCCGAGGCCATCCCGCACCTGGAAGCAGCCTTGCGCATCCGTCCCGAATCCGCGCCGGCGCGCAGCGACCTGGCCAGCGCGCTGGCCCAAATCCCGGGCCGCCTGCCCGAGGCCATCGCCCAATACCAGGCCGCGGTGCGCCTGCTTCCCGATTCCGCCATTCTGCACCACAACCTGGCGAGCGCGCTGGCCCAGTTTCCCGACCGTTTGCCGGAGGCCATTGCGGAGTACCGCGCGGCACTGCGCATCGATCCCGACTACGCCGAAGCGCACAATGATCTGGGGTTCGCACTGGCCCAGGTCCCCGGCGGTCTGGCGGAAGCGATGGCGGAGTATCGGGCGGCGTTGCGCCTCCGGCCCGATTACGCGGAGGCGCATTACAACCTGGGCGTGGCGCTATCGAAAACCGGCGGCCGGTTGCCGGCGGCAGCCGCGGAATTCGAAGCCGCGCTGCGCCTGAAGCCGGATTACGCGGAGGCGCATAACGATCTGGGTGTTGTGTTGACCCAGTTGCCGGGCCGGACGCCAGAGGCGATCGCGCACTTTGAGGCGGCGGTGCGCATCCAGGCGGACTACGCCGACGCGCACTACAACCTGGGCGTGGCGCTGTCGCAGATTCCGGGACGCATGCCGGAAGCAATTGCCCAATTGGAAGCGGCCTTGAGGCTCAAGCCCGACCTGGATCTGCGCCGCGCGGTGGACCGTCTGCGCGCCGGGCGGTGATCGGCCTCTGGGCGGCGCGCTCGGGAGCAACGGCGGAGTTACACGCGCATCAGTCACGCCGAAGAAATGTCGAGACGAATCTCGACACAGCAGGCATGACTGCCTGCGCCACGGTTCACTGAAAGGTGGCGTCGATGTCAGTCGACACGAACCCAATCGTGTATGCGAAATCCAACCCCGTTACCTTGAAGGGGCTAGGGATTGTGTAGTTGCTCACCTTCAGAGTTCCGGTGCCAGGCGGCAGCGCCAGCAAGACGGCCGCCGGAACTGTGAACGATCCGCCGCTCACCGGCGCATCGCATGTAAAGGAGGCGTAAAACCCCGTGGCTTGCGACGTGCTGTTGCCGTTGATTTGAACGTAGGTGCCCTTAGCGCCCCCGGTCCACGTGACCAGTGCGCCCTGTGAGCGGCTAATGGTCGCGTCCGCGGTCGAGTTAGTCCATGTCAGCGGGTTGGGGAAGCTCAACGGAGCGCTGAAAGCGGCGACACCGTTTCCGCCGGTGCCGGCGAATGTAAAGTCTCCGCCAGCCGCGGGAACGAACCCCGCCGGTAGTGAGGCGGCGTAAAAGCCGGGCGCAACGGGAGATTCTGTTAGCGCCTGCTGGGTACCGCCGGGCCCGGTAACGGATATCGGGCCGACATCGATCCCGGTCAGGCTGAATGGATTAGTCGTGGCGAGCGAAGCGCTCTGCGCCACCGAGCAACTTCCCAGCGAAAGCTGCGAACTGCTCTGGTATCCGGTGAGCAGGCCGCCAGAGATGCTGTAAAAGAATCCGCCTGAGTCCTGCGTAACCATCCCCGAGGGATTCGTATCCTGGAAAATCGAGAGGCCGCCAAACTTGACTGTGGTCTGGCCCTCCAGCGTCGCAACTTCAGTCGGGTCGATGAAGGTTACCGTATCGGTACAGGGTCCGTCGCTGGAAGCGATCGGCATCGTAACAACGTTGCTGACCGTGGCATTGGCGCCGCTGCCGATCACGGCGACCACCGAAACCGCGCAGCCGGTGGGTGCGTTTGCCGGGATGGTCACGGCGACCTGGTCAACCCCCTGGAACCCCGACCTTCCTTGATACACAACCGGCACCTGAACGCTGCCGAAATAAAGCGCCGTTATATTGCCGTTGAGATTGTCGAAGGAAGTAGGCGGCCCCACGTCGGTGTTACTCGTATCGGCGCCATCGCCTGAGCCCCAGAAGTCGATGGTCTCACCCGGGTAGGCAGCTTTGGTGGTGGTAATGAGATGGTAATCGTTGTTGTCGGTCGCTGTCGCCAGAATGCCCTGATAGTAGTCGAACCCAAAGGCACTCGGCACTATGGTGATCGGCAGCGGAGCGCTGGTCTGGCCGCCGTATGAGACGGTGATGGTCCCTGTTCCAACGGAGGTGCTGGATGGAATGACTACGGCGAGCTGAGTAGGAATGGCGTAATAAAACGCGGGATGCACAGTCGTACTGCCTACTGTGAGCGATACGCTGGAGCCGTTGAGCGTTTGCGGCAGGGCCTTGCTGGGGTCCTGCAGGGGACTGGCAGAACTCCCCGGATCCGCCAGATTGGAGCCATAGATCACGATCAGCGATCCCGGCGCGATGCCGTAATTGGGCGCTCCCGGCAGGATGTTGCTGTAATTGTTCACCACGGCGGCGACGGTCGGCAAAGCCGGGCCGCTCTGTGCGCCCAGCGTGACAGTCCCGGACTGTAATTGAGTCCCCGAAGTGTTGTAGGTAATGTACTGGAGAGTAATCGAACTGCTGGAGAGGGCGGTCACCAGCATCGCCGCGTAGTTGCCGCCGTTGGTGTGAACGCCAATAATGTCGTAGACAATGAAATTTACGCCTGTGACGGGGGCAGTCGAGTAAGGGCTGAATGGTTCCTCGAGGAGTGCCACGCTCGACGCTCCCGCGTCGTACAGGGTGGCAAAGACTACAGCGGCTTCATCGCCGATCTGCGTCTGAGTCGCCGAACCCACGACCGCGATGCTGGTGCCGTTGAAAGTGATGTCTCCCGTCCCCGATGCGCCCGTCGTGCCCGTATCCAGGTCCAGGTTGGTTTGCGCCAGAGCGGCCAGGGGCAGTGCAAACGCCAGAGCGGCTATGGCTGCAGTGTGATGTATCTTACTCATTGTCCCCTCCTTGTCTCCTCCTGCAACATGGTGAGTGCCGGAATAATTCTATATCAGCTAACGCAGCAGAGCCAGACAAAATGGCGCAAGCGCCCTGCCGGCGAAACGAACTTGCCGGAAGATAGCAGGGGGAAACTGCCGAAAGTTGTATGATCGCGGCGCGGCGGCGCAGGCGGCCGTGCGGGTACGGGTTCGCAAATGTAGAATGGCTGGGTGGCGAGGAGGGGCGATGGCGTTACCTTGGCTGGCGGCATTCTTCGGCGAGTTGATCTTGAAAGAGGGCACGAAGACGGGAGTCGCGAAGCTGCTCGAGAGCGACCTGGCTGAAAACCTGACTGACGCTTTGAAGGACTGGGCAAAGAATCTGCCTACAGAGTATGCGGGTTTCGAGCCGAGTTACCTGAGCGACGTGGCCTATGGCCATAAAGGGGTGGCCAAAGGGAGTCTGGGGCCGCAGAATACGGCTCTGGCGGATGAGATCGGCCACCTGGGGATTCCGCGGGTGGAATTGTGGTACCGGGCCCTCGAAGAACGCCGGAGCGAGGCAGGCGCGCTGCTGAGAGAGAATCCGGAATCGCAGGCGGCGGCCGGGCGGAACGCGTTTTACCTGGCGGAAGCCGGGGAGGTGGCGCATCTGTTGAAGGCCGCCGCGGAACGGATGCGCGATGTTTGCAAAAAAGACAAGGTCCTGGTGCCGGCGGCGACTTACGAGGGAGTCGAAGCCGTGCTCGCGTTTCTGAAGGAGCAAGCCGAGCAGCGTAAGCTGGCGCCCGAGCCCAGGCAGGGCCACGGCCGCAAGCCTTGGGCTCTGGAGCATTTCGTGCGGGGGGCGGTGAAACATCTGGCCGCGGCAGATCCGGTGGTGCAAGCAGGGGACTGGGTGGTGGCGACGTTTGAGCCGCAACCGTCCGGCGGGTGGAAGGACCCGTATGCGCGGATCGAGGGTCTGTGGCACCGGAACGATCGAACCATCGCTCCGTTCTCCGGCAAGCGGATCCGCTCGGTCTTGCGAAGCGGGAAGAGCGTGCAGGCGGAAAGCACGGGGCTGTGCATCCCCAGTTACCAGGTGGACGTGGAGTGGCGCGAAGAGACGCTGGTGCACGACCCGTTTTGGGGAGACATCAAACGTGTAGTGGTGGAGCGATTTCTAAAGCTATGCCTGGGAAAACAGATGATCTGCCGCATCGTATATGTGGGAACACGGCGCGGTAACACGATATTTCACTTGTACTCGGCCGATTACGATGGCTATCTGCAGGAGAAATGGGTCTATTACAAGGGGCTGGAAGCGGTGCTGGCGATCAATAGCTTATACAAGGCACAATTCGCCAGGGCGGAACTAAGGAAGGTCATTGCGGAGAAGCTGGGCGCGAAGGACGGGGTGCGGAAAGCGCTGCCGGCGCGATTCAGCCACGATCTGGCTCGAGTGAAGATTGAGGAAGCGGACGTGGAACTGGTGTTGCAGGGACTAATGCAGAGGTACCGAGCTTACCGGGCGGCAACGAAGGAGCGGAAGACCGCGCCGCATTGAAGAGGGGCCGGGGACAGACTGCTCTGTCCACGCGGCGCTCTGTCCACGCGGCGCAAAGGCAGCGCCTTGCAAAAGGGCCGGGGACAGGCCGCTCTGTCCACGCGGCGCAAAGGCAGCGCCTTGCAAAAGGGCCGGGGACAGACCGCTCTGTCCACGCGGCGCGTCCACGCGGCGCAAAGGCAGCGCCTTGCAAAAGGGCCGGGGACAGACCGCTCTGTCCACGCGGCGCAAAGGCAGCGCCTTGGGACAGAGAGGTCTGTCCCCGGCGTGCGCACTTGCTACACTGATCGGTGGTGTCGTTCGAGCACATCCTGTTCGCGGTGGATGAGGCGGGCATTGCGCTGGTGACCATCAATCGGCCGGAGAAGCGCAACGCGCTTTCCCGGGCGGTGGTGATGGAGCTGGGAGCGGCATTCGATCGCATCGCGGAAGATGCGGCCATCCGCGCGGCGATCGTGACCGGCGCTGGGGATAAGGCGTTTGTGGCGGGCGCGGATATCGGCGAACTGGCGACGCTATCGGCGGTGGAAATGCGCCAGTATTCGCTTGACGGGCAGCGCGTGTTGCGGCGCCTGGAGACCGCGGGCAAACCGTCGGTGGCGGCGGTGAACGGGGTTGCGTTGGGCGGCGGGCTGGAGCTGGCGATGGCGGCTACGGTGCGGGTGGCATCGGAGAACGCCAGGCTGGGGCAGCCGGAAGTGAAGCTGGGGCTGATTCCGGGGTTTGGCGGGACGCAGCGGCTGCCGCGGCTGGTAGGCCGGGGGCGGGCGCTCGAGATGCTGCTTTCGGGCGAGCCGATTGGCGCGGCCGAGGCAAGGCGGATCGGCCTGGTGAACGCGGTGACGCCGCAGGCGGAGTTGCCCGCCGCGGCGCGCGCCTGGTTGGCAAAAGTTTTGCAAAACGGCCCGCTGGCCGTGCGGATGGCGATGGAAGCAGTGGATGCGGGATTAAACGGCGGTTTCGGGCTTGGACTGCAACTGGAAGCGGAGCTGTTTGGACGGAACGCAGCCACCGCAGACCGCCGCGAAGGCACACGGGCGTTTCTGGAAAAGAGGGCCCCGGCGTTTACGGGGAAGTGAATTATGCCGAAAGTATGGGAAGGCCAGCTAACGGCCGCGGGGCTGCGATTTGTCATTATCGTCAGCCGCTTCAACAGCTTCATTACGGACCGTCTGCTGGCGGGCGCGATGGACGCGTTGACGCGCACGGGCGCGGCGGCGGACCTGATCGAGGTCATCAAGGTGCCGGGCTCCTGGGAGATACCGCTGCTGGCCGCGGAAGTGGC
The DNA here is from genome assembly GCA_963761855.1 of Bryobacterales bacterium. Classification (GTDB taxonomy): domain Bacteria; phylum Acidobacteriota; class Terriglobia; order Bryobacterales; family Bryobacteraceae; genus Bog-375. Next base: position 751 of record CAVXJY010000028.1, on the reverse strand, counting down.
GCGGGCGCACCGTTATGACGCAGTGATTTGCCTGAGCGCGCTGATTCGCGGCGATACGCCGCATTTCGACTACATTGCCGCCGAAGCCGCCAAAGGGATTGCGCAGGCCAGCCTGGAAACGGGCGTACCGGTGGCTTTTGGCGTGCTGACCACGAACACGCTGGAGCAGGCCATCGACAGGGCCGGCGCCAAGGGCGGCAACAAGGGCTTCGACGCCGCCATGAGCGCCATCGAAATGGCTAATCTGCTGCGCACGCTGCGCCAGGCTCCCTGATGCCCGCCCGCCGCAGGTCGCGACAGCGCGCCTTGCAGATCCTTTTTCTATGGGATGCGCGTCGCCAGCCCGTGGATGAGGCGGTGAGCGCGTATTTCGACACACTCTGCGCAGAGGAGCATCCGGAGCGCGATTCCTTCGCCGTCGGCCTGGTGGAAGGCGCCATCGCGCACATCGAAGAACTAGACGGCCTGATCAGCCGCCACGCCGAGCACTGGCGCATGGAGCGAATGCCGGCCGTGGATCGCAACATCCTGCGGCTGGGGGTTTACGAAATGCTGCATGGCGCCACGCCCGCCGCGGTCACCATCGACGAGGCGCTGGAGCTGACACGCAAGTTTTCCGGCGAAGAATCGGTGCAATTCGTCAACGGGGTGCTGGACGCGATTCATCGCAGCCAACCTGAGGGCGCTCCCGATGCCAAGGCGGGCGGCGAATCCGCCTAAGGGAATTCGCAGCAATGGACGAATGTAAATG